>JBDTJY010000295.1:0-7816 GCA_039935615.1 Kofleriaceae bacterium
TCGATGCAGACCCAAACAGGGTGGTCGAGTAGCCCGGCGGGTTTGCCGCCGGGCCCTCGCCAGATCCGGACAAGGAGATTTCCACCATCCGGCTCTTCTGCAGATACGACTTGCGGAAGATCAGCGCGACCACAGGGTCACCCTGATGCTCGGGACGGGTAACGGGAAGCGCCGCTCGATCGCGACGAAGCGCTCCCAGCTGATCCGCCCACGCTGACTGCGACGTCCGAGCCACTTGAACCACGCGCGCTTGGCGTGAAAGACCAAGCGGTAGAGGCTGCGGGTGTTGCCCGAGACTCCGAAGTAGTTCATGTGTCCGTCGAGCCGTCGCTTGAGCGCGACGTGCTGCTCCTTGATCGAGAGGTGCCGATGGCTTCGACACCAGTCGTAGACGAGCCGAATGGCCCGCCCGAGGCGCGCACGCCGTGTCTTGAACGCCACGCTCCACGTTCCCGTGAGACCGCGTCTCCAGAAGATCGTGAAGCCGAGGAAGTCGACGCTGCTCGGACCTTTGCCGCCGCTCTGATCTCTCGGCGGTCGCCGAAAGTCTAAGAGACGCGTCTTATCCGGGTGCAGTGTCAGTCCATATCGCGCCATCCGCTTGTGCAGCACCTCCAGCACCCGACGAGCATTGTCTTCGCGCTCGAAGCCGATGATGAAATCATCGGCGTAGCGCACGAGGACTGCGTGCCCGCGCAGGCGCGGCCGTATCTCGCGCTCGAACCAAAGGTCGAGCACGTGGTGCAGATAGATGTTGCCCAGTAGCGGCGACAGAATGGATCCTTGGGTCGTTCCCTCGTCGGGAGTCGTCACGCTCCTGCTGTCGAGGATTCCCACGTTCAAGCACTTTTCGACAAGGCGCTGTAGCGCCCCGTCGGGAACCCGTTCGTTCAGCATCTCCATCAGTCGTTGTCGGTCGATGCGATCGAAGAAGGACACGATGTCGGCTTCCAGCAGCCAGTTGGCTCGTCCCCCGATCGCCGCGGAGTCAATGACTCGCAACGCATCGTGGGCGCGCAGACCGGGCCGGAAGCCGAACGAGTTCTCGTGAAACACCGGCTCGTACACCGCCTCCAGCAGCTCTCGGATCGAGTCCTGAACGATCTTGTCCTCGATTGTCGAGATGCCGATAGGCCGCGTCTTTCCGTTGTCCCTTCGGGATGTGCACGCGGCGGATCGGCTGGTGACGATACTGCTTCGTCTTCAACCGTTCGTGCAGGAGCTCGAGACGAGTCTCGAGCTCCTGCACGTGCTGCTCCTTCGTCATGCCGTCCACGCCTACAGCGGCATCCTTGCGGATCCGGTCGAAGGCTCGTCGCAGCGCTGCGACATCGATGAGATGTGCGAGCGAGTGGAAGCTCGCTCCGGATTCTCGTTTCGCTCGTTCCGCTACCTTCAGCAGTTCTGGTGACAGCTTCTCCGACGTCGATGCATCGGGCATGGTTCCCTCCTGAAGTTCGTATCTGCGCGGGCGCGCCTTCGCTCGGCCGGATCCGGGCGCCAACCGTTCCCCGACGTCACTGCTCGTATGCGGCCCTCCGACTTCCTGATCCTCGTCGGCCAGTGCTGTGGTCATCCCTCGCGCTTGGCCTACCTCGTCGACGGATGCTTTTTTTTCCTCGGGCTGCGCGTGCATCCGAACGCGCGCTCGTCGGAGACGGGTCACCGGCTCCCCGCAATGCCGGAGTCCTTCGCGAAGAGAGATCAGGACCTCCCAGGTTACTGGGTCACCCACCTCGTACGTGCCGTGATCACCGACCCCGCGCGGTGCTGCCATGACCTCGCCCATTGGCGGTAATGACAGTGCTGCCTTCAGGCATGCTGACGCCCTGGGCCACCGGATTTGCATTTTTCGGGGCTGTCTTCTTCACGGCCCATCCGATCGCGTGCCTACGCATCGCCGACGGCGTTACCACCATCGTCGCAAGGCTCGCTTCCGACCTGCCGGGCTCGGCGTTGGTCGCGCGGGCTGGTTCCCGCGGGGTGACGTACCGAATTTCCAGATTCACTCCTTCCTTTCGGACCAGCAGAGCCTGGTCGCACCAGCGGAATGCTGCACCCAGCGCGGAAAGGATTGATCCGGCGATGGACGGCAGGGCAATGTAGTTTCACCAAGATGTCGTTCGAGGGCGGGACGCGTGACGAGCAGGCTCATGATCACAGTCACGACGATCGCCAGAGCGCGCAAGCAACCCCGGAAGTTGCGCCCGGCATAGGCACCGCGCGACTGCGGATGCTGATGATCGGCGGACTGCCGCCCCCGGACGCCGTGGCGAAGCTCGTCGCCGAGTATCCGCGCGAGCGCGACTCTATCGTTCGCGTCTGCATGCAGGCATTGGGCAACTCCTATGTCCAGCAGGTGATCAAAGCGAGCGCGCAGCAAGCTCCGGCCAAGCCGGCCGAGGCAGCGAGGCCTGCCGAAGCTGCCGCGCAGGTCCAGCCGCAGCCCGGTGCGGCTCACGACGACGCTGCTCAGAAAGCGAAGGAGTCGGTCGCCGAGCTCAACGCCACGACGTACGCGACGTTGCTCGTCGCCGCCAAGGACGACACTGACTCGAAGCAGGCGCGCTGGAAGTTCCTCAACATCCTCGATCGCTGCGATGACCCGCTCACACGCCACAAGATGGCCGAAAAGTTTCAGCACCTGACCGGCCAGTCGCTGGATGCGTTCATCAAAAGTGCGAGCTGGGCCGGGAAGCGCGACCAAGCGCAGGCGTTGCAGATGATCTCCTCGCAACGCGATGCGGCGGACGCGAAGCTCGAGAAGCTCACGCCGGCGCAGCGCAAGGAGTTGACCGCGAAAGCGAACGCATGGGCAGAGCAGATCCTTCAGGTCACGCGAACCAAAGAGGCCGACGACGATGACCAGGCGGTCAAGATCTCGCGCGTGCTCGGACCGCGGAGTCCGGAAGAGATCGAGATGATTCGTGCAGCGATCCGTCGCAACACGAACCAAGAGCACACGATTTACGAGGAGCTCGACAAGTCGTTGTCACACGGCAACGAGGACGAAGCGGTCGCCGGGCTCAGCGGCGATCCTGTCCACGCCGCGATCACCGGCATCGCGAATGCGGGCCACGACGCGGAGCGCATCAAAGAGATCTTGAAGGCGCTCAACACTGCGCAGCTTCGAGAAGCGAATCAGCGGAATATCATGTGGGGACCGGGCTGGGCTGCTGCGCACGTCGCCGCCGGTCCAGATCACGACGAGATCGTGAAGCTCGCGCAAGGCGACAAGGCCGGCGCCGAAGCTATCCACATCACGAACATGCTGAAGGAGCCGGCCGACGACTACAAGATGACGTTCGACGCCGAGGCGATGGAGCGTCAGCAGAAGACGCTCCAGCTCCGCTCCACGGACAACGTGCTCGCCGAGCTCTAGAGCAAGAGTCCTGAAGAGATCGTTGCCGCGCGCGACGCGTGGAACAAGCAAGCCGCCGCGGCCGGTACGGCGAATTGGGATCACATGATCGAGGAGCGCTTCGGCCGTGACAGCGTCGACGCGCGTCGTGTACTCGCTCTGACCCACGGCAAGCGTGCCGAGGACAAGGTGCTCGCACTGCGCGAGGGCATGCGCGCGAATGATCAGAAAGAGATCGAGGCCGCACTCGAGAGTCCTGACCTGAAAAGCGCGGATCCAACGAAGCGAGCGAAGGCAGAAGCCGAGCGGGCAGCGATCGAAAAGACTGCGCGAGCCTACGACGTGCAAGAGCAGCGCGTCGGCGCCTTCATGACCGGCAAGGACATGAAGCAGGTCCAAGAGCGCGGCGTCGACGACCAGCTCGCAGACCACTACAAGTCCTACGCGGAGACCGACGAGCACAGCTCGAATGGGTTCGAAGAGATGCGCCACCGGGCGAATCGCGAGCAGGAGCGAAAGGATCGCGAGCACGAAGCGCACGATCAGAAGATCGCCAGCACCGAGCTGTCCCACGATGGTGAGCTGGGCACCGCCACGCAGTATTCCCGAGCGGACACCAAAGGGCGCGCGAAGCTGCTCGATGGCGAGCAGTCGAACAAACAGCTCGCGACCGACGAGGCCGACTACGAGAGGAAGTACGGCAAGCCAATGCTCGGTAAGGGCGGCGACCGCGACGACATGAATGCGGAGGAGCTAAAGATCGACAACGTACGCGAGTACGGCGTCGCATCCGAGCGCCGCGAGGAGACCGAGCTCCGGCTGCAGAAGGAGCTGGCGACTACGCAGCACAGCGACTCGCTGTCGCAACAGGAGAAGCGCCGCGAGCTACTCGGCGGTAACGCTGGCACCGAAGATCTGGTGCGCGAGCAACTCGCGGTCGAGGATTCGATGCTTGGCGAGAGCAAGCGACCGTTCGGAACCGGACGCGAGCTCAAGGAAGGCGTGACGAAGGACGAGTTCGTCCAGGTCGACCAGAACCTGACGAAGTCGCTCGAAACGCAGCGCGAAGAGAAGATTCACCTGAGCAACCACATCGCGCACATCTTCTCGACGATCGCGAAGCTCGGTGCGCTACTGGCGATGCAGCCGGAGTTGTTCGTGCTGATCGATGTTTGCTCGGGTATGGCCGAGATGGCGATCAAGAAGTCGGTCGCCGGTGAAGCGTACGATCCAGCAGACGACGCGAAGCTGCTCGCGATCGATGCGGTCGTCGACGTGGCGACGTTGGGTGCGGCGAAGCTCGCCGAGGCGCGAAAGCTCGGTGCACTCGGGAAAGACGCAGTCGTCGCAAGTAAGGAAGCGACGGTCGTCGGCGACAAGGTTGCGACGAAAGCACTGAAGTCTGCTACCGAGGACGGGGTGCAAGAGACCGCCATCGCCCGGGCGAAGTCGGAAGCGGTCGAGGGTGGTGCGGCAAAAACTGGTGTCTCCCACGAAGGACGACCGAGCGTCTCCCAAACGAAATCGGCGGAGGCGGCCGATGCAAACGCGGCAACTCATGCCGAGACAGCGACGAACACTACAAAAGCCGAGGCGCCGGCGCTCGAAGCGCCGCCTCAGGCTGCCAGCGATGCAAAGGTGCTCGAGGATGCTCACGCTCCGACTGCGAAGGCAGGCGAGACCGCGGAGCCAGCCACGGACGCGGCTATCTCGGACGCGAAACTCGAGACTCCCGAGAAGCTAACGAACCAGAGCGAGGGTGCGACCACCGTTCGCAAGGGACCTCACTATCAACAGTTCGAGGCAGAGGTTGAGCACGCGGAGGCTCGCGCAGCTGCGGTGGAGACTAAGGTCAAGACGGTTCGAACCGACGGCGCTTTCGAAGTATCGAGTAAGTACAACGTCCGAACGTTCGACGCTGCGGACGGGAAGCTCACCGAAATCTCTGTCGACATTCACTTGAAGAAGGGCATCGGAGTTACCGAGGCCGATCTCGAAAAGATGCGAGAGCACGCAGCCAAAGGCGTTGACCACTATTACAACTTCAAGGACGGCAAGCGGATCCACAAACTCGCCGACGGTAGCAACCTCCATGTAAAGGTGAATTTCGTCAACGAAGGCGATGCCGACCTGATTGTAAACGTCGAACATCGGTACGACCCCAACTTCGGGAAGCAACGACCGGCACGATCGACGAACCAGAAGGAGTGGGTCGTACAAGACGGCAGCGATCGAATGGCGACGCACGAGGTATCCCATCAGCTGGGCCTCGTGGACGAGTACGAGGACGTCGCGCTGTCACCCGGGCGCACCGTCTATCGGGACGGATCTTTGATGGGGCAGTTTCACGACGAGACCGAAGCAGCCGGCTTCACAACCGAGGTGAAGCCTCGACATATCGATCAGATCTCCGGGGACATCGACCAGGCAAGGAAGAGCGAGGTGGCAGCGAGTCGACCCACTCAACCGATGCAGGCGGTCTCCGAATCAACCGCGCAGGACGAAGCGAAACTCGGCTCGACGACACAGTCCGAAGTGGGGGCAGCTCAACCGATCGACGAGACGAAAGCAGCTGCGGAGACCCAGAAGCTTCCGGCACAGACCGACGGCACTAACACGCCACCTTTCGACGAAGCGAAAGCTGCCGCCGAGACGCAGAAAATCCCCGCGCAAGCTGACGCCGCGGCGAAACTCGCCGCCGGAGCCCCTAAAGAGATTCTTGAGGAAGTGAAAGAGCTCGCACAGACCAACCGCGAGCGAGCGCTCAAGGACCTTGTAGACGAGGCGGCGAAAGCGAATGTGGTCATCCATTCCGACGAGAATGCGCAAGCATTGCTCGACTGGTCTGCCAAAATGAACGGGGCACCTCCAGAGAGCTTTCACGCAGTGACGATAGGCGACGACATTTTCGTTCGACCTGAGTTCGTGGAGAACGTTCGAGTGCTACGCGAAGAGCTCATCCACGTATTTCAGCAACGGGGCGGCATTGGCAGTAACGAGCTTGTAGAAGGCGAGCTACAGGCGCGCCTCTCGATGATCCAGTTCCGCTATCGCTGGGGAATCACGAATGACGAGGTTCGAGAGATGATTCGAGAAGTGCGGAAGATTCGCGAGACGGGGAGGTACTGATGGACTCGGAAATTCCACCGGCACTCCTCGCCGCCCATCCTGAGTTGGTCGCGGTCGGCGAAGCCCTTCGACAGCTCGGCGAAGGCCATCCTGTGACGGCGACCTGCGTGAAGTGTGGAAAGACTCTTGTCGCGGAGTCGGTCGATGCAACAGGCGCGCTCGTGATCCGTTGCCCTGACAGTCATACGTTCTTTCGCGCAAAGCGGTCGGTGCAGGCGCCTATCCACGCTGACGCGATCGAATACGCGCTCGGGAACCCCAACGGTCTTAGTCGAGGGCGCCTCGTCCTATCGCTGCAACGGAGTGGCGCGTTCTCGGTGGAATATGTGTGGCGAAAAGAAGTCCACCAACGTTGGGAGGGGGTCCTCGTGGAGGACGCGTTTACGCGAATCCTGGCGACAGTTGGTAGGACCGGCTTCCCCAACGTGCCCCCCTTAGCGAAGCTGGTTCCGGGCACTCAGGTAGCTGAGATTGGAGTGCAAGCGGGTGGAGAGTGGAAGCGTGCTTCCTTCGCAGAGACGAACACCCGCTTTGAAGGCTTCACGAGCATGGTCTCTGCCGTCATCGGGCGCGTAGATCCGGAGCTCGCCTACTCCGATCCGCGCACTGCGTCGTTGGTCGCGAGCGTGAAGCGCGTGGAGGCTTGACGCCAAGGTGCGGGCTGTATCGATGTTCCGGCAATCCTAGCAAAGCCGACGTACGCGAGCAGCTCACGCAAGCGCTCGCTGCGATGGCCGTCGCGAACAGCACGAGGCACGGGCAGATCGAGTCTCGTGCGGGATTGACCTCCTCGCTTGTTCATGGGCAACCACCGTCGACAAGTGCGTGCATGAAGCCCTCGGCTGCGACCGCCGAAAGGGCGTCTCGGGCACCCAATCGGAGCCCTTCTTTTGGCCCTCTTTGGCGTGACTCCACCGACGCGCGAGGTCGCAATCGTGTGCGCACGAATTTCGGTGCGCGCCGTGCTGACGGACAGGCTTCGCAGCTCTTCACTTTGGATCTGCGTGTTCTCGCTTCGAATTTCTGCGCGCGCCCTTCTTCGGTCATCTAATGTGTCACCACCGCTCTTGAAAGGGACCATCTCCACCGAAGTCACCGGGACCCAGGGGACCACCTGTTGAGAAGTGGCCCACGCCCAGGTGCAACCGGATGATCAGGGCGCACCGAAAAGAGTGAAGGCCCGAGTCATCAGCTCGAGCCTTCGGTCGTAGACCCAGAGCCGGGCTTTCGACAGATCAATCTGTCCCACGCATCTGGGCTACCTCCAAGTTTCTGGCGGCGCAGCCAGAGCCTTGGACACCAGCGTTCCGATCTACGAGTTGAGGT
>JBDTJY010000296.1:0-27953 GCA_039935615.1 Kofleriaceae bacterium
CGCGCGGCCGGCCACGCGACCCGTGCGAACCAGCTCTACGCGCGGGCGATCACGAACCTGCGTGCCAGTCTCGGCGCGACCCATCCGACGACGCGCGCGGCTATGGATGCGCGATCACGAGCGCGGCAATAGCGCGCTTCTCGATGCACTCGGTCACCAGGATCATGGTGTCCGGATCGAGCGCGCCCAGGCTCTCGTCGAGGAGGATCAGCGGCGCGCGCGATAACAGCGCGCGCGCGACGTACACGCGATTCTTCTCGCCGTGCGAGAGCTGCCAGCCGGTCTCGCCAACGAACTGGTGGATCTCCGACGGCATCCGCCGGAGGAGTGCCGTCAGGCCGAGCTCGATGCAGATCTCGAGCGCCTCTTCGAGGTCGGGAACCGTCGTCGGCCAACTCCGAGCGATCATCAGGTTGAACGCGAACGAGCCATAGAACATGTGGTTGTCGTGGAACTGCGGCACGAGCGCGACCCGCCGCCGCCAACCGCTGTCGCCGAGCGTCGGACGATCGAGCCCGCCCGCGAGGACGAGACCACTATCGGGCTGGCGCAGCCCGGCGACGATGCTCGCGAGCGTCGACTTGCCGGAGCCAGAATCCCCTTCGAGCACGACCCGATCACCTCGCGCGATCTCGAGCTCGCAACCGCGCAACACCTCGTGCCCGCTCCGCGGCGCGCGGTAGCTGACACCGCGCACCGTCGCGAGCGGCTGCAGCGGCGAGACCGCCGCATTCGATAGGGTCGGCGGTGCGACCTGCGGTGCGATGCGCGACGCCTCGATCAGCGGTGCGATCGAGCGCCACGCGATCCTCGCGTCGACCAGGCTGATCACCGCTTCACCGAGCTTGCCGAGCGACGACGCTCCGAACAGCATGCCGCCGAGCGCGATCGCGAGCTTCGGCACGCTCGGAGTGCCGAACACCAACGTCGGCGCCAACCCCAGCGTCGCGGCGATCAGCCACGCCCGTGGCATCGACACGCGCAGCCAGGCGATCCTGCGATCGAGCAATTCGGAGCGCCGCACGTAGAGCGTGAGCCCGCGATCTTCGACGCTGTGACGATCCTCGGACGGCTGTTGTGCGAGGCGCGTCGCGTGACCATTCATCAGCTCGATCAGATCGCCGGTGATCGCGAGCCGCGACTCGGTCCACTGCTGCCGCGTCTTCATGTACGCGCGCGTGCCGATGATGATCGCGGCCATCGCCGCCACCAACATGCCGACATGGATCCAACCGGCGCTGCCGAACGCGACCATCACGGCAACGACGACGAGCTCGATCATCGCGAACGCCGCGAGGAACCCACCGGAGACGGCGAGCGTCTCGAACGCCTGCGCTTCGCAGATCCGTCCGACCGAGACGCCCATCCCGGCGAGGCGAATCTGGTCGGTCTCCAAGCGCAGCGCGCCGACGAACAACCGCGAACGCACGGCGGTCGCGACGTCGACCGACAGCGGTCCCATCATCGACTGCGCGAAGTTGCGCGCGATCAGGCCGGTGACGATCAACACCGCCCAACCCGACGCGTAGCCGAGATCGACGTGACCCGCGAGCACCGAGCTCCCGATCGCCCACCAACCCGCGATCGACAGCGTGTACCCCGCGAGGTGAAGCAACGCGACCCGGGCGAGCCGCGGGATCAACCGGAGGTCGCGAGCGACGACGCGCGCCGGTGCCTCGATCGCACGGCGCAGCAGCGTGACGCCACCGATCCGCACCTTCTCGAGATCCCCCGCGAGCAACGCGCCGCGCAGCCGCGGTCGCCGCGCCGCCGCGATCTGCGTGGCTTCGACGATGCGTTCGATCTCCGGTGCGATCTTGTCCTCGGCGGATTTGCGCAACGCCGCCACCAGCGTGGCGACGGGGATCCGCGTCCGCGCCCCGTCGGGCGCGAGCACCTCGACGCGATTTCCACGCGCACCTACCACGGCGACGTACGCGCCGTCGATCTCCGCGAGCGCGGGGCCGCAGCCTCGAACCAGCGCCGGCATGTCAGGGTACAGCGCGGCGGTCGGCTCGGCATCGATGCCGATCCAGTGCGCGGCATCGACCAACCAGGTCTCGACATCCTGACCGTCCGCGGGGACCTCCGCGCGTTCGGGGCGGGGCTCCAGGCCCGCGAGCTCGGCGAGCGCGGCGAGCGCTTCACCGACTCGATCGCGCGGCCAGGTCACCGCCTCGATCACGTGCGCTCCTCGAGGTGACCGTCGACGATCACGACGCGCTTCCACCGCGACCACACTTCGTTCGCGTGGCGTTCGCGCGCCAGCAGCTGCGCGTAGCGCGACGCTGGATCGGCGGCGAGCTGCGCCGGATCGCCATCCTCGACGACGACGCCGCCCTCGACGACGAGGACCCGCGGGAACACGTGGGTCTCGGCGAGATCGTGCGTCGCACACAACATCGTCGCGTGCTTCCAGTGCGCGCGGGTCGCGGCGAGCTGGCGCTCGCGGGTCTTGCGGTCGAGCCCGCGAAACGGCTCGTCCATCACGACCAGCCGCGCATCGTGATGCGCGAGCGCTCGACCGAGTCGAACGCGTTGACCTTCGCCGCCGGAGACCAGTCCGCCGCCCTCGCCGAGCCGGGTCGCGAAGCCTTCGGGCAACCGCGACAACATCGTCGTGAGCTCGGCACGACTCGCGAGATCCGCGACATCGACGGGCGCGCGAGGCGGAACGCTGTAGCGCAGATTGTTCGCGAGCGAGTCGTTCCACAGCGTGACGCTCGGATCGATCCACGCGGTCTGCGCACGCAGGGTGACGAGGTGTTGCGGATCGAGCAGCTTGTCGTCGATGCGGAGCTCGCCGCTCGAGACGTTCGACCAGCCGAGAAACAGGCCGAGCAGGGTCGACTTGCCGCCGCCCGAGAGCCCCACGATCGCGATGTGCTCGCCGGGCGCGATCGTCAGGTGGATCCGATCGAGGATGGTCTGGCCGCGCAGCACGACCGAGACCTGGTCGAGCGAGATCGCGACCCCGGCCGTCGTCGTCGAGCGCGCGCTACCGACCTCGGCTTCGGTGTCGGGCGCGCTCAGCGGTTCGAGCAGGCGCAGCGTGGCGTTGCGAAACATCGGAATCTCGCGCACGGCCGTCGCGAGCGCCGCACCGGTCGACGGCACGGCGAGCGCCCAATACACGAGCAGGAGCAGACTCGCCGGCGCGCCACCCTGCGCGACGCGCGCCAAGACCAACGCGATCACGAAGCCGTAACCAACGAGACCCTGGGTCCACGTCACCGCCATCGACAGCCGATGCTCGGCGGTCGCGGCGCGCGCCCATTCGACGAGCAGGCCGTCGTGCTCGCGGCGCAGCGTGGTCTCGAACCCGCTCGCGCGTGCCGGCATCGCGCCCTGCAGCGCGTCGAGTGCGAACCACGACATCGCGCCGGCGTGCGTGCGCATGCGGAGCTCGCGCTCGGCGAGCGAGCCGAGCGTGACGAGCGGCGGCACGAGCGCCGACAGCGCGAGCCCGACGATCAACGGCCACGCGGCCGGCGCGAGCCACAGCAGAGCGAGCGTCGTCGCGACGGTCTCGGTGAAAGCGCGGATCAAGCGCAAGCCGAGCGGCGGGAGGTCGCGCAGCCGATGCAGCGAGTGACCACGCTCCGCGGTGTCGGCGACCGGTCGCGTCCGCAGATATTGCACGGCGAGCCGCGGCAGTTTCTGAGCGAGCTGCACGCGCATCCGTGACTCGGTCGTGCGGCCGACCTCGAGCGCGTTGTTGAACGTCGAGATCTCGAGCAGCCAGATCCCGAGGATGAACACCAGCAGCACCGCCAGCGCGCCGAGCAATTGCGGTCGCGTGACGAGCTCGCTGCCGGCCTCGAACATCACGCGGTAGAGCGCGGTCTCGAACACCACGCCGACTCCCGCTAACACCGCGATCAGCGCGAACGCGACGGCACTCGCGCGCCGATCCGCGAACATCGTCGCGATCAGCGTCTTCCACACGTCGGGCTCGGGTTGCGAGACCCGCGCGTCGAGCGTCGAGGTCGCGGCCGCGCCGTCGACGAGCCCGGTCACGCGCAACTGCACGCAGCCCCGCACCATCACCTCGTCGGGGTTGGCGCTCTCGCGCGCGAACCAATAGCGCTGCGCGATCGACGACGGCGCCGCGATCAGGCCATCGAGCAGCTTCGCGGCTTCGCGGCCCTTGCTCGCGCCGTTCGACTCGATCACCGTCTCGACGACGCGCACCGCGGCATCGAGCACGGCGAGCCCACGCCAGCTCTCGTCCGCGAGCGCGCGCTCGAGGTAGGCCGCTGGCTCGGCGACGCCGAGTGCACGGACGCGGAGGTCGAGCGGGCCGCAGAACGCAGGCTCGGTCGCGAGCTCGCGCCAGGTCTCCGCCGGCAACGCCATCTGGTGGATGTAGAGCTCGCGCTCGAGATCCTCGGGATCCACCCACCGCCGACCCTTCGCCGGATCCATGACCTGCGCGCGACCGAACGCGCGATTCCACAGTACGATGAAGTGCGGTGCCCCGGCCGGCTGGCGCGCGACGACGATCCCCGGGACGACGCCGTACGGCGACAGCAGGTGCTCGATCGGGAGGATCGCCTGGGCCGCCTCGAGGCCGAGCTCGCCGATGATCTCTTCGATCGTATCGATCGAGGTGCCGTCGACGTTGGTCTGACACGCCTCGCGCAACCGACCGTAGCTCGCGTCGAGGCCGAAGCCGCGAACGAGCGCGGTCAGGCACGCGGGACCACAGTCCATGCCCGAGGTCTGCACGACCTCGGGAACCAGCCATCGCCGCTTCACCGCGAGCCTTGTCCGATCATCCGCAAGAACAGACCGAACGGACTCGCTCGGCTGGTCTCGACATCCACGTTGCCGGTCATACCATTGGCCGTCGTGATCCGATCGTTCGCGGCGCCGAGGTCGAGCTCGACCCGGATCACGTTGTCGCGGAGCTCGCTGCCGACACTCGTGACCGTCGCGTCGACGGTGCCGTAGTGGGTCCAGGGAAATCCATCGAGCCGCACGAACGCGTGCTGGCCCGGTTTCAACAGGCCGAGGGCATCGGCGCCGTACGCGGCGATCACGTGGAGCTTGCGATGGTCCGGGACGATCGTCGCGATCACGTCGCCCTCGTGGAGCACGGCCCCCGGGCGCAATTGCATGACCTCGCCGAGCACTCCGGATACCGGCGCGCGGATCGTCAGGTGATCGAGATCGACCTCGGATTGTGCGAGCTGGGACTTCGCGGCCGCGAGCTCGTTCGACAGCTCGGCGTACTGCCGATCGAGTTGCTCCTTGAGGCCGCGCCGGCTATCGCCCGCGCCGCGATGGGTCGCGACGAGCGCCTGCGACTCGTGCTGGATCGCTTCGACCGCCGCGCGCTTCTGTTGCGCCGTGGTCTCGGCGCGATCGCGGACCACGACCGGGGACACCCCGGCCTTGACCGCGTCGGTCTCGAGGACCAGCTCGTGCTCGGCCGCGGACAGATCCGCCTGGGCACCTCGCAACCGAGCCAGCGCCTCGCCTTCGGCGCCCTGCTCCGCCGTCAGGCGCTGCTGCTCCTCGTCGACTTGCAGCCGGACCTCGCGCGCCAGCGAGTCGATCTGCGGGGCGAGCGCGGCGACCCGGCCGCGGGCCCTATCGACCGCAATCTTTACCTGTGTAGTGTCTAATTGCAGGAGGGTGTCTCGCTCATCAACGTGCTTCCCGGTATTCAATTCAACCGTGTCGATTCGCCCCGCCAGGGTGGTCGCGACCCGCGACGGTGGCGGATCGGTCTCGAGCCGGGCGCTCGTCGAGGATCGGTAGACCGCGACGTCCGCGAACCCTCCCCAGACCAGCCACATCGCGAGGATGACGAGTCCCACACTGACCAAGATCGCGGCTCTCCAACTGCGGGTTTCGTGGAGCGCCGCGAAGGTACGTTCGAAGGAAGAAGCCATGTTGCCTGCGACCGAGAGTCTACTGCAGACGGGTCGCGAAGAACGCCCAGGTGTCGGCGAGTCGGCGCGCCCGTTGGGCCGACGTCGCGGTCATCCCGTGGCCGTCGTGGTCGACTCGCACGAACACCTCGTTGCCGGCGGCGGCGAGCCGCGCGGCCACCTTCGCGGACATCCAAGGCGACACGCGCTCGTCGTTGAGGCCCAGCGTGATGAGCAGCGGCGGATAGCGCACGTCATCGCGGAGTTGCCGATAGACATCCATCGCGAGCAACGCGCGATAGCCGGCTTCGTCGTCGGGGGAGCCGAGCTCGGCGCGTTGCGGCTCGCCGTTCACACCGTGGAGATAGCGCGTCGCATTGAGGAGGCCGGCGTGGATCGCGGCAGCACCGAACAGCTCGGGCGAATCGATCACCGCGCCGCCGATCACGACGCCGCCCATGCTGAGCCCGGTCGCTCCGAGCCGACGGGGTTGCGTGTAGCCGCGGGCGCAGAGCTCGCGCGCACATGCGACGAAGTCGGCGACGCTGTTGCGCTTGTTCGCGGCACGGCCGGCGAGATGCCACGCGCGGCCTTTCTCGCCACCACCGCGCACGTGTGCGATCGCGTAGACACCCCCGCGCTCCAACCACGCGAGCCGCACCGGGTCGAACGCGGGCGTCAGGGACATGCCGTAGCCACCGTACGCTTCGAGCAAGGTGCTCGCCCCGCCCACCGCGACGTCCCGTGGCCGCAAGATCGTGAGCGGGACCAGCTCGCCGTCGTGACTCGCGACCTCGAGGCGCTCGGCGACGAACGCGGCTCGGCCGATCGGTGCAGCCGCTGCGATCCCGAGCTCGCGCGGCGCGAGGGAGTCACCGTCGTAGGCGATCAGCCGCGTGGGCTCCATCCAGTCGTCGATCGCCGCGACGATGCCCGCGGATCGCGGATCGCTCGTGATTCGCGACAGCCACATGTTCGGTGGCGTCGTCAGCCGGTGGATGGCATCGCGACCACACCGTCGAAGCTCCGAGCTACCGCCGACACTATCGCGCACGTAGATCGCGTCCGCTGCGACCGCGATGCTCTCGATCACCGCCGTCGTCTCCGCGACCGCGATCGCTCGAGTACCGCTCGCGAGATCGATCACCTCGACGCGGCGATTCGGCGCGTCGCGACTCGTCAAGACGTAGAGTTGATCGCCGGCGAGCTGGACGTCGTCGACGAGATCGTCGTGACCGCAGATCTCGCGCCAAGGCGTGGCGAGGCCCGCGAGCTCGTCCGAGCGCACGACATACACGCGCATCCCGGCATGCGGACCCTGGACACAGACGGCGAGCCACGGGCTCGTGGCACCGGTGATCGGCCAGGGCAGCTCGATCGGGTGCTGTGGGACGAACACGAGCTCGTCGGTCACCGCACCGATGCGATGCAACCACAGCTTCATCCCGACGACCGGATCGGCGCTCGAAGGATCGAGCTTCGTACACAGCAGCGCCGTCCCATCGGCGGTCCACGCCGGCTGGAACTCGTGGTGAACCGCCGAGATCCGATCCGGCAGCACCGTGCCTCGGGTGATGTAGATCGTTCCGACCTCGGCGCCCGGCACCGCGACGTTGACCGCGATCGCCTCACCACCGTAGGCCACGCGCCACGAAGCGACCGTCGCGCCGGCGTCGATCTGCGTCGCGTCGAACGCGATCGTCCTCGTGCCCGCGTCGTCGCGCCACAGCGTGCGGCGACATTCACCGGCGGCGCGCTGCGCGAAGAACAAGGCGTCCCCCACCCTGACCGCCTCCTCGAGAGCGGACGACTCGGCGGCGAGCTGCGCGAGCCTGGCGCGAAGCTGGGTCCGGAGCTCGCTATCGAGCACGACCTCCGACGCACCGTGATGGTCCTGCAACCAACGGTGCAGCGCGGGGGCGTCGAGCTCCATCCAGCGCAACGGATCCACCTCGAGTCCCTCCTCCAACAACGCCGCTAGCTTACAAGATCAACAGGGCTTTCGCTCTCGAGCGACTCGATTGACATTCGATCGAATCGCTAGACAACGTCCGGCCTCGGATTGAGGCAGGAAGGACGTTACACCAGGCGGAGGTTGTGGTTCGTCGCCATCTTCGGCAGGTCGGCTTCGCCGGCCACGAGGCGGGTCTTCAGCTTGAGCGACTTCTTCTCGGTCGTCTTGACCGGCGCGTTGTGGTTCGTCGCCATCTTCGGCAGGTCGCCTTCGCCGGCCACGAGGCGGGTCTTCAGCTTCTTGGAGGTGGCGACGAGGGCGGCTTGCTTCGTGTGGGTGTTCATGATGAAAGCACCCTACACATCTCAGATCAGGTGTGTCAACAATCAATGTCTGGAAATAGAGCATCAACGTCAAATCAAAGATCGCTATCGCACTGCGGCGGCGATCTGCACACATCCGAAGTAATTTTCGTGAGTTAGAACGACATTCGTTCATGTAGCCACGAACTATCGTAGGTATTTTCGATTGACCCCTACAAAAGCTCTGACTTTGGCCGATACAGCAAGATAGGCAGTCTGCCGGAGCCGGCGGGATGCCTTTCGGAGCGCGGAGGAACGAGCCCGACGTCGGGCGCTCTACCACCGTTCTCGACCGCCGAGCGATCGAATCCGACGCCGCTAGGTCTGAAGCGCGGGCGAGATCCAGAGCTGATCGGCGAGCGGATACGGCGCCCACGCTTCGACATCGAGCGCTTCGCCGTCGATCGCGTTGCCCGACCGCTCGGCGGTGGTGGCTCCGACGGCGACCTTTGCGTGTTCGAGCTTTGCTAGTTTCTCGACGAGCGCAGCTAGATCGATCGCCCCGACCGGCGCGACCGCGATCAAGCTGTTCGGCATCGCCAGCGCGATCATCATGCCGGCGCCGGTCGTCAGGTTCGACGCCGCGGCGAGCGCAAGCGCGTCGCCCTCGACGTAGACCGCGACCACCGGCTCGGGGCCCGTCGCGAGCGTTTGGGGTGCGATCACCGCGCGCAGCGCTGCGATGAACTCGCCCACCGTCGCGAACCGATCGGCCGGATTGGTCGCGAGAGCGCGCGCGATCGGCGCGTCGATCGCGGGGTCGAGATCGGCCTTCGCCGACGGACGCGGCCGTGGACCGTGGATCTGGAGATAGCTCTGGACGACGCCCGGCGCCCCGCCGAACGCCATCTGGCCGGTCAGCATGTGGTACGCGAGCAGGCCCAGCGCGTAGATATCCGTGCGCGTGGTGACGGCCTGGCCGCGCATCTGTTCGGGCGCCATCGCCGCCGGCGTGCCGAGCATGCTCCGCGACGACGTCAGGCCCGGGCCTTCCTGGTCGTTGAGCTTCACGAGCCCGAAATCGAGCAACACGGGACGTGGCCCGGCCGCATCGTGACCGAGGATCACATTCGACGCCTTGATGTCGCGATGGATCAGGTTCCGCTCGTGGGCGGCGGTGAGCGCGTCGCTCAGCGGCTCGAGCAACTCGAGGACCTCGGCCGGCGGTAACATGCCGCGGCTCGCGATCACGTCGCGCAGGCTCGGCCCCGCGACGTACTCGAGCGCGAGATAGGGCCGCCCATCGTCGAGCTTGCCGTATCCGAGCGCACCGACGACGCTGCGGTGATCCAAGCGCTGGATCGCGGCGAGCTCGCGCTCGAACCGGGTGAGTGCGTCGGTCGAGCGAATCAGCTCGAGGTGCAAGATCTTGATCGCGACCGGTTTCCCGTCGAGCGTCGTCGCGCGCCACACTTGCCCGAACCCGCCCTCGCCGATCAACTGCTCGACGTGATAGCCGGCCACGACCGGAACGACGGTCGCCGCCGACATCAGTGCGGACATCGCACTGCTCGGCTTCGGCCGTCGATTTCGGCTGTCGGTCATCGTTACTCCCTATCGGCCATGTTAGCCGGCACACGCAGTCGTGGGTCGGCTAATCGCGGGGTAGCGGCTCGAACTCGTGTATGCGAGGTGCCCAGATCGGAGCACCCGCCACCAACGCCGCGATTTTCCCTCGGGCGTCGCCGTGAAGCCGATGGTGCCGGGCCGCGAGGTGCCACAGCTCGAGTTGGGTCCCTTCATCGAGCGTGTCGATCTTGGCGAGCAGCTCGTCCCAGCGCACGACTGGGGCGTCGACGATCGCGGCTTCGAGCAACTCGATCATCGCGAGATCAGCGCCATCGAAGCCCTCTTCGCGCAACGCGCGGACGAGATCGTGGAGCTCGGGGTACTCCGAACGCGCCGCGAGCACCCGCGCGAGCAACATCCGGTCGGGTTGCGTGTTGCCATCGCCGTGTCCCGACTGCAACGCGAGGCTTCGACGCGCGAGCCGCAGCGCCTCCTCGAGCGAGCCCTGCCACAACCGATCCTCCGCGAGGTTCCAGGTCGCCACGCGTTCGAGACCCGGTAGCCCCGCCTCGCGTGCGACCTGGATCGTGAGCCGAAGATCCTCGGCCGCCCGCTCGACCATGCCGTTCGCCGACCACAGCCAGTTGCGGTTGCCGTACGCCGCGCAGAGATGAAACAAGTCATCGCGAGCGACGCAGCGAGCGATCAGATCGGCAAATACCTTCTCGGCTTCCGCGAGCTCGCCGAGCCGCGCGAGCGACGGTCCGTAGATCAGCGCCGCGACGACCTCGACCTCGTAGCCGTCCTCCGTCGGCTGGTTGACGATCGCGCGTAGCTGCTGGGTTGTCTCGACGAAGTCCTCGGCCCGAAATGCGGAGCGTGCCTGCGCCAGCGCGGCCTCGCGACGAAGCTCGGGGGTCGCGGACGCAACCGTCGCGAGCTTGGCAAGTGCGGTCTCCGTCATGTCGCGCGACCGATCGAAATCCGTGGCGAGGTCGAGCACGCGCGACAGCGCGAGCCTCGCCTCGATCTCGAGCTCCGGATCGCCGAGCGTGATCGAGATCTCGACCGCGGCCTCGGCGTCTTCGATGGCGATCTCGGAGCGCTGCTGGTGCGAGCGCGCGTCGGCACGACCGAGCAACGCGCGCACGCGATCGGCGTTGTTCGCCGGCAAGTTGCGGAGCTCGCCCTGGCGCGCCTGCTCGGCCTCGATCAGGCGATGCGCGACCTGCGCGTGGCGGGCGACGACCCCGAACGCACGCGCGGCGATCGCCGCCTCGCCGACCCTCTCGGCATGGCGGGCGACGCGCTCGGCTGCGGCGACGTCCTCGACGCGCGGTCCCCACCACCCGAGCGCGGCGCGATGGATCGTGAGCCGCTCCGCTTCATCGGTCGTCGCGTAGATGCCTTCTTCGACCAGCGCCTGGCTGAATTGAGCGCCGTGCTTCGAAGCGACGAGCAGCCCCGCGACCTCGAGCTCGTGCAAGCCGACGCCGGCATCGATCGTCGTGGTCGCGCCGCCCGCTCGCTCGACCGCCTCGACGATCGCGGTGAGCTCGTCGCGCTGGATCTCGCCGCCGAGCACCGCGCAGATCCGCGCCAGCGCGACGAGCTCGACCGCGAGCCCCGACAGCTCGCGCGCCGCGAGCCACGGTCCGAGCGCCGCGGGCGACAGCTCTTCGAGCATGCTCGTGTCGAAGTACGGCACGCCGCCCGCGCGATCGCGGATCGCGCCGCGCTCGTGGAGATCGCGGGTCAGCGTCGCGAGGTGGAGCGGGTTGCCGCGCGCGATCCCGACGAGCCGGCGCAGCGCGCGCAGCGGCGGATACTCGGCGGGCTCGAGCAGCTTGGCCGCGAGCGCGACCGCCGCTTCGTCGTCGAGCGGCTCGAGCACAAAGCGGCGGTTGCTCTCGGCGCGCCTACCGAGGTTCGGGCGGCGTGCGTCGATCCTCGGCCCGGCGATCCCGAGCACCCACAGTGGCAGCGCCTCACCACCGAGCGTCGCGTACTCGAGCGCGTCGAGCAGATCGTGGTCGGCGAGCTGCAGATCGTCGAGGATCACCGCGAGCGGCCGCGCGCGCGCCCGGGTCCGCAGCGCATCGCCGAGCGTCCGGATCAGATTGTTACCGACCGACGTGTCGACGAGCTCGCCGAGCGCGGCATACGACGGCTTGCCGGTCCCGGGCAACGCCACCGTACCGAGGTGAACGTCGACATCGAGATCGCGCAAGCGCACGGCGAGCTCGGCCGCGAGCGCGGTCTTGCCGACACCGGCGTCGCCGACGACCAGCGAAAATCCGGGACCACCGACCCGCTCGCGCGTGACCAGGTACGGCTGTGCGACACCGTTCGCGATGGTCACCGGCCCCGTCGCGGGCGCGGCCGACATCGTGCCGAGCAACGCGGCCGCCGCGTCGCTCATCAGATCGCCGATCAACCGCTCGCGACCGATCAGCTCCGCGCGCTCGGCCTCCTCTGCGAGCGCGCGAAATCCCGGATGCTCCGCGGTATCGCGGGTCGGCGACTGCAGCACGCTCGCGAGCGCGCGCGTGACCAGCACGCCGGTCCACGTGCCCACCGGCAACCACGCCTCCGGCTTCTCGATCGCCTCGCCCTCCACCGACGGACCACTGGCCTCCGATCCGACGCGCAGCGCCTCGAGGTGTAGTGCGACGCGAGCGCCGGCCGCTGCCAGATCGCGCGCCGCTGCGATCGCGATCGTCGCCGGGTCGCCGTGCTCTCCACCGAGCGCCGCCGCGATCACGCGCCGGCCCCGCTGCGATGCGACGACGAGCCGCCGCGCCGCGAACATCCCGAGCAGTGCGCGATCGACGCGTGGCAGCACTGCATACACGATCACCACCGGCTGCTTGCTCTCGCGGAGGATCGAGATCGGTTGAGTGGCGAAGCTGCGACCGCTACTGCTGCGGTCCTGCATCAGCAGCGACCTCGCGCGCAAAGCACTCCCGGGGCGCCGCGCCGGATCCTTCGCGAGGCAGTCGTGGACGAGCTGATCGATCCCGGCCGGGACGTCGATCAGCGAATCGAGTCGGGGTGGACGCAAGGCGGTGTGGGCGCGTTCGAGCGCGGCGCCGTCGCCCAAGAACGGCGGACGTCCCGCGAGCAGCTCGAACAGCACGCAGCCGAACGCGTAGAGATCGCTGCGTTCGTCGACCGAGGCCGAATCGGCGATCTGCTCCGGCGGCATGTATTCGATCGAGCCGACGACCACACCTTCGCGGGTCGGATCGTGCACGTCGGTCGGGAGTTTTCGAGCGAGCCCGAGATCGAGGATCACGATCCCGGTTTCGGGATTACGAAACAGGTTGTCGGGCTTCAGATCGCGATGCACGAAGCTGGCCGCGTGGATCTTCGCGAGCGACTCCAACATCGCGATCCCGATCATGGTCGCGTCCGGCACGGGCATCGGGCCCTCGGTCGTGAGGTCGGTGACGGTCGTTCCGCCGATCCGATCCATCACCAACCACGCACGGCCGTCGTCGAGAATTCCGCTGCCATGCAGCTTCGGGACCGCCGGACTACCGACGGCAGCGAGGGCCTCGGCCTCTCGGGCGATCCGAGCGCGCGCGAGGTCGTGCGCGACGTGTGCAATCTTTACGACACGATCGTCACCGAGCCGAAAGACCGTAGCAAATCCACCCACTCCAAGGACCGCCCCCAGTGGAAGTCCCATCAGCGAGTCCACGGAGAGTGGGTACTCGCGCGGCGCCTCGATCGGCGCGGGCGTGCCTCCATGCAGCGGACATCCCTGTCCAGACCGCAATCTGCGCTGACACGTCGCGCACCGAGCCACCGCTGCACTTTAGCGCGCTCTCGTGCGCGTGATAATGTCGGTTGGCGTGCTCGAGTTCGTGATCGAAGCGATGGTTGACGCGGTGCTTGGCGTCGACCCCGAAGGGCGAGTGACGCTGAGTAACTCGGGCGCAGTCGCGCTCACCGGGTTCACGCAAGCCGAGCTCGTCGGAAAACCGATCGCGGAGCTGTTGGTCGACGACAACTCCGGACTCCGCACCGTGGTGCGCCGTCGGATCGAAGACGGCGACATCCTGCGCCGCGAAGAATCGTGGCTCGTCGCGAAGGACGGTAAGAAAATCCCGGTGTCGGTCACCGGCTCGCCCGTGCTCGACTCCACGGGCGCGCTCCGAGGCATCGTCCTCGTGGCGCGCGATATCCGCGAGCTCCGCCAACTGCTCGCGGAGAAAGAGGCCGAGATCGTGCGCCGCCGCTCGGCCGAAGAAGAGCTCCGCGCAGCCAAGGCGTCGATCGAAGAAAAACTCGAAGAGACGCGCACGCAACTCCAGCTCGCCGAGCGCCGCGCCACGCTCGGCACGCTCGCCGGTGGTGTCGGCCACGAGCTGCGCAACATCGCGCAGATCCAGGTCTCCGCGATCGACGAGATCCAGATCGCGATGAAGCGCGGCGAGAACATCGAAGACTTGATGCATCAAGTGCTGCCCGATCTCGAGCGAGTCGGCGAGCACATCACGACGCACGGGCACCGCTTGATGCAGCTCGCGCGCCCCGGCCCGGATCACGTCGCGCCGATCGATCTCAACTTCGTCGTGCGCGACATCACGACGATGCTCAGGCAAGCCGGCAAGCTCGGCCGCGTCGAAGCGACGCTCGAGCTCGGCACCGAGCCCGTCAACGTCACCGTCAACCGCACGCGCATCGAGCAGATCCTCGTCAACCTGATGATCAACGCGGTCGACGCGATCACCGGCAACGGCACCGTCACCGTGAGCGTGCATCCGAGCGCGGACGGAAAGCGCGTGATCTGCGAAGTCCGCGACACCGGCACTGGCATCGCCGCCGAGGCGCTCGAGAAGATCTTCGAGGCGTACTACACCACGAAGGGCGAGCGCGGCACCGGCCTGGGCCTTCCGGTGGTGCGCGACATCGTCGAGACCTACGGCGGCAAGCTCGTCGTCGATTCGACGATCGGCGTCGGCTCGACGTTCACCTTCGATTTGCCGCGTTAGGGCGAACTTCGAACGCTCGTCACCGTTGGGCTCGCGCACGCTCGATCGTATATTCGGTGTATGCGGTTGGGAGAGCTGTTGATCGGCGCAGGAGCGATCACGGCCTCCGAGCTCGAAGCGGCGTTGCACGCGCAGGTGATGTGGGGCGCGCGGCTCGGTACGGCGTTGGTCGAGCTCGGGCTGATCGATCTCGATGGCCTGTCGAACGCGCTCGGCTTTCAGTATCGCGTGCCGGCAGCACTCGCCAGTCACTTCGATCGCGGTGATCGCGCGCTGCAACTCACGCTGTCGCCGAGCCACGCCGAGCGGTTCGAGTGTGTGCCGCTGGTCCGGGTCGGCAAGCGCGCGGTCGTGGTGGCCGCGGCTGCACCGCTCGATCCGCACGCGCTCGCGATCCTCTCCGACGAGCTCGCGGTCGACGCCGATCGCATCATCTTCGCCGTCGCGCCCGAGCTGCGAGTTCGCTACGCGCTCGAGCGCGTCTACCAGATCGCCAGACCTCAGCGCTTCCTGCGGGCCCCGGGCTCGCCGCGCGCGGTGCCGAAGCGGGTCACGCTCGACGACACGCAGCCGATCGAGCTGGCCGAGATGGTCGAGGTACCGAGCCCACCGCAGATCGAGCACGCTACGGCCGAGCGCCGCAGCTACGTCCCACACCTCGTGCCCATCCCCCGGCCCGAGCTCCGAGCTCGCAGCGTCGAACCTCGTCGTGCCCCCGAACACTCGAGCGATCACGCGATGGCGCTCGCTGCGATCCGCTCGGCCGCCGATCGCGAGCGCGTTGCCCGCGTGATGATCGAAGCGGTAGCCCACCTCGATCCCGCGGCCGAGGCCGCCGTGCTCTTGGTCGTGCGCAGCGACGTCGCCGTCAGTTGGACGAGCTTTCGCCGGGACGGCAAGACCTTGGCACCGATCGCGGTGCCGCTCGATCAGCTCGGGCTGGTCGCCACCGTGATCCGGCGCAAGACCCAGCTCCGCGCCGAGCACGACGATCTGAGCGATGTCGATCACGCGCTCGTCGAGGCGCTCGGCGTCGGCGGCGGTCAGATCGTCGCCGAACCCCTCGTGATCGCCGACAAGGTCACCGCGATCCTCGTCGTCGCGAGCGAGGGACGCGTCGACGGCACGGTGATCACCGAGGTCGGACGCGCCGGGGCGCAGAGCTTTGCTCGGCTCATGCGCGACGTCGCGAAGTAGGCGCTAGAACGACCAGCCGACGTTGAGGTGGAGCAACGGTGCCCACTTGTCGAACGCGGGCACGCCGGTCGACTGGCCCGTGATCTGTGGGTCGACGATCAAGTAGCGCGCGCCGAGTTGCGCTTCGAACGTGAAGCCGACGCGCATCGCGATCTTGTAGCCGACGAACGCGCCGAGCGTCGCGCCGCCCGCGGCCGCGCCGACGATGTTGCCCGGCAACGGCTCCCGAAACTTCACGTATTCCTCGAGCAGCTCGCCTCCGAGCTCCAGGCCGTGGCGAAAGTCGCCGAGCGCGTAGTAGCGGACCTGCGCGCCGCCCTCGATCTCGGTCCCGGTCGCGTCGTCGCTGCCCGAGCTGATCGTGCGCTGGCCGGCGCCGAGCTCGATCGACGCGCCGACCTTCGGCGTGATCGCATACTCGACGGTGATCTCGGCGAGCGGGATGATCGCCCGCAGCGGCGCCACCATGATCGTCAGGTGCCGTTCGGGTTGGTCGTCGTCGGCCCGTGCCACGTGCGAGGTCACGACGAGTACGGCGACGCTGAGCAGTCCGAGCTTGGTCATCGGCGGACGCTGGCACGGTTCCCGCCGCACAAGTCTGGCAAAGCTCAGCTCGCTTGCATGAGATCGATCACGCCGTCGCCGACTTTCTTGCCGCGCAACACGCGATAGTCCGAGCCCCACTGCTCGACGAGCAACGTGTCATCACCCGGCGCCGAGTACAGCCACCACCGGCAGCGCTCGACGTGGCCCTCGGGGCGATCTTTTTTCAGGTCGCCGAGCCCCCCGGTATCGCCGCGGAGCTCGCACGTCGCGGTGCCGCGCTTGTCGAGCGCGTAGCGCAGCTCGCCGACGACGAGCGCCTCGGGCGGATAGCCGGTGACCTTGGTGTCCAGGTCCTGCTCGAGCACGCGCGTCGTGTGCGATCCCGAGCGCTCGAGGCCGACGACCAGCCACTTGACGACCTTGTCGTCGACGCAGCGCGCGCCGACCCAGCGATGGCCGTCCTCGTCGTAGTTGATCACGCCCTCGCACAGGTAGTCCTGCTGATCGATCGTGACGATGTCGTCGACGCGGACGTCGTTGACGCCGCGCTCCTTGAGGCTGTCGCCGGCCGGAAGCGCCTTGGCAGCCCCGCCCGAGGGCAGCTTCTTGCGGTCGCTGGCGGCGATGCGCGCGGCGGCCAGCCCGCCGAGCACCGTGAGCACCACGAGCAAAATCCAGATCACGTGGGAACTATCCACGCCGCGGTTCACCAACACAACCCAATGAACCGCCTTGACACTCAACTGCCCCCCACGTAACACCCAGTTGCGGTCATGCCCGTCATGAACCTTTTGGAGTCCGTCCGCGACGCCCTGCGCACGCAGATGAAGGCCGATCCACGCGTCGTCGTGCTCGGTGAAGACATCGGCAAGTTCGGTGGGGTGTTTCGCGCGACGTCGGGGCTGTTCGACGAGTTCGGGGCCGAGCGCGTGATCGACACGCCGCTCGCCGAGGCCGGGATCATCGGCACCGCGATCGGGATGGCGCTCTACGGCCTGCGCCCGGTCCCGGAGATCCAGTTCTCCGACTTCATCTTTCCCGCGTTCGATCAGATCGTCAGCGAGCTGGCGAAGTTTCGCTATCGCTCGGGCGGCCAGTACTCGTGCCCCGTGGTCGTGCGCACGCCGGTCGGCGGTGGCATCCGCGGCGGTCACTACCACTCGCAGTCGCCCGAGGCGCTGTTCTGTCACACGCCGGGCTTGAAGGTCGTGATGCCTTCGAACCCGTACGACACCAAGGGCCTCCTGATCGCGGCGATGCGCCAGAACGATCCGGTGATCTTCATGGAGCCCAAGCGGATCTATCGCGCGAGCCGCGGCGAGGTCCCCGAGGGCGAGTACGCGATCGAGCTCGGCGTCGCGAACGTGGTGAAGCCCGGCACGCAGTGCACGGTGATCGCGTGGAGCGGCATGGTGTCGATCGCGGAAGATGCCGCGAAGCTCGCCGACGCGAATGGAATCTCGATCGAAGTGATCGATCTGCGCACGCTCGTGCCGTTCGATCTCGAGGCGCTGCTCGCCTCGGTGAAGAAGACCGGGCGCTGCGTGATCGTCCACGAGGCGCCGCGGACGTGTGGCTTTGGTGCGGAGCTCGTCGCTTCGATCCAGGAGCGCGCGATGGAACATCTCGAAGCACCGATCTTGCGCGTGACCGGTCTGGATACACCGTTCCCGTTTTCGCTCGAGCACGAGTATCTGCCCAACCCGGAGCGCGTCCTCGACGCGGTCCGGAAGACGCTGGAGTGGTGACATGGCATTCGAGTTCCACCTACCCGATATCGGTGAAGGCGTCGTCGAGGGCGAGATCGTCAGCTGGAAGGTCAAGGTCGGCGACAAGATCAAGCTCGACCAGCCGATCGTCGAGATCATGACCGACAAGGCGACGGTGGAGATCCCGTCGCCGCGCGCCGGCACGGTGATCAAGCTCAACTTCAAGGAGGGCGAGATTTGCCCGGTCGGCCAGGTGCTGATCGCGATCGAAGAAGACGGCGTCGCCGAGCCGGCCGCGCCGAAGAAGGTCCACGCACCGGCCTCGGCCGTGGTGCCGCGCGCCGCCGCGATGGGGACCGGCGTGATCGAGGTGGTCGACGCCTCGCACGATCGCCTGCGCGTGCTCGCGACCCCCGCGACCCGCCGGTTGGCGCGCCAGCTCGGCGTCGAGATCGGGCGCGTGCCCGCGACCGGCCAGCACGGCCGGGTCACCACCGACGACGTCAAGAACTACAAACAACAGCCGCCGACCCGTGCGACCTCGTACGCACCGCAAGCGGTCGCGAAGGGTGGCCCGAACGAGCCCGAAGAGCGGATTCCGCTGCGCGGCATTCGCAAGAAGATCGCCGAGTCGATGGCGCGCTCGGTCCACACCGCCGCGCACTTCACGTACGTCGAAGAGATCGACATGACCGAGCTCGTCACGGTGCGCGACCGCGCGAAGTCACGCGCCGCCGAACGCGGCGTGAAGCTCAACTACCTCCCGTTCATCGTCAAGGCGGTGGTCAGCGGTCTCAAGAAGTGGCCGATGCTCAACGCCTCGCTCGACGAAGCGACCCAAGAGATCGTGCGCAAGCGCTACTACCACATCGGGATCGCGGCGCAGGGACCGCACGGCCTCGCGGTGTCGGTCGTGCGCGATGCCGACAAACGCTCGATCTTCGACCTCTCGAAAGAGATCGAGCGGCTCGGCGAAGCGGTCAAGGCCGGCACCGCCACGCGCGACGAGCTGACCGGCTCGACGTTCACGATCAGCTCGCTCGGCAAGCTCGGCGGCGTGCTCGCGACACCGATCATCAACTTCCCGGAGGTCGCGATCGTCGGCGTCCACAAGATCGAAGAGAAGCCGGCGGTGCGAAACCATCAGATCGTGATCCGCCACCTGATGAACCTGTCGATCTCGGTCGACCACCGGCTCGCGGATGGTTGGGACGGCGCGATGTTCCTCCAGGACGTGAAGGCGCTGCTCGAGGACCCCACGACGATGTTCATGGAGATGGTCTGACAGCGATGTCAGGGCGGTTCGTGATCGGACCAACTCGCGGTTCGTAAGCAATTGAAATTACAGATCTAGCGGTTGGCGCAGCCCCTGAAATAGGGGTCTGCATGAACAAGCTGATCGTCGCCGCGCTCCTCGCCATCTCGTCGCTCGCCGCAGGGTGTCTGGGATGCAGTGGCTTCACCGGTGGCAGCGACCGCGTCGTCGCGCGGAACAGCGACTCGATCATCCTGTGCGAGAACTCGGGCTTCGTCGCGACGACCACCTCGGGAGTGCTCGAGGGCACGTGGATCACGAACGCGGATGGCTCGATGATCGGCACCACCGGCGGGGCTGGTTCGACCGCGTTCGTGCTGACCTGGAACGGCGATGGCACCGCGACCACGACCGACCTCGGCGACGGCAACTGGACCGAGCGCCCGATGAACGCGACCGAGCTCGATCACGCCGACGTGCAGTGCCAGGACCTCGTCTCGCGCTCGTGGTGGTCCGCCGAGTAGTGGTAGCTTCCGCGCATGGTCACCGTCCCCACAGTCGCGGCGCGGCCGAGTTACTTCGACGGAGATGACGTCGCGAAAGCGCGCGGCCTCCACCAACTGTTGGCCGAAGACGGCACGCCGATCGACGAAGTGGGCCTCGCGAAGTTCGACCAGGCGCTCTCCCGCAACCTGTTCGAAGCGATGTTGCGGATCCGCGTCACCGACGCCCGCATGATCGCGCTGCATCGCCAGGGGCGGATCAGCTTCTACGGCGAGGCGATGGGCCAAGAGGCCGCCGTCATCGGCTCGGCCGCGGCGACCAAGCCCGACGACTGGATCGTCCCCGCGCTGCGCGAGGCCGGGGTCGGCCTGTATCGCGGCATGACGCTCGACAGCTACATCGCGCAGGTGTTCGGCTGCGCGACCGACGTCACCAAGGGTCGCCAGATGCCGTGTCATCCCTGCGATCGCGAGCACAACTACGTCGTGATGTCGTCGTGCGTCTCGACCCAGGTCCCGCACGCGGTCGGCATCGCGATGGCGATGAAGATCAAGGGCGACAAGGACCGCGCGTGCTTCGGCTACATGGGCGACGGCGGCACGTCGGAGGGCGACGTCCACGTCAGCCTCAACTTCGCCGGCGTGATGAAGGCGCCGGTGGTGCTGATCTGCCAGAACAACCAGTGGGCGATCTCGACGCCCGGCGCGCTACAGACGGCGTCCGAGACGATCGCGTTGAAGGCCCTCGGCTACGGCGTCGAGCCGCTGCGCGCCGACGGCAACGACGTGTTCGCGGTCTACGACGTGGTCGCGTATGCCGCCGAGAAAGCACGGCGCGGCGACGGGCCGACGTTCATCGAGCTCCTCACCTACCGCGTCAGTGCGCACTCGTCCTCGGACGATCCGTCGCGCTACCGCGACGAAAAAGTGACCGAGGTGTGGCGTCATCAGCGCGACCCGTTGCGCCGGACCGAGCTGTGGCTGCAGCGCCAGGGCTGGCTGCACACCGGCGAGCGCGAGGCGATGGCCGAGCAACTCGACCTCGAGGTCCGCGAATCGGTCGCGCGTGCCGAGGCCGCGGGACCGCCGGCGCTCGAGACGATCGTCGACGATGTCTACGAACAACCGACGTGGTTGCTCCGCGAAGAGATGGCCGCCCTCGCCGCCTCGCCGCGCGTGAAATCGCCGCACCAGCACTAGCGCCTGCGACACGGCTAGCTGCGACACCGGCTGCCTGCGACACCGCATGCGGATGTTCGGCGTCAGCAAAGTTCCGGTGCACGATCGCGAGCTGGTGCGTAGTCGTAGATCATGCACCGCTATTCACTTCTCGTCGCCTTGCTCTCGGGTTGCCTCCATCACACCCCGGCCACCGCGGTCGATGGTGCCGTGCTCGGTCGCGTCGTCATCTACCGCAACGGCGTCGCGTTCTACGAGCGCAAGGCCACGGTCGAGAACGGTCAACTCGCCGTCCGCGTGCCCCGCGACCGCGTCGACGACTTCTTGAAGTCGTTGACCGTCGTCGATCCGTCGACGAAGAAGCCGATCGCCGTCAGCATCCCTCGAAAGGAAGCCGACGACGGCAGCTACCTCACGATGACGATCGAGACGCCGCAGAAGCACGCCGACGTCCTGTTGACGTACGTCACCGAAGCGCCGGCGTGGAAGCCGAGCTATCGGGTCGTCGTCGGCGATCAGGGCAAGGTGATGCTCGAAGGCTGGGCGATCGTCGACAACGTGTCGGGCGAGGATTGGAAGGGCGTGCTGGTCGGCGTCGGCGCGAGCTCGGCGATGTCGTTTCGCTACGACCTGTGGAGCGTGCGGCGGATCGATCGCGATCTCCTGCAGGGCGAGGACAAGTTCGCGGTCGCCCCGCCGACCGGGGTGTCGCCCTACGTCGAGGGTGGCGGCGAGGAGCTCGGCTCGCTCGATCCGAGCGAGGTCCGCGGCGGCGCGGTGGCGTCGAAGGACGGCCAGCTGGCGCCCGGCTCGCTGGAGAATCAGTACTACGTCGACGGCGTCAACACGTCGTCGTCCCGTGCGACGTCGAGCCCCGTGCCTGCAGGCTCGGGCAAGGTCCAGGGCGTCGTCAGCGACAAGAAGACCGGCCAGCCGCTCGCCGGCGTCACGGTGATCGCGACGGGCAACAAGCTCGCCGGCACGCAGACGGCGATCAGCGACGACAAGGGCTTCTACACGATCGACGTTCCGGCGGGCACGTACACGCTCTCGTATTACTACGGCGACGTCACGCTCGAGCACGCCAACGTCGCCGTGCGCGACGGCAAGGCGACGCCGGTCTATCAGAAGATGGATCAGAGTCACGCGGGGGGCGAGGTCATCAAGATCACCTCGAGCGCGCCGATGATCGATCAGACGTCGACGACCTCGGGCATCGTGGTCGACAAGAACTACATCCGCAATCTCCCGCTGCCGGGTCGGACGTTCGAGACGACGCTGGGTACCGCCGCGGGCACGCAGGGCGATGCGTTGGGGACCTCGTTCAGCGGCTCGTCGTCGGCGGAGAATACGTATCAGGCGCCGCCGCCCATCAAGCAGGGCGACGCGAAGCTCGAAGCGATCGCGAAGAAGATCACGTCGTCCTCGGAAGACATCGTGATCGAGAGCCACGGCCTGTCGCTCGAGGATGCGAAGCAACACGGCGAAGCGGTGCGCAACAAGCTGATCGACGACGGTGTGCCCGCAAAGCGCATCAAGGTCGCGCCGCAGGCCGGTGGCAGCGGCCTGCGCCTGGTCGCGGTCGCCGCGGGTGCAGGAGAGACCCGCCCTGCACCGCCGACCGCCCACATCACGACGTCCGACGCGCCGGTCGGTGAGAGTCACTTCATGGCGGACCGCCCGATGAACGTGAAGGCCGGATCGTCGGCGATGGTCGCGATGGTCCACGGCGAGACCGAGGGCGGCGTCGTGTATCTGTTCGATCCGATCTCGGAGCGCGGCGACAAGCGGTTCGCGTTCAAGTCGGTGAAGCTGACGAACCCGACCACCGACACCCTCGAACCCGGACCGGTCACGGTCTACGGCGATGGCCGGTTCATCGGTGAAGGCATCACCGAACCGGTGCCGCCGAAGGCGAGCGTGGTCGTGCCGTTCGCGTCGGATCGCCAGATCGTGGTCGAGGAAGCGACGACCGAGAAGGACAAGATCGCGAGGCTGATGACCGCCCAGCGCGGCATCGTCACGGCCGAGGTCCAGCATCGCAAGGCGACGACGTACACGATCACGAGCCGGCTCGACAAACCCGCGAAGGTGTTCGTGCGCCACAAGACCGGCGAGGGCTGGAAGGTCGTCGAGGCACCGCCGAAATCGTTGAAGGTCGGCGACTCGCAGCTCTACGAGGTCGACCTGGCGCCGTTCGGCACGCAGTACGTCAAGATCGCCGAGACCACGCCGATGGAGCGCTCGCTGCAGCTCGCGTCCGACGAGGCGCTCGGCCTGATGAAGGTCTATATCGACGAGCCCGACGCGTCGCCCGAGCTCAAGAAACAGATCGAGACCGTGCTCGCGACCCATCGCGATGCGGTCGACCTGGTCGACAAGATCCAGACGATGCACGATCAGCTCGGCGAGTATCGCGAGCGGTCGGGCGAGCTCCACGCGCAGCTCGTGACGCTGAAGATGGTCAAGACCGGCGGCGAGCTGATGCAAGCGCTGCGCAACAAGCTGGCGGAGACCAGCGACAAGCAGCAGAAGCTGACGATCGCGATCGTCGACGCGCAGGAAGCGCTGATGCTGACGAAGGTGAAGTTTCAGAACGAGCTCGCCGAGCTCCACCTGACCGACGCGAGCGCCCTGTCGAGCTCCAGGTAACCAGAACCCGCGCGCGGCGCTCGCAGACCGCGCGCCGTGCCGTGGGAACGATTCCGCTCCGTGGTATGAGTCGGCCATGCCCGACCTTCGTTTCGATGCAGTCGTGATCGGTTCCGGCCCCGGTGGTTACCCCGCCGGCATTCGCCTCGGCGCGCTGAAGGTGAAGACCGCGATCATCGAGAAAGAGTTCTGGGGCGGCGTGTGCCTCAATGTCGGTTGCATCCCGTCGAAGTCGATCATCCACGCGGCCAAGCTGTTCGAGAAGATGAGCCACTCGGAGGACATCGGGATCACGATCCCGACCAAGCCGACGATGGACATGAAGAAGATGCAGACCTGGAAGGGCGGCGTCGTCACCAAGCTGACGACCGGCGTGCGCCAGTTGCTCAAGGGCAACGGCACCGAGTTGTTCGAGGGCACCGCGAAGCTCGAGAAGTCGGGGCCGGATGGCCACCGCATCACCGTCACGACCAAGGATGGTCCGCAGACGATCATCGCGAAGAACGTCGTGCTCGCCACCGGGTCGCGGCCGATCGAGATCCCCGGTTTCAAGATCGACCAGCAGCGCATCCTCGATTCGACCGGCGCGCTCGCGCTCGACGAAGTGCCGAAGCGCATGGTCGTGATCGGCGGCGGTTACATCGGCCTCGAGATCGGCATGGTCTACGCGAAGTTCGGGACCAAGGTCACCGTCGTCGAAGCGCTCGGCCGCGTGTTGTCGTCGATGGACAAGGACTGCGTCGCCGTCGTCGAGCGCAAGCTCAAGAAGATGGGCGTCGAGGTCATGACCGAGACCAAGGCGAAGTCGTGGGAGGACAAGGGCGACCGCGCGGTGCTGACCGTCGAGCTCCGCGACGGCAAGACCGCGCAGATCGATACCGACAAGATCCTGCTGTCGATCGGCCGCCGCCCGAATAGCGAGAACCTCGGCCTCGAAGCCGCCGGTGTCGCCGTCGACAAGCGCGGCTTCGTGATCGCCGACGACCACCTGCGCACGAACGTGCCCGGCATCTACGCGCTCGGCGATCTGATCGGCGGCGTGATGCTCGCGCACAAAGCGACGCACGAGGGCGAGGTCGTCGCCGAGATCATCGCCGGCCACAAAGCCGCGATGGACGTCCGCACGATCCCCGCCGTGGTGTTCACCGATCCTGAGATCGCGACCACCGGCCTCACCGAGGAAGAAGCGAAGGCCAAGGGCCTGACCGTCAAGGTCGGCAAGTTCCCGTTCGCCGCGCTCGGCCGCGCGCTATCGGTCAACGACACCGAAGGTTTCGCGAAGACCGTGATCGATGCCAAGACCGGCGAGTTGCTCGGCCTGCACATCGTCGCGAACGGCGCCGGCGACCTGATCTCCGAGGGCGCGCTCGCGATCGAGATGGGCGCGGTCGCCGACGACCTCCGCCTCACGATCCACCCGCACCCGACGCTGTCGGAGGCCGTGATGGAGTCCGCCGCCGCCGCGCTCGGCGAAGCGGTTCACATCATCAATCGGTGATGCAGCCCTGGCGGATCCCCTTCTGGCGCGTGATCGATCTCGGCACGCGCGGCTACGACCAGACCCGCGCGGATCAGCTCGAGCTGGTCGCCCAGCGCCAGCGCGACGAGGTGCCCGACACGCTGCTCCTCGTCGAACACCCGCACGTGTTCACGCTCGGTCGCAGCCGCGCCGCGGTCGCGAATGTGGTCGCACCCGGCGACGTCCCGGTGATCGAGATCGAGCGCGGCGGCGACGTCACCTATCACGGCCCCGGCCAGCTCGTGGCGTATCCGATCGTGCTGCTCCGCGAGGGCGAACGCGACCTCCACAAGTTCCTGCGCAACCTCGAGGAGGCCGTGATCCGGACCTGCGCGCGATTCGGGCTCGTCGCGGATCGCGAACCGGGCAAGACCGGGGTATGGACCGGGACCGAGGAGCGCAAGAAGCTGTGCTCGATGGGCATCGCCTGCCGCAAGTGGGTCACGTTCCACGGCCTCGCACTCAACGTGACGACCGACCTCGCCTACTTTCACCGGATCAACCCGTGCGGCTTCGAGAGCGATGTCATGCGCTCGCTCGCGAGCTACGTGCCCGTCGAGGTCGCCGCGGTCAAAGCGGTGCTCGCCGAACAGCTCGGCGTCACGCTCGGCAGACGCGCCGGCGACTCCCTCTAGACCAGTTCCCCCTACGGGGCGGTTCGCTCGATCACCGTGCCGGGGTCTGCCCCCATGACCGACCACTGGAAGGCGTCGATCAACGCGAGGGAGTCATACTGATGATCGCTGGTGTCCCAGATCGCGATGCGGAGCTTGATGATCTCGCCCGGGACGACGTTGCCCGTCGTGGTCAGCCAGCCGGTCGCGCCGCCGACGAGGCTGTTGCTGTTGCAGGAGCCCGAGGCCGCGTCATCGAAGCCCGTGCCGGTCAGATTCGAGGTGGTCGTGCACGTGTTGATCGAACCATTCCCACCGACTGCGCATCCGGTGGCGCCATTCACGCATTGCGTGAACAGGCCGGTGTTGTTCGCCAGGTTCACACCGACTGGATAGTTCATCATCGTGTTCGGGTCCGTGTAGAACGCGAGGTTCTTGTCGGCCGGATTTCCAGGCGAACCCGCGAACGTCGAGTCGAGCAACATCACGAAGAAGTCGTTGAACGCCGAGCACACGTATTCTGGAAACTCGGCGCTGTAAAAGTTCGACTTGATCGAGAACGAGTGCGCATTGGTCGGCACGCGGATCGTCAGAGTTAACATCACCGGATCGTTCGCGGTCGTCGCGACTGGCGCGGCGCAGTTCGGCGCATTCGGCAACATCCCGCCGTTCGCCATGAGGAAGTCGGCCGGGAAGCCCGACGACTTGTTGGCATTGAAGCCGGCGCCCGACGGCGCGGTCCACGACGGGTTCGAATCACCCTTCGCCGCCGCGGTGCCGCTCGAGATCACCGCCATGCTGCCGCCCAGTTGCGGCATCGTCTGGCTGCCGAACTTCGGGCGGATCGAGTACGAGCTCGGGTTCGGAACACCGGTGCCGTCGGCGAGCGTGAGCGTCGCGGAGATCACGCCCCACTGCTTGTCGGCCATGGTCGCGGTCTGACACAGATCGATCGCCTTCGCGTAATCACCGGCCATCGAGTCGTTCGACGCGAGGCCCGTGTCGCAGAGCGGCACCGCGTTGTCGATCATGCCGTCGCAGTTGTCGTCGACGCCGTTGCCCGGGACTTCGAACGCACCGGGATTGACGGCAGCCGGATCACTGCAGATCGACGGGTCGTCGCAGCAATCGCCGCCGCACGAGGTGTAACCGTCGCCGTCGGCGTCGACGTCTTCGTCGGTCATGCCGTTACAGTTGTTGTCGATGTTGTCGCCGCACGTCTCCGGTGCCGGCACGACTTCACCGACGCAGTCCTCCCAGATGCCGGTGGCGCCGCAGGTCTGCGATCCGCCGGTGCAGGGACCGACGCCGGAGGTGTTCGGCGCGCCGGTGTAACAGGTGCGGGTCGTGCCCGCATCGCACGGCCCCATGTCGCAGTGGGCCGAGTCCGTACAGCCGTCCGACCTCGACGATGGACCGCATGCCACCATCAAACCCAAAACTACGGAGATGATTAGCGTGCGCATTCTAGGACGTAGAGTTCCTTACCAACGCGGTGCCACGCAATCAGCGAAACATGACAGGACCTCTCGGCGATGAGGCCCGCCATGCGCAGGTCGACTAGCCGGTCCTGACCGAGAAGTCGCGGACCGATACGATCTGCTTGGTATCGAGGTCCGCGAGGAACGATCGCCCCGACCCGATCCGGCCATCGAACGCGAGCAGGTACCAGACATCGAGCGTCCACCGAGGATGATCGCTCTCGCACGGCGGCGTCCACGACACCGCTTCGAGGTCGCCGAGGTATGTGGGGCGAGATGGCGATGACGCGACCAGACGTTGGTACTCGTCGCAGGTCTGCACGAGGGTGACCGCGGCTTGCGCATCCCGTGCGGCGACGGTGCGGCGCCACGCGGAGGTCAGCCGGCAGCGACCGACTTGCCCCGTCGGCGACAACTCGATCTCGTACGCCTCGTCGGCGGCGAGGCCGTCGAAGTCTGGGACGTCGAACTCGGGATACTTGTCGCGCTCGGCGATCATCTCGAGCCGATCGTCGAACGCCTCGTAGCCGGCCTCGAGCGTGTCGTCGCTGTAGTAGCCGTAGACGCGGAGGATCAGGTTCTGCGACG
>JBDTJY010000297.1:0-57875 GCA_039935615.1 Kofleriaceae bacterium
ATGTCGATCGATCGCAGCGGCACCGCCTGGGTCGAGTACGACGACCGCGAAGTGTTTCGCGTCAACATCACCACGGCCGAGTGCGACAAGGCCCCGGCGTTCTACGGACCGAACGGCTTGTTCACGATGGCGTTCACGACCGACCCCACAGGCGAGCGGTTGTACACGGCGCTCGCGACGACCGAAATGGCGGAGCTCTCGGTGATGGACACCAAAGATCTGGTGCGCCATCCGGTCGGTCAGATCACGCAGCCGAGCGACGAGCCGGTCGACCTCACCGGGACCGGCGACGGCAAGCTGTTCGGGTTCTTCTCGTCGTTCACCGAGCCGGCCTACGTCCAGGAGTTGTCGCGCTCGGGCGCCGTCGTCGGCAAGCGGATGATGCTCGGGACAACCACGCTCGGCGGCCTGTCGGCGTGGGCGTTCGCGCAGTGGGGCGGTTCGTTCTACGTGTTCACGACCACCGGCGACGGCTCGAGCGTCCATTCGGTCGACCGCGCGACCGGCGCGTCGCGCACGGTGATTTCGGATCTCGGCTACCGGATCAGCGGCGCCGGCGTGTCGACGTGCGCCCCCGAACGCGACACCGGCAACGTCCATCCCTGACCAGCGGCCACGCTCCCGATTTCCTGATATGATTTCGCCACGTAATGGCGCGCCTGCTCTTCAGGGACAGCCAGGGCCGTGAGGGCACCGTGGAGCTGTCACCGACCGAAACGGTCTATGTCGGCCGCGGTCTCGAATGTGCGATCCGCACGGATGACGGCATGGTCTCCCGCAAGCACGCGCAGTTTCGGATGGAGAACGGCCGGTTCGTCGTCGAGGATCTCGGCAGCGCGAACGGCACGCACCTCAACAGCACGCGGATCCAGAAGCAGGCGATCGGTCACGCCGACGTCATCCAGTGCGGCTCGCTCAGCATCCGGTTCTCCGACGAAGGCGGGGTCAACGTCGTGCCCCAGGGCAACCCCGGCGGTGGCAATCCGCCGCCGAAAAAGGGCGGCACGATGGTGCTCGAGCGCGGCCCCGGCGGCGCACCGCTGCCCGGCGGTTTCGGTCCGTCGCCGTCGTCACCGCCGGCGAACAATTTTCAGCCGCCCGTGCAGCAACCGTCGCAGTCCGGCCACAACCCGCCGTTCGGTTCGGCGCCGCCGATGCCAGCGCCGGGACCCAACGCGCCGGCGTTGCCGTACGGCGGCCCGCCGCAGATGCCCGGTGGTGGCACGTTCGGTGGCAGCCGCGGTGGTTTCGGTGGCTCGGCCGGTGGTGCGTCGCAGGTCAATGCGCCCCCCGCTGCCGGCACGCCGCAGTACGGCGGTCCGCCGCAGATGCCGGGTACGGGTGGTGGACCGATGCCGTACGGCGGTCCGCCGCAGATGCCGGCCGGTGGCGGTGGTCCGCCCGGTGCGGCGAATCCGAGCATCTTCGGTCGCGGTGGCCCAATGACAACGCCGGGCGCGCCGGAGAGTCAGCGAGCCGTCGCGGATCCCGAGCAGAAGGTGCTCGTCGATCTCGGCCTGCAGCACGATCCGGGCAAGGCGAGCGGCGAGCTCAAACAGCTCAAGGCCGAGCTCGAAAAAGCAAACGCGAACTACGAGCGCGAGGTCGCCGACGGCAAGCGGATCCGCGCGGAGAGCGCGACGTTGCGCGAGCGGATCGAGGAGCTGCGTGCCGCGGTCAAGGATCGCGAGGAGCAGGCGGCCGCGCACGATCGCGTCGCCGATCAGCTTCGCGACGAGCTCCAGCAGACGCGTGACGAGTACAACAAGCTGCGCCTCGAGATGGGCGAGCTCGCCGAGAACATGGCGGCGCGCGAGCGTCAGGCGACCCGCGCGCAGGAAGACGCCGTCAAGATCCGCGAGGACATGCAGGACCTCAACCGCCAGCTCATGGAGCTGTCGCGGACCAAGGACGAGGGCTGGAAGAAGCTCAACGAGCAACTGACCGAGATCGATCACCTGCGCGAGGTGATCAACGAGCAAGAGCGGATGCTCGAGGAGCGCCGCGTCGGCTTGATCTCGCAAGAAGAGGTCATCAAGGAGCTCCGGCTCGACAAAGAGAAGTCGTTCAAGATCGTCGCGAAGCTCAAGGCCGAGCGCGACGAAGCGACGACGAACGCCGCGCGCAATGGCGCGCAGATCGTCGCGCTCGAGGACGAGAACAAGCGGCTCGGGCGGTTGCTCGTCGAGAGCCAGACCGAATCGGGCCGCGCGACGCCGGGTCAGGGCGACCACCTGATGCGGATGACGAGCGACATCAAGGATGTTCGTGTCGAGCTCAAGAAGGTCGAAGCGGATCGCGATCAGATCGTAGAGCGCTACGAGATGGCCGAGCGCGATCGCCAGAAGCTCGAGGGCCGGCTCGCGCAGGTCGAGGTCGAGCTCCAGGAAGCCGCGCACGGCAAGCTCGCCGCCGAGAGCGCGCGCAACGTCGCGCAAGATGCGCTCGCGAAGGCCGAGGTGGCTCGCCATCGCGCGAGTGAACAAGCGCTCGACGCGTCGAAGGCGCGCGATGCCGCGTCGACCGGCGGTGACGATGCGAGGCGCGAGCTCGACAAGCTGCGCCGCAAGGTCACCGATCTCGAGAAGGTCTCGACCGGCTCCGCCCCCGCGATCGATCCCGCCGAGCTGGGCCGGCAACGCGAGGCGCTCGAGCGCAAGGTGGCCGAGCTCACGGCGAAGTCCGAGCAGGCGGAGCGGTCGGTGAAGGGCCTGCAGCTCGAGATCGATGCGGCGAAGTTCGACGCGCAGAAGGCTCGCGGCGAAGCGGCGCGCGCGAAGGCATCGGCGGATGCGCAGGCCGAGTCGATCATCGAGGCGGTCGGCACGCCGGCCGGAAGCCCGGAGCTCGCGAAGCGGGCCAAAGAGATCTACGAGGCGATCAACGACATCTTGTCGGAGATGCGCAACAACATGGTGCTCGTGCAAGGCGAGTTGCCGAACCTCAAGGCCGACGGCGAGACGATGCAAGCGGTCAACGATGCCGTCGAAGCGCTCGTCGATAGTGCCGAGACCGCGAAGGGCGCGCTGCGCGGGCTGCGCGACCTCGCCGAGAACCGATAGAACCACCATGACCATCGAGCACAAGCGCAGCAGCAAGGCCGAGATCGAGGATCTGATCAAGGCGCGCTATTCGCTGATCTGGATCGCGTCTCCCGAAGAGACCCGCGTCGAAGAGTCGCTGCGTAAGCTGTGCGTGGAGCGCGAGATGCGGCTCGAGGTGTGGTCGATCACCGAGGGCTTCCGGGTGATCGCGAACGGGCAGGGCACGCGCGACGTGAAAGATCCGATGAAGGCGATCGATCACGTGCTGCGCGCCGAGGGCCGTGCGCTGTTCGTGCTGCGCGACTTCCACCCGTTCTTGAAAGAGCCGGCGGTCGTGCGCCGCCTGCGCGACGCCGCGACCGAGCTGCGCAAGACCAAGAAGAGCCTGTGCGTGCTGTCGCCGACGACGAAGATCCCACCCGAGCTCGAGAAGAGCATCTCGGCCGTGCTCGATTGGGATCTCCCGAACCGCATGGAGATCGAGGGCGCGGCGCGCAAGGTGTTGCCGAACCTCCCGGCCGCGACGCAACAAGTCATCGAGAGCGATCCGCAGTTCATGGAGCGCGTCGTCGAGAGCGCGCTCGGCCTCACGCTGGTCGAGGCCGAGAACGTGTTCGCGAAGAGCGCGGTGCGCACGCACACGTTCGATCTCGAGACGATCCTCGAGGAGAAGAAGCAGATCATTCGCAAGAGTGGCCTGCTCGAGTACTACGAGCACCGCGAAGAGTTCTCGGATGTCGGCGGCATGGACATCCTGAAGGACTGGCTCGTCAAGCGGCGCGCCGCGTTCGGATCACGCGCGAAGGATTTCGGGCTGCCGCTGCCCAAGGGCATCCTGTTGATCGGCGTGCCCGGCACCGGTAAGTCGCTCACCGCGAAGGCGGTCGGAGCGCTGTGGCAGATGCCGCTCCTGCGCCTCGACGTCGGCAAGATCTTCGCCGGCCTGGTCGGTAGCTCCGAAGAGAACGTGCGGTCGGTGATCAAGACGGCCGAGGCGATCGCGCCGGCGATCCTGTGGATCGACGAGCTCGAGAAGGGCTTCTCGGGCACGCAGTCGTCGGGTTCGACCGACGGTGGCACCACGTCGCGCGTGTTCGGCACGTTCATCACGTGGCTGCAGGAGAAGACCTCGCCGGTGTTCGTGATCGCGACCGCGAACAACGTGACCGCGCTGCCGCCCGAGCTGCTGCGCAAAGGCCGGTTCGACGAGATCTTCTTCTGCGATCTTCCGGATCGCGAGGACCGTCGCCAGATCCTCGACATTCACCTGCGCAAGAAGAAGCGCGACCCGGGCCAGTTCGACATGGACAAGCTCGTCGATGCGACGATCGACTACTCCGGCGCCGAGCTCGAGCAGGCCGTGATCGCGGCGCTCTACGACGCGTTCGATACCGGCGGCGACCTGACCAGCGAGGGGTTGCTAAAGACCGTCAACGAGATCGTGCCGCTCGCGATCACGATGCGAGAGATGATCGACTCGATGCGCGAGTGGGCTCGCACCCGGGCGCGGATGGCGTCGGCGCGCGGTCGGGGCGCCGCCAAACCGGCAGGGTGGATGGCGCGGTATGGCGCACCCACCGCGAACCTCGGCGACAAAGGTCCCGAGCCCGACGACGACGGACGGAAGCTCGAGCTCTGAAACAACGTATCATGGAGAGCTCATGTCGCATTTCACCAAGTGCGCGCTGAAGATGACGAACCTCGCCGCCATCAAGAAGGCGCTCGAGGACATGCAGCTCAAGTTCACCGAGGCCGAGCAAGGCCAGTCGGTCAACGTGCGTGGCTATCGCGGTGACAAGCTCCAGGGCGTGATGTCGATCGACATGGGGCGCTACGACATCGGCGTCGTCGACAATCAGGACGGCACCTACGGCGTCACCGCCGATTGGTGGGGCGTCGAGACGACCAAGGGCGTCTCCGAGGAAGAATTCCAGAACAAGCTCGCGCAGAAGTACCAGTATCACAACGTCAAACAGGCCTGCGAAGAGAAGGGTTACACCGTCGAAGAGGAAGAGAACGAAGAGGACGGTTCGATCCGGCTCGTCGTGCGCAAGTGGGTTTCGAGCCCATAGGAGAGAGACGCCTATGCACAAACAAGACATCGAGATCGTGATCAACGCGAAGGGCGAGGTCACGTACCAGGTCAAGGGTGTGAAGGGCGGCAGTTGCTTCGACGCGACCAAGTTCCTCGACCAGGCGCTGGGTGGGGATGCGGCGATCGTCGAGCAAGAGAAGACCGCCGAATTCTATGAAGGATCAGAGGGTTACGAGTCGACTTGGCAAGGGGCTGGGGAAGCTAAAGACGAGTAAGATCGTAGAAGTACAGGACGATGAGTGAGCTCGAGGACCAAGAACGCGACGAACGCGAACGCGAACGCAACCAGCGTGAGCGTGAAGAGCGCGGCGATCGTCCGGCCGATCGTCCGGAAGACCTGACCGACGAGCTCGCACGCAAGTACGACCCCGCTCGCATGCTGGGGATGGTCTCGAAGCGCGCCGGTCGTGGCGATTCGCTCGAGCACAGCGTTCGCGCGAAGTACGAAAAACGCTTCGGCGTCGACCTCGGTCACGTTCGCGTCTACACCGGCGAGTTTGCCGAAGAGTTCAACCGGCAGCGCAACGCGTACGCCGTGACCGTTGGCGCGACCGGTATGATCATGATGGGCAACTCGCCCGAGAAGTCGATGGCCAGCGCGCAAGGCCAGGCGCTGCTCGCCCACGAGCTCACGCACGTCGCGCAGCAAGTCAAAGGTGCGGGCGGCGGCCTCCATCGCAAAGCGAGGTTCGACGACGCGATGCCGTTCGCGGCGGAGCACGAGGCCGAAGCAGAGTTGGTCGAGCAAGCCGTGTTGGCCGAGCAACTCGGCGGTGGCCCGCAAGCGCTCGATAGCAAGGACGCTGCGGCGCACGCGGAAGCGCAGCGCGTCGCGCAGGTCTCGCTCAAGGAGACGATCGAGAAGATCAAAGCGCGCGTGCTCGACCTGTTCGGTGATGCAGCGCGCAACCAATCGCACCGCAACGGCCACGCCCGTCGCGCGTAGCCTGCTATCCTCCCAGGGTGAGTGACACTGCCGCCGACGCTGGCGTGATCCAGTCGCGTGTTCAACTCGAGCGCCTCGTCGCCGAGAACGAGCTCGCCGGCCGCACGATCGCCGGGTTCGCGGCACCGTCGATCGGGATGCGCTCGTGCGACCTCGACAGCGTCACGATCGATCGGATCGACCTCCAAGGTGCCGATGGCGACGACGCCCGACTCGAGCGCGCGGAGCTCAAGCTCAGCGATCTGCGGACGTCGCAGTGGAAGGGCGCGCTGTGGCATCGCGTCACCGCGAAGGATTGTGACTTCACCGAGCTCGATTTCACCGACGCACAACTGCTCCGCTGCGAGCTCGGCCCGGTGCGGATGGCGCGCGTGCGGTTTCATCGCGCGCGGATCCAGAACTGCAAGTTCGTCCAGAGCGAGCTGTACTCCGCCGACTTTGCGAACGCGGTGCTGCTCAAGTGCGTGTTCGAGGGTTACGACGGCGCGACCGTCTCGCTGTCGCGCACCGATTGGACCGGCGCGGCGGTGTTCGATGTCGATTTCAAACGCGCCAACATGTACGGCGCGGTGCTGCGCGGTGCGGCGTTCGTGCGCTGCGACCTGCGCGGCGTCAACCTGTGTAACGCCGACCTGACCGGCGCTCGGTTCGTGGGTTGCCAGACCAACGGTGCCGATTTCGACGGAGCTACGTACTAGGAGTCATCATGCCGACCCGCCCCGACCTTCGCGAGATCGCAAGCAACGTCAAGGAGGCCTTCTCCGAGATGGATCGCGACGCGCTCCTCGAGATCCTGACGTTCGTCGTCAAGGAGTACGTCGTCGAGGGCCCGCCGCCGATGTTGATCCATCAGGCCGAGACCCTCTCGGATCTCGAGAACCTCTCGTTCGCGCAGTTGATCACCACGCTGCAGACGCGGTTCGACTTTCCGGAGCTCTCGATGTTCGTCGTCGACGGCGACCAGGTCGGCGTGCGGATCGGCGGGGTCGTGCAACCGCTGCTCGCCGCGCGTACGCCGCCGGTCCAGATGCCGCCGGTCCAGATGCCGCCGGTCCAGATGATCGATACGCGGCCGCAACCCGGCGTGCGCGTGGTCGAGACCACGCTCGCGCAACAACCGCGACCGCCCGGCCCGACGAATCCATCGCTGCAAGCGGGCAGTGCGCCGCCGCCGCGCGCCGGTCTGTCCGTGCGCGGTGCGCCGACGGGCGGTACACCCGCGGCGACGCCGGCACCTGCGGCACCGGCCGCGCCGGCAGCACCGGCCGCCGCGCCCGAGGGCGAGAACAAAGAGGGCGGTGGTGACGATGCCTCCGCACGGTTCTCGCTCTTGGAGTTGGACTAGTCCGTGTCGAGCGTTGCGCGCAGGTACTACGAACGCGGGATGCACTCGCTCGAGATCAACGATCTCGAGACCGCTCAAGAATCGCTGCGCGCCGCGCTCGATCTCGCACCCGGGTTTAGCAACGCGCGCTGCGCGTATGCGGTCGCGCTCGCGAAGGCCGGGGATGCACCGCGTGCGGCTACGGTGTTGCGCGCCGGCATCCCGCGGGCGACCTCGCCGATCACCGCCGCCGCGCTGTATGCGACGCTCGGCGATGTCTGCGTGCTCGGTGGTGACTTCTTCGGCGCCGAAGAAGCGTTCAACCAGGCCGCACAAACACCCGGCTTCGAGGTCCGCGTCGCGTCGGGCCTCGCTCGCGTCCAGGCCCGGCTCGGCCGGTACCGCGAGATGGCGCAATCGCTGCGTCGTGCGGCCGGCAAGTAGCCGGATCCCAGGCAATTTACACGAGTTGTGTCGAACGCGGGCCCGGCTTACGATCGTCCGGAATGTACGAGGTGGGCCAGATCCTCGCGGACAAGTACCGCGTGGACTACCAGCTCGGCGAGGGCGGCATGGGCATCGTCCTCGCCGTGACGCACATGCATCTCGGCACGCAGGTGGCGCTGAAGCTGCTGCGCAGGGAGATGGCGCAAGGTCAAGTCGTCGATCGGTTCTTGCGCGAGGCACGCGCGTCGGCGCAGTTGCGCAGCGAGAACGTGTGTCGGGTCTCGGACGTCGGGTTGCTCGACGGCGGTGTGCCGTACATCGTGATGGAGATGCTGGTCGGTCAGGACCTGATGGCCGTGCTCCGCGCGAACGGCCCACTGCCGGTGACGGTCGCCGCCGAGTACGTCCTGCAGGCGTGTGTCGGGGTCGCCGAGGCACACGCCGCCGGCATCGTGCATCGCGATCTCAAGCCCGGCAACTTGATGTGGACGCAGCGTCCCGACGGCACGACCTTGATCAAGGTGCTCGACTTCGGCGTCGCGAAGGCGCCCGAGGGCGTCAACTTCAGCCTGACCCAGACCTCGAACATCATCGGCTCGCCGGGCTACATGTCGCCCGAGCAGTTGAAGTCGTCGAAGGATGTCGACGCGCGCAGCGACATCTGGTCGCTCGGCATCATGCTGTACGAACTGATCTCCGGTCGCCCGCCGTGGAACGGGGAGTCGATCACCGAGCTCGCGCTGCGCGTCGCGATGGATCCGATGCCGCCGCTCGTCGGCGTTGGACCGTTCGAGGTCGTGATCGCGCGCTGCCTCGAGAAAGACCCCGCGAAGCGCTTCCAGGATGTCGCCGAGCTCGCCGCCGGGCTCGCGCCGTTTGCAGGCGCGGCGGGCGAATCACTCGCGGCCGCGGTCGCCCGCGTGCTGCACGGTGCGCGCGTGTCGTTGCCATCGGTGCCGCAACCCGGGCAGTCGACCCCGACGACCCTCCGCGGCGCGAACGGCGTGATCACCGGTGTGCCGGTCGCGGCGCGCACGTGGAAGCTGCCGGCGGCGGTCGGGTTGATCGTCGCCGCGACGACGATCGCGGGCATCGTCGCGTTTCACGGCAACGGTGGTAACGGCGGCTCGACGAGCTCGGCCGCCGCACCGGTCGCGCCGATCGCGGCACCCGTGGTCGTGCCGCCACCGGCACCGCTGACACCCGCACCCGTAGCACCCGCACCGGTCGTGACGACGCCCGCAGCGGTCACGGCGCCGGCCGCGGTCCGACCGGCGCTGAAACGGCCGCTCCATCCGAATCCGAAGGCGAAGGCGAAGAAGCCCGTCGAGGATCCTGGTGACAGCCGTACGTAGCGTCGCGCTGCTGCTCGCGCTCACCGCGATCGCGGCGGCGGAGCCCACCGCCGACGAGTACTTCAAGCAAGGGCGTGCGCAGTTGAAGGCGCACAAATACGCCGAGGCATGCGAGAAGTTCGAGCGCAGCCAGCAGCTCGATCCCGCGCTCGGCACGCTGTTCAATATCGCGCAGTGCGACGCCGACATCGGCAAGCTCGCGACCGCGCTCGCCGCGTATCGCGACGTGATCGCGCACGACACCAATGCGACGCGCCGCAGAGCCGCGACGGCAGCGGCGAGGAAGCTCGAGTCCCGCGTGCCGCGGTTGATCGTGAAGGCGGAGGCCGGCGTCGAGCTCACGCTCGACGGAGCGAAGATCGTCGCCGATGCCGCGACGGCGGTCGATCTCGGCAAGCACGAGATCACCGCACAGCAGGTCGGCCACGAGGAGTTCCACAAGACCGTGGCGATGTCCGACGAGGGCCAGACGGTCACGATCAACGCGAAGCTCGTCGCGATCGAAGCGGCGACGGCCGTGGCGACGGTCACCACAAAGCTCGACGCGACGACGGCCGCACCGCATATGGCGCCGCCGCCGTCGCCCCCACTTCCCGTTCATCCAACCCCGCCGTCGCGGTCGCATCGCCGCACGATCGGCATCGCCACGACCGCCGTCGGGGTTGCCGCACTCGGTACCGGCGCGGTGTTCGGCATCCTCGCGCGGTCGAAGTGGAACGCGGCCAAGGCGGTGTGTGGCGACAGCACGACCTGCGGGTCGCAAGCGGACGCCGATGCCGCCGCGCACCTCGGCGACCAAGCGCATGGCCGCGCGTCGCTGTCGACCGGCTTCGCGATCGCGGGTGGCGTGATCGCCACGGTCGGGATCGTGCTGTTCGCGACCTCGCCGCGCGAACATGCGGTCGAGCTCGCGGCGCGCCCGAGCGGCGACGGCGGCACGCTCGTACTCTGCGGGCAGTTCTAGTAACGGAGCTCGGCCGGATACTGCGGCTGCGGCACCCACAGCGGGTCGACGAACGTCTGGACCAACACGACGGTGATGTTGTCGGTGCCGCCGTTGTTGTTCGCGGCGCGGATCAGGTTCTCCGCGACCGTCTCGAGCGCTTCGCCGGAGGTCATGATCTCGCGGATCATCCAATCGTCGACGAGATCCGAGAGGCCGTCGCAGCACAGCAAGTAGACATCGTTGTGCTCGGGCACGCCTTGGTTGTGCTCGATGTCGACCGAGGCATCGAGGCCGACCGCGCGGATGATCACGTTCGAGGTCGCGGGGCCGAGCGTGCCGACCAAGTCGGGGCGATCTTGATAGAGGTTGCGCAGCGAGTGGTCGCGCGTGATCTGCGACAGCATGCCGTTGCGCAGGAGGTACGCGCGCGAGTCGCCGCAGTGGCAGACGTGGACGAGGTTCTCCTCGAAGCGCAGCCCCACCGCGGTCGTGCCCATGCCGTGACATGCCGGATCCATGAGCGAGCGCTGGTAGACCGCGGCGTTCGCCGCCTTCATCGCGGCGGTCAACGGATCGGTACCGGGCGCGGGCGGCGGATCGCCGGTCTTCAGCGAGTGGACGATCGTGCGAATCGCGATATCCGAGGCGACCTGTCCCGAGGCGTGACCACCCATGCCGTCGCACACCACGTACACGCCGAGGAAGTCGTCGTAGTACATCGCGTCCTCGTTCTGGGTACGCTGCGCTCCCACGTCCGTGCGTCCGACCGCACGGAGTAAGAACTTCTCGACAGGTACAACGCGTGGATCGGTCACGAACGAAGGCTCCCCGCATATTCTACCGCCAGATCCCGCCGCACCTTCCCGCGCAACTTCAGCATTCAGTCGCGCACCGATTGTTTGCGCAAGTTGGTCCACGGCAACCGGCGATTCGCCCGGTCCACGAGCAGCAGGCGGCGTTCTTCCTCGAACGGCGACAGCCCGAGCGGCGGCAACCTCAGATTCATCTTCATCGCCGCATCGACCTCCGCGACGATATCGAGCTTCTGCTCGGCCGCGACGTCGATGACCTCGAACTGCTTCTCGAACATCAGCTCGGGGCGATGGAGGTCGCGGAGCAGCGCCTGCGGCGTGCAGTCCTTGAGGTCGTCCCGGAGCTCTTCGCTGATCTCGACCTCGCGGGGCTCGGCGTGCTGGAGCTGGCGCTCGGCGGCCACGATATCGAACTGCACGATACTCGGATCGACGTGGATGTCGACGTGAAAGGTGTTGCGGATCAGGGTCTCCGGCCTGACCTCGGTGCGCGCGTAGATCAGATCGAGGAGCACCGGATCGACCGCGGCGCACGCCTTGGCACGGCGCTCGAGCAGGTCGCGGAGCTCGGGGTCGTCGGCGGCCGGCGGCTGGTCGCGGACCTGCTCGAACGACGGTAGGTCGAACCACTTCTGGAGCTCGCGCTGCGTCGCCAGATCGACGACATCGGCCATCGACTTGTGGCCGTCGAGCAACTGCTTGACCTTGATGTCGTCGCCGTCGTCGGGCATCGCTACATCTGCAGCACGATGACGTACGCGGCGACGCCCACGGCGATGCCGATCATCAGCGACACGATCCAGAACAAGGTCGAGGCGCCTTGCGCCGCGGCGGCCGGCATCATCGCCGACTGCGGAATCGCCGACTGCGGAATCGCCGACTGCGGAATCGCTGCGCCGCCGCGCTGTGCGACCGAGACGATGCCGTCGGTCGGCTGCAGCATCACGGTCTTGTTCGGACCCGGTCCGCCCTGTGGCGGGAAGCCCTGCGGCTGCGGGAAGCCCGGCTGCTGCGGATACCCCGGCTGTTGCGGAAAGCCCGATGGTGTCCCGTTGGGCTGCATCATGTTGGGGTTGTGCTGGGCCTGGCCGACCATCTGGCCCTGGACGATCGCCGGCGCTTGCATCGCGACGATGGTCTTTTGCATCGGCGAGCTCGGCAGGAAGTTGCCGCCCTGCTGCGCGAGGCCGCTCTGTTGCGGTTGCTGCTGGGGGGGCTGGTTTGCGAACGGACTCTGTTGCGCGATCATCGTCTTGGCGGCAGCACCGGTCTGCGGATAGTTGCCCTGCGGCGGCGGCTGTTGCTGCTGCTGTTGCTGTTGCGGCGGATAGTTCGGGTACTGCTGCGGCGCGTTCGGGTTCTGCGCGATCATCGTCCGCGGCACCCCACCCCCACCGATCGAGACGCTGCCGGCGTTGAGCTCGGCGAACACCTGCTGGGCGTGCTGCATCATCTCACCCGACGATTGGTAGCGTCGCGCCGCGTCCTTCTCCAGCGCGCGGCGCACGATCGCCTGCACCGAGTACGGCACGCTGTCGGGCATCGGCGGAATCGCACCGTGGAGGTGCATCTGGATCACGGTCATCGGATTCTCGTCGTTGAACGGCACGTTGCCGGTCAACATCTCGAACGCGAGCACGCCGAGCGCGTACAGGTCACTGCGCGCGTCGAGCGGTAGGCCGCGGCCCTGCTCGGGCGACATGTACTGCGGCGTGCCGAACACGACACCCGCCTGGGTCTTCATGCGATCGCCCTCGAGCAGCTTCGCGACCGAGAAGTCGAGCAGCTTCACGAAATCGGGCGAGCCCGCCATGTTCAAGAGGAACAGGTTATCGGGCTTGATGTCGCGATGGATGATGCCGATCGAGTGCGCCTCGGCGAGCGACGCGCAGCACTGGATCAGGATCTTCACCACGCGCTGCGGAGCGAGCGGCCCTTTCGCCAGCGCATCGCGCAGCGAGATGCCGTCGAGGAACTCCATCGTCATGAACAACCGGCCGTCGGGCGTCTGGCCGAAGTCGAACATCCGGATCGTGTTCGGGTGCTGGAGGCGCGAGCAGGCCTTCGCTTCGTTGTAGAAGCGCTGGACCCACTGCTGATCGCCCTGCATCTGCTGGTTCAGCATCTTCAGCGCGATCACGCGATCGATCGACATCTGGCGCGCTTTGTAGACAACGCCCATGCCGCCTTCACCAACGCGCTGTTGGATCTCGTAGCGGCCGTCGATGATCTTCCCGACGAATGGATCGTGATCGCTCATACTCATACTATTTCCGCGTTCCTCGCGCTCATTTCGGCGGCGGGGTGAGCTTCACGCGGGGGTTGGCGCTGACTTGATCGGTCGTGAGGTGCACGCGACCGATCGTCTCGCGCTTGCCGACGCGAATCACGACGACATCGCCGCCATCCATCGGCGTATCGCCGTCGCCCCGCAGCACGTGGCCCTTCCAGCTCTTCGACACGCCCTGGTCGCTACCGGCGGCGATCGTGATCAGCGTGTCGGAGCCTTGGATCTCGTTCTTGATCACGCGAGCCGTGACCGGCGGCGCGGTCGCGTCGTCGCAGTTCGGGTTCGCGGGATCCGGGTTGTTGATGTCGAGGCACTTGGACCACTTGGTCTTCGGGCACGCGCGCACTTTGCGGTCCGGCGGGTTCGGGCACGGCATCGTGTTCCAACACGCCGAGTTGTTGACGTCCGGCGGATCGGGGCACTTGCCTTTGCACGCGGGCCAGCCGGGAGGTGCGTTCGAGGTCGGGCACACGTTGCGACACGCCTGGTTCTTGATGTCGAACGTGAACTCGTCGCAGGCGATCTCGATCTCGGGGATCGCGGCGAGCTTCGGCGGCTCGGGAATCTCGACCTTCGACAGGTCGAGCGCGATCGGGCCGGTGTTCTCTTTGAAGTCGACGGTCAGCTTGTACGCGCCGGCATCGCCGCGGCCGACCGCGTAGACGCGAATGAAGTACTTGCCCTTCGCGTTGTCGATCGTCGCGGTGCGGGTCCGCGAGGTCGAGCGCTTCTTGCTCGTGCGCTTGGACGTCACGATGGGGATGTTGTACTCGTCGAACACGTCGAACGCGAGCTGTAGGCCGGGGCGCGGCGGCGCCCACTGCAGCTTGAAATCGATCTGGCCGCGAATGTTCGGCGGTAGATCGATCTGCTTCCAGTCGACGCGATCGCCACCGGGGTAGGTGACGATGCCTTTTGCTTTGCCCTCTCCGTTCTCCATGTTGATCGGCTTGGCCCCCTTGGGCCTGCCGTCTTCACCGGTCGCGGAGTCCTGCGGAACGTTGTGCGGACAACCACTGGAGAACAGCGCGAACGCACTGACCACCAACAGCACGGGCCCTGCCGATTTCCCGAACATAACAAGATGTTATGCCTCGAATTTCGCAGTTACAAGGCCTAGCGCGAGCTGCCTACGGAGGAGTGAGCCGGAGATTCTGGTTCGCTTCGACGATCTCGCGCTTGAGGTGGACCCGCGCGGTCATTCGGGTCTTCTCGAGGCGGACGATCGTGGCGGTGCCGCCGGCCAACGGCTGGTCGCTATTGCCCTGGAGGACCGTGACTCTCCACGCCTTGTCGATGTTTTGGCTCGATCCGGCGCCGATCGTGATCAGCACGTCGTCGCCGAATTGCTCGACGCTGATCACGCGCGCCGCGATCGGATCCAGCACGTCGCAGCGCGGGTTGTTCGGGTCGCGCCCGGCCTGATTGCACGCCGGCCAGATCTTCGTGAGCTGACTCTTCACCATGCACGCGTCGACGCGGCGATCCGGAGGCGTCGGACAGGCCATCGAGCGCAGGCACGCCGGGTTGTTGACGTCGGGCGTCCGGCACAGCGTCTTGGGGCAACCCTTCCAGTTGGTCGGTGCATCCTCGGGGCATGCGCTCCCGCACTCGGGGTTGTGCGCGTCGAACACGAGGCATTCCTCGACGACGGCGGGGACCGCCGGCAACTTCGGCGGGTCGCTGACGCTGACGTTGACCTGGATCGGCGGCGGATCTTCCTCGAAGCTCGCCTTCAGCTTGTACGTGCCGGCGTCGCCGCGGTGGGGTGCGAACACGCGGATGAAGTACGTGCCCTTCGCGTGATCGATCTTGGCTTCGCGCGAGTGCCTCGCGGCGGCGCGCTGGATCGTGACCGGCGTGTTGTACTGATCGAACAGATCGAACGAGACGCGCAGACCGAGGCGCGGCGTGTTGTACGTCATCGCGACGTCGAGGGTTCCGGCCTTGCCGGCGGGCAGCTCGATCGAGCGCCAATCGACGCGATCGCCGCCGGGATACGTCACGATCCCGCTCGCGATGCCCTCGCCGTTGTCGAGCTTGATCGGCACCGCACCTTTGACCTTGCCGTCGGGGCCGGTCGCCGAATCTTGCGGGACCGTATGAGCGCACGCGGCGAACACCACCACCAACCCGAGGCGTTTCATCCGTTCGTCATAGCAGCAGCGCCGCGCGAAATCAGGTCGAAATCACGGCGACAGGGTGACGTTGCCGGACCCCTTGATCTGATCCGGCGTAACTCCCTGAAGTACGGCGGTGCACGCGCGCTCGTTGCAGTTGTTGAGCGTGAACGAGCCGTTCGAGACGCCGGTGATCTTGCCCTTCATGCCCGAGGCCGCGCCGCTCGACGTGCCGCGACCGACCGTGATCTGGGTCCCGCCCGCGACGATCGACACGCTGATGATGCGGGCCGAAACCGCGGTGACCGGTGGTGGTGGTGGTGGTGTGGGATTGTGATGGGTCGGCTTGTGGCTGATCACGACGGTCGCGGTCGGCGGGTGATAATTCTTCGGCGTGTCGTCGGTGAGCGGCACCATTGGTAGCGCTGGAACGAACGCGACCTGCGCGGGGAAGTCGCTCTTCACCTCGGCCGGTGCGGAGCCCTTCATCACGGCGTGCAGGATGTACTCGCAGGTGTCCATGCGGCCCTCGAGATAGAGGTGCACGTAGTAGCGACCCGGCGGTTGGTCCTTGATCGCGAGCTGCTTGTTGAGATCGCCCTGGCTGTCGCCCTCGTCGGCGTCCTTGCGGACGAGCATGCGATATCCGGAGTCGAGCACCTCGGCGCCGAGGTCGAACGCGTCATTGACGTTGTCGCCGGGGGGCGTGACCTCGATCCGGAAGTCGACCTCGCCGGGCACCGGCATGTCGACAGCGAACCACGCGGAGCGGTGGTACTGAGCGTAGCTGAGGTCACCGTCGGCCTTCGCCTCGCCCTTGTCGTCGAACCTCAGCGTCTTGAACTTCTTCCAGGGCTTCGCGTTCGCCTTGTAACCGTTGTGTTGTGGGATCTGAGGCCCACCGCAAGCGGCGATCGCCGCGATCGCCAGAACCACGAGCCGCCGTCTCATCGTCGAAACACTAACACACGCCTACACGGCGCACGCGGGTTGCGACGAAACGTCACGGACAAGCACGACCGATGTATGGCAAAAAAGCACGCATGAAGTCGCTGTGGCTGATCGGCCTGTTGGGGTGCGCCAATACGGCGGACCTCAAGGATGGCAAGGCGGTCTACGACATGATCTGCGTGACGTGCCACGGACCGACCGGTACGCCCGACGCGACGATGGTGGCCAAGCTCGGCGTCAAGGACCTGCGTGCGCCCGAGCTGCGGTCGCGGATCACGACGTACCTCGTCGAGAGCCAGGTCAAGCACGGCTCGAAGAACAAGCTGATGCCGGCGTTCGAGGGCGCGCTCAGCGACGTGCAGATCAAGGCGGTAGCGGACTACGTCTCGTCGCCGCAGTTTCTCTCGCAGAAGTGATCTCGGCGCGAACGTCGGGATCCGGATCGTCGATCGGGAGCTCGCCGCCGAGCTCGCCGAGCGCCCAGACCACGTGCGCACGGACGATCGCGTGGCGGTCGGCGAGCATCGCGGTCAGCGCGGGGATCGCGTCGGGCGACCCCGTGTTGCCGAGGGCGACGGCGATGTTGCGGCGCAGGACCGGGCGCGGCGTGCGGCGCAGCGCGGTCCGGCGGACGAACTGGCGCAGTTGGTTGGTGTTGAGCTCCGCGAGCGCGACGAGCTCGGGCACCGCGTGATCGCGCGAGCGCGGGCGGAGCTGGGGATCGGGCGGCTCGCCGACGCCCGCGTTGAACGGGCAGACCTCCTGGCAGATGTCGCAGCCGAAGATCCACGTGCCGATCGCGCGGCGGAGCTCGCGCGGGATCACGCCCTGATATTCGATCGTCAGGTAGGAGATGCAGCGGCGCGCATCGAGGACGTACGCGTCGACGAACGCCCGCGTCGGGCACGCATCGAGGCACGCTCGACACGATCCGCAGCGCGGCTTGGTCGGTTCCAGCGGGGCGGTGGATTCGAGACGGGCGTCGACGAGCAATTCGCCGAGCACCGCGTACGAGCCGAGCCCCGGCGCGATCAGCATCGTGTTTTTCGCGACGAAGCCGAGACCACCGCGCTCGGCCCATTCACGTTCGAGCACCGGCGCGGTGTCGACGCACGGGCGGGTCGCGACGGCGTGACCGAGCTCGGCCGCGATCCGATCGGCGAGCGCGACCAGGCGATCGCGCATCACCAGGTGATAGTCCTCGCCGCGGGCGTAGCGCGCGATCTTGCCCCGGAGGCCGGGGAGGCCGGGGAGGCCGGTCAGCGCGCCGGCCGGAATCGGATCCTCGCGATCGTAGGCGAGCGCGACGACGACCAGCGACTGCGCGGTCGCGAGCAGCGCGCGCAGATCGCCGCGCGGCGCGATGTGCTCCGGCGTCGCGAGGTAGGCCATGCCGCCGGCGTGACCTTCGGCGAGCCAGCTCTCGTACAGCGCGTGCCGGCGGGGCGCTTCGATCGGGATCACCGCCGCGCGATGGAACCCGAGCTCCTTCGCGAGTCGGATGATCACGTTCAGGTGCTGCCTTCGCGATCGTCGTCGGACGGCGCGTCCGCAAAATAGATCGCGTCGTACGGCACGCTGCAGTCACGCTCGCGCGGTTGCGGATAGTCGATGCGGACGCCGCGATACGTCGACACCGTGACGCGATCGTGATCGAGCTCTTCGATGTAGTTCGGGACGATCGGCACCTTGCCGCCGCCGCCCGGCGCGTCGAGGACGAGCATCGGCACGGCCATGCCGTTGATCCAGCCGCGCAGGCCTTTGTACAGCTCCTGCGCGGTCTCGACCGGCGTGCGCAGGTGATCGGTGCCGATCACGGTGTCGCCTTGAAACAGGTAATACGGTTTCACGCGCGAGCGCAGCAGGCCGCGCATCAGCGCGCGCAACGCCGCGACCGACGAGTTGATCCCGCGCAGCAGCACGGTCTGATTGCCGACGGGGATACCGGCATCGACGAGGCGCTCGCACGCGGCGCGGGCCTCGGGCGTGAGCTCCTTGAGGTGATTGAAGTGGGTGTTGATGAACAGCGGATGATGGCGCCGCAGCATCGCGCACAGCTCGTCGTCGATCCGCATCGGGCACACCACCGGCAGGCGCGTACCGATCCGGATCGTCTCGACGTGGGGAATCGCGCGCAGCCGGGACAGCAGGTGGCCGAGGCGGCGGGTCGACAGCAACAGCGGATCGCCGCCCGAGAGCAAGACGTCGCGGATCCGCGGCGTCTTCGCGATGTAGTCGAGCCCGGCCTCGAGCTCGTCGGTGGTCGGCGGCTCGTCGCCACCGACCAGGCGGCGGCGATTGCAGTGCCGGCAGTAGATGCCGCAGCGGTCGACGACCAGGAACAACACGCGGTCTGGATATTTGTGGACGACCGACGGTGCGGGATTGTGTGTGTCCTCGCCGAGCGGATCGCGCAGCTCCTCCTCGCGGATGTCGGCTTCGGCGGGGTGCGGAATCGCCTGCAGGCGGATCGGGCAACTCGCGTGCACCGGATCCATCAGGCTCGCGTAGTACGGCGTGATGCCCGTGCGAAACAGTTGCGCCGACGCCGCGAGGCCGGCGCGCTCGGTCGGCGACAGCGTCACCGCGGTCGCGAGCTCGTCCGCCGTGGTCAACATGTGACCGAGCTGCCATCGCCAATCGAACCACTGCGCGTCCGTGACGTCCGCACGTCGGACCGAGCGAGCGAGCTCGGGCTGCGCATGCACGACGGGGAGGTGAACCACGGCCGCTGTGTAGCATGCAGCGGCGGGTCCGGACCGAGCGAAGCCCGACGATGTGCGCGCAGCGGCGAACAGCGTAGCGAGGGCCGGACGGAATGGGCCTCGCGGCGTCGCGGATTGTTCCTAGCGCCACGTCGAGGCGCGCGCACGCGCCAGCGCGGCGAGCAGGCCGTCGGTGTGCGGCAGGGCCGCGAGCTCGGCGTCGGTGACCCAGCGCGCATCGCGCACGTCACTCGCGGGTGCGAGCGCGCCGCCGATCGTTCGAGCGAGGTAGTCGAGGATGACGAAGTGATAATCGTCGCCGATCGGCTCGACGACGCACGCGAGCGGCCCGACCTCGACGACGAGGCCGGTCTCTTCGCGAACCTCGCGCGCGACCGCTTGCGCGAGCGTCTCGCGCGCTTCGAGCTTGCCGCCGGGCACCGACCACAAGCCCTCGCCGGGGGGCGTGCCGCGCTGGATCACGAGCACGCGATCCTGGGCGTCGAAGATGAACGCACCGACCGCGCAGACCGGCGTCATGCGCGCGCGCTCGATTTCGGTTTCGCTTTGGGCTTCGGCTCCTTCGCTTTCGCGACCGCCGCCTCGGTGCCTTTACGAGCGGTGCGCTGCTGCGCATTCCATTGCGAGCGCGGCGACGCAGCTTTGGGCTGGGCCGGCGCGAACGCACTCGGGCACAGCGGCGCGAGCGTGCAATGCTCGCAATCCGGCTTCTTCGCGATGCACACCCGGCGGCCGTGCCAGATCAAGCGATGCGCGAACGGCGTCCATTGCTCCTTCGGCACGATCGCCATCAGGTCGTGCTCGATCTTCACCGGATCGGTGTGCGTGGTCAGGCCGAGGCGGGCCGCGAGGCGCGTGACGTGGGTATCGACGACGACGCCGACGTCGAGGCCGAGCGCGCTGCCGAGCACGACGTTCGCCGTCTTGCGCGCGACGCCGGGCAGGCCGCACAGCTCGTCCATCGTGCGCGGCACCTCGCCGCCGTGACGCGTGACGACGGCCTGCGCCATCCCGATCAGGTGCTTCGCCTTGTTGCGAAAAAAGCCGCTCTTCACGATCAGCTTTTCGAGCTCGCCCTGGTCGGCCTGCGCGAGCGCATTCGCGTCGGGGTACTTCACGAACAGCGCCGGCGTGATCGTGTTGATCGTCTTGTCGGTGGATTGCGCAGCGAGGATGGTCGCGACCAGGAGCTGGTACGCATCTTCGTGGTCGAGCTCGACCCGTGCGTCAGGCCACGCTTCGGCGAGTAACTGAGCCAATCGAGCGGCCCTGGCTTTGGTTGCCTCGGCGGCGACGATTTCTTTGTCGCCGAGACGCTTGGGAGCTGCTTTTGCCCCAGCGTCTGGACGGGTGGATGTGCTATTTCGAGGGCGTCCTCCCATGTGTCGCCGCGACCGTATCATTTTCGCCCTCCTCGCAATCGTCCTCGTCGCCGCGTGCGGATCGAACAAGAAAGATGTCCAGGCCGCACGGCACTCGCTGTACGACACCGACTTCGCGATCGTGTACTCGGCCGCGCTGAACGCGACCCGCGACCTGTACCCGAACCTCGACGAGAATCCCGGCCCGGGTCGGATCGCGACGTCGTGGCACCAGGTTCAATATGCGAACTGCGCCGGTGCGGGATCGACCTGCGATGACACGATGGTCAACCAGCAGGTGATCTCGCAGCAGCAAGGCGTTCAGCAGGGCGCCGGCAACAACTCGGCCGCGATGGCCGGCATGCCGACGCGCCTCGCCTACAAGCGCTACTTCATTAGGTTCGAGGTCCACGTGCTCGGCGGTCGGCCGTGGCGCGTCAAGGTCACCGGCCACGCGTCGTCGTGGGATCCCGGCGCGGCGATGCCGGTCGAGATGCGCGGCGCCGACAAGCCGCACTGGCTCGACGGCCGCACCGAGGCGTTGCAGGTCGCGATCTACAAGCGGATCCGGCAGTACGCGATCCCGATGAAGGAAGAAGCGCCGGCCGCCGATGCGCCTCCCGAGGACAACACGCCGAGGACCGATCCGGCGAGCTTCAAGAACGTCGCGGCCGAAGCGGCGAAAGAGCTCGCGACGATCAAGGACGTCCTCGCGAAGCGCGACTACAAAGGGCTGCGGCCGCAGCTCGACGACGACGTCGTGTGGAGCCTCGGCGGTGGCACCGGTGCCGACACGGCGATGGCGATGTGGCAGGCCGATCCGACCGCGCTCGATGCGATGGCGGGTACGCTCGCCGCATGCGTCGCGGACGGCGACAAGCGCGTGTTGTGCCCGGGCGGTCAAGTCGCGCCGGGTGCGTGGCAGCTCACGCTCGAGCTGCGCGCCGGGACGTGGAAGCTGACGTCGTTCCTCAAGGCCGAGTAGTCGCGCTCGCGCTGCTCGCGGCGTGCGGGGCGCAGCCGGCGTCCGCGACGCAGCTCGCGCGCACGACCTCCGCGCTGGCCGGCGCGACGTACGACCTCGGTGCCTTGCACGTCACCGGTGCACCGCGTCCGGATCCGGCGATCGGTGCGCAGCTCGCCGCCTACGGTGCGATCGGTAGCTCGCGCCTGCTCGACATCTCCGACGACGGCAAGCGCCTGCTGATCGCCCACGGTGGCGACGCGATGGTGGTCTCGGCGCCGCTCGCGAAGGCGGTCGTGGTCGAAGCCAACGCGGTCGACGTCGCGTGGGCCGCGTTCGGCGAGCACGGCGCGATCGACGTCGCTGGTGATCGCGACGGCACCGAGGACGATCGGCTGTACGAGACCTCGAACGGTAGCGTGCGCACGCTCGTCGCCGAGCGCCGGATCGCCGATCCGATCGAGCGGCGAGGGCGGCTCGTGTGGGCCGAGCCCGACGCCGATGCGACCGCGATCTGGTTGTTCGACGGCACGACGCCGCGCAAGGTGTTCACCGGCGACGGCGGGTGGGCCGTGATCGATCTGTCGGCCGATGGCACCCAGTTGCTCGCGCGCAAGACGGTCTCGCTCGACTCGTCGACGCTATATCGCATCGACGCGCACGATGGCCACGCCGTCGCCTTGACGTCGGTCGATCCGAGGGTCGCCGCACCGGGCGCGCAGTTCGGTGCGAACGGCGAGCTGTTCGCGATCGGATCGGCGGGCGACGCGTTGAACGTGTGGGAGCTGATGACGCGCGGCCAGCGCCTGCTCGCACCGGAGCTCGCGTGGGACGTCACGCAACTCGCGGTCGCGGCCGACGGCGGCACGGTCGCGTTCACGGCGAACGAAGACGGCGCCTCGGTGCTCTACCTCTACGACACGATCACGCACGCGCACCACGTCGCCGCGAACGCGCCGACCGGCGGTGTGATCACGGAGCTCCGGTTCGCCGCCGCGTCGCCGGTGCTCGCGTTTTCGTTTAGCGATCCGCACCACCCGCGCGACGTGTTCACGTACGACGTCGCGACCGCGGCGCTCGCGCAATGGACGCGCGCCGACCTCGGCTCGGTGTCCGGACTCGTGACGCCCGAGCACGTGCACATCCCCGGCGAGCTGACCGTGCCGGCGCTCGTGATGCGGCCGGCGCATCCGGCGCGCGCACCGGTCCTGCTCGAGCTCCACGGCGGTCCCGAGGACCAGTGGCTGTCGCGCTGGGCTCCGTTCGAGCAATCCCTCGTCGCGCGCGGCTTCGCGATCGTCCAACCGAACGTGCGCGGCTCGGTCGGCTACGGCCGCACGTTCGCCGCCGCCGACGACGGCGTGCACCGCGAGGATCCGGTCCGCGATGTCGGCGCCGTGCTCGCGTGGATCGCGACGCAGCCCGATCTCGATGCGACGCGGGTCTCCGTGATGGGCACGTCGTACGGTGGCTACCTCGCGCTCGCGTCGCTGATCGCGTATCCCGACCAGCTCCACGCCGGCATCGATGTCGTCGGCATCGCCGACTTCGTCGCGTTCCTCGAGGGCACCGCGCCGTATCGCCGCGCGTCGCGCCGCGCCGAATACGGCGACGAGCGCGATGCCGCGACCCGCGCGCGGCTCGCGAAGCTGTCGCCGCTCGCCCGCGCGAGCTCGATCAAGGCGCCGCTGCTCGTCGCGCAAGGCCGCCGCGATCCGCGCGTGCCGGCCGCGGTCGCCGATCGGCTCGTCGCTACCGTGCGCGGCGCCGGTGGAACCGTGTGGTATCTGTCGGCCGCCGACGAGGGCCACGGCTTCACGAAGCCCGGAAACCTCGTCGCGCTGCAGACCTTGATCGTCCAGCTCATCAGCTCACCCTGAGCCGGTCAGATGGTTCGCGCGCAGGATCTACACCTCGCGCTATACTCGCTGGGCATGGAGGTGCTGATCGAGAACCTGACGACGGTGCTGAGAGTGGGCCCTCCGCTGCGGCTCGCCGTGTTGTTCGGCTCGCGTGCCACCGGCCGTGCACGCGCTGCGAGCGACGTCGATCTCGCGATTCTTCCCTGCGATGGTGCGCTCGCGCTCGGAGAGGAGCTCGACCTGGCGGCGCGGCTTTCCCTGCGTGTCGGGCACGAGGTCGACCTCGTCCGGATCGACCGGGCTTCGACTACGCTCGCTTGGCAGATCGCGCGCGATGGGGTGTTGCTGTTGGCCGAACCTGCGACGGAATGGGTGCGATTTCGGGCGAATGCGGCGTCCGAACACGCCGACACGAACGAAGCTCTCCACCGCGCGGCCGAGTTGTTTCGACGCCATCTCACGAGGCCCACGCTTTGACTGATCGGTTGATCCTCCTGAAGAAGCTCGCGATGCTGCGCGAGCATGCCGGGCGCGTTCGACGTCGTCGCTCGGCATCGCAGGAAGCGTTCGAAGCCGAGATCGACCTCCAAGATGCACTCGCGCTGAGCTTTCTGGTCGCCGGCCAAGAGGCGAACGACGTCGCGATGCACATCGCGGCGGACGAAGGCTGGGGCTTGCCGGGGTCGTATGCGGAGGCGTTCGAGATCCTCGCGCGCCATGACGTCATCACGCTAGACCACGCACGCCGCCTCGGTGCGGTCGCTGCCGTGCGCAATCGGATCGCACACGGCTATGCGGGCGTCGATCCGGGACGGCTTTGGGGCGAGTTGCCGGCCGGCCTCGACGCACTCGATCAGTTTGTCGAGGCGATCGCGAAGCTGACCGACGCGGTTCCTTAGCTCAGACGCTCGATCGCGATCAGACAGTTCGAAGCGGGCAGCTCGACCGCGAGGTCGTGCTCGTCGGTGAGCTCGATCTTGCCGGCCAGGTTGTCGCGATAGCCGGGCTGGAGATAGCTGCGCAGCGCGGCCGGAATCGCGACGACCTCGGCGTGGTGTGGTCCGCCGCACCAGTCGACCAACGCGGCGACATACGCGTCGTATTCGAGGATGCCGTAGAGCTCGCGGACCTCGTACGGGAAGCTCGCGGGGCCCCACGTGTACGTGTAGAGGAACTCCATGGCATCGGCGGTCGCGAGCTCGACGCGACCGTTGCCGAGCTCGCGATAGCGGATCGGTCGACCTGCGAACTGCGCGACGTAGACATCGAACGTCGTGCGCGCATCGGGCGCGACGAACTTGATCCGGCGCGTGCCCGGCGCGGGCATCACACCGTCGCGGATCACGATCCGGCCACCGGGGCGCAGCGCGGCAAACGCGGCGCGGATCACGCGCTCGACCGAGGCGAGTGCGAACCGCGGCTCGGTGTACGAGAACACCTCGTGCAGGATCGAGCAGAACACGACGGTGTCGACGTCCTTGCACAGCTCCGGTAGCGACTCGGCGGCGCCGAGTACGACGCGCCAGTTGCGGCCGTTCGCCCGCGCGCGACTCTCGAGCGCGGTGACGACCTCGCGCGACAGATCGATGCCGACGATCTCGGACGTCGGAAACCGCGCCTCGAGCAGATCGAGCACGACGCCGCCGCCGGGCCCGATCTCGACGATCCGGCCGGGGCGTACGAAATCGAGCATGCGATCCTTGTCGCTGCGCGCCGCGTTCATCGAGGCGAGGTAGCTCGCTTCGTTCGCAACGCGATCGAACTCGTCCTTGCGCAGGCCGTAGAGGTCGCACAGCGACTTCAACATCTGATGGAACGCGACCGCCGAGCGGGTCTCGTAGAGGCCGAGCAGCGTGATCAGCGCGGAGCTCTCGGCGGTGTCGGCGTAGTCGAGCACGATCGCGTCCGGATCGCCGGCGGAGGCGAGCCGCGCCGACAGCGTGCCCAGCGGACCGAGCGACGCACCACCGGCGAGCAGCTCGCGGATCGGGCGCTGGGCGAGCGCGGCCTCGACGAGCCGCAAGCGATAGCGCGCGTCGCTGGTGTCGCCGGCGAGCGGACCGACGAGCGGGCGGAGCTGTGCGTGCCACGGCCGCGTGACATCGACGCCCATCTTGCGCGCGGCGCCGACGACGGCGGCGAGGACGCCGAGCTGGGCGACCGGTGACAGCGCGCTAGTCGCGGCTTCGCAGTACCAGAGCTGGCAGGTTCCCAACGCGGGCGCGAACGCCGCGAGCTCGGTCTCGCCGAGCGCGGCGACCGCATCGTCGACGATCGCCGCCGGCTCGCCGGCGCGCTGCCGGGTCGCGCGCAGCGAGCGCAGTCGCTCCGCGAGGTGCGCGCGATCGGACGGCGGTGCGAGCGCCTGGAGCGCGGCGAACGGATCGGTGAACGCGGCCTGCGCGCTGACCACCAGCAGTTGATCGCGAACGCGCGCGAGGCGGTCGAGCAACCTGTCGTCGAGCAGGCCCTCGCGGACCGCCGCGGTATCGCACGCGTTCAACACGTGGAGGCCGTCGAGCGCGAGCCGCATCGCCTCGTGCGGCGCGACGCCGAGCACGCGCGCGAGCGGCGGTGCGAGCGCGCGCAGCGTCGCGACCAGCGGTGCGAACATCATGATCGGGCCTTCGCCGCGCGCGTGCTGGCCGGCGAGGCCGTGCGCTTCGACCCAGGCGATCGCGAGCTTGCCGAGCGGCACGGCGAGCCGCCACGAGCGTGCGCGATCGGCGCGCCGCAGGATCGTCGCCGCGGCTTCGTTGTGGACCTCGAGCGCGATGCCCTGCGCGGCCCACGCGGCGCGATGCGCCGGGCTCGTCGTCTTCGCGATGTCGAGATGGACGATCGCGGCGCGCAGCGCGGGGCCGAGCCCGGCGGCGAGCACGCGCGCCGTGATCGCGGCGAGCCCGGCGAACGCCTCGGCGCTCAGCGCGTCGTCGCGTTGAAATCGCGCGCGGTCCGCCACCTCGAGGCCGGCGAGCTTCGTGCCGAGGAGCCGGGTCGCGACGTGATCGAGCAACGGACGCGAGCTGCCCGGATCGTGCTCGACCTGGACCGGCTGGGGATGCGCGAGCGCGACGACCTCGGGGAACGCCGCGGCGACCTGCACCGCACCCGGATCGTCCGGCGTGCGCAGCAGCTCGAGTGCGGCCGCCGCGAACTCCGTGTCGCCGAGCACGCACGCCGTGATCGCGGTGGGCGATAGCCAGCTTGCCGCGGCGGATGCACCTACACGCTGCAACAGCGAGCGCCAGCTCGCGAGGTCGTCGGCCGTCAGCAGTTGATCCACGGCCTCACTCTAATGCGTTAGGATCGCGAAGTGCGGTTTGCTCTGTTGCTGTGGACGCTGACCGGGTGCAGCCAGATCCTCGGGATCGACGGCTTCAAGGTCACCGACGCGGGCGATGCTGCCGATGCCGGCCCGAGCCTGTCGCAGCAGGCGTACGTCAAGGCGTCGAACACCGACGCGGGCGACAACTTCGGCGTCGCGATCGCGATCTCCACCGACGGCAACACGCTCGCGGTGTCCGCCTACATGGAAGCGAGCGCGGCGATCGGCGTCGACGGTGTCCAGACCGACAACACGAAGGCGGCTTCGGGTGCGGTCTACGTGTTCACGCGCGCCGGCACGACGTGGATGCAGGAGGCGTATCTCAAGGCGTCGAACACCGATGCCGCCGATCAGTTCGGTCGGTCGCTCGCGCTGTCCGCCGACGGCAACACGCTCGCGATCGGCGCGGACGGTGAAGCGAACGCGCTGACCGGCATCGATCCGGTGCAGACCGGCAACACGGCCGCCGCCGCCGGTGCGGTCTACGTGTTCGCGCGCACCGGCACGACGTGGGCGCAGACCACGTACCTCAAGGCGTCGAACACCGGCGCCGCCGATCACTTCGGCTACTCGGTCGCGCTCTCGGACGATGGCAAGACGCTCGCGACCGGCGCCGTGCTCGAGGACAGCTCGTCGGTCGGGATCAACAGCACGCCGAACGAGCTCGCCGCGAGTGCCGGCGCGGTCTACGTGTTCGTGCTCGGCGCGATGACCTGGTCGCAGCAGGCGTACATCAAGGCGTCGAACCCGACCGCCGGCGACCGATTCGGCAACGCGCTCGCGCTCTCGAGCGATGGCTCGACGCTCGCCGTCGCGGCGCCGCTCGAGGACAGCGCGGCGACGGGGATCAATGGCAACCAGGCGAACGATCTCGCGGTCGACGCCGGGGCCGCCTACGTGTTCTCGCGGACCGGCGTGACGTGGACGCAGCAGGCCTACGTCAAGGCCGCGAACACCGAGACCCTCGACTCGTTCGGCCAGAGCCTCGCGCTGTCCGACGATGGCAACACGCTCGCGGTCGGCACCTCGAACGACGACAGCGCGAGTGCGACGATGCCCGACGACAACTCGGTCGTGAACAGCGGTGCGGTCAGCGTGTTCACCCGCACCGGCACCGTCTGGGCCGCGACCGCATACCTGAAATCGCCGACGCCAACCGCCGGCGATCTGTTCGGCTCGTCGGTGGCGTTCGGAACCACCACGCTCGCGATCGGCGCGAACGCCGAGACCGGTGGTGCCGGCGGCTCCTACCTCTTCGATCTCACCGGCACGACGTGGACCGAAGCCGAGCACCTCGTCGCGGCGCACGGCGATGCGACCGATCGCTTCGGCCTCAGCGTGATCGGGGGGACGACGATCGCGGTCGGTGCCCTCGACGAGGACTCGAGCGCGACCGGCATCGACGGCGACGGCACCGATAACGCCGCCGTCGACTCGGGCGCCGCGTACGTGTTCGTCCGCAACTAAACTATTCTGTGCAGCGCTTCTGACGGTCGGGCAGGCGCTTGCCGGGATTGAGCAACCCGCTCGGATCCCACATCGCCTTCCAGCGATGCTGCCACTCGATCAACTGGGCGCTCTGCTCGAGCTCGACGTACGGCCGCTTCGTGAGGCCGATGCCGTGCTCACCCGACAGCGTTCCGCCGAGCGCGACCGCGTGCACGAAGATCTGCTTCGCGGCGTCCCACATCTTCGCGCGGACCGCCGGGTCGGCCGGATCTTCTTGCGACAAGAGATTCGTGTGGAGGTTGCCATCGCCCGCGTGGCCGAACACGGCGACGGGAATTCCGGTCTCCGCGGCGACGCGTTCGCAGCGCGCGAGCATCTCGACGATCCGCCCGCGCGGCACGCAGACGTCTTCGTTGACCCTGATCCGGTAGGCCTCTTTGAGCGACGACGAGATCAACCGGCGGGCTTCCCAGACGTTGCGGCGCTCCGCCGGCTCGGTCGCGGCCAGCACGTCGAGCGCACCGAGCTCGTCGAACGACATGCCGATCCGTTCCATCGCTTTGTCCATCGCATCGGCGTCGCCGTCGACCTCGCACAACACGATCGCGCCGGCGTTCGAGGGGAACCGGTAGCGACTCTTCGCGCGGATCGCGTCGATCGAGGCGCGGTCGGCGATCTCGAGCACGGTCGGACGCACGCCGTGGCGCAGCAGCGCTTCGATCGCGGTGCCGGCGCCGGTGGTGTCGGCGAACACCCCGAGGATCGTCGCGGCCGCCGGCGGTTTCGGCACGAGCTTGACGACGAGCTCGGTGATCACGCCGAACGTGCCCTCGGTGCCGACGAAGCCGGCGACCAGGTCGTAGCTGGTCACGCCCTTCGCGGTGCGCCGCCCGCACTTCAAGAGCTCGCCGCCCATCAGCGCGACCTCGAGGCCGAGCATGTAGTCGCGCGTGACGCCGTACTTGAAGGCGCGCGGTCCACCGGCGTTGGTCGCCGCGTTGCCGCCGATCGAGCAGTACTCGAGCGACGCCGGATCCGGCGGATAGAACACGCCGGCCGCTTCGACCGCTTCTTGAAACTTGCCGGTGATCACGCCGGGCTCGACGACCGCGATCAGATCGTCCGGATCGATCTCCTTGATCGCCTGCATGCGCTCGGTCGACAGCACCACGCCGCCGCGCACCGGCAGCGCGCCACCGACCATGCCCGAGCCCGCGCCGCGCGGCGTGACCGGGACGTTGTGCTCGAGGCAGATCCGCAACACCGCGGAGGCTTGCGCCGCGGTCTCGACGAGGACCGCGCACTCCGGCGGAAAGAACTCCGGCAGCGGACTCTCGTCGCGACCGTAGTCCTCGAGACGCTCGTCGCCGGGACCTACGATCGCAGCCGCGCCGAGCTCGCGCTCGAGCAGAGCAGAGATGGACACGACCGGGACGATCCTTAAACGCTAAACGAAGAACCGCAGCCGCAGGTCGACTTCACGTTCGGATTGTTGAACTTGAAGCCGGCGCCCTGGAGGCCCTCGACGTAGTCGACCTCCGTACCGGCGAGGTACATCAGGCTCATCTCGTCGACGACGCACCTCACGCCCATGGTCTCGAACTGACGATCGACCTCGGTCGGCTCGTCGAAGTACAGGTCGTACGAAAAACCGGCGCAACCGCCGCCGACGACGCGCAACCGCAGCGCCATCGCGCCTTCGATCCCTTCGGCGTCGCGGATCTCGTTGACCTTGGTCGCGGCACCCGTGGTGATCAGGAGCATCGACTCCGGACCGGGGGCGGCATCGGGGGCGTTCACGAATGAATCGGCAGTAGCGGTCGACATCGAAGGGGACCTTACCCTCACGTGAGGGTGCGAGCAAGAGTTCGTGGTAACGTCCGCGCGTGCCGGGATACGACTCATTATTGAAGGACTTACGCACGAGCCTACCCGAGATCGATGCGGCAAGTCTGGCCGCGTCACCGAACCAGCCCGTCGTCATCGATTGTCGCGAGGCCGACGAGTACGTCCAAGGCGCGCTCGCCGATGCCGTGTGGATCCCGCGCGGCTTCCTCGAGTCGAAGATCGAGAAGACCGTCACCGATCGCGCCGCGCCGATCGTCGTGTACTGCGCCGGGGGCGTGCGTTCGCTGTTCGCGACGCGATCCCTCCAGGAGCTCGGCTACACCAACGTGCGCTCGCTCGCCGGTGGCTTCTCGGGCTGGAAGAAAGCCGGTCAGCCCTGGGTCACGCCGCACTCGCTGCGCGCCGATCAGGAGACTCGTTACTCGCGCCACATCTTGTTGCCCGAGGTCGGCCTCGCCGGTCAGCAGAAGCTGCTCGCCGCGAAGGTCGTGTGCATCGGCGCCGGTGGCCTCGGCTCGCCGTCGAGCATGTACCTCGCCGCGGCCGGGGTCGGGACGCTCGGCATGATCGACGACGACACGGTCGACGTGTCGAATCTGCAGCGCCAGATCCTCCACGGCAACGATCGGCTGCAGATCCTGAAGGTCGATTCCGCCGAGCGGACGCTCAAGAACCTCAACCCCGACGTCCAGGTCGTCAAGCACTGCACGCGGATCAACTCCGGCAACGCCGAGGAGCTGCTCGGCGCGTACGACGTGATCATCGACGGCGCCGACAACTTTCAGACCCGCTACCTGGTCAACGACGTCGCGTTGAAGCTCGGCAAGCCGGTGATCCACGCGTCGATCTTCCGGTTCGAGGGCCAGCTCACGGTGTTTCCGGCGAACGGCGCGCCGTGCTACCGCTGCCTGTATCCACAACCGCCGCCGCCCGAAGATGCGCCGTCGTGCGCGGAGGGTGGTGTGCTCGGTGTCCTACCTGGCGTCATGGGGACCCTGCAGGCGACCGAGGCGATCAAGCTGATCCTCGGGCTCGGGACCTCGCTGGCGGGCCGGCTGCTGATCTACGACGCACTCGCAGCGAAGTTCCGCGAGCTCAAGCTGCGCCGCGATCCGAAATGCCCGACCTGTGGCGAGGGCGTCGACCGCGCGAAGATCCAGCTCGTCGACTATGACCAGTTCTGCGCGTCGCCCGCGCGATGAGCTAAACTACAGGCGCTCTGATCGCTTCCGGGCAAACCGTCGGGAACTACCGCGTCCTCAATAAGATCGGGACGGGCGGCATGGGAGCCGTGTATCTCGCCGAGCACCCGCTGATCGGCAAGAAGGTCGCGCTCAAGGTGATCCATCGCGAGCTCGCGTCGAACCGCGAGGTCGTGCAGCGGTTCTTCCAGGAGGCGAAGGCCGTCAACAAGATCGGCAGCGAGCACATCGTCGAGATCTTCGACTTCGGTGCGACGCCCGAGGGCGACCACTTCTACATCATGGAGTACCTCGAGGGGAAAAACCTCGCGTCGGTGCTCGGGGCCGAGGCCGTGCTCGAGACGCGACGCGCGCTTCACATCGGCGCGCAGATCGCGAGTGCGCTCGCGGCGGCGCACGCAGCCGGCGTCATCCATCGCGACCTCAAGCCCGACAACGTCATGCTGACGATGCGGCTCGGCGACCCGGACTACGTGAAGCTGCTCGATTTCGGGCTCGCGAAGATGTTCGCGGCCGGCAGCATGTCGGCGGTGAAGACCGCGGCCGGCGTGTTGCTCGGGACCCCCCAGTACATGTCACCGGAGGCGTGCGAGAGCCGCGTCACGCTCGATCACCGCACCGATATCTACGCGCTCGGCGTGTTGCTGTTCCAGATGATGACCGGCGCGCTGCCGTTCGACGGCGAGTCGATGGGCGAGATCCTGGTCAAGCAGGTGACTCAGTTGCCGCCGCCGCCGCGCCAGTACAACCCGAACATCCCGCCGAGCGTCGAGCAGATCCTGCTGCGCTGCTTGATGAAGCAACCCGACGCGCGGTTTCCGACGATGGTCGCGCTGCGCGAGGCGCTGCTCGATCCGGAGAACTATCTCCATCGCTCGCCGCCGATGGCTCCGGCGCGCTCGCTCGCGCCGGGCGAGCTCAAGGTCGACGCGAAGACCGTGATGGCGTACGCGGCGCAGGAGCAGAAGACGCGGCTCGGGCTCTCGAGCGACCTGCCGTTGGTGTCGCCGCCGTCGCTACCGGGTGCCGCGGCGAACGCGACGATGATCGGCGATGGCTCGTTGATCCCGCCGCGCATGCCCGACGGACCGAACATGTCGGTGCCGGCGCAGCTCAAGACCAACACGATGCGGATCGCGACGCCGCTCGGGTACTCGTCACGGCCGACCCGCCGCGTGTGGCCGATCGTGCTGGTGGTCGCGCTGATCATGGGCCTCGGCGGGGGTGGCTTCGCGGTGGCGTGGTTCGGGCGCAAGAACGTCGACGCGCGCTCGGGCGATGGCTCGGCCGGATCGGCGGTCGCGACCCAGGTCGCGGCGCCTCCCGATGCCGGTCACGTCGCCGCGATCGCGATCGATGCGGGACGTCCAGATGCGGCACAGGCTCGGATCGTGATCGATGCCGGCGTCGCGGTCGTCGCGGTCGTCGCGGTCAAGACCGCCGACATCAACATCGATAGCGTGCCGTCCGGCGCCAACATCTACAGCGCCGACAACGAGCTGCTCGGCAAGACGCCTACGACGTTCAAGTTGCCGCTCGCCACCACGCCGGTCACGATCGAGCTCCGGCTCGCCGGCTATAAGAAGAAGTCCAAGCAGCTCGTGGTGACCGAGAACATGGTGATCCAGGTGCCGCTCGAGCACCTCCCGGTGGTCAACGTGATCCATCACGGCGGCGGCACCGGGAGCGCAAAGCGCGGTAGCTCCGACGATCTCGAACGGCCATAACCGGCTATAGTGAGGGCATGGTCGTCGCCATCGTCGTCGGGCTCGTCGCGCTGCTCGCGACCGGCTACCTCGCGATGCGGACGAGCGCCGCGGAAGCCGCGCGCACGCGCGATCACGCGCTGATCGAGGCCAAGGCCGCGGCGGCGGCGCAGACCAAGGCGGCGCAGCTCGAAGCGGCGGCGACCAAACAAGCGCTCGACACCGCGGCGCGCACCGACGCGCTCGAACAGAGCGCCGCGGCGGACGCGGAGCTCGCGGCGATCGAGGCCACGCTCAACGCGCGCGAGGACACGCTCGCGGCACGGGGTGCCGAGGTCGACCAGCAGTGGGACGCCGTCGAGCAGCGCGAGGCCGCGCTCGATCAGATCCACAAGGACGTCCAGGCGCGCCGCGATCGCGCGAACGGACTCGATCAAGACATCCGCCGCAAGCGCGAGTCGGTGCGCGGCGAGCTCGAGACCCGCGCCGGTGTGCCGGTCCAGGAGTTGATCAAGGACATGTCGCGCGTGTGGATCGAAGACGCGCGCGCGCAGGCCGCCGCACTGGTCCGCAACGCCGAGCAAAACGCCGCCGACCCCGCGCACGATCGCGAGGCCAAGCGCGTGATGGAGATCGCGGCGGCGCGCTGCTCGATGCACTTCCTGACCGAGCGCAACGCCTCGAACCTGCGCTGCGGTCCCGACATCGTCGCGATCGTCGCCGACAACAACATGGCGATCCACGGCGCGCTCGAACGGGTCGCCGGCATCCAGCTCCAGATCAACGACGACAAAGACGCGATCCGCCTCGAGGGCCTCGACGGCGTCGGCAAAGAGGTCGTGCGCCGTGCGCTGCATCGCTTCGTCAAGAAGCCGGAGTCGATCGACGACGCGCGCCGCGATCCCGACGCCTGGGCGACCAAGGCGCGCGAGGTGATCAATCAAGAGATCCGCTCGCTCGGCAAGAAGGCGTTCCAGGTGCTCGGCGTCGCGAAGGCGCACCCCGAGATCGTCGAGCTCGTCGGCGCGCTCAACTTCCGCACGAGCTACACCCAGAATCAGTGGCTGCACGCGGTCGAGGCGAGCTTCCTCGCCGGCATGATGGCGTCCGAGCTCGGGCTCGACGCTGCGCTCGCCCGCCGCGCGACGCTGATGCACGACATCGGCAAGGCGCTGACCCACAAGATCGAAGGCAGCCATGCCGTGATCGGTGCCGACATCGCGCGCCGGCTCGGCGAGCCCGAGCTGGTGGCGAACGCGATCGGAGCGCATCACGCCGACGAGCCGTGCAACTCGGTCTACGCATACCTCGTCGCCGCGTCCGATGCGATGAGTGGTGCGCGACCCGGCGCTCGCCGCGAACAGACCGAAGGCTTCAACACCAAGGTCGAGGATCTCGAGCGGATCGGCGGTGATCGCCGCGGCGTCACGCATGCGCACGCCGTGCACGGCGGTCGCGAGCTCCGCGTCTATGTCCGCGAGAACGAGGTCGACGACGCGACCGTCGTCGAGATGTCGACCGAGATCGCGACCCAGGTCTCCGACGAGCTGACGTTCCCCGGCCAGATCAAGGTCACGGTGATCCGCTCGTTCGAAGCGACCGCGACGGCGAACTAGTAGACGTCGATCAACAGCGTCGGCGGCGCGGACTTGTCGTAGATCACGTTGTTCGTCGACGCGGACTCGAGCTCGAGGTAGAGCACGCCGTTCGCAGCGGCGAGCGAGCTCGCGAGCGACCACTCGACGACCGCGCCTTTCATGACGGTGCCGCGATCGGTCGCGAGCACCGCCATGGTCGTCTTGCCGGGAAACGTCTGGTCGAGCGACTGTTGCGTGAACGGATCGGCCTGCCACACGGTGCCGCTCTGATCGCTCGCGGCTTGCGCGGTGTCGAGCGCGGTCATCTGCAGGGTGACGGCGGCGACCGTCGTGAACGCGCTATCGAGATCGAAGCGGAGGTACGTGTAGAGCGGCGCGCTGGTCGACGTGTCCAGCTTGGTGACGACGAGCGACGTCGCCGTGTAGACGCCGGTGCAGAAATCGGTGCCCGGAAACTCGGTCGTGACGCACGCGCTGACGGAGGCCGGGTACGCAATTCGATGAGTGCCGGCCGGTGGACCGTCGTTCGGCACTTGACCGTCGGTTGTTCCGAGGCCGGAGTTGACCTCGCACCGAAACACGCCGTCCATGGGGATGCAGGTTTGGCCGGTCGGGCAGGTCGGCTCGTCGACCGAACACGGGCTGCCACGCGTGAGCGGACTGGGCTGGTAACAGCCGCAAGCCACGAGGATTCCCCACCAAGTACGCACCTGATCCTTGTATCTCACGTAAAGGTGAGGGTTTGCCATTGACACCTAACATCAACACGACCATAGTCCGCTCACGAACCACAACCTTACGTGAACGTAAGGGTTGAAGTATGGACGGGAGTGAATCCAAATTGATGCGCGTGGGAGAGCTCGCGAAGGCGGTCGGCAAGACCGTCCGGGCGATGCACCTCTACGAAGAGCTCGGTCTACTCGACCCTCGCACGCGGTCGGACGGCGGCTTCCGCCTCTACGGTCCCGAGGCGGTCGCACGCATCCAATGGATCGTGAAGCTCCAGGCGATCGGCTTCACGCTCGCCGAGATCCAGGGGTTCGTGAAGGACTTCCAGAACGCGAAGTCGGCCCCCGAGGCGAGCGCCCGCGTGCTCTCGATGTTCCAGGAGAAGCGCCAGCAGATCCGCGATCAGATCACGCAGCTCCAGGTGATCGAGAACGACCTCGACGAGGCGCTCGGTTATCTCGACTCGTGTCAGCCGTGCTCGACCGAGCACGCGCCGTCGGAGTGCGGCGATTGCGATCACCAGGGCCACCGCAAGGGTGAGGCGCCGCCGCTGTTCGCCGGCCTCTCGCTCACGCGCCACGGGACTCCAGAAAAGCCTGACAAGACGGACAAGGACTTCGATGTCCCGGTCACCGTGCTCTTTCGTGAAGGAAACAACTGATGTCGTCGTCCGAGCTCCAGATTCCGATCTTCATGGATAACCAGTCGACCACCCAGGTCGACCCACGCGTCGTCGAAGCGATGTTGCCGTTCTTCACGCAGAACTACGGCAACGCGGCGAGCCGCAACCACGTGTTCGGCTGGACGGCCGAGGCGGCGGTCGAGAATGCGCGCGCGCAAGTCGCCGCATTGATCGGCGGCGATGCCAAAGAGATCGTGTGGACCTCGGGCGCGACCGAGTCGAACAACCTCGCGATCAAGGGCGCCGCGAGCTTCTACAAGAAGCAGGGCAACCACATCATCACCGTCGAGACCGAGCACAAGTGCGTGCTCGATACCTGCAAGCGCCTCCAGCGCGAGGGCTACGAGGTCACGTACCTCAAGCCGCAGAAGGACGGCATCGTCACGCCGAAGATGATCACCGACGCGATGACCGACAAGACGCTGCTCGTCAGCGTGATGGTCGCGAACAACGAGATCGGTGTCGTCCAGGATGCGAACGCGATCGGTGCGGCGATCAAGGCGAAGAACCCCAAGACGCTGTTCCACATCGACGCCGCGCAAGGCGCCGGCAAGATTCCGTTCGATGTCGAAGCGGCGAAGGCCGACCTGGTGTCGCTCTCCGCGCACAAGATCTACGGCCCCAAGGGCATCGGTGCGCTGTGGGTGCGCCGCAAGCCGCGGATCCGGATCGATCCGATGATCGACGGCGGCGGTCACGAGCGTGGCATGCGCTCGGGCACCTTGCCGGTCCCGATGATCGTCGCGTTCGGCAAAGCGGCCGAGCTCGCGAAAGACGAGATGCCGGCCGAGGCGATTCGCCTGACCGCGCTGCGCGATCGGCTGTATCGCGGCATCACGTCGAAGCTGACCGAGGTCTACGTCAACGGCTCGATGGAGCACCGCCTGCCGGGGAACATGAACATCTCGTTCGCGTTCGTCGAGGGCGAGTCGCTCCTGATGGCGCTCAAGGACGTCGCGGTGTCGTCGGGTTCGGCGTGTACGTCGGCGTCGCTCGAGCCGAGCTACGTGCTGCGCGCGCTCGGCGCCGGTGATGACCTCGCACACTCGTCGATCCGGTTCGGGATCGGCCGCTTCAACACCGAAGCCGAGATCGACTTCGTGATCGACATCGTCGTCAAGTCGGTCGAGAAGCTCCGCTCGCTGTCCCCGTTGTGGGAGATGCACCTGGACGGCATCGACATCAATTCGATCCAGTGGACCCCTCACTGAGCTGGTAAGAGAGAAAACCCATGGCGTACTCAGAAAAAGTTCTCGATCACTACGACAATCCCCGCAACGTCGGCACGTTTGCCAAGGACGAGGCCGATGATATCGGCACCGGTCTGGTCGGCGCGCCCGCGTGTGGTGACGTGATGCGTCTGCAGATCAAGGTCGTCGACGGCAAGATCGCGGATGCGAAGTTCAAGACCTTCGGTTGCGGCTCGGCGATCGCGTCGAGCTCGCTCGCGACCGAGATGATCAAGGGCATGACGCTCGAGCAAGCGGCCCTGATCAAGAACACCCAGATCGTCGAGGAGCTCAACCTCCCGCCGGTCAAGATCCACTGTTCGGTCCTCGCCGAAGATGCGATCAAGGCGGCGATCGAGGACTACAAGAAGAAGCACGCGTAACCATGAGCGCGACCGCAACCCATAGCGAGACTGCGAAGGCTCCTCCCGAGGGTCGGACTCCCATCTCCAAGAAGGAAGTGGAAGTGACCGTGGCGGCAGCGCAGGAGATCGCGAAGCAGCGCACCAAGCGCGGCACGCCGAACGCTCGGATCCGAGTGGGCGTGCGCGGCGGTGGGTGCACGGGCTTCACGTACGTGTTCGAGTGGGCCGAAGATCCGAAGGCGACCGACAGCGTGTTTTCGGCGATCACGCCGGAAGGCGAGAGCGTCGGCATCGTCGTCGATCCGAAGTCGCTCGTGTACCTGGGCGGGATGTCCCTCGACTTCGTGAAGGGCATGATGGGTCACGGGTTCAAGTTCAACAACCCGAACGCCAAGGGCGCGTGTGGCTGTGGAGAGTCGGTCCAGTTCTGACGCGTTCGAGCTGCTCGGGTTGCCCGCGCGGTTCGATCTCGATGCCCAGGTGATCGAGCGTGCGTTCTTCGAACGGTCGAAGGAACTGCACCCCGATCGCTTCGCGTCGGCCCCCGTGGCCGAGCGCGTGGCCGCGCTCTCGAAGTCGCGTGCGCTGAACGACGCGTACGCCGTGCTGAAGAAGCCGGTCGGCCGCGCCGAGTACATGCTCGAGCGTCACGGCGTCACGATCGGCGACAACGAGCGCCTCGATCCTGCGGAGATCATGGCCGTGCTCGAGGCGCGCGAGGAGCTCGCGGAAGCGCGCCTGGTGAACGATACGGCGAAGCTCGAGGCACTCCAGAGTCAGATGCAGAGCCGCCGCGCGCAGGCACTGCTCGAGCTCGACGGCTTGTTTGCCGCGAGCGATTGGCCAGGCGTGAAGCGCGTGGTGATCAGTTTGCGCTACATCGATCGCTACCTCGAAGAGTGCGACGCAGCGCTGGACGAGGATTAGGCATGTTGTTGCAGATCTCAGAGCCGGGCCAAGCGACGATCAAAGAGGCCTGCAAGCTGCGCGTCGTCGGGATCGATCTCGGCACCACGAATAGCCTGGTCGCGTGGGTCACCGATGGTGGCCCGGTCGTGATCGGCGATGACCCGATCGTGCCGTCGGTCGTGCACTACGGTGAAGAGATCCTGGTCGGCCGCGAGGCGTTGAAGCGCGGGCTCGACCAGCCGCGGGAGACGCTGGCGTCGGTCAAGCGGCTGATCGGTCGCGGCTTGAAAGATGTCGAGAGCGTACGTGCGATGCTGCCGTACGAGCTCGTCGGTGACGACCGCGCGGTGCGCGTGAAGGTCGGCTCGCGCGAGGTCTCGCCGGTCGAGGTCTCGGCGGAGATCCTGAAGGCGCTGAAGCTGCGAGCGGAAGCCGCGCTCGGCGGTCCGATCGAAGGCGCCGTGATCACGGTGCCGGCGTACTTCGACGATGCGCAGCGCCAGGCCACGCGCGATGCCGGCCGGCTCGCGGGGCTCGAGGTCCTGCGCCTGATGGCGGAGCCGACGGCGGCCGCGGTCGCGTACGGGTTGGACCGTGGATCACAGGGCGTCTACGCGGTGTTCGATCTCGGCGGCGGCACGTTCGACGTGTCGATCTTGAAGCTGGTCGATGGCGTGTTCGAGGTCAAAGCGACCGGCGGCGATAGCGCGCTCGGCGGCGACGATCTCGATCGCTCGATCGCGACGGCCCTGTCCGGAGATCTTGGTGGCGATCTCGGCGGCGACCGCAAGGCGATCGCCTCGGCGCTCGTCGAAGCGCGGCGCGTGAAAGAGGCGCTGACCGAGTCCGAGACCGCGCTCTACAAGTCGAATGGCATCGAGCGCGTGGTGACGCGCGCCGAGCTGTTGGCCTGGGCGAAGCCGCTGCTCGATCGCTGTGGCAAGGCGTGCCGCCGCGTGTTGAAGGATGCCGAGCTCACCAAGGATCAGCTCGACGGCGTGATCCTCGTCGGCGGTTCGACGCGATCGCCGGTCGTGCGCGAGTTCGTCGCCGAGCTGTTCGGCAAGCAACCGCTGTCCGATCTCGATCCCGATCAGGTCGTGGCGCTCGGCGCCGCGGTACAAGCCGACGTGCTCGGCGGCGGCGACCAGCAGGTCGTGCTGCTCGATGTCGTGCCGCTGTCGCTCGGCCTCGAGATGATGGGCGGCGTCGTCGAGAAGCTGATCCATCGCAACACCACGATCCCGACCGGTGCGACCCAGACGTTCGCGACCTACGCGGACAACCAGACCGGCTTCGATCTCCACGTGCTCCAGGGCGAGCGCGAGACCGCCGACGCGTGTCGCTCGCTCGCGCGGTTCACGCTGCGCGGCGTGCTGCCGATGATCGCCGGGATGGCGCGCCTCGAGGTCACGTTCCTCGTCGATGCCGATGGCCTGTTGAAGGTGATGGCGAAGGAGCTCACGACCGGCATCGAAGCCTCGATCGAGGTCAAACCGTCGTACGGCCTGTCCGACGAAGAGGTCGAGCGCATGCTGATCGAATCGTTCGACTACGCGGAGTCCGACCTCGCACTGCGCAACCTCCTGACCGAGCGGGTCGAGGGCGAGCGCATCCTCGCCGCCACGCGCGGCGCGTTCACCAGCGATGCGGCGGCCGGCGAGCACCTGCTCGATGCCGACGTGCGCGCCGCGGGCGTCGCTGCGATGCAGCAGCTCGAGCACGCGATCGCGGGCGACGATCACCTGAAGATCCGCTCGTTGATCGAGGCGCTCGACCTCGCGACCAAACCGTTCGCGCAAGCGCGCATGAATCGCGCCGTCGAGGCGCAGCTCCACGGCCTCACGCTCGAAGAGGCCGAGACTCAGGTGAACCACTAATGCCGCGTGTCCGTTTCCTCAATCCTCACGGTCTCAAGTCGACCGGTCCGCTCGAGATCGAAGTCAAGCGCGGCGAATCGATCCTCGACGTGGCCGAAGCGTGTCACGCGCGCGTCGGTCACGCGTGCGGCGGCAACCTCGCCTGCTCGACGTGTCACGTCTGGGTCCACGAGGGCATCGACTCGCTGCCCGAGGTCCACGACAAAGAGAACGACATCATGGACAAGGCGTTCGACGTGCGACCGGAGTCGCGCCTCGCATGTCAGGCGAAGATCGGCGATGAGGATCTCGTCATCGAGATCACGCAGGAGTCGCTGCAGGCGTGGCTCGACGAGAATCCCGACGAGCGCAAGCGCGAAGCTGCCGAGGCGCAAGCGCGTCGCGCGGCGGCGGCCGCTGCTGCAGCGAACGGCTAGCTACTCGGGCCCGTGCTCGGGATGCGGCGGGCTGATCGCGTGCTCGACGCACGTGCCGAGGTCGCCGGCGATCTTCACGATCCGCTCGCTCTGCTCGTCGGTGTACGTCAGCGGGCCATTCGCCTTGAGATCGTCGGCGGACCATTGCCTGACCGCGGCCGAGACTCCGTCGGCGCATAGCTTGGTCTTGCACGCGCAGGCCTGATCGCGGAGCTCGCTCATCTTCGCGAGCGCGGCTTCGCCATGACTGACGACCGCGGGCGAAGCTCCCGCCGATCCGGCGCCTGGATCCGGCTTCTTTCCGCATGCGACGACGGCGACGGTGACGGCGGCGACCAGGACCAGCACGAGCGAGCGCATCTCGAGAGCTTACCGCTTACCAGGTCACGACGTGGAGCTGATCGCTCGGTACGCCGCACATATCGGACGGGCTGCGATAGGCCAGCTCGACGACGATCACCGTGATCTCGGGAACGTGATAGGCGTTCGCGAGGAACGCCGGGTAGTCGCAGTCGTTGTGGGTCGGCGCCTGCCAGCCCCTCGCATCGCGGATCGCGACCGCGCGATCGGAGTTGTGGCGAAAGATGTGTAGGTGATCACCGCCCCAATCGACATCGAGGCCATCGCCGATCGCGAGGTGGGCGAGCGCGTTGTCGCTCGCGGGTTGGACCTCGAGCTTGTTCATCGCGACGAGATCGTGGAGGTCGTGGAGCTTCACGAGCTCGGTGTTCGCCGCCGCGATCCGATCGAGCAGCGTCTTGCCCGGCGTGCCGCCCGGCGCGAGTTGCTCGTACTCGTTCGAGTTGAGGACCTGGATCGTCTGCACGGTGTGATCGCCGCGATCGCGGACTTCGAGCCGCAGATTGGGATAGCCGCGTTCGCCATCGCGCTCGGTCGCCGCGATCACGACGAGCTCGCCGGCGCGCGCGACCGTCGGAAACGCGTCGGTCACGAAGCCGTGGGTGGCCCACGCGAGCCGCGGCGCGGGCGTCGCGCGATGCACGGTTGCGTTCGACGGACTCGCGATCGGATCGGGCGAGCCGCTACACGCCACGAGCATCGCGAGCGACAGGGCGCGCATTACTCGACGAGCTTGAGGTGGTTGACACGCTTCGCGGCCGGCTCGATCTCCATCGTCGTCGTGGTCGCGGTCGGGATCGTCGTCGCGGCGGGCTGATCGCCCGAGCCGGTGAGGACGTCCTCGGGGACATCCTCGGGCCACACCGTGCCGCGTTGCTCACCCTCGACCATCGCGGCGTAGACCGCGGTCCACGGCAGCATGACGTGGAACGGCGAGCCGCCGAACGTCAGCGTGCCGGAGATGCCTTCGTCGTCGATGCAGAGGTCGCGAATCGCCGGTTGCAGCGTGTAGCCGAAGCGCAACACGAGCGAGGCATCGGCGCGAAACCGCGGCGGCACGGCGACCTCGGTGCGGCGCGCGTCGACGTGGACGAGCACCGGTCCACGCGCGAGCAGTTGCTCCATCGTGCGGCGCTTATCCGGTGCGCTCGCATCGTCGTCATCGCGGAGCGCGCCGATCGTCTCGATCTCCTCCGGCGGCTTGCCGACGATCTCGACGAATTCTTCGGCGCTCATCAGGCCGGCATCGACGGCATCGCGGAGGATGCCCTCGGGACGGTCGCCGGCGGCCGCGGTCACGCGCTCGACCGTGCGCTCGCAGCGGGCGGCGTGACGGAGCACGGCGCCGTGGGCGGCGAGCGCGGAATGCGCGCCCGAGCGCCAGCGAGCGAGCGCGCGCTCGACGTCGACCAGCGAGGTCGAAACCCGGTGCTCGATCAGCGCGGTCACCACGGTCTGGAGCCGGGCCAAGGTCTTGGGGTCGCGCTCGATCATGGCGGGGGCTTAGCTCGGTTACGTGGCGGGCTCAAGAGGGAATCACGACTTCGCGGGAAGGTGTAACCGGACGCCGCATGCAGCGGGCACGCCGGGGCAGGGCGGTGCCAGTTTTTCGAGCTCGATCGCGACCGCGGCGCGCGGATACAGCTCTTGGATCTTCGCAGCGATCGCGCCCGCGAGTGCCTCGAGCAAGCGAAACGTCGACTTGGTGCCGAGCGCGATCACGATGTCGGAGACCTTGAAATAGTCGACGGTGTCGGCGATCCGATCGGACGCTGCGGCCTCGGTCAGCGCGAGCTCGAGCGTGAGGTTGACGCGAAACCGTCGAGTGCCGCGGCGTTCGGCGGCGGAGTACCCGTGGTTGCCCTCGAATTCGAGACCACGAACGAACACGCTATCGACCATGTGCGCACCCTACACCGGCTAGAATCAGCCATGCGCTTCGCGTGGATCGTGCTGATCGCAGGTTGCTGGGCATCGCCACCACCCGTGCCCCCCCAGGGGCCGTCGGCGCCCGGCGCGATCGTCATCACCGAAACCGGATTCGGTCCGATCGACGGCAAGACCGTCGCGACCTTGGTCGGCCTGCGCGCGATGCTGCCGCAGTTTCGCGTCGTACCGGTCAACGATCCGGCGCTCGAATATCAGATCTACGACGGCAAGGAGCAGCTCGCGTTCATCGTGCTCGATGACGACGCGACCATCTACAACATCCACGCGACCAGCAACAAGGTCACGGTCGCGGGTCGCGCGTGGCGCGCCGGCGAAGCGTTCCAGCACTCGAAGGACCTCACGCGCTGCACGTGTTGGGGCAACAACCCGACGTGCTTCAAGAAGGGCGAGCACGTGGCGGTCAACTTCAGTCGGGCGTGCATGGAGACCGAAGATCCGCGCGAGCTGCGCGTGCTCGATGGCCTCGTGATCCAGCGCGTGATCTGGAGTCCGACCGCGTTCGGTACCGAGCCGGTCACTCCACCCGAGGACGAGGAAGACGGCGTTGAAGGCGGCGAAGCGCCCTAGACTTCGGCGTCTTCGGCTTCGGCGTCTTTGATCTTCTGCAGCTTCTTCTTGATCATCTGCCGCTTCAACGGACCGACGAAGTCGACGAGCAACTTGCCGGTCAGGTGATCGTTCTCGTGCAGCAAGCAGCGTGCGAGCAGGCCTTCGCCGGACAGCTCGAACAGCTTGCCGTCGATGCCGAACGCCCGCACGCGCGTGCGCATCGGGCGCTTGACCTTGACGTAGATGTCGGGGAACGACAGGCAGCCCTCTTCGCTGTCCTGGACCTCGTCGCTCGCCTCGATCACCTCGGGGTTGATGAATGCGACCGGCAGCTCGGTATCGGTCAGCCCGGCGAGCTTGGGCTCGACGATGAAGATCTTGCGGTTATCGCCGATCTGCAGCGACGCCATGCCGAGGCCGTTCTCCGCGTACATCGAGTCGCACAGATCGCGGTACAGCTCGCGTAGCGAATCGTCGAATGACGTGACTTCGACCGTCGGCTCGCGCAGCCGAGAATCGGGCCAGATCACGGTCGGTCGAACAGCCATTGCCCTCTGACCTTAGCAGATTGACAAGGCGGTTGGCGGGGGCCATACACGCCCCCAACACATGCTTTCGCGGTACTCCGAAGCCCGGCTTCCGACCCCCCACGGCGAGTTCCGCACGGTGGTCTATCGGACGGGCGAACCGGGCGGGCTCGGCGCCACGGCGGTCGGACTTGTCGATGAGGAACACGTCGCGATGGTGCTCGGCGACGTCACCGGCGGCGACGTCCTCACCCGCGTGCACTCGTCGTGTTTCACCGGTGAGGTGCTGCACAGTCTGCGCTGCGATTGTCGCGCGCAACTCGACGCGGCGCTCGAGCGGATCGGCGACGAGGGCCGCGGGGTCGTCGTTTATCTCGTGCAAGAAGGCCGCGGCATCGGCCTCGGCAACAAGGTCAAGGCGTACGCGCTTCAAGATCAAGGCAAGGACACGGTCGAAGCGAACCTCGAGCTCGGCTTCGAAGCCGACTCGCGCTCGTACGCGATCGCCGCCGGCATCCTGAGCGACCTCGGCGTCACCTCGGTGCGCCTGATGACGAACAACCCGGCGAAGCGGCGCGGTCTCGAAGAGGCCGGCATCGCGGTCGCCGCGATCGAGCCGCACGTCGTGGGCGTGACCGAGCACAACGCGAACTATCTCGAAGCCAAGCGCGAGAAGATGGGCCACCTACCGTGATCACTGAAGACCAAGTCAGAGCGGCACTCACCACCGTCATCGATCCTCTGCTCGAAGCGGACATCGTCACGTATCGGATCCTGCGGACGTTCGAGCTCCAAGGTGACGACGTGCTCGTGCGGCTCGACATCCCGACCCACGCGTATCCGCTGCCGATCCGCAAAGAATTGCAGACCCGGATCGAGACCGCCCTCAAGCCGCTCGGCGCGAAGCGCGTCACCGTGATCGCCGACGTCAACACCGCGTTCCAGCCGGCACCGAGCGACAAGTCGGTGCTGAAGGGCCCGAAGAACATCATCGCGGTCGCCGCGGGCAAGGGCGGCGTTGGCAAGTCGACGGTCGCCGTCAACCTCGCGCTCGCGCTGCTCAAGCACGGCGCGAAGGTCGGCCTGCTCGACGCCGACGTGTTCGGCCCGTCGATCCCGACGATGCTCGGCGCGCCGGAGGTTCCGGCCTCCGCCTCGAAGGATTCGAAGATCATCCCGGCGCAGATGCACGGCCTGCGCGTCGTCTCGGTCGGATTCTTCGTCGACAAGGATGAAGCGGTCGTGTGGCGCGGCCCGATGGTCCATCGCCTGCTCCAGCAGTTCCTCGGCGACGTCGAGTGGGGGGACCTCGACTACCTGGTCTGCGATCTGCCGCCGGGTACCGGCGACGTCCAGCTCTCACTCTCGCAACTGATTCCGATCACCGGCTCGGTGATGGTGACCACGCCGCAAGAAGTCTCGATCGTCGATGTCGTCAAGGGCATCGCGATGTTCGAGAAGGTCGAGATTCCGATCCTCGGCATCGTCGAGAACATGAGCTACTACAAGTGCCCGGCGTGCGGGCATCACGACGAGATCTTCAGCCACGGCGGTGGCAAGCGCCTCGCCCAAGAGGTCGGCACGAAGTTCTTCGGCGAGATTCCGATCGACACGCGGATCCGGTTCGCGGGGGATGCCGGCGTGCCGGTCGTGATCTCGAGCCCCGACTCGGAGAACGCGAAGCTGTTCATGGACCTCGCAACTCGTACGGCGATCGAGATCGCGAAGCGGGTCCTTTCGAAGCCGAAACGATCGCCGCGTCTCGCCGTGATCAAATAGTTCGCACTCCGGACGATCTGGCCGGGGCGTTTCGCTAGGCTTGCCGCGCTTTGCGAGCAAGCACACGCCTGGCGTTCGCCGATGTCGAGCGCGCGATCGCGTGCGACGAGCCCGAGCTCGGCGCGCTGATCAATCGCTACCTCGAGCAGAGCGACCCCAACCCCGGCGAGCCCGAGGTCGACCGCGGCGAATCCACCGAGGATCGCGTCGACGTCGAAGTGCCCCCGGGCGCGATCACGATGTCGGCGCTCGGCTTCGAGGTCGGCGGCGGGATGCGCGGCAAGAACCCGACCGAGCGCAAGCTCGCCCGCCGCGAGGCGTTCGCCGCGGCCGAGGCCTCGACGTTTGCGCCGCCGCGGTTGCGGCTCGGCAAGCTGTTGATGGCGATGTACGAGACCGGCACGCCGAGCAAGCGCGCCGCGCTGATGGACGTGTTCGGCAAGGGCCCGATCAAGTGGGGCATGTGGCAGGCGATGAAGGCGATCTACAAGCTCGCCGAAGATCGTCACGACGCCGCGATGTTCGGCGCGATCGCGTCGCGGCTCGATCAACTGGCCGGCGGCACCGGCGAGGTCAAGCTCGGCACGTTCGTCTATCTCAAGCGCCGGGCGTGGCGCTATCTGCGCCTGCTCGGGCGCGCGTTGCCCGACGCGTACGCCACGTACTGCGTCGAGGTGCTGCGCCACTATCCGGAGGGCGTCGGGCGCTACCAGCAATCGGTGGTCGCGGCGCACATCTGGAATCACGGCCGGATGAAGTACGAGCGGCTGTCGTCGAACTTCACGCCGCCGACCGGCGACGAGGTGCTCGCGCAGCGCGCGTATCCGAACGCGTGGAAGCTGTCGCCGGCGCCGCTGCTGCGCCTCCTCGAGAGCGCGGAGAACGATCTGGTGTGCGGGTGGGCGATCGAATCGCTGCGCGGCGATCATCCGCTCGCGCTGCGCGCCGTCGAGCCGGCGTGGCTCGCGCGGCTCGGCACGCGGCCGTTCGCGTCGATCCACGCGTTCGTCGTGAAGCTCCTGAGGGACAGCCCGGAGCTCCATCAATCGAAGCTGCGCGCGCTCGGCCTTCACGACATGGTCGTCGGGTTCTTGCGCTCGCCGGCGCCCGACGCCCAGGCCTATGCGATCGAATATGCGGCGGCGCACGCACCGGACATTGCGGTCGCCGATCTCGTCGAGCTCGTCGAGACCGGCGCCGATGCGGTGAAGAAGTTCGCCGCGGCGAGGCTCGAGCAGTTGCCGCCGCAGCAGCTGGGGATCGCGGTGCTGTGCCGCTTGCTCGTGCAAGCGGCGACGCCGTGGGCTGCCGCGAAGCTCGCGCTGGGCTTCTCGCCGAACGAGATGACCGCGGCGATCTTCGTCGACACGGCCGCCGGCGGTCCGAACGCGTACAACGCGCTGATCAAGTTCTTCAACGACAAGCACGCGACGATTCCGGCGAGTTACTACACGACGCTGCTCGACGATCCGCGGTTCGACGGCAGCAACTACCAGTTGCGCGGCCTCGTCGCGACGATCTTCGGCGAGCTCGCGAAGCGCAGCGCGCGCGACATCGGCGTGGCGTGGATCCAGAAGTCTCTCGAGAACGCGAATCGCACGCAGTACATCGCGGGCTGGTTAAACGCGGGCATGCTGTCGGGCAACGACCTCGATCTCGATTGGTTGAAGGCGCTCGTCGCGAAGCCGCGGCTGCGGCCGGTCGCGCTGCAGACGCTCGCGAATCGCAAGCTCGTCGCGGCGAGCCGGATCGGCCTGGGCTGGTTGCTCGAGCTCGCGCGCAGCTCGGAGCCCGATCTCGCGCAGTTCGCGCAGCGGATGTTGCTCGAGAGCTTCGAGCCGGGTGATTTCGGCGGCGTCGACAAGCTGTGGGACATGGCGATCGGCAAGAAGCAGCCGGAGGTCGTGCGCACGTTCGCGGCGACGTACCTCAAGGCGCATCACCCGGATCTCGGACCCCGGCTCGCCGAGGCGAAGGCGCTCGGCATCCAGCCGCGACTCGGTCACGACGCGTATCCGCTCGCGACGATCCGCCCGATGTTCGACGACGCCCGCCCGGATGTTCGACGACTCGCGGTCGCGATCACCGGCGAGGAGATCGCGCGGTGGGGCGATCCCAGCGTCGTGTACGAGCTCGCGACCTCGCCGCACAAGGAGCCGCGCGCGCTCGGGTCGGAGCTGTTGCTCGGCGTGCTGGTCGAGGGCGATGGCGTGCGCCGCGTGCCCGCGACCTGGATCGATGGTCGCCGGTTGTTTCAGCTCGCCGAGAGCCCGCAGAAGGCCGCGCGCGAAGTCGCGCTCACGCTGATCCGCCGGCTCTACGATCGGGTCGGCGGCGCCGAGCGGCTTGCCTGGTTGATGGACGCGCCGGATCGCGACGTGCGGTTGTTCGCGGTGCGGCTGTTCTGGGATCGCCACCGTCCACGCACGCTGCCCGAAGGCTTCGTTCCGAGGAAGAACGCGGGTGTCGACGTGGGCACCCAACCGTTCGCGGATCTCGGCGCGCTGCGCCAGTTCGCGCGGATCGTGTTGTTCGGCTTGCCGCCCGGTCGGGTCGGCGAGCGCGACGCGCCGCTGCCGGGTGCGCCCGCGCCCGAGCGCGCGTTGCCGGCGAGCATCGCGAAGCGCCGGTTGATCGAGGCGCTGCGTGACGCGGCGCTCGAGGATGTCGAGCTCGCACGTGCGATCACGCCGGTGCTCGAGGAGATGTCGACGTCGATCGCCAAAGGCGAATGGCAGGCGAGCATCCAGGCGCTCACCCAGTTGCGCGCGACGCACGCCGAGCTGGAGCACCGCCCGTGACGCTGTTCGGACCCTGGGTCGAACGCCTCGAGGCGATCGCGGTCGCGCAGGGCACGTTCGCCGTCGGCGGCTTTCGCGATGCCGCGGGCGTCGCGAATTCGCGCGTCCACATCGGCACCGTCGCCTCGCTCGAGGGCAAGGGCAGTGGCTGGTCGATCGATCATTCCACCGCGGTCCGCGCGCTCGCGTACGTCGGCGAGGATCTGCTGCTCACCGGCGGCGACGATGGCCGGTTGACCGCGTGGGACGTCACCGGGAGGAAGCAGCTCGGCGGCTTGCAGTTCCCCGCGGCGGTGCGAGCGATCGCCGTCGACGCGAACGTCGCGCGCGCGGCGAACGGCACGATCGCGATCGGCACCGCCGATGGCATGCTCCACGTGCTCGGATTTTCGATCACGAATGGCGCGCCACAATTCGCCGCGCCCGTCGGTCGCAAGCTGTCCGAGGGCGCGGTCAACGCGGTCGCGTTCGACCCGGCCGGGCTCGTGCTCGCGGGCGTCGCCGAGGGACAGTTGTGGATCGTCGCGGCGAACGATGCGAACGCTCACGCGCGAGCGGTCACGCCGGGCGGCGATGGCGGCATTCGCGCGATCGTCGCGATCGGCGATGGCCGGGCCGCGGTCGGCTGCGGCGATGGCTCGCTGCGGTTGTGCTTCGTCGTCGGTGATGTCGAAGCGACCGATCGCTCGGGTGACTACGGTCACGAGGGTTCGGCGCGCGCGCTCGCGCTCGGCCCGGTCGTGGTCGATGCCGCGGGCCGCGAGCAACCGCGCAGGATCTTCTCGTGCGGCGAGGACGGCACGATCAAGTCGTGGCTCGTCGACGGGCGCACGCGGCCGCGCACGCTCGAGCCGAAGCTCGGGCCGCTGACGGCGCTCGTGTTCCAGGGCATCCCGGTCAACGTCGCCGGCGCCGCGCCCGGGGTAGGCCGGCTGTGGTTCGCCTCGACCGAGCGCGATGTCGGCGCGATCGTGTTGTCGGCCGAGGTGGAGCCCAGCGAGCCGACGAAGCTCGGCTCGGAGCTCGATCGGATCGAAGAGCAACTGAAAGACGGCCGCGCGGCGGCCAAGGTCAAGCTCGCCGCGATCGGCGTGCTGTCGACGCTCGCCGAGGACGAAGCGCGCGTCCTGCTCGACCTCGCGACGCGCGACAACGTCACCGAGGTCCAGGTCGGGGCGATCCAGGCGATCTCGACGTCGCATCGCCGCGCGAGTCGACCGGCGTTGCGTGCGGCACTCAACGCGAGCGCGCCGTTCGTGCGCACCGCGGCGTTCGCGGCGCTGCTCGAGCTCGAGCGCGAGCAACCACTCGCCGCGATTCGCGTCGCCCTCGCGGTCAGCGCCGAGGACATCCGGATCCGCGCGGTGTCCGCGCTGATCCCGCTCGCACCGACATCGGTGATCGCCGCCGGCATGATCGCGGACGCGCTCCGCGATAGCTCGATCAACGTGCGGCGCGCCGCGCTCCGTGCGCTACGTCAGATCCTGCCGGCGCTCGATGCGGTGCGGACGGCGCTGACCCGAGGGACCCCGGATGTTCGGGCCGAGGCGTTGCTCGTGCTCGGCGTGGTCGTCCGCGCGACCGACGCGCCCGCACGCGCGCTCGCGTCGGGCGCGCTCGACGATAGCGATGCCGGCGTTCGAACCGCGGCGTTCGTCGCCGCGCTGATGCAGCAGCCGCGGCTCGCGCCCGTGATGTACGCGACGGTGCCGACGATCAAGCAGTTGTTCGACCAGGTCGCACAGCAGCTCGAGACCCCGTTGAACCTCGGCCCGGCGGCGCCGGCGAAGTCGTTGACCGATGCCGAGCTCGAGCCGCTGTTCGCCTCGCTCGCGTGTCGCTCGGCCGATGCCGCGATCCGCGGTGCCGGTTGCCTGCTCGCGCTCGGCGATCGGCGCGCCGTCGGCGCGGTGTTGCAGTTGACGCGAGAGGCCGATCCGGCGCTGCGCCGCGGTGCGACCTCGAACCTCGTCCTCGCGATCGCGACCTGGCCCGACGACGATCGGCTGACCGCGCGCCTGGTCTGGCTGCTCGACGATGGCGATCCAGAAGTGCGCGCGTTCGCGTTCGACGCGCTCGCGAAGACCGCGGCCGCGCGCGGCCCCGCCGCGGAGCTCGATCTCGCGGAGCTCGCGCTGCGCTGCAGCCAAGACGACCTGCGTGTCCGCGCGCTGCAGATTCTCGTGCGCGCCGGTGCACCGGGCAGCGCGGCCGAGCTCCACGCGCGCGCCGATGCGTTGCTCGGCGATGCGCTCGACGACGAAGCGGCGAAGGTCCGCGGCGAAGCGTTCCGGACGCTGTGGGCGTGGCACACCGCCGATCCGCAAACGCCGATCGCGCGCGGCGCCGCGAGCCGTCACGGCGATCTGCGCACGCAGGTCGTCTCGGAGATCGCGCGCCGTCGCCAGGCGGCGCAGTCGACGCCGGCGCTCGACAAGCAACTGCTCGCCCTCGTTGTGGATCCGGTCGGTGCGGTGGGCCTCGCGGCCTACGCGGCGCTGACGAAGCAACCCGACGAGGGCGCCCAGCTCGACATCGCGGCGGAGATTCATCTCGCGGCGATGGCGTCGCCGGTGACCGCCGTTCGCGCCGCCGGCTGCATCGGAGCGAAGCGCGCGCCGGCGGCCGCGGTGCGCGCGCGGCTCGTCGAGCTGATCAAGGATGATCATCCCGAGGTTCACATCGCGGCGATCGAGACGCTCGATGTCGTCGCACCGAACGATGCCGAGGGTTTCGCGCTCGCGTTCGCATCGGTGTTCTGGAATCTCCAAGTCCGCGCGTGCGAGCTGTGCGGGTCGCGCCGCGACCCGCGCGCGGTCGCGCCGAGCGAGCGGATCCTCTCGGTCCCGAAGACCGACCTCAATCGGCCGCCCGACGCCATTCGGCAGCGCGCCGCGCGGGCGCTCGCGGATGTCGGCGATGCGACCGCGATCCCGTTCATGCAGGGCCTCGTTGACGACGAGGACGGCATCGTGCGCGAGATGGGCGCACGCGGCGTCGCGACGGCGGCGCGCTCGGGCAGCGAGACCGCGCTGATGGCGCTGCTCGGTCACGCCGATCTTGCGGTGCGCTCGTGGGCCGGTGAGGGTCTCGCGAAGCTCGGCGATCTGCGCGCGCTGCCGGTGCTCTCGGGCACGCAGCGACACGATCATCGCCCGTTGCGGATCGGTGCGATCGCGGGCTTTGTCGCGCTCGGCCCCGATGGCGTGCGCGGCCTGCGGCAGGGGCTCGAGGATAAAGATCGCGAGATTCAGGATCTCGCGTTCGCGGTGATCGTCGCGCGCGATGCAGCGCTCGCCGAAGCCGGCATCGCGCCGGATCTCCTCGTCGATGCGATGGCGAGCCCGAGCCCGGAGATTCGGTTCGCGGCGGCGCGCTTGTTCGAGCGGCGAGCGGCGGGCGAGAGCATCTCGGGCGAAGTCAGCGCCGAGCTCGTCGGTCCGCGCAAGCCCGACAAGGCCGCCGACATGAAGGAGTGGCCGCCGGCGTCGCGGCGCGCGGCGTTGCAGCAAGTGCTCGCCGACGCGATCGCGAGCGCGGAGCCGATGCAGCGCTACGCCGCCGCGCAGGTGCTCGCGGTGCGCACCCAGCCGCTGACGTACTGGCGCGAAGCCGCGCGGCTCGCCGGTCCGATCGGTCGTGGCGCGGCACCGCGAACGAACTGGTCCGACGAGGGCAGGGGCGTGCGGCGCTCGGGGTGGTTGCGCCGGCTCGTCGGTGATCGGCGCGAAGCGCGCGATCCGGACGCGAGCGAGCTCGAGCGGCTGGCGCGGATGTTCGCGCGTGCGGCCGGCGGCCCGCAGGATCCGGCCGAGCACGCGGCGGCCCAGCGGTTGGTGTTCGGGGTGTACGCCGGGCTCGTCCGCCAGGCGCCGCCGCGCGGCACCAACGCCCAGAATGATGACACCCACCGCGTGCGCCGCGACGCCGTGGGCCGGCTCGTCGAGCTCGCGCGCGAAGCAGCGGTCGGTTCGGAGGCCGTGCTGCCCGTGCTCGATCACGCGATCGGCGATCCGCATCACCTCGTGCGGCAGGCCGCGATGGCCGCGCTGCGCTCGCTGTACCCCGTCGGCGCGCTCGCACCGCTCGCGATGGCGATCGCCGCCGCGGCGGATCTCGGCAAGGCCGCGATCGACGAGCTCGTACCCCTCGCGATCGCCGGCGACGAACGTGCGGCCGCGCTCGTGCGGGGCGCGCTCGATGCCGATGACTCCGAGGTCCGTTCGCACGCCGCGCTGCGCCTGCCGCGGCTGTACCCGGCCGGCAGCGCCGAGCCGCAGTTGATCGCCGCGCGCAGCAAGCACTCCGACGTGCGCCTCGCCGCGGTCACGCAGCTCGCATCGGCGAAGCAGCCGACCCAGGCGATCACCGATGCCCTCGTCGCGGCGCTCGCGAGCGAGCATGCCGATCTGCGGCTACGAGCGGCGGTCGCGCTCGCGAAGCAGAACAACCCGCTCGGGGTCGACGTGCTCGGCGCGTTCTTGCGCTCCGACGATCAAGCGAACGAGGCGCTCGACGCGTTGCTCGGCTTGGCGAGCAATCCGACCAGCGCCGGCAATGCGGCCGAGGTCGTCGGTGCGCGGCTCGACGAAGTCGATGGCACGGCCGAGACCACCCTGTCGCCCGACGAGTTGATCTCGGCGCTGTCGACGTTGCGTCATCCGATCGGCGCGCCGCCGCTCGTCCGGATCGCGACCGCCGTGTGGCCCGGCAAGCAAGCCGAGGTCGACGAGCTCGCGACCGCGGCGGTGCGCGCGCTCGAGCAGATCTTCGTCGATCGCGCGGTGCGGCCACAGGTGCTGCCCGACGGCCGCGAACGCGCGCGCTATCGCGAAGCGCTCGCGGCGCCGCACCTCGCGAAGCTCGCCACCAGCTCGAACGCCGCCGTTCGTGCGTCGACCGGCACGATGCTCGGCAACGTCGACGATCGCGGCGCCGAGGTCGTGCTCGAGCGCCTGCTCTCCGATCGCGATCCGGCGGTCCGGATCGCGGCGGCCGAAGCCCTCGCGCTGCGCGCCGAGTACGTGCCCGATGCCACGCTCGCCGCGCTCGAGGCCGCGTTGCGTGGTGGTCGCCGCGAGCTCGTGCTGCCGGCCGCTCTCGGGCTCGCCGCGAAGAAGCGCGCCGAAGCGTTCCAGCCGCTGTTGCTCGTGATCAAGGCCGGCGAGCCGCCGGAGCGCGAGCGCGCGGTGCTCGCGCTCGGCTCGCTCGGTGACAAGCGCGCGCTCGAAGAGTTGCTGCCGCTCGTCGATCCGCAGCCCGACGCCGACGACGCGACCCGAGCGCTGACCGCGCCCGCGATCGAAGCGCTCGGGCGCCTGTTACCGACGCTCACGGGCGACGAGGCGAACGACACGCGGTCGCGGCTCGAACGGCTCGCGATCGCCGGCAGTGGCGACGCTCGGATCCGCGCGATCACCGGCCTGCGCTACGCGGGGCAGCTCGGCATCATCGAATCGGTCGCGGGCGATCGCGAGACCCGCAGCAACGTGCGCCAGCACGCGATCGAGCAGGTCGCACTCGCCTCCGCACCGTCGAGCGAGACCGTGCTGGCGGACCTGTTGGCCGACGGCGACTTCTCGGTGCGCAACGCGGCGATGACCGCGCTCGGCAAGGTGTTGAAGGGCGATCGCACTCGAGTCAGCATGTACGCGCTCGCGTCGCCGCACGACGACATCAGCGAGCCGGCCGCGCGCTACCTCGCCGCCGCCGGCGATGCCGCGACGCTGGTCGAGCGGCTCGGCAGTGTGAAGAGCGGCGAGCTCCGCCAGATGCTGCGCGAGGGGCTGATCCGGCGCGGCGAGCTGCCGAGGCCGCAGCTCGAGGCGGCGCTGCGCGACACCGATCCTCGCCCGCGCGCGGAGGCCGCGTGGATCGCGGGCTACGCCGGCGACGCGGCGAAGCCACTCGCCGATGCGGTCGCGGATGCCGCGAAGCGCGGTGAGGCCGGCTGGCGCGCGGCGCAAGGCACGCGCAACAACGCCGCCAAGCTCGCCGACGAGACCCACGCGTGGCACGCCGCGCTATGGGCCGCGACCCGGCTCGGTGCGGCCCGCGCGGCGGAAGCCGCGGCGACCGCCGCGATCGCGAACGACAAGGTGCCGGTCGAGATCCGGCGCGAGGCCGCGCTGTTGCTCGCGTCGGGAAGTGCGTTCGGCTCGTTGCAATCGGCGATCGGCGATCGCGATCGCGAGGTCCGTGCGGTCGCGAGCACGGCGGTGGCGCTCGGTGCGCCGCAAGCTGCCGCCGCGGCCGTGCAGAAGCTCGGTGCGCGCGCCGACGCGACGACGATCGAACCGCTCGCGATCGTCGCGGGGTCCGCGCTCGCGAAGCCGCTGCTCGTCGATCCCAACACGCGCGCGTGGGCGAGCGCGATCAGCCTCGCGCATCGCGAGCGGCTCGCGCAGATGATCGCGATCGCCGAGGCCTCGGGTGAAGATCCGGCGCGGCTCGTCGCGATCGCAGCGCTCGGCCGGATCGGCGGCGATGACGCGAAGGCGTCGCTCGAGACGATCCACGGCGACACGAGTCAGCCGGATGCCGTGCGGCTCGCCGCGTGGAAGGCGTTGAAGCGATTGCTGCGCCGCGGCGGCAAGACCTACGGCGAGAACCAGGACAAGGGTCCGGGCGGTCCGAGCGGGGTCGGTGGTGGCGGTTCGTCCAGCGACGATGGCGACGACGACGGCGGTGGTGACGACGGCGATGGTGACGCCGCAGCCAGTGCCAGCGGCGATGGCGACGACGGCGATGACGATAGTGGAGACGACGAGGACGACGACGAGGATGCCGATGAGTAGCTCGGCGGAGAATTTGGACCGCCAACGGTCCAAGGCCACCAAGATCGGAACGTCGGCCGGAGCGTCGGCCGGAGCGTCGGCCGGAACGTTGGCACGATCGAGCGTTCCGGATCCACGTGGTGCCCTTGGTGCCCTCGGTCCGCTTGGCGGTGAAACTCTGGGAACGACGAACGATGCCGACCGGGGCTCGTCGTCTCCGCAACGCATGACGATGCTGCGCGCGCGGAGTCTCGACCAGCCCGCACCGGGACGCATGACGATGCAACGGAGGCCTGCATGAGCGAGCGCCTCGACGTCCCGGTCTCGTTCGCCGAGCCGAAGGTCGCGATCGCGCTAGACGGCGCGATGCGGATCTCGATCGCGACCGATGGCCTGCGCGCCGAAGCACAACTCGCCGCACGGCTGCATCGTCCTGGCGTCGCACGCGACGCGTTCCTCGCGGTCGGCGACGTGCTCGGCAGCGATCTTCGTCGCAAGGCGAACGATCGCGCGGACTACTTGCAGTACCTGATCGCGCGCGGCAAGGGCGTCTCGAAGCAGGTGTGGGACGCGCAGAAGGAATATCTCGCGCTCCAGTACAACGCCGCCGCGAAGCAGGACGAGCCCCTCGACCCGGTGCTCAGCGTCGGCGCCGATGCGCTGCGCTTCGAGGTGCTGTCGCGCGACGAGTCGACGTACGCCCAGCTCGTGCTGCGCCGGCCGCTCGCGCTCGTCGATGCCGACCACGCCGGCGACGCGGGGCGCGCGTACGGCACGACGTTCGTCCATCTCGACGCGCAAGCGTTCGCCGCGATCGCGCGGATCCGCAGCTATCGCTCGACGACGCTCGCGTTCGCCCCCTCGCCCGAGGCGGTCGGGGCCACCCACCCGGTGCCCGTGCGCTGGTTGCGCGCGTTCGGTCAGATGCAAGCCGCGTCGCTGCTCGCCGCCGATCGGTTCACGCTGTCGCCGGTCGACCTCTACAACGTGTTGCTCGCGCTGCGCATGCGCAAGGCGAAGACGCCGCCGCGCGGCCTGCGCTACGAGCTCGTGCCCGGCGAGCGACCGCGTCTCGTGCTCGAGCCGTGGGATCTCGTCGTCCACGGCAACGGCGGCGTGTACACCGGATCGGCGCCGCGCGTGATCCGGACGTGGGGTCGCAACCGGCTCAACGTCCTCGCGCGCGTGTTGCCGCACGCGAAGTCGGTGTCCGTGTCGGTCGCGGGGCAGGGCCTGCCGGCGCTGTACTCGGTCGACCTCGGCGACGCGACGTTCTCGCTCGCGTTGTCGGGCTGGACCGATGCGGGCTGGGCCGGTATCTCGACGTTCGATCTGCTCGCCGCCGACGACGACGCGAACAATATCGAGGCCGTCGTTGCCGCGTGCCCGGCGAACCTCGACGAGCTCGCGCAAAAAATCTCGCGACCACGCGCGGAGGTCCGGCGCACCGTGCTCGCCGCGCTGTCGCAACTGCGGATCGGACACGACCTCGCGACCGGCACGCTGTTCGCGCGCAAGCTCGTCACGCAGACGCTGCCGTCGCTGAAGTTCCGCGATGCGCGCGAGGCCGCGGCCCACCGCCTGCTGCAAGAGGCCGGCGCGGTGACGCTGACAAAGGTCGCCGATCAACCGGAGGGCCGCGCGATCGAAGGCCAGGTCGTCGACGCGAAGGCGCACCGCACGTTCTATCCGCAGTTCACGATCGATCGCGAAGGCCGCACGTCGGGCGCGTCGTGCACGTGCTCCGCGTTTCGCCGCTCGGGCATCAAAGAAGGTCCGTGCGAGCACATGGTCGCGCTCCGCGTCGTGCTCGTGCGCGAAGAGTCGCGGCTCGAGGCCGAGCGGCTGACCCCCGAGGGGCGCGCGCGGATCACCGCCGAGACCCGCACGTTGCTCCGCCGCACGAAGGTCGGCGCGGAGACCTACCGACTCTCGCTCGACGGCCGCAATGTCGTCGCGCGATTTGGTGCAGGACTCGAGACCGATCACCGCATGCAACGGCTGCGGTTTCCGACGGTGGATGCTGCTCGCGCCGCGTATTTCGCGCGGCTCGATGAACTCGCGACGAAAGGATATCTCGATGCAACCCAGGAGTAAGTCGCTCCTGGGAGCGCGTGTCACGCCGATGTTTGTTTCGGAGGAGGAGTTGGTCTCGTTAGCCTGTGCTTCGGCACAAGGGCGGCGTCGCGCCGTCCGGGTTCAATCAGACGCCAATCTCCACAAGGTAGGCTGTTCTTGGTCTGCTAGCGCCGGAGGGGTATTCCCTTCCTGCTCAGCTGGACCAACCCCGCCACCGCGGTTTGAGCAGGAAGGGAATACCCCTCCGGCGCTGCAGACCGGTGAGCCTACCGTGTCCCATGAGGGTGGTAACGAGACCGACCCCTCCTCCACTTTTTTCAGGAAGCCGTTTTGGGAGTGCTCGTCAGCTTCGTTAGCCTGTGCTTCGGCACGAGGGCGGCGTCGCGCCGTCCAGGTTCGATCAGATACCAATCTCCACAAGGTAGGCTGTTCTTGGTCTGCTCGCCCCGACGAAGAACATGTCGAGGCCT
>JBDTJY010000298.1:0-16763 GCA_039935615.1 Kofleriaceae bacterium
AGCACGGCGTGAAGGTCGAAGTCGGCAAGACCACCGACCTCGGCGCGATCACCGTTCCGCACGGCCGCACGCTCACCGGCAAGGTCATCGACGCGACGGGGACGCCCGTCGCCGGCGCGAAGATCAAAGCCGGCAACATGCTCTACCAATTCCAGGGCGCCGAAGATCAGATGTCGACGTTCGAGGACGCGGCCGGCACGCGCAGCGCGTACAGCGATCAAGAGGGCGCGTTCACGTTGATCGGCATCTCGAAGCAAGCGACCAACGTCATGGCCGAGAGCGACAAGGGGCGCTCGAATGCGATCGAGGTCCCCGGCGGCGAGGATGATCCGGCCCCGATCGCGCTGCAGCTCAAGGGCTTCGGCACGATCACCGGCAAGGTCACGCTCAAGGGCCAGCCCGCGCCCGGCATCGCGGTCACCGATACACCGAAAGCCGGTGGCGCGCAGATCCAGATCGCCCAGGCCGACGACGCCGGAGCGTTCACGATCACGAAGGTCGCCGAAGGTCCGCACGTGCTGTCCGCGATGCAGCAAGGCGGCATGGGGGCGTCGTTCAAGACGTCGAGCACGACCGTGCAGATCACGGCGGGTCAGACGACGACGGTCACGCTCGACATTCCGGTCGGCACGATCACGCTCGACGTCGACATCAAGCCCGCGGCGGGCGCGACCGTCAACGCGGCGCAGGTGTTCTTGTTCCACGGCACGGTCGCGCTCACGAACGCGAAGGACATCCAGGGCGCATTCCTCGGCGGCACCGCCGCCGGCATGAAGTTCTGGTTCGGCACGACCGCGGAGTTCACCGAGCTCGTGCCCGGCGACTACAGCGCGTGCAGCCTCCCGATCACCGGCAACATGTCCGACACGACGTTCCTGCAGCGGATCCAAGAGAATCTCGCCGTGCTGAAGGTCTACTGCCAGCAGCTCAAGATCCTCACGTCGCCCGACAAGCAGAGCCTGACGCAGACGTTGCCGTCGATGGCGACGTTGCCGCCCCCGAAAACCTGAACGAACTTGAACGAAAACACCGTCGAGGGCGGGTGCCATCGACGGTGCAGATCGTAGCGTCGTAACCTTAGTAGACTTCGACGTACGCGGCATCGGGCTCGTAGTGACCCGGCATCCAGAGCCACTCGGCTCCGTTCCACTGCCAGCCACCGCGGACGAAGATGTAACCGTCGCGAGGACCGTAGTTCTCGACGAGCAGGCTCGGCCGATAGCCGTAGTGGTAGTAGTGCTCGCGGATCACCGGGCGGTTGAACCAGATGTTGCCGCGCGCGACACCATGCGTGTGGTAGTAGCGCGGCTCGTAACCGCGGTTGTAGCCGCGGTCGTAGCCGCGATCGTAGCCGCGGTCGTGGACGACGGTGGTGCCGTGCCAGCCGGAGTTTCGTTGGCCGAAGTTTTGGTAGCCGGAGTTTCCGCGGAAGCCACCGTTCGAGTGCCCGCCGTTGTTGTGAACCACCACGCCACCTTGACGAGCGCCACCACTTGCGTGGCCGCCACCATGGGAGCGGTCCGCCATAGCGGCCCCGCTCGTAAGCGCGAGAACGAGAGCAGACAGGATGATCTTCTTCATGCCTGTCTATAAAGCATCCGGCGTGCCGAACTTTGCCCCAATGGCTACGCCGACTTACGGCAATCTCGTGAACACCGGGTCATAGACAGCACGTGCCGAGGGCCATTCCGCCACAGCGCTCACCACCACCACCACCAATCACCGTCCTTGTAACCCGGCAACACTTGTTCATTCACCTTGGTGAGATCAGCGGTTTGATGAACCGTGATGGCCTTGTCGCTGATCGCGTAGACGTAGTCGCCCATGAACACCGAGCGTCGGATGTCGACGTACGACCAGTAGTTGCTCTGGTCGGCATTGTAGTACGCGGAGTGATCGATCTCGCCATGGAGCGAGAGCGTGCCGTTCGTCGGATCGACGGAGATCAACTCGAGCTTCGAGAGATAGTTGTACGTGTTGTTCGTGTAGCTGTAGTTCGACGACGGAATCGCGAGCAGACCTTTCGGCTGCCAGTACGTGAACGCCTTGTGCTCCCACAGCGCCTCCGACCACTCCCAACCACCGGGCTCGGTGATCGGCAGGTTCGTCGTCAGCGACGGTTGCGCGAGGTTCGTCGTATCGAACATCGAGATGTTGGTCGCGCCCCAGCCGTTCGTGCCGTCGATGCCGATCGAGAGCAGACCGTGATCGCCCATCGGATGGAGATAGGTCGAGAACCCCGGCACCGACAGCTCGCCGACGACGTGCGGGTTGCGCGGATCGCTGAGATCCAACGTGACGAGCGGATCGACGTACTTGTACGTCACGAGGTAGCCCTGGTTGCCGAGGAACCGTGAGGCCTGCAGGCGATCGCCGGGCGTGATGTTGTCGATCGCACCGACCGTAGCGTAGTGCGCGCCGTTCGGCGCGAGCACGTAGATGTGGTTCGTGATCGGATCCTCGGATTGCGTCTGGTAGTGCCACCAACCGCCGGTGGTCGCAGCGAGGCGGATGTTGCCATCCTGCTCGTCGATCGAGAACTGATCGAGGATCGTGCCGTTGATCCGGCCCGAGCCGATGTAGTGCGATTGCCCGGCCTGCGAGCTGTCGAACACGTGGATGTTCGTCTGCTCGGGGTCGTCGCGGAACCAGTAGTACCACCAGAAGTCGTGCGCCGACTCCGCGATCACGAAGCGGTCCTGCGACTCGTAGAACGTCGGCCAGTTCGAGATCACGTGGTCGGCGTCGTAGAAGAAGTTGTCGCCGAGTAGATCGAACGAGATCACCGAGGCGATGCCGCGCGCGTGGCTGTCGCTCGGGCGATAGAACGACTGACACGACGAGGTCGACAGGCTGTTCGTGACGAACTGGCCATCCGGCGTGCGGACGTACATCTGCGGGATGAAGTCCGAGAGGTGCATGCGTTCGATCCGCTGCGCCATCGCGCTCTTCGTCGCGTCCTTGTCCTGGCCGTTGTTGCTGTAGATGCTGTACCAGTTGTACGCCCACGGCAGGTTGAGCCACGAGTACGCGGCCATCCGCACCGTCGAGTCGACCTTGCGCGCGGTGTCGTACCAACCTTCGAAGTAGACCTCGCGCACGAGCTTCGGCGCGGTCCGATCGGTGATGTCGAGCACCGTGATCTTCGTCAACTGCGAGATCCGCCAGTACCACGCATCGTCCTGCCAGCCGACGAGCTGCTTGAGCGGATGGCCATCGGGGAGCGAGCTCACGTCGATGATCGAGAACACGACGGCGCGGTTCGAGGTCGCATCCATCAGCATCTCGGTCGGGTGACCTTCGAGCTGGGTCACACTCTCCGGAACGAGGTCGCCGAAGTTCGGCGTGCCGAAGATGTGGAGCCGATTGCCGTTGAGGGCGTAGAGGTGATAGCCGTCCGACTTCACGAGGTCGGCTTCGTCGACGCCCTGCTCCTGATTGTTCGTACCGGAGTAGTCGACGCCTTCTTGTCGGCCGCCGCCGCTGCTGTCGCCGCCGGCGCCCGCCGTTGGATCGCTGGCACCGTCCTCGAGGCCCCAGCCATAGCCGGCGTTGTCGATGTCGGCGAACACCTCCTGGGTCACGAGGTGCTTGAGATCGACCTCGAGATCGTTGCAGCTCGTGTATTGGTGGAGCTCGGTCGACGCCGACTGAACGTGGTCGGTCGGCGTATCCGAATCCGTGCCGCATGCGGTGAGGACGACGAGGATGAGTGCGAAGCGACGCATGACGCGCCTATTCAGCAAGATCATTGCCAGCGCTAACCCCGCGGCATTCATCACGTGATGCTCAGATGAGAGCGCTGGCGATTCCCTCCCAGCCTCAGGAATCTGAGACACTGGAACCATGAGACGCGCTCTTCTGATCGCAGCTCTGGTCGGTTGCTCCGGTGGTGCGGACGACGGCGCGGCGCTCGGCGAGTCGTGCGATCTCAAGACCCCGTGCGCGTCCGGCGGGGTCTGCGACTACACCCTCGCCGCGCCGATCTGCATCGATGCGAACGCCGATACCGACGGCGACGGGCTGATCAACATGATCGACCACTGCCCGGACGGCCCCGGCGGCATGTTCGATGAAGACCAAGACGGCATCGGCGACGATTGCGACAAGTGTCCGATCGCGAAGCCTCCGGCCGTCCCCGATCGAGATGGCGACGACGTCGATTCGCCGTGCGATCCGGATCCCGACACCGCCGGCGACAAGATCCTGTTGTTCGATGGCTTCAACGGTCCGGGCCTCGGTTCGAACTGGACGGCCGATACCGCGAGCGCCGGCGCGTGGACGGTCGAAGGCGGCGAGCTCGTCGTGCGCTTGCCGACCCAGGCGGCTCAGGCCTACCTGACCACGACCGTGATCTCGGATCCGAACGTCGCGGTGCAGACCTCGTATCGGGTCGACAGCCTCGGCACCGGATCGCCGCTGCACAGCGTGACGACGCTCGCGAAAGATACTCGCCCCGCGGGTGTCGCCGAGTTCGAGTGCGGCGCGGTGAAGTCCGATACCGGCGCGGGCGACGAGGTCGTCGACCTCAACACCGACCAGGCGACGGTCTCGAATCCGTCGATCGTGCCGGCGTTCAACTCCGCGTCGCTGTATCGCAGCGCCGCGTACGCCTCGGGCAGCACGGTCGAGTGCGTCGTGATCGGCGACAACATGCAGCTCGCCGCGATGCAGAGCGCGATCACGCCGGATGCGCTCGGTACCGTTCGGCTGAGCGCGCGCGGCGTCACGGCCCGCTATCAGTGGGTGCTCGTGATCGGCCGCAGCAATACGCCGCCACCGCCCTGACTAGCGATACTGCAGCAGTTGCAGGATCGGGTGCACCGCGTGCTGCTCGACGAGCGGCCCGAGCGAGTAGACCTCTTCGTAGTGATCGCCCTCGGCCTCGGTGATGTACGGGTTGTTCGGGTCGAGCGCGTAGTTGTACGCCGGCACGATGTAACCGATGTAGTCCTCGGCGAGTCCGGCGAGCACCGGATACTTCACGCCGGGCTCCGCGAGCACGAGGTCGCGCATGTACGGCGGCTGCGGCGCTTGCGTGAAGTCCGGCAGGTTCGGCGTCGGCACGCACGTCGCCGTCGCGCTGCACGCGACCTGCGTGTTGCAGTCCGCGTGGGTGTCGCTGCACGAGCCCGCGTGGTCGAGCAGCGGCCAGCCCCAGCTCCACGAACCATCGTAGCCGCCGACCCACAGCTCGGGGTGGAGCTCGCCGGGTGCGGTGACGATGCCGAGCGGACCGACTTGCAGATACGTCGCGCGGATCGGCAACCACGGCAGGTTGTCCTCGTCGATCGGCAGATCCAGGTTGTAGCCGACGAGCGCGTGCGGCCCGACGACGTTGATCAAGAACGCGACGTGAAACAGCGTGTTGTCGATCCGCGCGTTGTAGACGGCGCTCTTGAGCGACAGCGGCAGCGACGTCACGACCTCGCCATCGCTCTCGAGGATCGTCAGCGCCTTCGCCGCGACGTTCGTGCCGATCGCCTTGTCCTTGAGGTTGGTCTCGTCGACGACGGGCGTGCCACCGGGGCCCGGAACCGGCGCGCCGCGGATCGATCCGATCTGACCGCCGAGCGCGCCCTGCATGAACACGGTGACGCCGCCGATGCCGGGCAGATCGGTCGCCGCGTAGATCGAGTCGGCGGCGTGGACGCCGTGCTCGATGCCCTCGCGGATCCAGTGCGGATAGTGCGCGTTGATCGCCGCGGTGACGGTGTCGTCGAAGTGCGCGACCTCGGGATGGTCGGCCCAGTTGATCAGCGTGCCGATGATCGTGTTGTCGCTGACCTTGGTGAACTTCGCGACCGTCATCGTCGGATCGAAGATCACCGGATCGCGAATATCCTTGTCCCAGAAGTCGGTCTTCGAGTTCGGATCGTTCGGATCGTTGATCAGCTTCGTCGACGCGATCGTCATCTGCGCCGGCACCGCCGTCTGCACCGCTTCGGTGATCGCGGCGACGTCGGCTTCCTCGAGCGCGTCGATGACGAACGGCTCGCGACCGGTGGCCGCCACGCTCGGGCCCCACAGCCCGACGATGTCGGGCGCGTCGTGCGCGTGGGTCGAGCCGATGATGATGTGATCGATGCCGAGGCCGGCGAGGCGCGGGTCCGCGCGGATCGCTTCCATGTCACCGGCGAGCATGCCGATGCAGTCGTTGTAGATCACGACGAACGTCTCGTCGCCTTCGACGAACGCGATCGCGCGCGCCTCGACATCGGTCTCGACGCGCTCGGCGGCGCGACTTCCGCCGAACAGCCAGATGCCGTCGAACTTGCCGTTGCCGTTGAGGTCGGTGTACGGCTCCGACGATTCCCACTGCCGATCGTTGTTCTCGTCGGTGTAGGTCTCGAAGTTCTGCGGCGTCCAGGTGCGCTTCGCGACGCCGACCTTCAACACGCCGTCGCCGGTCGAGGCGCAGGTCGGGCCGCCGGGGCACATCAGATCGGGAGCGGTGAAGCCCTCGAGCTGGGCGTCGATCGTCGCGTCGACCACCTTCGCTTGGTTGTCACCACACGCCAAAACCACGCTGAGTACCAGCGCTCGCCTCATCATGGAGGCGGTCGTAGCGCGGCGGCACGACGAAGTAAATCCGGTTCCAGGGCCGGGTCGAAACTATTAGGCCCGAAGGCCGATCGGGCACGACACGCCGGTCCCGCCGAGTCCGCAATAGCCGCCGGGGTTCTTGCCGAGGTACTGCTGGTGGTAGTCCTCCGCGTAGTAGAACGCCGGCGCTGGTTTGATCTCGGTCGTGATCTCGCCGTGATGCTTCGCCGTGCGCAGCGACGCCTGGTAGGTCTCGCGCGAGGCCGCCGCGGCCGCCGCTTGCTCGGCGTCGAACGTGAAGATCGCCGAGCGATACTGAGTGCCGACGTCGTGGCCCTGTTGCATGCCCTGGGTCGGATCGTGGCTCTCCCAGAACACGGCGAGCAGTTGGTCGTAGCTGATCGCCTTCGGGTCGTAGACGACGAACACGACCTCGGTGTGGCCGGTGCGGCCCGAGCAGACCTCTTCGTACGTCGCGTTTTCGGTGTAGCCGCCGGCGTAACCGGCCGCGGTCGAGTACACGCCCGGCGTCTGCCAGAACTTGCGCTCGGCGCCCCAGAAACAGCCCATGCCGAATATCGCCGTCTTCATGCCCTCGGGGAAGGGCGCGACGATCCGGTGGCCGTTGACGAAGTGGGTCTCCCCGATCTGGATCGCGTGCTTGCTGCCCGTCAGTGCCTGGTCGGGGGTCGGCATCGCGAGCTTTTTCGTGGAGGAGGAGAACATAATGATCAGTATACGGCGACTCGGGAAAACGGTTACCGCAGTGATAGCGTCTCGACATGGGCGATCTGGCTCTACTCGGTATCTGCGGGAGCATGCGCAAGGGGTCGCTCAATCGATCGCTGCTGCTGACGATCGGCGAGACGCTCCCCGAGGGAACGACGTTCACGTTTCACGATGGGCTCGACCAGTTCCCGATCTTCAACAGCGACCTGGACGATCCGCCGCCGGTGATCGCGCTCAAGGGGGCGATCGCCGCCGCCGATGGCGTGATTTTCGGCGTTCCCGAGTACAACTACTCGATCCCCGGCGGGCTCAAGAACGCGCTCGATTGGGTCTCCCGACCGCCCTCGACCTCCCCGATGCGTGGCAAGCCGATCGGGCTGGTCGGCGCGGCGAGCGGTATGAGCGGGACGATCCGCGCGCAGACCCACCTCCGGCAGATGCTCGTGTACAGCGACTCGCCGTGCCTGCTGCAGCCCGAGGTGTTGATCCCGCGCGCGCACGAGCGGTTCGACAAGGCCGGGCAGCTCACCGACGAGCCGACCAAGCAACTGCTCGTGCGGTTCGGGGTGGCGATGGTCGCGTTCGTGCGGCGCTGTCGCGCTACTTGAGGCCGTTGCGCCACAGCAGCCGGTAGAGGTGCGCGCGATCGACGCCGGCCGCGCGCGCCGCGGCGGTGACGTTGCCGGCGTGCTTCGCGAGGAGGTCGGTGAGGTACGCGTGCTCGAACACGCGGACCCAACGCTCGCGCGCTTGCTCCAGTGGCTCGGCGGCGCCGAGCGCCTGCAACGGCGCCGGATCGATCGGCGTGGTCTGGGTCTGCGGCGGCACCGGCGCGCGCAGGGCGAGGCAGCGCTCGACGTAGTTGCGGAGCTCGCGGACGTTGCCCGGCCAGGCGTGCTGCGCGAGCGCGGCGCGAAAGCTCGGGGCGCGCAGCGTCGATAGCAGCGGGTGATCCGCGGCGTGGAGTTGCTCGATGATCGTGTCGACGAGGAGCGCGAGATCTTCGTGGCGCTCGCGCAACGCGGGGAGGCGAATCTCGACGACCGCGAGCCGATAATACAGGTCGGCGCGAAAGCGCTGGTCGTTGACCGCGGAGCGCAGGTCGCGATGGGTCGCGGCGATCACGCGCACGTTGACCGGGCGATAGGCGGTCTCGCCGAGCCGGCGGACCTCGCGCGCCTCGAGCACGCGCAGCAGCTTCGGCTGGAGCTCGAGAGGGAGCTCGCCGATCTCGTCGAGCAGCACGGTGCCGCCGGCCGCGGCCTCGAAGATGCCGGTGCGCGCGGTGTCGGCGCCGGTGAACGCGCCGCGCGCGTGGCCGAACAATTCGGCATCGAGGAGGTCGGGCGGCAGCGCGCCGCAGTCGACGACGAGCAGCGGCGCCTGGGCGCGCGGGCTCGCGGCATGGATCGATTCGGCGGCGAGCTCCTTGCCGGTGCCGGTCTCGCCGGCGAGCAGCACGGTGGTCTCGCTCGGCGCGACCCGGGCGAGCTCGGCGATCACGGCGCGCATCGCCGCGGAGCCACCGACGAGCCGGCCGAACCGCTCGACCGGTGCGAGCGGAATCTCGGCGTGACCGGCGTGATGACGAAACCGCAGGCGCGACGTGCCGATCGCGAGCACGGCACCGTCGCGCAAGGGAGCGGTGATCAGCGGAACGTCGTCGACGATCGTGCCGTTCCGGCTGTTCAGATCGCGGAGGATCACGGCGCGGTCGCCGAGCTCGAGCTCGCAGTGAAACCGCGAGACCGAACGGTCCGTCAGCCGGACGTTCGCGATCTCGTGGGTGCCGACCGTCACGCGGTCGCCGGTCGAGAGGTACTCGAGGCCTTGATCGGGACCGGCCTCGACGCCGAGCGTGAACTGGCGGACGCGGACGCGGTCGCGCTGGGCGTCGCGCAGCGGTTCGGTCGTCACGATCCACGGATCGGTCATTGCGTGGACTATCGCGTGTTGCGGAGCGAGATCGAAGCCGAGCGGGCGCGGGAATCGCGCTCGACGCCACACCCGCGGTGCTAGGCTCTCCGGCGGTGGCTGTGTCGGCACGGATCGGACGCTACGAGCTCGAGCGACCACTCGCGCGCGGCGGCATGGCCGAGCTGTTCGTCGCGCGGCTCGTCGACGATGCCGGGTTCGCGCGGCGGGTGGCGATCAAGCGCGCGTTGCCCGAGCTCGATCGCGATCGCGCATTCGCGGCGATGTTTCGCGACGAGGCGCGGCTCGCGGCCTCGCTCGCGCACCACAACATCGTCGCGGTCCACGATCTCGGCGAGGACAGCGCCGGGTTCTTCCTCGTCATGGAGCTGCTGCACGGCGCCGATGTCGGTGCGCTGTTGCGCGAAGCCCCCGAGCCCGTGCCGCTGCCGATCGTGCTCGCGATCGCGAGCGATGCGTGCAGCGGATTGCACCACGCGCACGAGCGCTACGGATCGGATGGCGCGCCGCTCGGTATCATCCATCGCGATGTCTCGCCGCAGAACTTGTTCGTCACGTTCGATGGCTGTACGAAGCTCCTCGATTTCGGCATCGCGAAGGCGATCGATCGGATCGGTGATCGCGCGACGCGCACGGGCACGCTGCGCGGCAAGGTCCCGTACATGTCGCCCGAGCAGTGTCGCGGCGAGCCGCTCGATCGCCGCACCGACGTGTTCTCGCTCGGCATCGTGCTGTGGGAGCTCGTCACCGGCGAGCGGTTGTTCGGGGCGCTCGGCGAGAGCGACTTCGAGGTGTTCAAGCAGATCGCGGAGCGCGACGTACCGGATCCGAGCACGCGCCGCGCGGAGACGCCGCCTGCGCTCGCGCGCGTGATCATGACAGCGTTGGCGCGCGACCGCGCCGCGCGCTATCCGACGATCGCCGCGCTCCACGACGACCTCGATGCCGCCGGTGTGCCGGCGACCGCGCGCGAGGTCGGCGCGTATGTCGCGGCGCGGTTTCCCGAGCGCGCCGATGCGTGGCGACGCGGCACGCTCGTCGATGCTCCACCGTCGCCGCGCGTGACCGCACCGCTGCCGGTCGCGACGCCGACCCGGGATGTGACCGGCGGTGAGACCGTCGACTTCGACGTGCCGCTGACCCGGCGCTCGCCGAACGCCGCGTCGATCACGCGCGTACCGACGCCGCTGCCGATCGCGGCGCCGCCGGCGTGGAAGCTGCCGGTCGCGATCGCCGGCGTCGCGGCCGCGCTCGTCGGTGGCTATCTGATCGGCACGCGCCACAGCGAGCCCGCGGCCGTGGCAGCGGCGCCGTCACCGCATCCGACCGCGGTGGCGGTCGACGATCCGCAGTGGTTCCAAGCCGACGACTACCTGGTCTCGGACACTCCCTACGCGAACCTCCGCCTCGACGGTCTGCGGCTCGCGAAGCTCGTCGGTCCTGCACCGGTGGCCGGCGGTTCGGCGCACTTTGTCGATGCGCTCGGCCGCGAGCTCGAGACCCGTGCGTACTGGACGACCCGCGCCGCGACGGTGCAGGATCTGATCGTCGGTCAGCTCGCGTTCTGTCACGCGCAGATGAACACCCAGGAAGGCACCGTGCCGGCCAACCGCGACGACGCGCGCCTCGGCCAGTGGGCGCTCGCGCGGATCACCGACACCGCGGAGCTCCCGGCACGTGTCCACGTCGGTGACGCCGCCTGCCCGCTCGCCGCGGTCCGCGTCCCGAACCACTGACCGGGGACAGTCGTCGCGGTGTTGCGCGCGAGGCAACGCCAACCGTCGTAAGATCTTGAAACCACGCTGGGTTTGCGTGGTCCGCCGGTTGCTCTTTAGACCGGCATGCGAGCATTCATTCTTGGTCTATCGCTGTTGGCGGCGTGCACGGGTGGTGACGACGACGGCACCATGGACGGTGGCAACACCGGCAGTGACGTCACCTCGGCGGCATGGAACGACGGGCCGATCGGGCACGTGTTCACCTACTCGACGCCGCTCTACGACGTCGACGCGCACACCGGCAGCGTGTTGCGCCAGCCGACGGTGCGAGGGAGCTCCGGGCTCGTCGCGGGAAATGGCACCGCGTACTTCCGTCACGCGGCCGATAGCGACAGCGCCGACGCGACCGAGTGGCAACTGCCGCCGGGTACCCTCGACGCGATTCCGTTCGCCGCGCAGTCACTCGACCCGTTCGGCGTCGTCGGCAACGAGGTGATCGGTCAAGACAACGCGCAGTCGATCACGCGCACCGATCTCACGACCGGTGTGATCACGAAGGTGATGTTCCCGGAGGATCCGATGGCACCGGTCGCGTGCGAGCAAGGCTCGATCTACGAGCACACCGTGTACCTCACGTGTCAGCAGATCAGCGCCACCAGCACGAAGGCCGCGATGCTGACGTACGACCTCGATGCGAACGCGTTCGGCCCGGTCGTCGTGATCGGCGATGGCACCTCGCTGGTCGCGGCGAGCAACGTCACGGCGACCCCCGCGGGCGTGGTGTTCGTGCTGTACACCGGGACGCCGCCGAACGGCGCGACCCTCGGCACGCGCACCGCGTACAAGATCACGGGGACGACCGTCTCGGCGCCGGTCGCGATTCCTGGCAACTCGGACGACCTCGACGAGCAAGCCGCGGCCGGCAACACGATCTACCTGACGATGGGCCCCGATCAGACCATCGTGCCGTTCGATGTCGCGACGATGACCGCGGGCACGCCGATCGCCGCGGACCATCCGCGCCACCTGATCGGCGGCGGTGGTCAGATCTGGTTCGGCGCGCACGGCCACGATGGCCAGCTCGGCAAGCTGAATCCTGCGACCGGCACGATCGAGTACAAGGCGTTCCCGCTGCTCGTCTCGGTCGAGATCGACTCGCTCGCGTACAGCGACTAAGGCAGCTTCGCTTTCGCGAAGCTCGACCACGCGGCATCGTAGTCGCGCTGCAGCGCGGGCGATCCGAGGGCCGCGCTGGTCGGTGAGATCACCCAGCGGGTCTCGAACATGAACGCGAGCGTGTCGGTCAGCTTGTGCGGCGCGAGGTCGGCGGCCACGGCCTTGTCGTAGCTCGCGCGATCCGGGCCGTGCGCGTTCATGCAGTTGTGCAGCGACGCGCCACCCGGGACGAAGCCCTCGGCCTTCGCGTCGTACTGACCGCGCACCAGGCCCATCAGCTCGCTCATGATGTTGCGGTGGAACCACGGCGGGCGGAACGTGGCCTCGGCGACCATCCAGCGCGGCGGGAAGATCACGAAGTCGCAGTTCGCGACACCGGGCGTGTCGCTCGGCGAGGTCAGCACCGTGAAGATCGACGGGTCGGGGTGATCGAAGCTGACGGTGTTGATCGTGTTGAAGCGCGCGAGGTCGTACTTGTACGGCGTGTAGTTGCCGTGCCACGCGACGACGTCGAACGGCGAGTGATCGAGCGTCGTCGACCACAGGCCACCTTGGAACTTCTGGATCAGCTGGGTCGGGCGATCGCTGTCCTCGAACGCGGCGACCGGCGCGAGAAAGTCGCGCGCGTTCGCGAGGCCGTTCGAGCCGATCGGGCCGAGCTCGGGCAAGCGAAACGGCGCGCCGTAGTTCTCGCCGACGTAGCCGCGGGCTTCTCGATCGACGAGCTCGACGCGGAACCGCACGCCGCGCGGGATCACCGCGATCTCGCCGGGCGTGACGCCGAGGACACCGTGCTCGGTGACGATCCGCAGGCCGCCGTGCTGCGGCACCAGCACGAGCTCGCCGTCGGCGTTGAAGAACGCTGCATCCATCGAGCGATTCGCGGCGTAGAGGTGGACCGCCGCGCCCGCACCGATCGCGGGCGAGCCGTTGCCGCCGAGCGTGAACAAGCCGGCGATGAAGTCGGTCGGCGCGGCCGGCATCGCGAGCGGTGACCAGCGCAGCCGATTCGGCGTCGCCGCGTCGAACGTCGAGCTCAGCGTGCCCGCGGCCATCGGCGCGAACGGCGCATGCGCGGCCGACGGCCGGATCCGATAGACCCAGGAGCGGCGGTTGTGGCCACGCGGCGCGGTGAACGCCGAGCCCGAGAGCTGCTCCGCGTACAGGCCGAACGGCACCTTCTGCGGCGAGTTCTGCCCGACCGGCAGCGCGCCCGCGACGGCTTCGGTCGCAAACTCGTTGCCGAAGCCGCTCTGGTAGTCCACTAGACCAGACCGCGCTGGCGTTGATCGCGCTCGATGCTCTCGAACAGCGCGCGGAAGTTGCCGGCGCCGAAGCTCTTGCCGCCCTTGCGCTGGATGATCTCGTAAAAGAACGGGCCCGCCGACTTGTCGCCGTAGAGGCCGGCCGATTCCTTGAGGAAGATCTGCAGCATGTACTGGTAGTGATGATCGCCGTCGATCAACACCTCGAGCTCGCGCAGGGTCTCGATGTCCTCGTCGATCTTGTCGACGCCGCTCTTCACGATCCGCTCGGGCAGCATGTCGTAGTAGGTGCCCGGCGTCGGCATGAAGCTGACGCCGTTGCCGCGCAGCTCGCGCACCGCCGACAGGATGTCCTTGACGGTCATCGCGATGTGCTGGACGCCGTCGCCGCGGAGCTCTTCGTTGAAGACGTTGATCTGCGAGCTCTTGAAGAACGGGCGCTGCGGCTCGTTGTTCGCGAACTTGACGCCGGAATTCGGATCCCACAGCACGATCGACTTGAGGCCCGAGCCGGTCTTCTTCGACGGATCGACGTCGGCGGTGTGGAACGAGACCTCCCACATCTGCTCGAAGCCCAGGACGTGCTCCATCCATAGCAGCATCGGCTTCATGGTCTGGAAGTTCGCCGTGACGTGATCGATCTCCTCGAAGCCGAAGCGGTTCTTGCCGCCGCCGACGTGGGGCACCGCACCGGGGAACAGCGGCGGCGTGCCCTCGTGCTGGCGGAACCGGAACGTGCAGTCGCCGAACGGCGTCGCGATCGAGAACATCTTGAGCGTCCCGGTCGGATGCGTGCTCGTGTGGATGTCGTCGATCGGCGTACCGCCGCGCTCCTCGATCAGCTTGAACGTCTTCTCGATGTCCTCGACCTCGAAGACCAGCGTGCCGACGCCGTCGGGGTGCTTCGAGAGGAAGCGCGCGGCGCGACCGCCCTCGCCGACCGGCTCGCTGCACACGACCTTGATGTTGCCGGCTTCGAACGCCGCCGACTTCTGGCGGCCCTGGTTCTCGAGCTCTGGCGAGCTCCGCCAGGTCTCGGCGAAGTCGAGCTTGTCGACGTAGAACTTTCGCGACCGCTCGAGATCGCGAACGTAATAATGGATGCCTTCGAGGCGCTTGATACCGACGGATTCGAGCTTGGCCATAATCACTTCACCGCGTCTGGTTGCTGGTCGGGAGCTGCGTTCTTGAAAGCGGGGAGCGCGAGGCAACGCGCTTCGATCTCGCCGAGCCGTTCGTAGCGCGTGACGTCGACGCCGAACCGGCGCGACGACGCCAGCTGCGGCACGAGCAAGCAATCGGCGATCGTGATCGCATCGCCGACGCAAAACTGACCGGCGGTGTCGCGCACGGACGCCTCGAATGCGGCGAGGCCTGCCTCGATGAAGCCCTTCGACCACACGGCCGGATCGGCACCGAGCGCCTTGATCTGGTTCGTCACGTTGAGGTTCTGCAGCGGTTGGATGCCGCTGTTGACGATCTCGGCGAGGCCGCGCGTGCGCGCCCGCAGGTACGGATCCTTCGGCATCAGCGGGATCGCCGGGAAGCGCTCGTCGAGGAATTCGAGGATCGGCAGCGATTGGGTGAGGGCGTGGACCGTGCCGTCGTCTTCGGTGATCTCGAGCGTCGGCACCTGCTGCATCGGGTTCTTCGTCCGATACGCGTCGGCGTACTGATCGCGCTTGAGGATGTTGACGACCACGTACTCGAACGCGAGCTGCTTCACGTTGAGCGCGATCCGCACGCGATGGCTCGCCGACGAGCGCCAGTAGTTGTGAAGGACGAGCTTCACGGTGCCACCACCTGTTCGTCGATTGCGCCGAACAGGTTCGGCGTCGCCTGGATGTGGATCCGATCGCCGACCACCATGAACGGGGTCGTCGGCTTGCCGCCTTCGATCGTCTCGATCATGCGCGCCTCGGCGAGACACGAGATGCCGCGCGCACGATCGCGATTGGAGACCGTGCCACTGCCGAGGATCGTGCCGGCCGCAAACCGCCGGGTCTTCGCGATGTGCTGCACGAGCTCGAAGAACGAGAAGTGCATCTCGGGGCCGGCGTCGCACGTGCCGACCTGGTTGCCGTTGTACGTCGAGGTCACGCGCACGTGCGCGCGGCCGCCGTTCCACGCCGCACCGAGCTCGTCGGGCGTGACCGCGAACGGCGAGAACGCGGTCGCCGGCTTGCTGTTGAAGAAGCCGAAGCTCTTCGCGAGCTCGTCGGGCACGAGGTTGCGCAGCGTCCAATCGTTCGCGAGCATCACGAGCTTCACGCAGTCCGCGGCCTCGCTCGCCTTGGTCCCGATCGGCGTGTCGCCGAGCACGACGCAGACCTCCGATTCAAAATCGAGTCCCCACGCCGGATCGCGCAGCACGAACGGATCGCGGCAACCGAGCAAGTCGCCCGAGCCGCCCTGATAGATCAGCGGATCGGTCTCGAGCGTCTTCGGCGGCTCGGCGTTGCGCGCCTTGCGCACGAGGATCACGTGATTGAGGAACGCCGAGCCATCGATCCACTCGTACGCGCGCGGCAGCGGCGCCGCGAGCCGGGCCGGATCGATCGGCACGCCATCGAGCTGCCCGCGATCGAGCGCCGCCGAAATCTTCCGCAACTCAGGCTCGGCCTCGGTCCACTGATCGAGTGCGCCCTGCAGCGTGTGCCACGCCGACGGTGCGGCGGCCTCTCCATCGGTTCGCACGACCACCAACCGGCCATCTCGGGAGCCATCGCGGAGCGTCGCAAGCTTCACGCACGGACCTTAGAGCGCCCCCGTAACCCCGTCCAGAACAGGGACGGTAACAAAAGACGAAAAGTACCTCCTTGGAACTACGCGACAAGACTCGACCGTCGAGGGACGGTAACAAGCGCAGCGCGTCAGATCCTCGCGCGGACCCGGCAACCGGGAAGCCACCTCATGCGCAACCTGCAGTTTTGTTACCGTCCCTCCGGGCACCTGAAGTTCCGCATCCTTGCAGCGCGGTACGTTTCGTCTTTTGTTACCGTCCCTGCCTCTTGATGCTGTTCGCCAGCCAGAGGACTAGCGGGGCCACGGCCTTGCCGTGCTCGACCATCCAGTCGACGAGCGCGGGTTTGTGCAACAGGCCCCTGGGCATCGTCGGGTAGCCAGCGGTCAGGCCCTTCATCTTCAGGAATTCGGCGCGCGGGTGCTCGGCCGCGTAGGGCTTGGGGACCTTTTTGTAGTCGTCGTGGCCGCCGGCCGAATAGCCGGCCTTGCGCAGCTTGTTGACCAGCGCCGCGAGCGGCTTGCCGGTGCGGTCGGCCGCGACGAGCCTTCGCCACGCGACGAGTCGATTGTCCTCGAAGAAGTAGGTGCCGGCGCCGACGTACTCTTCCTCGAGCCCGATGTGCATGTACAGCGGCATGCCGCTGAGCTG
>JBDTJY010000299.1:0-7327 GCA_039935615.1 Kofleriaceae bacterium
CTCGGGTGCGTTAGCGTCCACTCGAAGCGCGCATCTACCGGTCGGTCTGCGCGAGCTCGAACGAATAGCTGCAGTGCACGTCCGGCAGCTCGTCGAGCACGTCGGGGCACATTGTTCGCGTCGTGCAGCGCAGCGGCGGGCGCAGCGAGGTCATCACCGGCGCGTGAATCGGCGTACGCTGGGAGACATGCGCACGATCCTCTTGGCGAGTGTCCTGGCAACCGCGTGCAACTCGCGGCCGACGTGCCCGGCGGGCGATCTCGACTGCCTCGCGCGGGCGTTCAGCATCAACGACTTCGCGACCTTCGACGACGATACCAAGCGCGATCCGCTGACCGCGATCGCGAACGCGCTGCCGGTGGGCACGAGCCCGCAGCTGACGTTGTCCGAGGTGGGCGCGCTGAACTTCGCGAGCGTCTCCGATGGTGCGCTGATCCTCCTGACGTGGACCGACGCGAATGGCTGTCGACCCGGGCTCTGCGTCAGTCACTGTCCGCGCGGCGTGCAGTGCGGGTCCGGCGCGCGCTGCACGCCCTCGCGCCAGGACGGGCTGACGCGCGCCACCACGCAGCACTGGATCCAGTACGGGGCGGATCCCGAGGTGACCACGGACGTCGACGTCGTGATCACGCCGGTCTCGGCGACCGGCTGTCCGACCGATGTCGCCACGCTGATCAACGCCGCCGATCCGTCCGTCGCGATCGGCCCGGCCGTCGTGATCCCCTTGCACCTCCCGGCGCCGGGTGGTGGTGGTGGTGGCGACACCACGTGTCCCGACGGCCTCCATGCCTCGACGTTGAGCTGCACGCCGCTCGGCGCCGGTGGCGTGGGCGACACCTGCGTCACCAACGCCGAGTACCAGTCCATCTTCGGCACGAACGCCCCGACCTCGTGCGCCCCCGTCGGCACCCAGCACTGCCTCGACACCCAGAAGGGCGCCCTCGTCGCGCCGTGCTGTCCCGGCCTCTCGTGCAACGTCGGCAGCGCCTGCGGAGGCGGCAGCGTGGTCGGCGGCGTCTGCCAGTAGTCGCTGTACTCTTCGACGGCGTCTCGCCAGTCGGTGGCGTGCTCGCGTTTGTCGAAGAGCTCGACCACGAGCATGTGGATCCAGTGCTGGTACGTGGCGTCGAGGCCGCCCACACCTCCTGAGCGCCGGCAAGAAGTTCGGCTCCAGAAGTAGTGCTCGGAGTCGAGCTTGCCGTTCGCGTTGAATAGCCGCTTCGCAGCTCGTCGCGTCGAGCCTTGTTCGCGGGGGTGGGCTTGTTCTCCAGGCGAGTGAGCTCGCTCCGCGCGGCACGTTCATCGTGGATCAGATTGTCGACCTTCCTCTTCTTCGCGATCGCCGGGTACTCCAGTGGCAAGAGCCGTGCGTACTCCGTTCCGCGATGGAGAAGGCAGCCGCCGGCACGATCGTATTCGTCGGCGCGACCGTGTCGCGGCGCGGCGGCGCGAACACGATCGCGTTCGCGCCCGCCAAGGCCGCGCAGCTCTCGTTCGCCGAGTCGCTCGCGCGCCAGGAAGGACCCAAGGGGATCCGCGTCGCGTTGATCGTGTCGACGGCGTCGTCGATCTCGCACGCACGAGCGCGCGGATGCCCGACAAGCCCGACGACTTCTTCGTCAAGCCGGACGATGTCGCCGCGACCGCCGCGATGCTCGCCGCCCAGCCTCGCTCGGCGTGGACGTTCGAGCTCGAAGCGCGCCCGTTCGGCGAGAGGTGGTGACCAGCGGCGTGCGACCGATCTTTGGGGACGCGCGAGCGTTCCGGGACGAATCGGCGACGGCAGTTACCGACCTGGATCGAGCTCGCGCTGATAGATCTGATCCGGGCGTGCCCACATTCGCATGCCGGTCGAGATCGTCGTCGGGAGCTTCGGGATGCTGTTCAACGTCCCGCTCAGCCGACCGTTCGCGGCGTGATCGATGGTGAGCCACCAACCCGCGTTGATCAGTGCGGGCTCGCCGCCGATGCTGACGGTGATGTTGTTCACGCTGCTGATGTGGGCTGCCGACATCAACCCCGGCTAGGACAGCAGCAGCATGACGGATGGCATGGGCGCGCTGTTTTACGTCGGCTCTGCTGGCAGCAGTTGCCTCGTCATTGGCCTCGGAATGCTCACGATTCGCCACCGCCTGCAGCGGTAAGCGGCGCGATCGACACGTTGCCCAGCCGTTGCCCAATAGGTCGAGACGGGCGGGGACAGACCGGGACCACGAGATCTATTTGCCGCGCGGGAGAAACGGCGACGTAACAGGTGTGAGGACGGGATGTTTTGGTCGAGCGTGGGCACGGATAACAATCAGGGGAACGCGAGCTCGAGATGTTCGGGTGGAGCACGAGCGGGTGCGATGATCGGGACGACGGTGGCGAGGCGGCCGGAGCCAGGCAATCGGCGGCAACCATGGAGCCGCACTCGGTCGGCTCCGACCGAGTGCGGCCTTCGTGGTACCGCTAACAGCATGACTTGGCGCGAGTTGGATCGACGCCAGCGTGCCGCCCGAGCGATCCGGATCTACGTGCTCGTGATCGGCGCGGCGGCGCTGGTAGCGGCGATTCTGGGCATCGTTCCTTCGATCGAAATCTATCGCGCGCAGCACGACTGCTTCGGTCAAGCGATCATCGGTTTGCTCGAATTCAAGCCGGTCGAGAGTTGCGCGCCCGCTTGGGTGCTGGTCGAAACGCGCTCGGTGTTCGCCTTGCAGAGCGGCGACGTCGGCTTGGCGGCCGTCGTGCTGGTGCCGGGAGTCTTGGTCTGGTTGCGCCCTCGGTGGCGGAGCGCATTCCTGTGGCCGGTGCTCGGTTTTGGCGCGGCGATCCTCCTCATGTGGGCGACGTTCTCCTTCGACTTTGGCAGGAGATCGGTCGATCTCCTACCCGCGGTGATCTTCTGGAACCTGGCCAGCGCGATCGCGCTCGCGATCCTGGCCTTGATTCCAATCAGCCTGGTGATGGGGTGGCAGCGCGAACCGGTGCGGGACACCGGCGACACCGCGACGCCGATCTAAGGTTCGGCCGGAAGAAGCTGACGACCTTATCGCCGAGCGTGCGGACGTCGTTCGGATGATGCCGGGCGCGTCGGGTCGCACACGATGCACGGTCAAACAGCAATGCTGAAGGGTCGACGACTCGAGCTAACGCGCATCGATCGCGGCAGCCTCGCACTTCTTAGTAGCGGCGTGGCCGGCGAACACTCGATGCAGCGTCTCGGACAGCGCTTGCGCGGAGAATGGCTTCTGCACGAAGTAGTCGTCCGGTCCTAGCGCCGCGTTCTTGAGGGTCGGGTGCTCGGTGTATCCAGACATGAACACGACCTTCGTGTCCGGTTTCTCGAGTAAGACGCACCGGCTGAGAGCGCGACCATCGATCCCGGGCATCACGAGATCGGTGAGGAGTAAGTCGACCGAACCAATCTGGCGCAGAAGCTCGAGCGCCGCGGCGCCGTCAGGTGCTTCCAGCGAGGTGTATCCCCAGCTCGTAAGATAGCGGCGAAGGATCTGTCTGACTTGTTTGTCGTCCTCGACGACGAGAACGGTGCCGGAGCCACGAATCGGAACGAAGCGCGTGTTCGTCACGTTCAATGCGATCGCATCGATGCGCGGCCAGTAGATCTTGAATGTCGTTCCGTCTCCCGGTTTCGAGCGGACCGCGATTCCACCGTTGCACTGCTTCACGATTCCGAACACGGTCGACAAGCCGAGGCCGGTCCCTTTGCCGACGTCCTTGGTCGTGAAGAATGGCTCGAAGATCCGTGATCGAATCGCTTCCGACATGCCACATCCGGTGTCGGTGACCGAGAGCACGACGTAGCGACCCGGCATCACACCGATCCGCTCAGCGTGATCATCGTCGACGACCGTGTTCATCGTCTCCAGGAGAAGACGACCACCCGACTGCATCGCATCCCGTGCGTTGACCACGAGGTTCATGAGGACCTGCTCGACCTCGCTCGGGTCAGCGTCGATCGTCCCAAGATCTGGCGTGATCATGGCCGACATCGCGATGTCCTCGCCGACGATTCGGGACAACATGGCCTCGATCCCCGTCACGATTGCGTTGAGAGCAAGAGGCTTGGTTAGCCGGCGTTGCTTCCGGCTGAAGGTGAGCAACTGCCGCGTCAGGCCGGCCGCGCGGTTCGCAGCGTTCATCACTTCGTGGAGATCTCGGGAGACCACGTGGTTTTCACCGAGCTCCTCGATCCCGAACTCGGCGTTTGCAAGAATCACTGCGAGCACGTTGTTGAAATCATGAGCGATGCCGCCGGCGAGCTGACCGATGGCTTCCATCTTCTGCGATTGCCGCAGTTCGTCCTCGACCTTCCGCGTTTGGGTCATGTCGAGGCCGATGCCGAGTACCCGGCGCCGACCTTCAAACGTGATCATGTGGACGGTGATGTCCATCTCGAGGAGCTTTCCGTCCTTGCGCCGATGTTTGAGAAGCCCGACGTGACGCGGCGCCCCCATCGCGGCATTCCCGACGCTGTGCGCGATTCCGCTGACGTCGTCGAGCTGTTTGATGTCGGCGAGCGTCATCCCGAGAAATTCATCGCGCGAATACCCGTAGGTCTGAATCATCGCGTCGTTGACTTCCACGAAACAGAGCGTCTCCGCATCCAGCACCCAGATCGGGAGCGGATTTCCGTCAAACAACGACCGGTGACGTTCGTCGGATTGACGGAGTAGGCCTAGCTCGCGCTGTCCTCGCTGCTCGAGCTCGACGTAGAGGCCTTGCATCTCGCTCGAGGAGACGTCCATGGCGCGTTCGATGGTGTAGCGATCCTGGTCGGCTTCATTGTAAGTACGGCTTACGAGATCGAGAAACGCACGCCACGCGTCGAGCGATGGCATCGAATCGTGCGACGCCCCGACCTTTCGGAGCACGCGGCCGAGCAATGGGTGGAGCTTCGAAGTCACACCTCGCTCACTACGGTAAGGGTCATCGTCTGGTTGTGGAGATCGCAACGACCGGTAGCATGCGGCGAGATCTCGCCGTACGCGTAGAACCCAACTTGGGTCGTGTCCCGTGACATCGAATCGAGCGTGGCTTCGGTCTCCTCTTCGGTGCGCTCGCCGAGGACAAGCCGACGGCCGACGCAGCTGATCGCGATCGAAAGAATCGGTCCGTCGTGGCCACTCGCCGCTGCAACGCCGGCTCCCTGCGCACCCAAAATCAGGCGATCGAAATTGGCGCGCATCAACCGCACGTAGTGTCCGGTTGGAATGTCACCCGCGAACGTCAGCGACTGCGTCGCTTCATCGACCGAGAGCACCGTACGCACGACGCGATTCGACCCGCTATTAGAATCGCGAAGTGCCAACGGAAACAACAGTGCCGAGCTCGGCAGGCCGACGGCGCGATCGCCGAGATACTCCTTGTACAGCGCGAGTGCGGGACGCCCGTCCAGCGCATGGAGCACGTTCCCCGTCGAGGCGGTGACAACTCGTTCCGGTCCGAACACGTCCCATCCACCTTGCGAACCGTGGGTGATTCGCACGCGGTCGCCATACAACCCGATTGCGACGACCGTGTTCGTCTCCGCCTTACCGTCGGCGAGTACCCACGTCCGGGCGAAGCGCGCACCATCGCCCGCGAGCCCGCCTGTGACGACGACGCTGTCGGGCAAGTGTGCGTTGAGCCCTCTCACCAGCTCGCTGCCGTTGACGTGGACACCCTCCGAAAGCACGAGCACGGATCTGAGATCGTCCGCTGCCAACGCATCCGCGACGGCGGCACCCGCCGCGAACGAGTCGGCCGCCGAGTCGAGTAGTGCACGCGCGCAACGAACACGTGTGCCCGCGAACCGCACCGCCGCCACGGTGATGGACTCGTCACGGATTCGCGTCTGGTCGATTTCGCCGGAGGTCGAGCAGCCGATGACGGCGCTTCTCGGAAACGCCGCAGCAAGCGCGGCAAGTACGTCTGGTCGCGCATCGAACGACGGCGATGCGAACGCGATCACCATCGTCTGGTCCGAGTCGAGTGTGGGGAAAGGATGCGACCAGCCGCCGTCGACGTAACGAAATGCCGCGACTTCCATATCGGTAGTCTCGACCGAGACCGACCTACCCTCGGCTAACGGCCGGGTATCGATCAGGTCCGCACGGTACTCGGGCGACGGCCCATGTCTCGGCAGGTGGTTCGATCGGAATGTGCAAGTGAAACGTCGTGCCAACACCGAGCTCGACCAGCACGTGCTCTCGAACGAGATCATGGCGCGCATCGCCGCGAACATCCTGCGCCGCTCGTGGGCCGGGATTCGTCGTGGGACTATCGATCACGCTCGCGTCGCTACGCATGATCGAAGTCGAGGCCATGCGAATCTCGAGCGAACTCCGGTGCCCTAGGCGACCTCCAATCCGACCGAACTCCGAATTCCCTAATACTTTCGAGCCGCTGCCCGGGTATGATCCGGGGACCTATGGTTTACGAAACCATTGCTCTACCACTGAGCTACAGCGGCGGCTGGGCGCAGTTTGTACAAGAGGAGCGCCAGCGGCGCAAGGGGTAGCTACTCCAGCGAATCCGCGGTCATCCGCGCACTGATCAGGTCGGCGGCGTAGGTCAGCGGGGCGCGGTCGATGCTGCGCGCGAGCAGCGTTCGGGCGAGCCGTTGCGAGCTGACCAGGTGGAGCTCGTACATCGCCCAGCGCTGCTTGCGGATCTCGACGCGGAGCGCGCGATCGAACGGCAACTGGGTGCGGATGCCGATCGTGAACGAGACGTGATGCTCGACCGTCGTGGGGCCGATCGTGATGACGTGATTAGCGAACAGTTGGATCACTCCGAACGCGGCGGCGCCCGCGACGCCGATCCAGAACGGTCGCGTGAGCGTCGCGGGCGAGAGACTGGCCGCGACATACGCGAGGAACAGGCCGACCGAAAACGCGAACGCGGTGACGTAGCGCGCGAGCGGCCACACGATCGCGATCGAGGCGCCTTCGCGATGCACGGTCACGTGCGGCGGTGGCGTGGGGAGCGCGAGCGGAACCTCGACGGCGACCTTCGCGGGTGGGGCGGGCAGCTTGTGGAGGACTTCGTGCGGCTCGAACACGAGGCCGCAGCGCGTGCAGGTGGCGAGCAGCGACTCGGGAGGCGGCGAGGTCGCGCCGCAGCGCGGGCACTCGGCATCCGCCATCACTCCGCGCAGCGCCTGCATCGATCGACTGTAGCGCGCGATCAGATCGGAATCGACTGGGGCTATGGATTAGCGGGCTCGGCTAGCGGACGCGCCGATCGGCGGCGCGACATCGTGAAGACCGAAGATGGCATCGCACGCCGTGCACAGCACGATCGCGGTACCAGCCTCCACATGGGGTGCATTCTAACGTGA
>JBDTJY010000300.1:0-11187 GCA_039935615.1 Kofleriaceae bacterium
CGACCATTTCTGACGATGTCGATGTGGTCTGCCACCTCGCAGCGCTCGCTGGTGTTCGTCCGTCGCTCGCCGAGCCGCTGCGCTACCTCAGAACGAACATCGAGGGGACGGGCGTCATCATCGAGCGGATGCGTCACCTCGGCCTCGCGCGACTGGTGTTCGCTTCATCGAGCTCGGTCTACGGAGCGAAGCCAGGAATAGACGTTGTCGCATTTCGCGAAGATGACCCGTGTCTGACTCCAGCCTCGCCCTACGCCGCGACCAAGCGGATGAACGAGCTCCAGCTCTCCGCGTATCGCGATCTCTTCGGCATCGGCGTATTTGCGCTTCGCTTCTTCACCGTCTATGGCCCGCGGCAACGCCCCGACATGGCGATCGCCAAGTTCACCGCCGCGATCTCGAGCGGCAAACCGATCACGCTATTCGGCGATGGGAGCTCGCGGCGCGACTACACGTTCATCGACGACATCGTCACGGGCGTCGTTGCGGCGATCGAACGTGTCGAGCCCGAGCGCTACGAGATCTTCAACTTGGGTGGCACCCGCACGATCTCTCTCTCGGAGCTCGTCCAGACGATCGAAAAAGTGGTCGGCAAGCCGGCCATCATCGAACGTCAACCCGATCAGCCGGGCGACGTGCCGATCACGTTCGCGAACATCGATCGCGCGAGGGCCATGCTCGACTACTCACCGACCGTCACGGTTGTCGAAGGGATCGAGCGGTACTGGGCTGACTTGAATCGATGAAGGTCGCGCTCACTGATCTCGCCGCCCAATACGCGGCGCTCGCACCCGAGATCGACGCAGCCGTTCACCGCGTGCTCGCGAGCGGTCACTACATCAACGGCGACGATGTGGCCGCGCTCGAGCGCGAGATGGCGACCTCGCACGCGCACGCGATCGCCATGTCCTCCGGCTCCGACGCTCTCGTCGCCGCTCTGTGGGCGCTCGGCGTGCAACCCGGTGACGAGGTCATCACCACACCGTTCACCTTCTTCGCCACCGCCGGCGCGATCGCACGCCTCGGCGCGACGCCGGTGTTCGCCGACATCGATCCTCACACGTTCAACCTCGATCCCGCCGCCGCCCTCGCACGCGTCACCCCTCACACCCGCGCGATCATCCCGGTGCACCTCTTCGGCCGACCGGCCGATCCGATCGCAACCTCGCTACCGATCCTCGAAGATGCCGCGCAAGCCGTCGGTTCACCCGGACTCGGCCGCCTCGCCGCACTCAGCTTCTTCCCGTCGAAGAACCTCGGCGCTGCCGGCGACGCCGGCATGGTGCTCACCGACGACGCCGAGCTCGCCGATCGGATCCGGCTCTATCGCTCCCACGGCGCGCGCCCGAAGTACGAGCACCACGTCGTCGGCGCGAACATGCGGATGGATACGCTCCAGGCCGCGATCCTCCGCGTGAAACTGCCGCACCTCGCCGCGTGGAACGAGCAGCGCCGTCGTAACGCGATGAGCTACCGCGAGCTCCTCGCCACGACCCCACTGACGCTCCCGACCGACGCGCCCGAACACGTCTGGCACCAGTTCGTCGTGCGCGCACCGCGCCGCGACGAGCTCCGCACGTTCCTGCGCGAGCGCGAGATCGAGACCGAGGTCTACTACCCCAAGCCGCTCCATCAGCAGACCCCCTTCGCGCGCGGCGAATCGTTCCCCGAGGCCGAGCGCGCGGGCCGCGAGGTGCTCGCGCTTCCGGTTCACCCGCATCTCGAACGCGCACAACTCGAACACGTCGCCCACACGATCTGTTCGTTCTATCAACGTCGATCCTGATCGTGTCGGCCAGTACGCGGTACGCCAGGACGAATGGAAAACCGCGGACGATGCGGCGCCGGACGGCAAGCTCGGGTCGAACCCCAGGAAACAACGGACCGACGGCTGGGAGCCGCACGATCAACTTCACGGTGCGCTCGACGGCCGCATAGAAACGAAGGCCGCGATCAGGACGACTCGACAGCTCTCACGAACGCTTCTGAAGCCGTGCGCGGCCCTCAGCGAATACCATCTCGGCCGGAACGCCGGCCTCTACTCGACGTTCGATCTCGCCAGCCCATACGGCAGCGACTCCCTGCTCGTCAGGCTCGGGTTCGTCCGGAGCCGCAACTCGGCGGCTTCAGAGCGCTCGTCCGGCGGCAGCTTCGCGGGACCGACCGTGTGACAAGCGTACCCGAGCGTCGCGACGACGTCGACCTCGGTCATTTCGCCGGCTCCTGGCGCAATGCACGGTGAGCATCACCGTCGGGCGTGACCGGAGTCGCCATGCGGATGTCGTGCGCGAGCTGGATCGAGGGACGCACGTCCTCGATCGAGAAGCCGCCACCTCCGAGGATGTCGCGATAGACGTCGGTGTGAAGATCGGGGAAGCCGTCGGAGAACTCGACCTCGTGACCATCGCTGACGAGCGAACGATACGCGGTCTTGCCTTGCGGTAGATCGGCCGCATCGACCGACAGAAACCACGACACCCGCGCACGCTCGAGCTCGAACACGCCCGACATCTTGTCGGGGCGCGACATGAACACGCGCGAAGCTTGCGGCAGGCCGTACAGCCAGATCAGCGCGTCGAAGAAATGCACGCCGATGTTGAGCGCGATGCCACCGGACTTCTCGGGTACGCCCTTCCAGCTGACCTCGTGCCAGCGACCACGCGGCGTGATGTACGTGAGCTCGACGCTCGCGCGTCCCGAGCCGAGGCGTTGCTTGAGCGCACGCAGCTGCGGCAACAGCCGGAGCTGCAGCACGGAGTACACGCGATGGCCGTACTCCTGCTCGAGCGCGGCGAGTTGATCGAGGTTCCACGGGCTCAACACGAGCGGCTTCTCGCAGATCGCATCGGCACCGACACGCAGGGCCAGGCGGACGTGCGCGTCGTGGAGATAGTTCGGCGAACAGATGCTGAGGTACTGGACGCCCTCGCCGAGATGTCGGCGCTTCTCGAGGAAGCGATCGAAGCGCTCGACCTCGGTGAAGAAGGCGGCATCGGGAAAATAGGTGTCGATGATGCCGACGCTGTCGTGCGGATCGAGCGCGGCGATCAGCACGTTGCCGGTGTCCGCGATCGCCTTCATGTGGCGTGGCGCGACGAAGCCCGCCGCGCCGACCAGGCCGAAGTTGAACGCCATCGGCCGAGCTTATCGGAACACGTAGACCGCACCCGCAGCGGATGCGGTGTTGTCGGCCTGGTTGCCGCCCGTGCCGGTCGCAACGCTGTCCTCGCTGGCTGCTCCGGCCGCGAGCGTCGAACCGTCGGCGGACAGCGCGATGCTGCTGCCGAAAAAGTCGCTCGCACCGGTGTTGGACGCCTTGACGTAGGCTTCCTGACTCCAGCTCGTCGCGGCGCGCGTGAACACGTAGGCCGCGCCGGAGTACGCGGCGGTGTTGTCGGCCTGGTTGCCGCCGATCCCGGTGGCGGAGCTCGATTCGAACGAAGCTCCGACCGCGAGCGTCGAGCCGTCGGTGGACAGCGCGACACTCGAGCCAAAATTGTCATTCATGTCGGTGTTGGACGCCTTGACGTAGGCTTGTTGGGTCCAGCTCGTGCCGGCGCGGGTGAACACGTAGACCGCGCCCGATTCCATCGCCGTGTTATCGGCCTGGTTGCCGTCGATGCCGGTGGCGATGCTGTCCTCGAGCACCGCGCCCACCGCGAGCGTCGAGCCGTTGGCGGACAACGCGACGCTGGTGCCGAATCGATCGCTGGTCCCGGTATTGGACGCCTTGACGTAGGCCTGCTGGGTCCAGGTCGTGCCGGCGCGCGTATAGACGTAGACCGCACCCGCATCCATCGCGGTGTTGTCGGCCTGGTCGCCGTCGATGCCGACCGCCGCGCTGTCCTCGTAAAAGGCCGTGACCGCGAGCGTGTTGCCGTCGGCGGACAGCGCGAGGTAGTAACCGTAGAGGTCCATCGGACCGGTATTGGACGCCTTGACGTAGGCCTGCTGGGTCCAGGTCGTGCCGGACCGCGTGAACACGTACGCCGCGCCCGCCTCCGAGACGGAGTTGTCGGCCTGGTTGCCGTTGACGCCGGTGGCGGCGCTGCTCTCGCCATACGCCCCCACCGCGAGCGTGGAACCATCGCCGGACAGCGCGACCACGAAGCCGAACAGGTCGCCGGACTCCGCGTTCGAGGCCTTGACGTAGGCCTGCTGAGACCAGGTCAAGCCGATGCGCGTGTAGACGTAGACCGCGCCCGAAACTGCGGAGCCGCCGGATTCGAAGAATGCACCGACCGCGAGCGTCGAGCCGTCGGCGGAGAGCGCGACGCTGGTGCCGAACCGAGCGTTGGCTGCGGAATTGGACGCCTTGATGTACGCCTGTTGGGTCCAGGTCATTCCGGTGCGGCTGAACACGTAGACCGCGCCCGCATTCGCGATGCTGTTGTCGTTCTGGTTCTGGTTGATCCCGACCGCCGAGCTGGCCTCGCCAAACGCTCCCACCGCGAGCGTCGAGCCGTCGGCGGACACCGCGACGGAGGATCCGAATTGATCACTCGCATTGGTATTGGACGCCTTGATGTAGGCCTGCTGTCCGAGCGCGCTGAGCGCGGCATCACTTGGAACGGCGTCGAGCCCCGAGTCCGTGGGGCCGCCATCGCCGCCGCCGGGCTTGGTGAAGTGCTCGTCGGGAATCCGACAAGCCAGGATCAAGATCACGAACCACAAGCTCCGCATCAGAACCTCCCGAGGATAGCAACGCCGGTCTCGCCCGGTGCGAAGGTGGGGACGACCGTGACCTGTTGGGCCGGAGTCTCCGGTGCTCCAGTGAACCACAACACGCCGGCCGCGATCGCCAGCGCGGCTCCCACGCCGAACGAGATGTTCGCGGCGAGCGCACGACTCTGCGCGGATTTGATCAGCGCGTTGGCAGCGTCGGCATTGGCGCAAGGCATCTGCGGATCCACACACGATGCGTGCGCGTCGCTCTGCTTGCCCTTGGCCTGGATGCTGAACACGATGCCCCCGGCGAGGCCGAGGACGCCGACCCCGGCGACCCCGATCGCGACCTTGCGCTTCGTCGTGAACGTCGTGGCGGGAGCTGGCGGGTCTTCCTGGACCTCAGGTGGAGGTGGCGCCGTGACGACGTCGACGACCTTGTTCGTGGGCTCGAGCTTCGGGACGTCGAGCGTGATCTTCCCCGAATCGATCGGAGCTCTCACGGTCGCCTTCCAGTCGTCATGACCTGGCGCCCGGCCAACGAACAGGTAATCACCGCCGTCTACCGGCAGCGCGCGGTTCCACAGCGTCGCGTCGAAGGGCTTGTCATTGCGCGTCAGCGTCAGACCGTCGAGGCGGCTGACGGCCGGGACCGAGACCGTGAGGTACGACAACTTCGGCTCGAGCTCCGCCACTTTGGCCGTCGCGATGGCTCGCTTGCGCGGGTCCTTGACGCGGGTCAGTGCATCTTTGTAGGCAGACCACGCCGAGGCGACCTGATGATTCTGCTCGCGACACTCGCCGAGGCGGATCAGCGTTCCCGCTCGCGCCTCGATCTGGTTGGACGCTTCGAACGCATCGCACGCCGCCGCGATCTTGCCGTCCGTCATCAGCTTGGCGCCGTCGACGAACAGCGCTTCGGCTTCGGCACTCTGCGCGTGCGCGGTCGGCGCAGCGATCATCACGCAGAACACGCTAATCGCCGCGATCGACAGCGCGCGAACCAGATCCAGTCGGTGCATGGTCGTTTCCCCCAGGAGTGTTCGAGCGGTTCGGCCTGCGCCCGCTCGGTCGCTTCTCGACAACGGGCACGCTCGCATCGATGACGGCGCCGGTGACCGCAGCGGCTGCGACACCTGCATCGATCACCGGCGCCGCCGCGATGGGCTGCGGCGCGGCGCTTCCGGCGACGGTCACCGCTGCGTCAGCGGCGATCGTCTTCATCTCGATGACCCTGGGCGAATCTGGAGATTTGCCACGAGTCGCGACCACGACGACGGCGATCACCACGCCGGTGGCGGCGACCGCGAGAGCTGCGACCCACCCGCGGCGACTCGCCGGTGGCGACGTTTGACCGGCCGCTCCGGTGAGCGTCGTCGACCCCGGCAGGACCGTCGTCGCCGGCGGCAGCGGCCTGCCGTAGCGCGCGCCATCCCCTCCGCCGGTCGCGGACATCGAGTGAAACAGGAGCTGCTCGGCCTGACCCAGGGTCTGGGCCATGTCCGCCATCGATGAAAACCGGTCGTTCGGAGATTTTGCGAGGCTGCGCTGGAGGATCTGATCGATCATCGGAGGCAACCCGTGCACGCGCGATGCAGCGTACGGAGCTGGCTCCCGGAGATGCGCCGCGATGAGCTCGCCGGAGCCTTCGCCCTGGTACGGCGGCTGGCCGGTCAGCATCGTCATGATCACGCAGCCGATCGAATAGATATCGGAGCGGTAATCGATCTCGCCAGAGCCGCGGCACTGCTCGGGCGACATGTAGACGGGCGTGCCCAGCACCATGCCGGTGCGCGTCTTGAGATTTCCGGGCTCCTCGGCCGACAGCTTCGCGATGCCGAAGTCGAGGATCTTCGCGCGCTCGCCGCCGGTGACCGCGGGATCGCCGACGATGAAGATGTTGTCGGGCTTCAGATCGCGATGGATGACGCCCTTGGTGTGCGCGGCCTGCAGCGACGTGCAGATCTGGCGCGTGAGGCGAAGACAGTCGACGAGCGCGAACCGGCCGATCCGCTTGAGCCGGGTGCTCATGGGTTCCCCGTCGAGGACCTCCATGACAATGAACGCGCTGCCGTCGGCGTGATAACCGAAGTCGAAGATCTGAACGATGCCCGGGTCGGCGATCTGCGTGACCGCTTTGGCTTCGTTGAAGAAGCGTTGAACGATCTCTTTGTTCGCCGAGAACTCGGGGAGCAAGACCTTGATCGCCGCTCGCCGACCGAGCAGCGCGTGCTCGGCTTCGTACACGATGCCCATTCCGCCTTCGCCGAGCTTCCTCACGACGCGATACGCGCCGATGGTTGCTCCCTCTATGATCACGTCCGTCGACGGTAGCACGGCAATCTCGACGGAGAGCACGAGATCGTGTCACCGCGCCGACGAGAGTCAGGATCGAGCTCGAGCCAGCATCACCTGGTCATGACACGCAGCAATTCGGATTCGTGTTGGTCGCGTAGCCGCATGGAAGGAGCCCGCCGACACAGCGTGATATGCTGCGCGCACGATGCACTGGCGCATCAAAGGCGCGATCCAGAAAGTCCTTAGCTATGTGCCGGGCGGTGCGCGCGCACACTATCTGCTGCAGAAGCGCGGCGGCGGCCTGACCGACTTCGGACGCGAGTGCGACATCAAAGTCGACGACTGGCGGCTCATGATGGGCCACCTTCGCACCTCGAAGATCAACCTGACCGGCGCGACGCTGCTCGAGATCGGGACTGGCTGGTACCCGACGTTTCCGTTCTGCCTGTACCTCGCAGGGGCGACGCGCGTCTACACGCTCGATCTCAACCGACATCTCAAGCCCGAGATGACGATCGCGCTCGCCGACCGTCTCGCTGCACACGTGCCCCTGATCGCAGAGGCGTCCGGCCGCACCGAGGCCGAGGTGCGGCTCGCGCAGATCGCGCTGGTCGAGGCGCTGCGTGCCGGCAAGTCCGTCGAGGACGCCACGAAGGGCGTCGTCCAGTACAAGGCACCCGCGGACGCTTCGAAGACCGGCTTGCCGGCGGCGTCGGTCGATGTCGTGTTCTCGAACAGCGTGCTCGAGCACGTCCCGGGGCCGATCATCGAGGACTGCTTCGCCGAGGCGCAGCGGATCTTGAGTCCCGGCGGCATCGTGTTTCACTCCGTCAACTGCGGCGATCACTACGCGTACATCGACAAGGCGATCGATCAGCTGCACTACCTCCAGTACTCCGAGGCCGCGTGGAAGAAGTGGAACAACAACTTCCTCTACCAGAACCGCCTCCGCGCGGTTGACTTCACCGACATGGCGAAGCGCGCCAGGTTCGCGATCGAGATCGATACGTCGAATGCGAGGCCCGAGCGACTCGCGGTGATCGACCGCATGCCGATCGATGCGAAGTTCAGCGCCTACACGCGCGAGCAGCTCGCCATCACCAGCATCGACTTCGTCGGTCGCAAGCAGTAGCAGCCCACGTAACGGGCGACCGGCCTGGGCGGTGGGGCTCGCGACGACGACCGCGAGCGCGAACAACAGGCCTACCTTCATCCCGATCAGCGTGGTCACCGCGTCGTTGTGATGTGTTCGAGTCTTCGAACCGTCTCGGAATCGAGAATCGACGCACGCTGCTCAGAGTCGTTCCTACGTGGTGTCACTCACCAGGTTTGTTACCGGGCTCCAACTCGATCACGTAACGTGAATCCAAGGGAGGGGCGTGGAGCAACTCGATAGACAGCGGAGTCGGGTCGAGCAGGCACGTGTTTCCTCCGAGGATCAGCCCGGGCTGGAAGCGTTCTGGGAGCTCTACTCGCGCTACGGCGAGGACTGCCTCGTCGACGATCCTCGACGTTGTGCAGACGCGATCAAGTTCGGCGCGTGGCAACCGTTTCTGGACGGGCTGCGCGTTCGCGGCGCGAACTTCGCGACCATGGGCGTGCCGTTCACGACCTGGTTCTCGTCGATGACGAGCACGCGGGCGCTGTTGCGCGAGCAGATCGTGCGGCACGGGCGCGGCCGATCCGAGCTGTGCACGCGCGGCATGAACTGCCTGATGTTCGTCGTGCTCGAGACGATCGGCGAGGGCTACATCTCGTGCCGCGAGCAAGTCGCGACCGAGGCGGCGAGCGCGCGCGAAGAGCTGATGCAGCAGTCGGACAAGCTCGATGCGATCGGCCGGCTCGCCAACGGTGTCGCGCACGACTTCAACAATGCGTTGTCGGTGATCACGGTGTATTCGACGTTCCTCGAAGAAGAGCTGCCCGTGAGCGACGTGCGCCACGCCGACGCGACGGAGATCCGGCGTGCGAGCGAACGTGCGAAAGAGCTGACGCTGAAGCTCGCGATGCTGAGCTGCAACAGCCTCGCGAGGGTGACCTCGCTCGATCTCGACACCACGATCGCCGAGCTCGAGCCGGCGCTACGACACCTGCTCGCCGACGACATCGAGCTCGTGATCAAGCGATCACCGGTGCCACGCGTGCTCGCGGATCCGCATCACATCGAGCAAGTCGTCACCAACCTGGTGGTCAACGCCGGCGAGGCACTGTCCGACGGTGGCAACGTGACGATCGCTCTCGAGGTCGTGCACGACACGGTCGTCCTCGCGGTCTCGGACAACGGCGGGGGAATGAAGAAGGAGGTCCAGCGCCGGCTGTTCGAGCCGTACTTCACGACGAAGCCGCGCAATCGCAACTCGGGGCTCGGCCTCGCGATCGTGCAGGGCATCGTCGCGCAAGCCGGCGGCCGAGTCAGCGTGCTCAGCGAGCTCGGCCACGGCACGACCGTGCGGGTTCACTTACCGGTGATCTCGGCGGACACGATCGTTCGGCCGCGGTTGATCACGACCGAGAATCTTCCGCTCCAGCCCGCGACGGTGCTCGTCGTCGACGATCAACCGGAGCTCCGCAACGCGGTCGTGCGGATCTTGAAGGCTGCCGGGTGTACGACGCTCGAAGCGGACAGTGCGGAAGGGGCACGCCGGATCTGCGCGACCGACGAGCAAGCGATCGACGTCGTCCTGTTCGAGGTCAGCCTCGGTGCGCAGGTGATCGCCCAACTGCAGGGACTGCGGCCGTCGATCAAGATCGTGCTGACCTCGGCGTTTCCGGCACCCCCGCTCGACGGGACACCGGTCGCGCTCCTCGTGAAGCCGTTTTCGTCGTCGGCGCTGCGTTCGGCGGTCGCGACGGCGATGCTGACGCCGGCGGCGAGCCCGGATGGCGTGCAGCGGGTGACCACCAACCTCGGCAGGCACTCGCGGGTGCTCCTCGTCGACGAGGATGCTCACATCCGCGCCGCGATCGCGCGCAATCTGCACCTCGCCGGGCTCGAGGTCGTCGCCGTCGCGGAAGGCGATGCGGCGTTCACCGCGCTCGCGACGAGCACGTTCGACGTGATCATCTACGACGTCACGGCGCTGACCGGGCTCGAATTCGTGCGGGGCGTGCGACGCACGGATCTCGACGTGCCGGTGATCCTGACGACCGGCGCACCCTCGGTCGAGGGCTCGGCGGCCGCGATCGAGTGCGGTGCGTTCCGCTATATGGCCAAGCCATTCGATAGCGGAGCGCTGGTCAAAGCGGTTCACCATGCGGCGCGCGCCCACGCGCTCGCACGGCTTCGCCGTGAAGCGTTCACGGTCGGCGGCGCTCCCGCGGTCGATCGAGTCGGCCTCGAAGCGCGGTTCGAGAAGGCGATGGACGGCATCTTCATGGTGTTTCAACCGATCGTCGATGCGCGCACCGGCGTCGCGTTCGGCTTCGAGGCGCTGCTGCGTACGACCGAACCCTCGCTGCCCGCGCCGCAGATCATGCTCGAGGTCGCGGCCGCACTTGGCCACATGCCGGTGCTCGGACGCCGCGTTCGCACGCTGTCGGCGCTGGCGTTGGCGCGGCGCACCGGCGAGCTCTCGCTGTTCGTCAATCTGCACCCCGAGGATCTGTTCGACGACGCGCTCGTCGACGAGTCCCTCCAGTTCGTGCAGCTCGCGCATCGCATCGTGCTCGAGGTGACGGAGCGGACCTCGCTCTCGATCTCGCCGGCCTTGACCGAACGGCTGATCCGACTACGGTCGCTCGGCTTCCGGCTCGCGATCGACGACATCGGTTCGGGCTACAGCGGCCTGACGAGCTTCACCGAGCTCGATCCGGAGATCGTCAAGCTCGACATGGCGATCGTGCGCGACGTGCATCGCAGCCTGCTCAAGCAACGTACGATTCGCGCACTGTGCCGGCTCTGTCACGACGGTGGCTGCCTCGTCGTGGGCGAAGGCGTGGAGACCGAGGACGAGCGGAGCTGTCTGACCGAGCTCGGCTGTGATCTCCTGCAGGGCTTCTTGATCGCGCGCCCGGAACCGGAGGTCGCTATACGTCCGTGAACGCGTCACCGTCGTGGATGCGCAGCTTGGGGGCGTCGACGGTCTCGAGTCGAACGCCGAGCACGACCGAGCGGTGGTCGGTCACGGCGGCGTAGCCTCCCGCCTGCAGAGCGAAGATCTCGACGACCCGTGTCGCCGGATCGACGAGCCACACCTCGCGCACGCCGATGCGTGCGTAGAACGG
>JBDTJY010000301.1:0-82755 GCA_039935615.1 Kofleriaceae bacterium
GCTGCGCTCGCTCCACACGCGGGCTTTGTACTTGCCGGGTGCGAGGCTGCGGAAGTTGAATTCCTGCGCGCCGTCGACGGGAACGTACGCGGGCGCATCGATAACGAAGATGAACGACGCCATCTTCGCGTGGACGTTACAACCGAGGCGCACGAGCCCGGTCTTCTCGAACTTCATCGCGCGCGACTGACCGTCCTTGTACAGGCCGATGTCGAACGGTTGGGTCGGCGAGCTCGAGAAGACGTTGTGATAGAAGTTGTCGAAGTTCGGGAACGCGACGGTCGACCCCGGCGGCACCGCGAGGAGGTGCGGCGAGAACGTCTTGTTGCGTTGCTCGACGATGCGGTGCTTCGGCGTGCGCTTCGCGTACTTCGCGTTGATCGGATAGAGCTCGACCAGCCCGACACCGTCGAGCGGCTTGCCGTCGACCGTGATCGTACCCTCGAGCGATGCCGGGAGCTGGGACGACGACGGGCTGTCCTCGTCGGAGCTGCCGACGATCTTCGGTTGCGGCGGCGTATCCTTCGGCATCTGCGTGATCGGCGTCTCGATCCGCTGCGGAGCGCCGTCGCGGAACGTCGATGCGGCCGAGGCGACGAGTTGCGGACCGACGCTGATCTCGACGCGGCTGAACAACTGGTCCGCGTAGTTACGCTGGCCGCGCTTGGCCGCGACGATCGCCGCCTTCATCATCGCGTGCGCGGCCGGATCGGTGACCTTGTCGAGCACGGCGTTCGCCTTCGTGATCGCGGCGGCGCTGACCGGCTTCAACTTGCTCTTCGGCACGACCATCCGCGGCTCGAGCGGGCCGAGCGCGCCGAGTAACTCGCTCTTCTCCTTCGCGGGGACCTTGAACTTGTCGAGCGTCGCGGCGAGGTCCTCGACCAGCGCGTCGAACTCCTCGTCGACGAGCTCCATGCCCGCGTGCGACGTCTCCATGTCCTGCCCGCTGTAATGGCAGGGGCCGCCGGTCGCCATGCAGACGAACTCGACGAGCAGGCTCTTGAGCCGTGGGATGTCGGTGTTCGAGAAGCGGATCTTGATCCGATCGTCGACCGCGACCCGACCGATGAAGTCATCGACCACGGCGACGATCGCGCCCTGACCGCCGAGGCGATCGTAGAGCTCCTTGGAACCGGCTGCGGCCGGCGCCGCGTTCGACGTCGGTTTCGCGCTAGCGGTCGTCGTCGTCGTCGTCGTCGTCGTCGTCGTCGATCGGGCCGCGGGCGAGCCGCCACAAGCGGCCACCATACATGCGAGTGCTGGGAGCTTCACGTCGGTCTCCTAGTGAAAGAGGCTGTCGTAGGCAGAGCCGTTGTTGGTGTCGCCGTCGGGATCCGGTAGGTCCTTGAACGTCGAGTAATCGGCGGGCGTCGGATCGGTGGTGTGGTTGGTGACCAGGTCGAGCACGAACGACGTGAACGTCGCTGCGCCCGAACCAGAGCCCGAACCGTTGCCGTCGTCCGGGACGAACGGGCTGTCATCACCGCACGCGGCGGCTGTTAGCCCGATGGCCATCGCCAGGCCGAGCAAGTTAGAACGCAATTTCATCGGATCTCCCTGGGCTTGCCTCGACGACCACGCCGAGTGCATCGAGCCCACGTGAACTACGAGCGTTGATCTCGAACGGATCAGCCCAAACGTGGTCTAACCGCACTGATGTCGCTGCAATGGTTCCCGGGACACATGACCAAGGCGCGGCGCGAGCTTGCGGCCTTGATGCCGTCCCAGGACGTCGTGATCGAGGTCCTCGACGCGCGGCTGCCCAGGGCGAGCAGCAATCCGGTGATCACCGAGCTCCGCGGTGCCAAGCCCGTGATCAAGGTACTGACCAAGAGCGACCTCGCGGACCCCGAGGTCACGCGCGCGTGGATCGAGCAGTTCTCGGCGGAGCCCAACACCACCGCGTTCGCGTCGACCACCGACAAGCCGAACGTCACGCGCAAGCGGATCGCGGAGCTCACGCGTGGGCTCGCCCTGCATCGCGGCACCGACAAGGTCGTGCGCGCATTGATCGCCGGCGTGCCGAACGTCGGTAAGTCGACGCTGATCAACACGCTCGTCAATCGCGCGGTCGCGAAGGTCGGCGACAAGCCCGCGGTCACCAAGGATCAGCAGCTGGTGACGCTCGACAACGGCACGCAGATCACCGACACGCCCGGACTGATGTGGCCGAAGATCGAGGACGAGCGCCGCGCGTTTCGCCTCGCGTTCGCCGGTTCGATTCCGGATACCGCGATCGACTATCTGCAGATCGGCATGTTCGGGGCCGGCGTGTTGGTCGCGCGCTACCCCGCGCTGCTGGTCGCGCGCTACAAGCTCGCCGCGAATCCGATGACCGCGGATGGCCTGCTCGACGAGATCGGGCGCCGCCGCGGCACGCTGTTGAAGGGTGGCGTCGTCGATCTGCACAAGGCGGCCGAGTTGCTCGTGCACGAGTTCCGCGCCGGCACGATCGGCGCGATCAGCCTCGAGATTCCGTAGATGACCGCGCCGCGCCGACCGGCGGGATGGATCGCGCCCGGGCCGCCGCCGCGCGGTGCCGACGGACGCGCGGAGCTCGAGCCCACCGCCGACGAGGATCTGTCGTATCTCAGCGGCGACTGGCGGCTGTTCCAGAACCGCGAGGGCCATCGCTGGAGCCTCGACGATCTGGTCACCGCTTGGATCGCGACTCGCACCGTCCCCGCGACGTTCGCCGATCGCGCGCTCGATCTCGGCTGCGGCCTCGGCAGCGTGCTGTTGATGGTCGCGTGGAAGCTGCCGCACGCAGACGTCACCGGGATCGAAGCGCAAGCCGATCGCGCCGCGCTCGGCCGGCGCTCGCTCGCGTACAACGGCGTCGAGGAGCGCTGCCGGATCGTCGACGGCGATCTCCGCGACCACGCGCTCGCGGGGCCGTTCGCGTTGATCACCGGCACGCCGCCGTACTTCCCGCGCGGCACCGGCACCGAGTCCGACAAGCCGCACGCGATGCCGTGCCGGTTCGAGCTCCGTGGCGGGGTCGAGGACTACCTCGCGACGGCGAACCGCCTGGTCGCGCCGGGAGGATCGATCACGATCTGCACGTCGGCGCTCGAGCGCGATCGCGTGCGCGCCGCCGCGGTCGGGTTGGCCTGGCGCGAGCACTGGCAGATCGTGCCGCGCGAGGGCAAGGAGCCGCTCGTCGACGTCGACGTGTTCGCGCCGACGACCGCGCCGACGGAGCACCACTCGCTCACCGTGCGCGATCGCGACGGCCGCTGGACCGCCGAGTTTCAGCGCGTGCGCGATGCCATGGGCATGCCGAGCACACCGCCCTGACTACATCGGCTGTTTGTTCAGCGTCGCGTAGTAGTCCTCGCACCCGCCGTGCCCCATGTGGAGCGCACCGCCGAGGATATGCACGGAGTCGATCTCGCACGGCTGCGCGACGTTGCACGCATCCTGCTCGTCCCAGCGAAATTCGATGCCCGAGACCTCGCGGATCACCTTGGTGTCGCTCGCGTCCGTCGGATCGCTGAGCGGATCGAGGCGGCCGACGGCACCGCCGCTGTAGTTCGCGGGCTCGATCGCGGAGCCGAAGATCAGCTTGCCGCCGAGCTCGGTGGTCGCGTGCGGATCGACGAACAAGCTGAGGGCGTTGAACGTCGAGTTGCCCGACGTGCAGGTGACCTCGAGCGCGAGGTCGTTGTCGGTGCCGTCGTAGTAGGCGCAGATGCAGCCAGAGACGCCGTCGCCGGTGCCCGCGGAGCTGTCGAAATCGACGTCCTCGGGCTGCCCCATCCCACAACCGACGAGCGCGACGAGTACGACGAGTACGACGAGGCGCAGGAGATACATCGCTCCCACGGTACACCGCCGACCCGGTCGCGATCACATGCCGGCGACGAGATTCGTGATCGGAGCGTCGGTCGCGCTCTTCGGATCGAGATAGTAGTAGCCGGCCGAGCCGCCGAACGGAACATCGAACCCGAGCAGGCCGCCGACCGTGCCGCTCAACGTGCTGGTCGCCGACGGCTCCATATCCGTGAACGTCTTCGCGCAGCGGCAGTCACTCGACACGGTGAAGCCCTTGTAGAAGTCGGTGCCGATCAACACCTCGTGGGCGTTCGGCGAGGCCTGGCCGGTCGGCTGTGCCGTACCGCTCGCGCACGCCGCCGCGGCGGTCGTGCCGGTCACCGATTTCGGCAGCATGCCGAACCCGAATTGATACGGGCACGCGGTCGCGCTCGTGTTCGCGAACTCGCCCGGCGTCCAGTCGTACATCTGGAGCATGTCGGCTGCCGCGATCGTGATCGTGATGCGCTGGAACCGGAGGTTGGCCGCCGTCCCGCCGCGCTCGATCTGCGCGAGCGTCGCGGTCGCGGCCGCGGGGGGCGTGCCGGCGCCGTTGTCGACCACGTTGTCGATGAAGAACTCCTCGAACGTGGTGGCGGCGGTCTTGATGTACGTGCCCGTGACGGTGACCGAGTGGCCATCGGGGATCAGCTTGACCATCGCCGCGATCGTGCACGGGTGGGCGGTGCTGCCCGACGAGCACTTGGTCTCGAGCGCCGAGAAATCGCCGCCGGCCGCGTCCTGCACGAACAGTCTCGGCGACGCCGTCGACGGCGTGACGCCGAGCGTGACGACGTTTGTCAGCTTGTAGCAGCCGGTCACGGTGCCCATGCGCATCGTGGCGATCGTCGAGTCGGTGTAGCTCGCGCAACCACTACCGCCGCCGTCGCCGGTCTGTGCGGGGCTATCGATGGTGGAGTGGCCGTCTTGCGGCGACGACGAGTTGTCGCTCCGGCAACCGACCAGAATCACTGCTATCAAAAGGAGCCTCGATTTCATCCGGCGGACGCTAGTGCGTCTCGATTCGCCGCCATCGTTAAGATTCGACCAAGACGCGGTTCATGAGAACCCTCACGCGGTTAGCGCTACACTGAGGCGTGCTGCACTATCTCGGACGTGGGGCGATCGCGCTCGCCGCGATCGGTCTGGTCGTCCTCCTCGTGATCCTGGCGACGACGCGGAACCCCCAGCACCGCATCGCGATCCGCGTCAGCGCGGGCGACGCCGCCACCGCCGAGGCGCTCGCGCTCGATGTCTGGAGCGAGGATCGCGGCGCGGGCCTGCCGCTCGACGTGGTCGTCACGAGCGACGCGCTCGATCAGCTGCGCGCCCGAGGCGTCGCGTTCGAGGTCCTGGTGCCCGACCTCGATGCCGCGGCGACCGCCGAGCGCACGCGCTTGCAGACACCGGCGGCCGCGCGCCCGGCCGACTGGTTCAGCGACTTTCGCGACTACGCGGCGATCGGTGCGCGGCTTCACGAGCTCGCCGAGCTCGCGCCGGATCGCGCCGAGCTGCACGTGATCGGTGCATCGGGCGAAGGCCGCCCGTTGTGGGCGTTGCGCATCGGTCACGGGCCGAACAAGATCTTGCTGAACGGGACGCAGCACGCGCGCGAGTGGATCTCGACGATGACCGCGACGTGCGTCGCCGATCGGCTCGTGCGCGACTACGATCGCGACCCGGCGATCCGCGCGCTCGTCGATCGCAGCGAGCTGTGGATCGTGCCGGTCGTGAATCCCGATGGCTATCAATTCTCGTGGGGCACCGATCGCTACTGGCGCAAGAACCGGCGCGATCGTGTCGGCGTCGATCTCAATCGCAACTTCTCGGTCGCGTGGGGTGGGGCAGGGTCGAGCCGATTCCCGCGCTCCGACATCTATCGCGGTGCCTACGCGTTCTCGGAGCCGGAGACCGCGGCGCTCCGCGACCTGGCGCTGCGCGAGCACTTCGCGAAGCACGTCGACTTTCATGCGTACGGACAACTGATCCTCTATCCGTGGAGCTACACCGGCACGCCGACCAAGGATCGCGATCGGTTCGCGACGATCGGCGATGGCATCGCGTCGGCGATGTTCGCGACGCATCAGAATCGCTACTCGCTGCAGCCCGGCATCGAGCTCTACGCGGCGTCCGGAACGATGACCGACTGGATGTACGGCGAGGGCCACGCGCTGTCGTACACGATCGAGCTCCGGCCGAAAGGCGGCAGCGGCTTCGTGCTGCCGCCCGACCAGATCAAACCGACGTGCGACGAAGGCCTGGCCGCCGTGCTCGCACTCGCGAACTAGCCGTGACCGAGCCGTTCCCCGATAGCCTGTGCCAGCGCTGCGCGTTCGTCCGCCTCGTGACGAGCGGCAAAGGCTCGACGTTCCTGATGTGCCAGGAGCCGAGCCTGCCGAAGTACGGACCGCAACCGGTGCGGACCTGTCGGGGCTTTCGCGCGAAGGCCCAGGACTAGACGGGCCGCGGGCCGCGCGCCTAGACGGGAAGGTTCGCCATCACGTTGGACGTCAGGCGATCGCAGCGCGCGCCGTCGAACTCGTAGACGTGATCGAGGGTGAGCTCGGTCAGCGCGGCCGCGACCGCCGCACGCGCGCGATGCAGGCGCACCCGCACCGCCTCTTCGGTGAGCCCGAGACATGCCGCGGTCTCGGCGGTATCGAGCTCGAGCACGTCGCGCAGCACCATGACTTCGCGATTGCCCTGCGGGAGCTGCGCGAGGCAGCCCTCGAGGACCCGCCCGATCTCGGCTCGCTCGAGCGCGACATCGGGACCGGCGCCGGTGTCGGTATTCGAGGCCTCGATCAGCGTCGGGCGCTTGCGAGCATGCAGGATCGCCGTGTTGACCGTGATCCGGGTCGCCCAGGTCGTGAACGCCGCTTCGCCGCGAAACGACTTGAGGTTGCGATAGATATCGAGCCAGGCCTGCTGCACGGCATCTTCGGCATCGGTGTCGGAGCGCAACACCGCGCGGGCGGCGCGAAACAACCGCTGGTTGTGCCGGCGCACGAGCAACTGAAAGTCGGCGCGAGCTCCCGAGCACACGCGCGAGATCAGCTCGGCATCGTCGGGTTCGCGAACGGATAGCTCGGGGGGCATGACGATCAGAGGGGGCAGGTGACGCTCGCGTTACAGGCAATCTTGTCAGATGCGCTAGAGATCGCTACCCGTAGGGCTGAATTTGCGGGCACCAGATCTAGCGTAGGTAGAAGGAATCAGAAGTTCTTCGAGCGTCGCGTCTCGGCGTATCAGGGCGGGATGGAAGGCGAAGTCACGCTCGACGCGGCGTTCTAGTAGACTGGCATCGTGCTGGCGTTGATCCTCGAGCGGGCTCACGCGTTTGTCGATCCGGTCCCGGACCTCGCACCGGCCGGCGATCGCCCGCTGGTCGCGGTGCACGCGGCGCTGCCCACGATCACGTTGCCGGCACCCGCCGGATCGCGCGCGTGCGCAGGCGGTCGCGACTTCGCGTTCGTCGTCGATCGGTCCGCGGCGCCCGGTGCGTCGTGGCGGCCGATCCGCGAGTGCGACGATGCGACGTGGCAGCTCTATGTCGAGCTGATGCTCGGCGGCTACGAACCGCCGACCCGCGCGATCGACGTGTGGTCATTCGGCGATGGTCCGGAGATGGCCGCGCAACTCGCCCACCTCGTGATGTGCGGTGCCAAGCGCGTGACCATGGGATGGAACGCGGCGGCCGCGCGATCCGGAACTCCCGTCGCCTACGTGGGTGGCGTCAGCGTCGTCACCGATGGATTCGGCTATCCACGCATCGTGCTGCGGACGATCGACGTGCCGGTGATGCCGTTCGACGCGGTGACGGCCGCCGATGCTGCGGGCGAGGGGGAAGGCGACCTGAGCTACGCCGATTGGCGTGAGAGCCACGAGCGTTACTTCCGCGCGGAGGCCGTCCGTCACGATCTGGTCTTCGATGGCACGTCGGAGCTGTCCGTAGAGCGGTTCGAAGTGCTCCACGTGGTGGGCGTAAAATAGGCTGTCACACGCGGGTGAGCTGCCTCGTCATAGAGAGAGGCATGCAAGCGTGAATTCAACAACCCGTACTCATGGTGCCTGCTCAACGTCGCCACGCGTCAATTGATCCCCGGCCGCTGACCGTATTTCGTAGGTGTTCTCGACGATTGGGTTCATGTTCCCTCCGAAACCGTGATTTCGATGGACTGCTACGACGCGCGCTACGAGGGTCACGAGCTCGGCGGCGAGACGTGATTCCGTTCCAGCCGCGCGAGCGGCGCCTGAGTGATCGCGTGGCCGCGCGCGGAAGTGTGCACGTCCGCGGGCGAGCGCTGAACCTCGCCGGGCGCGTGCTCGATCTGAGCTCCGGTGGTGTGCGCGTACAGGTCGCGCGCGGCGCGAAGCACATGGCGAGCGGAACGCCGGTGCGCGTCTCGCTTCGCCTCGACGGCTCGCGGTCGAAGTGGCTGCACCTCGATGGTGCGGTTCGCCGGATCGACGAGCGGCAGTTCGCGGTCGTGTTTCGCCAGCGGTCGGCGGAGCTCGACGAGTTGGTCGAGAGCGAGCGCGTCGCCGCTCTCGAGGCACACCAGGTTCCCGAGGTGATGATCGTCGACGCCGAAGCGACGCGCCGCGAGGTGGTGGCCTCGGCATTTCGGGCGGCGGGTTGTCGCGTCACCGAGACGCACACCGCGCTCAACGTGATCCACGCGCTCGAGGAATCTCGCACGTGGATGCTCGCGATCGCCGACACCAAGTCGAGCGACGCCGACGAGCTGCGCCGTCACGTGCGCGAGGCGTTCCCGCGCGTCTCGCGGATCGCGATCGGTTCGCGCAACGCGAAGATCAGCCTCGATGGCAATCCGGATCTGGCGAAGCAGGTCGGCGTGCTCGTCGCAGCGCGCGACAACGGCGGTTAGCCGCGAGGGCGCCGGTACGAGCCCTCGAACACGGACTTCCACTCGCCGCCGCGCACCGAGCGCTCGGTGATCACGCTCAAGCGATTGAGCGCGACCTGATACACGGTGCGGGTCGACGAGTCGGCGATCTTCTCGACGAACACGAGCTTGTCGCCCTCGGCGATGCCGTCGTGTTGTTGGGTGCTGGTGCCGGCCGGGCTGCGAAACCACGACACGGTCAGCGCGTCGGTCTTCTCGTCCTTGTGAAACACGCCGTGACCGACCGAGGTCGGGCGATCCGGTGCGGTCTGGATGTAATCACACAGCAGGAACCTGCCGTCGAACACGGTGTGGAAGGCCAGGCGGCCTTGCGCTTCGTAGGAACCCTCATCGCTCTCGATTCGCTCGGATCCCGTCCAGACTCCTTCGAGTCTCTGAAGCTCAGCTTGATACATACGACGACCTCACGTTCAGGACTAGCTCCTGCAACGACGTGTTGCGGTCGCGCCCAATGCAGCAACCTAGCACACTTACGCTCCCCCGCACGCCGATGCATGGTCACGAGATCGTCGGAACGGGAGCGAGCGTCGAGCGATCTTCTCAGCTGAACGTGATGCCCTGCGCGAGCGGCAGCTCGGTCGAGTAGTTGATCGTGTTGGTCGCGCGCCGCATGTAGCTGCGCCACGAATCGGAGCCGGACTCGCGGCCACCGCCGGTGTCCTTCTCGCCGCCGAACGCGCCGCCGATCTCTGCGCCGCTCGGGCCGAGGTTGACGTTCGCGATGCCGCAGTCACTGCCCGCCGCCGAGAGGAAGCGCTCGGCCTCGCGTAGATCGTTCGTGAAGATGCACGACGACAGCCCCTGCGTGACGCTGTTGTGGAGCTCGATCGCTGCGTCGAGCTCGCGATAGCCGAGCACGTACAGGATCGGCGCGAACGTCTCGTCGCGCACGACGCTGCTCTGCCCGGGCATCCGCGCGATCGCAGGTCGCACGTACGCGCCGCGTTCGCAGCCGGCGACGGTGATCGATCCGCCACCTTCGAGCTCGCCGCCTTCGGAGTGCGCGCGCGTGATCGCGGCCTGCATCATGTCGAACGCGCCGCGGTCGATCAGCGGACCGACGAGCGTCGTGGCGGTACGCGGATCGCCGATCCGGAGCTGGGCGTACGCGCGCTGCACGCCGGCGAGCAGGGGCTCGCGGATCGCTTCGTGAACGATCAACCGGCGCAGCGACGTGCAGCGCTGGCCACACGTGCCCGCCGCGGAGAACAGGATCGCGCGGGTCGCGAGCTCGAGATCCGCGGTCGGTGCAACGATCATCGCGTTGTTGCCTCCGAGCTCGAGCAACGAGCGGCCGAACCGAGCGGCGATGCGTGGCGCGATCGCGCGGCCCATCCGGGTCGAGCCGGTCGCGCTCACGAGTGCGACGCGCGGATCGTCGACGAGCACGGCGCCGGTCGCGGCGGCGCCGATCACGATCTCCGACAAGCCCGGCGGCGCCGCGCCGAACCGAGCGAGCGCCCGATCGAGCAGCGCACCGCAAGCGAGCGCGGTCAGCGGCGTCTTCTCGGACGGCTTCCACACGACCGCGTTGCCGCACACGATCGCGAGCGTGAAGTTCCACGCCCACACCGCGACCGGAAAGTTGAACGCGCTGATCACGCCGACGACGCCGAGTGGATGCCAGGTCTCCGCCATGCGGTGGCCCGGGCGCTCCGACGCGATCGTGAGCCCGTAGAGCTGGCGCGACAAGCCGACCGCGAAGTCGCACACGTCGATCATCTCCTGGACTTCGCCACGCGCCTCGGCGGTGATCTTGCCGGCCTCGATCGTGACGAGCGCCGCGAGTTGATCCTTGTGCGCGCGCAGCTCCTCGCCGAGCAGCCGGATCAGCTCGCCGCGGCGTGGCGCCGGCACCGAGCGCCAGGTCGTGAACGCCGCGTGCGCACGGGCGATCGCGGCGGTGGTGGCAGCCGCGTCATGGGTCGCGAGCCGTGCGGTGATCGAGCCATCGATCGGCGAACGTGCGACGAGGTCGCCGTCAAGCCGGGCGGTGACGCCGACGGCCGCGAGCACGTGACTGACATCCATGCTGCCTCATACCACTGGCCGGAACACCAGCGAGTGGTTGTTCGCGGGCATCGCGATGGTCTCGCGGAGCTCGAGCCCGTGGTCGCGTGCGGCTTGTTCGAGGTCGGCGACGTCGCGCACGCCCCACCGCGGATCACGCGCCCGCAGCGAGCGATCGAAGTCGGCGTTCGACGGCGCGAGCGCGCGATCGAAGCTGTACGGGCCGTACAGGTAGAGCACGCTGCCGAGGATGCGGCCGGCGTTCGCGAACAGCGCGAGCGCCGACTCCCACGGCGAGATGTGAACCATGTTGATGCACACGATCGCGTCGGCGCGCTCGATCGGCCACGCGCCGGTGACGTCGAGGGCGAGCGGTGCGGCGAGGTTCGCGAGGCCGGCCTCGTCGCGATGAGCGGCGATGCTCGCGAGCGCGGTCGGATCGGCGTCGCTCGGTTGCCACGTCAGCGCGGGGAACGCGCGGGCGAACACGACCGCGTGCTCGCCGCTGCCACTCGCGATCTCGAGCACGGTGCCACGCTCGGGCAATACCCGCGCGAGCACCTCGCGAATCGGCTCGCGATTGCGCGCGGTCGCGGGCGCGTGTTGCTTCATGGCTCGACGCATATCACGTCCGCGCACGCCGAAATGATAGGGTGCGCACGATGAAGCCCTCGGTCCTGCTCGTCGCCGTCCTCGCGTTCGCGGCCTGCAAGAAGCAAAGCACCGGCACGCCGGCCACCGCGGGTGATTGCGCCACGGTGATCGGCAAGGCGATCGATGACGCCGCGCGCACCGGGGTCGCGAGCGGTGCCGGCAGCGCCGCACCGAGGGACGAGGTCGACAAGATGTCGAACGACATGATCGTGTCGCTCGCGCCGGTCAAGGCCGCGACGATCAAGGCCTGCGTCGATGACAAGTGGGCGGCCGACGCGCTGACCTGCCTGGCGAAGAAGGGTTCGATCACCGACTGCGACGACAAGCTGACCGAAACTCAGCGCGCCCACCGCGACGAGCTCGCGAACGAGGCTGCGAACAAGGCGACTGCCGGTGCGCCGCCGGCGTGCGACAAGTATGCGAACTACGAGATCAAGTGCGCGGGTGCCGAGGAAGGCGCGCGGCCGACGATCCTCGACTTCTGCACGCGCGCTCGCGCCGGCAATCCCGATCCGACGTATCAGCTGATCAAGCTCGAGAGCGGCTGCGCGGAGACGGCCACCGATTGCGACAGCTACAAGAGCTGCGTCGAGCAGAAGAAGCAGACCACCGTACCGCAGTAGCGGAGCGTTTCACGTAGACTCGCTGCCTCGTGAGCATCGCCAAGCAGGCCGCGCGCGGTGTCGCCTGGAACATGCTGTTCGGCGTTTCGTCGCGCATGCTCCAGCTCGTCGGCACGCTCGTGCTCACGCGCTTCATCGCGCCGGCCGAGTACGGCGCGGTGCTCACGGCCTCGATCGCGGTGATGACCGCCGGCGTGCTGACCAGCTTCGCGTTCGGTCAGCACATGATCGCGAAGAAGAGCTCGCCGGAGGTCGCGTTCCAGGCGCTCGTCGTCCACGTCACGCTCGGCTTCGGCGCGATGATCGTGATCTATTCGGTGCGCTGGCCGCTCGGCGAGTGGCTCGAGACCCCGGAGATGGGCACGTTCGTGCTCGGCTACGCGATCGCGCACATGCTCGATCGCGCGCGCTACATCCCGGAGCGCTTGCTGATGCGGAACCTCAACTTCCGCAAGATCGCGACGATCAACGCGACCGGCGAGGTGATCTTCACGATCGTCGCGCTGTCGCTCGCGCAGCGCTGGGGCGCGAAGGCGATCGAGGTCGGCGCCGTCGTGCGCTCGATCGTCCAGTTCATCTTGTACTTCCGCGCCGCGCCGCGCGACGAGTGGTTCGCGCCGACCCGGCTGCGCTATGCCGACGTCGCCGATCTGTTCAGCTACGGGCTGCCGATCATGATCGCCGGGGTCTCCGATCGTGCGGCGACGCGGTGGGACAACCTGATCATGTCGCGGTTGTTCAACCCGGCGGTGATGGGGCGCTACAACCTCGCGTACTCGCTCGCCGAGATGCCGGTGATCAACATCGCCGAGCAGATCGGCGAGGTCTTGATGCCCTCGTTCTCGTTGATGGAGCCCGAGCAGCGCCAGCGCGCGGTCGTGCGCTCGGCGTCGCTGTTGCAAGTGGTGGTCGCGCCGTTGGGCGTGGGGCTTGGCGCGGTGGCGTCGACGATCGTGCCGACGCTGTTCAACAAGGAGTGGGCGCCGATGGCGCCGATGCTCGCGATCCTCAGCATCATGACCGTGTTCCGCCCGATGACGTGGGCGGCGATCGCGTACCTCCAGGCGGTCCAGCAGACCCGGCTGGTCATGTACTCGAGCTTCTTCCGCGCGGTGTTCGTGTTGTCGCTGGTCGCGATCGGTGGCTCGCTCGGCGATCCGCGCTGGGCGTGTGTCGGTGGCTGCATCGGCTACGCGCTGCACAGCATCGTCACGATCGTCGTCGCGGGCTGGGTCTGCAAGTTCTCGATCCGCGACTACCTGATCGGCGTGGCGCGGCCGCTGTTGCCGTGCATCCCGCTGTTCTTCGGTGTGCTCGGCTTGCAACACCTGATGGCCGGCCACGTACCGAACGTGGTCTCGCTGTTGATCCAGGTGGTCTCCGGCGCCGTGATCTACGTGATCGCGGCGTTCGTGCTCGTGGGGCCGGCTGCCCGCGATCTCGTGCGCCTCGGCCGCGAAGCGGTCGGCCGGCGCGGCAAGACCAAGCCGCCGCCGCTAGACGACGAGGTCTAACCGGCCGAGCGGCGCGGCGACCGTGATCGCGCCATCGCGCGTGACCACGCACGAGCTGCCTTGTCCCGGCACGCGCACGACACCCGGCGCCCAGTTCGCGTTCGCGATGTGGAGGTCATGGTGCTGCGCCACCTCGGCGAGTCGTTGCGCGCGCGTGTCGGGTCGCTCGACCCACGCGCTCGGAAACAGCAACAGGTCGGCGGCCGCGAGCTCCGCCTGCACCTCGTCGAGAAAGTGCAGATCGTAGCACACCGCGATCGTGACCCGCGCACCGGCGATCGTGACGAGCGGTGGACGTTGCGTGCCCGGGGTGGCCCAGATCTCGGGGTGCCACGGGTGGCGCTTGCGATACACGAACACCAGCTCGCCGCGCGGATCGAAGCACGTCATCGCGTTGTAGAGCGCCTCGCCTTCGCGCAACACCAGCGACGCGACGAGGTGGATGTCGTGGGCGGCGGCGAGGGCAGCGCACGCGCGCGCGGTCGGACCCTCGATCGGCTCGGCGAACCGCGCGAGATCGAAGTCACGCTCGGGCGAGACGTAGCCGTGGAGTGCGGCCTCGGGCACGAGCACGAGGTCGGTCGCGGGGCCCGCGGCGATCCGCGCTTCGAGCTCGGCGAGCACGCGCGCGGGCTCCCCCCACGAGGCGGCCAGCTCGAGCACCGTCGTTCGCATGCGGCAGCGTAGCGCTTGAGTTACCTTGCGCGCATGCCGGTTCTGCAGACTCACGCCGAGGCCACGTCGTATTTGGAGACCTCGCTGCACGCTCACGTGATGGCGTTCCTCTCGGCGCTCGAGGCGCGCAAGGATCCGCGGTTTCACCTGTCGTCGTTCGGCACGAGCCCGGGAGGTCGCGAGCTGCCGCTGGTCGTGATGTCGGCGCATGGCGTGACGAGGCCGGCCCAGGCGCGCGCGAAACGGCTGCCGGTCGTCCTCATCATCAACGGCATCCACGCCGGCGAGGTCGAGGGCAAGGAAGCGTCGCAGATGGTGATGCGCGACCTCCTCGACGGCGCGCACGCCGCGTTGCTCGACCACCTCGTGCTCGTGATCGTTCCGCTGTTCAACCCCGACGGCAACGACGCGATCGATCCCGAGAATCGCAAGCTCGACCTGCCGAAGCTCGAGGGCCAGATCGGTCCGAAGCTGGTCGGCACGCGGGTCAACGGTATCGGCGTCAACCTCAACCGCGACTACATGAAGCAAGAGGCGCTCGAGATGCAGCTCCTGCAGTCGCGCGTCGTCCAGGTCTGGGAGCCCGAGCTGACGATCGACAACCACGCGACCAACGGCTCGGTCCATCGCTTCGCGATGACGTACGACGTGCCGCACACCGTCGAGAGCGGCCGCCCCGAGCCGATCGCGTTCATGCGGACGCGCGTGATGCCGGCGGTGACCCGCGCGCTCGAGGCGAATCACGGCCTACTCGCCGGGTGGTACGGCAACTTCGTCGAGGACGAGCGCGCGCTCGACGCGCGGCGCGACGCCGATCCGGCCGCGCCCGTGACCGAAGGCTGGATGACGTATCCGCACAACCCGCGGTTCGGCAGCAACTACCGCGGGCTCTCGAACCGGCTCGATCTGTTGCTCGAGTGCTACTCGTACCTGTCGTTCCCCGAGCGGGTGCGCACGACCTACGCGACGATGCTCGAGACGCTGACATACGTCGCCGCGCATGCCGCGGAGGTCGTCGAGGTGGTCTCGGCGAGCCGTGCGCCACGCGATCGGATCGCGGTGCGTTACAAGCTCGAGCCGTTCGCCGAGCCGATCGAGATTCCGACGTTCACGCCGCGCACCCTCGACGGTGCGCCGACGACGGTGCGGATCCAGCACTTCTCGAACTTCATCGGCTCGGTCGTCGTGCACCGTCCGCCGGCGTACATCGTGCCCGCGGCGGTCGCCGACCATCTCGCGCGTCACGGGGTCGGCAGCGAGCCGGCGGACCACGAGCTCGACGTCGAGATCGCGACCGTCACCGGCTTCGCGACCGAAGGCGGACGCAAGATCCTCGAGGCCTCGGAGGTCGGCGACCTCGAGGTCACGTGGCAACGCGCGCGGCGCACGCCACCGCCGGGCTCGCGACGCGTGCGCACCGATCACGCCTCCGGTGCGATCGTGGTCTATCTGTGCGAGCCCGAAAGCGACGACGGCGCCGTCGAGAACGGCGTGATCGCCGCACCCGCCGCTGGCGCCGAGTTCCCGATCTGGCGCGTCAGTTGACCTTCGCCGAACCCTTGACGATGCCGTAGACCTGCTTCGCGAGGGCCTCGGAGTACGTCGAGCCGGGGGCGTTGAAGCCCGACATCGTGCGCGCGTCGAGGATCGAGTAGATCGCGCCGTCCTTGTCGAGATAGAACGCGAAGTGCGCCTCGGGCTCGTAGGTGTGACCGTTCGCCTCGGTCTTCATCTGCTCGGTGTAGACGAAGCCGTTCGGGTCCTCCGACAGGATCTTGCCGCCCTGCTCCGAGGTCGACTCGGTCGTCATCGACTTGTCGCCTTTCTTCGCCTCGTCGATGCTCGACACGGCGATCGCGCCGACCGTGATCATGTAGTTCTCGTCGAGCGTGATGTCGACGCCGCCGTTGCCGTTCTTCTCGAGCTTCGCGTCCTTCGGCACCTTCATCGTGACGTTGATCAGCGGCGCCGTGTCGTGGAGGTTCTTCACGACCCAATCGGCCTCGTTGACCTTGATCCCGGCGGCCTTCGGCGCGGCAGGTTCGACCGTCTTCGGATCGGCGCCGCCACCGGCCGAGTCGGTCGACTTCTTGCCGCAAGCGGGGAGGGACAGCGCGAGGAGGAGCATGGCGATACGAGTCATCATGAGCCGGCCCTTGTTCACGATGTGTGCCGACGCGGATGCCGCCCAGATCGTGCTTCAGGCGTCTGCTTCGAGGTGGCCTGGGTCTGGCCAGGCCCGATCGCGCCGAGCCGTTGGGTCCCTCGTCGGGTCCCTACTTCAGCCACGCGTCGACGGCGGCGAGCCGCTTCGCGTAGCCCGGTCCCGCGACCTTGTAGTCGTCGCGGGCCGCGGTCGCGAGTTGCTTCGCGCGCGCCGCATCGCTCGCCGGCAGCGCGCGGGCGAGCGCGAACCGGCTCTCGGCGAGGTCGGTCGCATCGGACGGCGACTTCTCGCGGATCGCGATCGCGCGCTCGAGCAACGAGATCGCCGCGTCGGCGTGCCCGCGCGCGAGCTCGACCTGGCCGAGCCCGTTCCACACGTGCGCGAGCATCGGGTGGTCCTCGCCGAGGTTCTTCGCGATCGTGGTCTTCGCGCGCTCGTAGGCCTGCTGCGCGCCGTCGAGGTCGTGCTGCGCGCGACGCGCCTCGCCGAGGTTGATCATCAGGATCGCGACCTCGATCGAGCTCGACCCGTACTGCTTCTCGTAGATCGCGAGCGCGCGCGGATAATTCGCATTGACGACGTCCCACTTCTCGAGGTTCTTGGCTTCGACCGCCGAGTTGACGAGACTCTCGGCGACGTCTGGATGATCCGGCCCGAGCACGCGCTCGCGGATCGCGAGGACCTTCTGCGAGTTCGCGAACGCGAGCGCGTAGTCGCCGGCGCGGTGATAGGTGCCGCCGATGTCGTTGTACGCGTTCAACACGTCCGGATGATCCGGCCCGAGCCGAGCCGTGAACAGATCGATCGCCTTCTGGAAATCCGCCTTCGCCTGGTCGCCGTGATCGAGCATGACCTCGGTGTTGCCCATCGCCTCGATCGTGTTCGCGGCCTCGATCGACTCCGCACCGTACGCCGCCGTGCGGATCGCGAGCGCCGCCTCGAACGTCGCCAACGCGTCGCCGTACGCGCCTTCGCGGAACGCCACGGTCCCGAGATCGTGATCGATGCTGCCGACCAGCGGGTGGCGAGCGCCGAGCTCCTTGGTCGCGAGCTCTCGCGCGCGCTCGAGATGTTTGCGCGCCGCCGCGGTCTCGTTGAGCGTCGACTCCGCGCGGCCGACATCGATCAACGCGCGGAGCTCGGTCGATCCTCCGAGCGGCACGGCGAGCCCCAACGCGGTCGTGTACGCGGCGCGCGCGTCTTGCGCTCGGCCGCTGCGCTCCGCGACGTACCCGGTCGCGCGTGCGACGGCGTAGTGTTTCTGCGGCCGGGAGCCGAGGCGCGACAGCGTGCCGCCGGCGAGTCCGACCCAGCTCGTGCCGAGCTCGAAGTTCGACGTCAGTTTCGCCTCGACGTTCGAGAGCTCGACGTACAGATCGACGAGCAGGTCGTGATCGTTTCCCGCCGAGGCCGCCGCCGCGGCCGCGAGCAGAGCGCTCCGCGCTTCCTTGCCGTGGCCGAGCTCGACGTCGATCTCGGCGATGTCGCGCTGCGCGCGTGCGATCAGCGGCGGCCAGCCGAGCTTGATCGCGCTCGCGAGCGGCGCCTCGGTGGCGGCCAGCAACTGCTTCGCACGGTCGAGCGTGAGTCCGCCCGCGAGCTCCTCTTCGATCGCGCGCCACGGCGCCTCGAGCGCGGCGAGTCCGGTGGCATCGCGCGGCGGTGGCAGCGCACCGGCGAGCGCGGCGACATCGCTGCACGCGTCGAGATCGGGCAGGGTAAGCGTCGCCGCCGACTCGACGACCTTACGATCGGCGCGGGCGAGCCCGACGATCGTGGCGGCGAGCTCGTCGCGCTTGCGGTCGAGACACGCGCCGCGCAGGTCGAGCGTTTGCTCGCTCTGCGTGTGTTGGACGTGGGTCGCGCGGCAGCTCTCGATCGCGACTCCTTGCCAGCGCGTGCGCCAGCTCTCGACGGAGCGTGCGACCTCGGCCGACGCATCGAGCGCGAACGGCGCGCCGGTCGCGGAGAACGCCTTGTCGACCTCGGCGCGGGTCGACGGTGTCCACACGCCATCGCTCGGTGGTTTCGTGCACTCGGTGGCGCGGCGCTCGCCGCTGCTCTGACCGATCGCGAACACGCCGGCGATGATCGCGACGCCCGCGAGCGCGACCGCCGTCACCAACCACCGCCGCGACGCCAGCCCACGCTCGATCGCGTCGACCAGCGCGGCCATACTCGGCCAGCGTGCGCTCGCATCGGGCAGCATGCCGCGTTGCAACGCGCGCACGACCGCTCGCGGCAGCACCGGCTTGGCGGGCGGCTTCGGCGTGACCGACTTCATCGCCGTGCTGCGCGCCTCGAGGTTGCCGGACACGAACGGCTGCTCGCCGTAGATCGCCTCCCACGTCGCGATGCACCACGAGCACTGATCGCTGCGCTCGTCGACCTGCTTGCCCTCGATCTGTTCGGGCGCCATGTACGCGAGCGTGCCCATCACCGTCCCGGCCGCGGTGAGGTCACTCGAGAACGCCGACGGGCTCGAGATCGGCGACACCGGCTGCGAGAGCTCCGCGACGTCACCCGCGCGCCGCGCGAGCCCGAAGTCGGTGACGCGGACCGCGCCATCGTTGCCGACCAACACGTTGTCGGGTTTGAAGTCGCGATGGACGAGCCCCGCACCGTGCGCCGCGCCGAGTCCACACGCGGCGCCGAGGTAGGCGGTGAGCACCTCGCGCCACGGTCGCTGCTTCACCCACTCGCGCAGCGTCGTGCCGTCGACCAGCTCCATCGCGATGTACATCTGGCCATCGTGCTCGCCGACGTCGTGAACGATGATCACGTTCGCGTGGGACAATCGGGCGAGTGCCTGCGCCTCGCGCTCCATCCGCGCGCGGCCCGAGCTCGCATCGTCCTCGAGGCTGCCGCGCAGTAACTTCACGGCGATCCGGCGATCGAGCACCGGATCGTACGCCGCGTAGACGATCCCCATGCCACCGCGGCCGACGCGATCGAGGATCAGATAGCGGCCGAGGCGGCCCCCGAACACCAGGATGTCATCGACGTCGGCCTCGCTGTCGCGCCGGGCATGCGCCGGAATCGTCTCGAGCAGGTCGAGCTTGGGGAGCGGACGTGTGTTCGCGTCGTCACTCAAGGACGGCGCGAGAATACGATTTTCTAGAGCGGTTCGAACACGGCGTCGGCCACAATCTAGGGGACGTAGCGCAAGCCGCGGATCGCGTCGAGCCGGCCGAAACGATTCGGTCGTCCCGACGAATCTGCAACGTGGTACAGACCGGTATGGGTCGCACTCTCCTCGTGCTCGTGCTCGCGCTGGTCGGATGCAAGCGGGAACCATCCCCCGCAGCGACGGCGCCACCCGCGGCGGTCCCGGCAGCGACTGGCCCCGCAGCGACTGGCCCCGCAGCGACTGGCGGCGTCGATCTCTCGGGCACCGTCGGCGAGACCATGAGCTCGGGCGGCTACACCTACGCGCGGATCGATCGCGGCGCGACCCAGACCTGGATCGCCGGTCCCGAGACCAAGCTCGCGGTCGGAGCGGTGCTCGGCAAGATGGACGGCACGCTGATGGCGAACTTCCGCAGCGACACGCTGAAGCGCACGTTCGACAAGATCTACTTCGTCACCGAGTTCCCCGCCGGCACGGGCACGGGAGCTGCCGCGGCGGTCGCGGCGAACGGCGAAGTCGCGATGGCGCCGTCGCCCTCGTCGGCACCGGCAGCGCCCGCGGGCGACGACGACCTCGAGGGCAAGATCCTCGAGACGATGAACTCGGGTGGCTACACCTACGCGCACCTCGATCACGGCGGCGCCAAGTTGTGGGTCGCGGGGCCCGAGACCAAGCTCGCGGTCGGTACGTCGCTCGGCAAGATGGCCGGCACGTTGATGACGGACTTCCGCAGCAACACGCTCAACCGCACGTTCGATCGGATCTACTTCGTCGGCGGGTTTCCGGGCGCGACGGCTGCGCCGGCCGCGACGACTGCGGGCTCCGCGACGGTCGCGACTGCGCCGGCGGCGCCCGCGGTGGTCGATGAAAAGATCGCCGCCGCGCCGAACGGCAAGACCGTCGCCGCGGTGTGGGCCGCGAAGGATGCGCTCAAGGGCAAGTCGGTGATCGTGCGCGGCAAGGTCGTGAAGCTCAACAACGGGATCATGGGACGTAACTGGGTCCACCTTCGCGACGGCAGCGGCACGAACGGCACGAACGACTTGCTCGTCACGACGCAGGATGTCGCGAAGCTCGGCGACGTCGTGACCGCGACCGGGACGATCGCGACGAAGCAGGACTTCGGCGCCGGCTACGCGTACGACGTGATGGTCGAGAACGCGACGCTCGCTACGAAATAATCGTACCGGCGCCGGATGGTCGATGTCGAGAACCGGCCGCCGGTTCCGACTCCCATGCGAAAGGCCAAGCAATGAAGTTCATGTTGATGATGAATACCCCCACCGGCGGCCCCTATCAGATCGCGAAGTGGCCGGCGGAGGACTTCCGCGCGCACATCGCGTTCATGAAGACGTTCGCTACGAAGCTCGGCAGCAACGGCGAGCTCGTCGACGCGCAAGGCCTCGCCGGCCCGGATCAAGCAAAGCTCGTCAAGGGCGGCAAGGATGGCGCGCCGGTCACCGACGGCGTGTTCCCCGAATCGAAGGAGTTTCTCGCGGGCTACTGGATCGTCGATGTCGACACCCGCGAGCGCGCGTACGCGATCGCGGCCGAGGCGTCGATGGCGCCCGGTCCCGGCGGCGCACCGCTGCACCTCCCGATCGAGGTGCGTGAAGTGATGCAACTGCCACCGCCCACGTGATCCAGCAGCTGCGAGAGCTCGCGCCGCAGGTCCTCGGCGCGGTGGTGCGACGCTATCGCGACTTCGCCGCGTCCGAGGATGCGGTGCAAGAGGCGATGCTCGCCGCGGCGCAACAGTGGCCGACCTCGGGCGTTCCGGACCATCCGCGCGCCTGGCTGATCCAGGTCGCATCGCGGCGCATGGTCGATCACGTGCGCAGCGAGACGGCGCGCCGCCAACGCGAGCAGATCGTCGTCAGCCTGGTGCCGCCCGAAGACCAACTGGCGTTCGCGGCCGACGAAGCGGTCAACGAGCACGACGACACGCTCGAGCTGTTGTTCACGTGCTGCCACCCGGCGCTGACGCCGAGCTCGCAGATCGCGTTGACGCTGCGTGCGGTCGGCGGCCTGACGACGCTCGAGATCGCGAGAGCGTTCTTGGTTCCGGAGGCGACGATGGCGCAGCGGATCAGCCGCGCAAAGGCGACGATCAAGAGCTCCGGCGTGCCGTTCGCGACCCCGACCGAAGCGGAGCTGCCGGCGCGCGTCGGGTCGGTGATGCACGCGCTGTATCTGATCTTCAACGAGGGCTACACCGCGAGCTCGGGTCTGGCCCTCGTGCGCACCGACCTCGCGTTCGAAGCGATCCGGCTGACTCGCATGCTGCACCGCTTGCGTCCGGAGGATCCGGAGATCACGGGTTTGCTCGCCCTGATGTTGCTCACCGACGCACGGCGCATCGCGCGGACCGGCCCGGCGGGCGAATTGATCCCGCTCGACGAGCAGGATCGCACGCGCTGGGATCGCGCGCAGATCATCGAGGGGGGCGAGCTCGTGACCGGCGCATTCGCGCGCGCCGCGGTCGGTCCGTATCAGATCCAAGCCGCGATCGCCGCGGTGCACGACGAAGCGGTGTCGACGACCGCGACCGATTGGCCGCAGATCCTCGCGCTGTACTCGGTGCTGCTCGGCTTCGACGACAATCCGATGGTCGCGCTCAGCCACGCGATCGCGATCGCCATGGTCAACGGTCCGGCCGCCGGACTATCCCGACTGGCAGAGCTCGAGCGCGACCCTCGGCTCGCCGATCATCACCGCTTGTTCGCGGTCCGCGCGCATCTCCTCGAGCGGCTCGGCGACCGCGCCGCCGCGATCGAGAACTACCAGCGCGCGGCCACGCGCACCACGAGCATCGCCGAGCGCGACTACTTGCTCGCGCGCGCGGCGCGCAAGGAGCCCCCATGACACCGCCACGATTCGGTTCGACCAGAAGGCCGATCCGGGGCTGCTCTGAACCCCGACCTTGCCTTGCCAGCGCTTCGCGAGCTCGGGCTCGGTCATCGCGCGATGCCGGTGGTCAACCGCGCTCACCGCGCGGGATCGCGGCACCGCGAGTGAGCGCTCTCGCCACGGCTGGATCGCTCTCCGGTCAGGACTCGGTGAGTTAGGTCTGGCACGCAGCGCGCAATGTCCTCACGTAGAAAGGACTACGAACATGCATCTCCTCTGGGCACTCATCATCGGTCTTGTCATCGGAGCTCTCGCGAAGCTGGTGATGCCGGGCAAGGACGGCGGTGGCCTCTTGATCACGATGCTGCTCGGCGTTGCCGGCTCCGTCGTGGCGAATCTGATCGGCCATTCGGCGGGTTGGTATCGCGCGGACGAAGGCGCGGGCCTCGTCGCATCGGTCATCGGCGCGGTCCTCTTGCTTGGCGTATTTCGCCTAGCGACCAGTCGCCGGCAACTACCCTAGGCTAGGCTAGGCTAGCTTCGCGGCACGCTCGCGCAGCACCACGCGCACGCGCTCGTTGCTGGTGAGCTCGGCGGCGCGCTCGAATTCGCGGCGCGCTTCGCCGGTGCGCCCGAGCTTCTCCAGGAGATCGCCGCGCACGGTCGGCAGCAGGTGGTAGTCGTCGAGCGCGTCGCCGAGTTGATCGATGATCGCGAGTCCGGCGGCCGGACCGTCCGCCATGCCGACCGCGACCGCGCGATTGAGCTCGACGATCGGCGACGGAGCGATCCGCGCGAGGTCGGAGTAGAGCGCGGCGATCTGCGCCCAGTCGGTGTCACCCGGTCTCTCCGCACGCGCATGACACGCGGCGATCGCCGCCTGCAGCGTGTAGACGCCGCCGCCGAGTGCTTCGGCGCGCGCGAGCCCCTCGAGGCCGCGCCGGATCAGCAGCGCATCCCAGCGCGCGCGATTCTGATCGAGCAGCAGGATCGGCTCGCCGGTCGGGCCGATCCGCGCGCGCAACCGCGACGCCTGGATCTCCATCAGCGCGACCAGCCCGTGGATCTCGGCGAGCCCGGGCGCCAGCCCCGCGAGCACGCGACCGAGCCGGAGCGCGTCTTCGCACAACTCCGGGCGCGTCCAATCGTCGCCGGCGGTCGCGGCATAGCCCTCGTTGAACACGAGATAGATCACCTCGAGCACCGAGCCGAGCCGCGGTACGAGCTCGTCGCCGCGCGGCACTTCGTAGGCGACGCGCTCGTCGGCGAGCTGCTTCTTCGCGCGGACGATCCGCTGCTGGATCGTCTGCAGCGGCACGAGGAACGCGCGCGCGATCTCCTCGGTCGAGAGTCCACCGACGAGCCGCAGCGTGAGCGCGACCCGCGCCTCCGGCGACAGCACCGGATGGCACGCCGTGAAGATCAACGTCAGCAGATCATCGCCGAGCTCGTCGTCGAGCTGCTCGACGAGGTCGACCGCGGGCGGCGCGGGTTCGTGCCCGAGTTGCTCGTGCTTGCGGTGCAGCAGCTGACCGCGCCGCACGTGATCGATCGCGCGATGCTTCGCGGCCTGCATCAGCCACGCGCCGGGCCGGTCCGGAATGCCGGTGCGCGGCCACTGCTCGAGCGCCGTGACCAGCGCATCCTGCGCGAGCTCCTCGGCGACGCCGACATCGCGCGTGATCCGCGCGAGCCCGGCGATCAGCTTCGGAGATTCGATCCGGAACACCGTCTCGATCGTGCGGTGGACGTCCACCCGCGCAGTTTGCTACCCCTGCTTCGCAGAAGCGAAGCGCTGCTCCATCTTCTTCACTTCTTCGGGGACGTCCGGGAAGTCGCTGAGCTCGGCGATCGGTCGGATCTCGATGTCGCTCTCGCGGGAGTCGGGCATCGGGTTCGGGCAGCGCTTGACCCACTCGATGGCCTCCTCGAGCGACTTGCACTGCCACACCCAGTACCCGGCCACCAGCTCCTTGGCTTCGGCGAACGGGCCGTCGATCACGGTGCGGTTGGCTCCACTGAACCGAACGCGCGCACCTTGTTTGCTCGCGCGCAGGCCGTTCGCCTCGAGCAGGACGCCCGCGTCGATCAGCTCCTGGTTGAACTTGCCCATCTGCGACAGCATCTCTGCCGACGGAGGGGCGCCGGTCTCGGACTCTGGGGTGGCCTTGACGAAGACGATGAATCGCATCTGCTTGCTCCTCGGGTTAGGTATCGTGGGTTTCATGACCACGTCGATCGAGCTATCGGGCGATCGACACACCCGCCGATCTTTTTTCAGGTAGAGATACCTCGGTGCCACGCTTCACGAACTGGGCGCGCACGGTCGTGACCCGACCGGCGGAGCACCACGCGCCGAGCTCGGCCGCGGAGGTTTCCGAATTGCTCGTAGCCGCGCGGGGGCACAAGGTCCGCGTCGTCGGCGCCGCGCACTCGTGGTCCGCGATCAACGCGCCCGAGGATCTGTGGGTGACGTTGGACGGCCTGACCGGCGTGATGATCGATCGCGCGCGCAGCGAAGCGACCGTGCTCGGCGGCACGCGGTTGCGCGACCTGCTCGCGACGCTCGCCGCGGAAGGCTTCACGCTGCCGATCGTCGGATCGATCAGCGCGCAATCGATCGCGGGTGCGATCGCGACCGGGACCCACGGGTCCTCGCTCGTGCATGGCAACCTGGCAAGTCTGGTCACGAAGCTTGTGCTCGCGACCGCAGACGGCGCGATCGAGCTCACCGGCGACCGGCTCGTCGGCGCGCGCGTGCACCTCGGCGCGCTCGGGATCGTGACGTCGGTGACGCTCCGGATCGAGCCGTCGTTCCAGCTCGCCGAAGAGGTCGAGGACCTCGCGATCGCCGACGTCGCTCCGGCGCTGCCTGCGATCGCCACGAGCGCGGAATACGTCAAGGTGTGGTGGATGCCGCACGCGCCGACCGCGCAGGTCTTCCGCTACACGCGGACGACCGAGGCCACGGCCGGCAAGCCGGAGCGCAAGCGCTGGATCGACGAGCGCGTGATGCATCGCTTCGTGTTTCCGCTCGTCGTGCGGGTGGTCCACGTGCCGGGGATGATCCGGCCGATCAGTCGCGCGATCGCACGGTCGTTCGTCGGCGTGCGTCGGGTCGGGCCATCCGCGTTGATGCTGCAGACGCCGATGCCGCTGCGCCATCGCGAGACCGAAGCAGCGCTGCCCCTCGCGAAGGCCGGCGAGGCGTTCGACCGGCTCGCGCGCGCGATCGCGGACGATCGCGCGCTGCGGATCAACTTCCCGATGGAGCTGCGGTTCGTGCCGAGCGACCCGGCGTGGCTGAGCCCGGCCCACGGCGTCGACACGTGTCAGATCGGCGCCTACTGCCACGGCCGGTCGGCGGATCGCTACTTCGCGCTGTTCTGGCGCGAGCTGCGTGCGCTCCACGCGCGCCCTCACTGGGGCAAGGAGCTCGATCACACCGTCGACGAGGTGCGCGCACTGTGGCCCGAGCTCGGGGCGTTTCAGGCGCTGCGCGACGAGCTCGATCCCGAGCGGATGTTCGGCGGCGCGTTTCATGCGAGGACGCTCGGCGCATGACTCGCTACGTCGGTTGGATCATCCGCTGGCGGTGGGCGATCATCGTCGCGTCGATCGCGATCGCGGTGGGCGCCGGCCTCGTCGCGTCGCGGATCTCGGTAAACGCGGACTTCTCGTACCTGTTGCCGCAGGACGCGCGCTCGGTCCGCGACCTCCGCGAGATCGAGAAGCGCACCCGAGTCGTCGGCTCGTCGCTGTTCGTCGTGCGCTCCGAGCATCCCGAGAGCCGGCGCAAGGCGGCGCTCGTCGCGCGCGACCAGATCGCCGCGCTCGGCCCCACGTGGGTCGCCGACATCACGTTCGATCATCGGGTCGAGCACAGCTTCGCGTGGGACCATCGTTGGCTCGGCGCGGAGCTCGAGGATCTCGAGACCGCGCGCGACAGCCTGAAGCACGAGATCGACCAGGCGAAGCTGAAGGCCAACCCGCTGTATATCTCGCTCGACGACGACGGCGCGCCGAAGTCCACGGACACCGCCACGCTCGAGCGCAAGCTCGCCGACGCGGAGAAGCTACGCGACGACCCGGGCGAGTATGTCTCGAAGGATGGTCACGTCCAGACGATGATCCTGCACATCGGCTTCTCGACCGGCGACGTCGACAAGGATCGCCTGCTGCTCGCGAAGCTCGAGGCGATCGCGGTCACGATCCACGCCGAGCTGCCCGACGTCGACGCGGGGGTCGCCGGCGACGTGCCGGTCAGCATCGCGGAGCACGACGCGATCCTCAACGGCATGCTGCGGGCGACGCTGGTCACGGTCGTGCTCGTGATGATCGCGCTGATCTGGTACTTCCGCTCGGTCCTCGCGATCGGCGCGTTGTCGTGGTCGCTCACGGTCGGCACGATCCTGACGTTCGCGTTCGCGAACCTCGCGCTCGGCTACCTCAACGCCGCCACGGCGTTCTTGTCGTCGATCGTGATCGGCAACGGCATCAACGTCGGGATCCTGGTCACCGCGCGCTACATGGAGGAGCTCCGCGCCGGTCGCACCACGCGCGAAGCGCTCGAGGCCGCGGTCGCGCGCACGATCGCGGGCACGTTCACCGCGGCGTTGACCGCGGCGGTCGCGTACGCGTCGCTCGTGATCACGATCTTCCGTGGCTTTCGCCACTTCGGGATCATCGGCGGCGTCGGGATCCTGCTGTGCTGGATCAGCGGCTACGTCGTGTTGCCGGCGGCGCTCGCCGTCTCGGGGCGGTTCATCAAGCCGCACGGCAAGGCGGCGCCCGGGCGCTGGCTCGGCAAGCTGTTGCCGCGCCGGCTCGGCGTGGTCGCGGTCGTGACGCTCGCGATCACCGCGGTCGCGGGCGTGATCACGGTGCGGTTCCTGACCGACTCGCCGTTCGAGACCAACTTCAAGAACCTGCGCTCGCACAGCGAGGGCATCGTCGTCGCGCAGAAGTGGATGACCGTCGTCGATCAATCGTTCGGGCAGGGGCTCGACGGCGGGTTCGCGATCGTGGTGCCGACCCGCGCCGATGCTCCGAAGATCGAACAGCAGCTGCGCGCCGCCGACCAGGGCCGCAACAAGCCGTTGTTCTCGAACATCGTGTCGATCGACGACATCATCCCGAAGGATCAAGCCAAGAAGCTCGCGGTGCTCGCCGAGCTTCGCGAGCTGATGTCCGAGGACGTGCTCGACGAGCTCGATGACCAGGAGCGCGCTCGCCTCGAGAAGCTGCGTCCGCCCGCCGACCTCCAGGCGCTCGGCGATCTGGATCTGCCTCCGGAGATCGTCTGGCCGTTCATCGAGAGCGATGGTACGCGCGGCAAGATCCTGCTCGCGACGATGGGCAAGGACTACGAGGTCTGGGACACCCACGACACGACGACGTGGGCGTCGGCCGTGCGCGCGATCGGCCTGCCCGACGAGGTTCATCTCGGCGGTGCCTCGTTCGTGTTCGCCGACGTGATCGACGGCGTGCTGTCCGATGGCCCACGCGCGACGCTCGCCGCCGCGCTCGGCGCGATGCTGATCGTGATGCTCGTGATCGGCCCCAATCGCTTCGGCGCGGTGACGATCATCTGCGGCGTCTCCGGCACGATCCTGATGCTCGGCATCTCGGCGCTCGGTGGGTTGAAGGTGAACTTCCTCGACTTTGTCGCGCTGCCGATCACGATCGGGATCGGGATCGAGTACGCGGTCAACATCGTGACGCGCGCACGCCAAGAGGGACTCGGCCACGGGCGCGAGGTCATCGCCTCGACCGGCGGCGCCGTCGTGATGTGCTCGTACACGACGACGATCGGCTACGGATCGCTGCTGTTGTCGCAGAACCTCGGCATTCGCTCGTTCGGCATCGCGGCGATGCTCGGCGAGATCACGTGCCTCGTCGTCGCGCTGTTCCTCGCTCCGGCGCTGCTGTCGTTACTGGCGCCGAAGCAGCCCGCGTAGATAGCCGCCGAGCGACAGCGGCAGCGCGGCCAACGCGAAGGCGAGCAACACGGCGAACGCGATCGGATAGCCGATCGCCCAGGCCCAGGCGATCGCGGTGTAGTCCGAGCCAACCCGGGCGGCGATCACGAACGCCGCCGGCAGCACGACCGCGGCGACCGCATTGTAGACGAGCACGCGCGACGTGCGACCGAGTGCGGCGAGCAGCGGTGGGATCACGAAGCCGAGGGCGCGCAGGCCACCGACGACGCACAGGATCCGCGCCGCGGTCGCCGCCGAGTCCGGCATCGGCCCGTAGAGCAGGGTGAGCAGCGGTCCGCCGGCGATCGCGACGACCACCAGGAACGGCGCGAGCAGCAGCGCGTTCTGCCGCGTGAACCGCAGGAACACGCGCGCGAGCTCGCCGCGCTCGGTCTGGACGAGCACCGGATAGGCGACCTCGTTCGTGATCATCGAGATCAAGCGCACGACATCGAGCACGAGCTCGTACGCGAGCCGATACACGCCGACCGCCGCGTCGCCGAACGTCGCGCCGATCACCAGGTAGTCGGCGCTGGTGTAGACGTAGTACAGCAGCTCGCCGCCCGACAGCGCCGCCGTGAAACCGAGCGCCCGCCGTGCGATCGCACGATCGAACACCGCGCGCGGCCGCCACGGCGAGCGCAGCTGGATCGCGAGCGTGGTCACGGCGGTGTTCACGATCGGCCCCGCCGCGAAGCACCAGATGTGCTCGCCGCGGTAGGCGAGCCCGAGCTTCGTGATGGTCTCGGCGATGCCCGCGGTGACGCGGATCAGCGACAACTCGTGAAACCGCAGCGCGCGCTTCATCCGCGCCTCCGGTACGACCGAGCCGGTCTGGATCACGAGCCGCACGCCGTACGCGGCGAGGAGGCTCGCCACGATCGGCGGATCGAACGCGTGGGCGAGCACCGGGTGGACGCCGAGCAGCGCCGCGAGCACGGCGAGCGCGGTGGCGAGGTTGAGCCAGAACACGGTGTGCTCGGCCTCGGGCTCGCGGACGAGCGCGGTGCCGAACCCCATCCCGCCGAGCCGGTCGAGGATCGGAAACAGGGCGATCGCGAGCGTCGCCGCGCCGAAGTCGGCCTTGGTCACCCACAGTCGAACACACAGCAGCGTGGTCACCAGGTCGAGCACGCCGAGCATGCCGCTTGCTGCCGCCACCCACGCGGTGCTGCGCGCGACGAGCGACCGATCGACCACGCCCGGTTATGCCATGCCCATCCCCACGTCACCGTGATATCCACGGGCCGCATGGGTCCGAATCCGGCGCAGCGCCGCATCGCCGAATCGACGGCGCTCGCGCTCGGGCTGGTCGTGCTGTTCGGCGCGCTCTACGCGGTGCTCGCGCGCTATGCGCTCGATGCGTTTCCGTATTCGGGGGACGAGTACTCGCTCGCGCTCCAGGCCGAGCTGATGGCGAAGGGCCTGCTGAAGGCACCGGCGCCGCAGCACGTCGAGTGGCTGCGCGTCGACCACGTGGTGATCGACCACTGGGTGCGCTCGAAGTATCCGCCCGGCGGGCCGGCGCTGCTCGCGATCGGCGCGCGCTACGGCGTCGCGTGGCTGGTCGGGCCGATCGAGAGCGCGCTGACGATCGGCATCGTCTGGCACACCGTGCGGCGCCTGCTCGGCGCACGCGCGGCGCTGGTCGGCCTCGTCACCATCGCTGCCGCGCCGCTGTTCATGTTCGACGCCGCGTCGTTCTACATGCACGCCCCGACGCTGCTGTTCCTCGCGATCGCGTTCGCGTCGATCGCGCAGTGGACCAAGTGCGGGTGCTGGCCGTTCCTCGCGATCGCCGGGGTCGCGATCGGCTGCGCGTTCCTGGTGCGCCCGATCGACGCGCTGCTGTTCGGCGCGACGCTGCTGGTGTTTCGCTCGCCGCGCGCCGTGATCATCCCGGCGCTGTGTGCGGTGCCGTTGGTCCTGATCAACCTCTGGTACCAGAAGCAGTTGTTCGACGGCTGGTTCACCGACGGCTACCACGCCTACCACGCGACGTTCATCGCGCTCTACGGCGAGAGCGCCGCCGAGAATCCGGTCTCGCTCTGGCACTTCGTCAACCCGATCCAGATCTGGAACCACCTCGATATCTACGGCCAGATGTGTCTGCAGTGGACGCTGCCGGGGACGGTGATCGCCGCGTTGTTCGGAGCGAGCGCGATCGACAAGGACCATCCGGGACGCCAGGCGGCGCTCAAGATGCGGACGTTCTCGATCGCGCTGATCGTCGTGTTCTGCGGCGCGCTCCTCGTGATGGTCTCGAACCCCGACGACGGCCCGCACTCGCGCTATCTGTCGCCGCTGTTGATCCCGCTCGCGCTGCTCGCCGGCGCCGGCTTCGATCCGCTGTGCGCCGCGATCGCGAAGCGGTTCGGCGCGCGCGTGAAGGTGATCTTCGTCGTCGCCGGCGTGGTGTTCGGGCTCGCGCAGTTCGGCTCGTTTCTCCAGGATCGGATCCCGAAAGTGTGGAAGCGCGAGGGCCTGTATCGAGCGGCGAAGACGCTGCCGTACGGCGCGGTCGTGATCGTGCGCGCGCAATACCCGTCGCGCTACGCGCGCAACGGCCCGTTGTTCGACGGCGTGCTGTACCTGTCGGCGCCCGAGACCGTGAGTGCCGTCGAGGTCGGGTCGGCGTATCCGGATCGCCCGATCTACGAAGCGCACGAGGGCGTGCCGTGGACGATCGAGCGCGTGCGATGACCGGTCGGAAGTACGCGCTGGCGCTGTTCGTGCTGTGCACCGCGCTGCGCGTGATCTCGCTCGTCCGGCCATGCCTGAGCGACGACGAAGCGACGTACTGCGTCGTCGGTCGCGAGATGGCGTCGGGCCACGCGCTGTATCGCGATGTCGTCGACCACAAGCCGCCGGCGATCTACATCATCAACGAGGTCTGCCAGGAGCTCGGAGGTCCGGTCGGCGGGATGGTGCTGCTCCATCTGTTGCTGATCGTCGTGGTGTGGAGCACGGCGATGGTGATCGGCCGGATCGCGGCGCGGCTCGCGAGCCCGGAGTCGAATGGCGGCGCGGAGTCGATCGCCGCGCGCAGCGCACCGATCGCGGCGCTGCTCTACATCGTGTTCACGACGACGATGATCGATGCCGACTCGCTCGCGGCCAATTGCGAGCTGTTCATGATGTTGCCGCTGGTCGCGTCGGTCGAAGCGTTCCTGGCAGGGCAGTGGCTGACGACCGGGATCATGGTCGGTGCGGCGATCCTGTGTAAGTACCAGGCCGGGATCCAACTGCCGCTGTACGGGCTCGCGATCGTCGTCGCGGAGCGCCGCCGGCCGCTGCGGATCGTGGCGCGCGGTGCCGCGATCGCCGTGGGCTGCGCGCTGCCGATCGGGATGGTCGCGAGCTGGTTGCTCTATCGCGGCGCCGATCAGGCCGCATGGTTCTGGTTCAAGTTCAACTTCGCGTACATCGATACCGGATCGAGCACGGCGAAGCTGCTCGACATGGTGTCGCGGATCGGGCTGGTCATGGTCGGCGCCGCACCGCTGTACCTGTTCGGCGCGCTCGCGCTGCGCGATCGCCGGCCTCAGCGCGCGTTCGTGCTCGGCTGGTTGGGCGTCAGCGTGCTCGCGATCGTCGTCGGTGGCCGGTTCTTCGGGCACTACTTTCACCAGGTCACCGCGCCGCTCGCGGTGCTCGCCGCGCCGCGCGCCCTCGCGTTCGCCGAGCGCCACCGCCGCACGTTCATCGCGATGCTCGCGGTGCCGGCCGCCGTGTTCTTCGTCCTCGCCGCCGCGCACGATCCGGTGATGCGCGCCGCCGGCGAACCCGATCCGGACTACGCGAGCGTGGTCGCGTACCTCGACGCGCACGGCACGCCGAGCGATGCGCTGTGCATCTGGGGCAACTCGCCGGTCCTGTACTTCGACGCGGCGCGACCGCTCGGCTGCCGCTTCGTGTTCGCGAACTACATCACCGGCATGTCGCCCGCGACCCCGAGCCAGAGTGATCCGACCATCGACTCCTCGAACAACGCCGTGCCGATCGCGACCGATATGATGATCTCGGATCTCGCCGAGCGAAGGCCGACGTTCGTGATCGATGCCTCGGTCGGCAACGTCGGATTCTACGGCAAGTACCCGCCGGCGCACTTTCCGTGGCTCGCGAAGATCCTGTCGTGTCAGTACGCGCCCGAGATCGAGATCGCCGGGATGCGGATCTACCGCCGCCTCGCGACCTCGCGTTGCAGCTAGACTGCGCGTATGGATCGCAACCCACAGGGCCGGGAGATGGCCGACGAGTCGATGGTGCGCAACCTCGCGGCGCAGGCGCTCGCGATCTGGCCGCAGGAGCAAGCGCTGTTCCAACGCTACGCGCCGAGCTCGATCCTCGACCTCGGCTGTGGCACCGGCGAGATCACGTCGCGGCTCGCGACCCTGTTCCCGGCCGCGACCGCGATCGGCGTCGACATCATCGAGGCCCACCTCGCGCTCGCGCGCGATCGCTACGCCTCGTTCGGCGAACGGTTGCGGTTCACGACGGGCGACGCGTTCGAGCTCGCCTATCCGAACGCCTCGTTCGATCTCGCGGTGTGCCGTCACGTCCTGCAGTCCGTGCCCGAGCCCGAGCGAGTCCTCGCCGAGATGGTCCGCGTCACGCGACCGGGTGGCTACCTCCACGTCCTCGCCGAGGACTACGGCATGATCACCGCACCGTCGGCCGCGTTCGATACCGCGAAGTTCTGGTTCGAAGCGCCGCTCGCGATCGGCCGTGCGATGGGCTGCGATAATCACATCGGCCGCCACACCTGGGGCCACCTCGCGAAGCTGCCCGTCGACGACATCCGGATCGACTATCTCCACATCGATACGCTGCGCGTGCCGCGCGAGTATCTCGTCTCGATCTTCACCGCGTGGCGCGATGGCTACGTGCCCGTCATCGTCGAGCTCACCGGCATGGCCGAGGTCGACGTCCGGGCGGCGTTCGACGCGACGATCGAGGCGGCGCGCACGGGCTACGCGCTGTGGACGATTCCGATCGCCTCGGCGCGCGTGCGCTAGCGACCGAGCTCGAGCGTCAGGCCCTCGGACGCGACGACGCTGACCAGGCCAGGCGCCTCGGACTTCACCCACGCCGCCGCGCGCTCCGCGATCGTGTCGAGCGCGGCGTCGTCGCGGTCCGGATCGTGATGATGGAGCGCGATCGTCTCGACCGAGGCGCGGCGTGCGAGATCGAGCACCTCGTCGACGACCGAATGACCCCAGCCGCGCTTCGCGGGCATGTCGTCGGGTAGATATTGCGCGTCGTGGACGAGCAGGTTCGCGCCCTCGGCAAATCGCGCGAGCTCGTCGATCGTCGAGCGCGGCGTCGTCGGTGGCGCCAGCTCGTTGTCGGTCAGATACACCACCGAGGTGCCGTCGACGTCGTCGATCCGGAAGCCGGTCGCGCCGCCGGGGTGGTTGAGCTCGATGTGGCGCACGCACGCGCCGCCGATCTTGTGGGCACCGAGGTCCTCGAACAGCTCGATCTTGGCCGGGAGGTCCGCGAACGCGACGGGGAAATGCGCGGTGTCGAACATGATCGGCACGCGCATGCCGGTGATTCCGCGCTGCGTCGTCGGATGCACGACGATCGAGGTGTCCTTCGCATACACCGGTCCGAAGAACGGCAGCCCGAGGATGTGATCCCAGTGGCCGTGGGTGATGAACATGTGGATGCGGTCGCGGTAGTTCTCGACGGCGAGCTGCTTGCCGAGCTCGCGCAGCCCGGTGCCCGCGTCGAGCACCACGCAGGTGCCGTCGGCGAGGCGAACCTCGACGCACACCGTGTTGCCGCCGTAGCGGACCGTCGATGGCCCGGGCGTCGGCACCGAACCGCGCACACCCCAGAAACGAACGCGCATGACCACAACGGTACCAGCTATGCGTGCCCGGACGCGGGAGGTACGATCTTGGGATGCGAGTCGTCGTCACAGGGAGCAATCGTGGGATCGGGCTCGAGCTCGTGCGCCAGTTGATCGCGCGCGGCGACGAGGTCGATGCCGTCGCCCGCAAGGCCGAGGTGATCTACGAGGACCCGGCGTCCGCGGGGCAGCTCATCCCGGCCGGTCACATCCGGCTCTGGCGGTGCGATGTCACCGATGACGCCGCGGTGCGCACGTTCGCGACCGAGCTCGGCGATGCGGCGATCGATATGGTGATCAACAACGCCGGCGTCTACGGCGGCGATCATCAGTCGAATCACGATCTCGATTTCGCGGACGCGCTCGCGACGTACAACGTCAACGCGCTCGGCCCGCTGCGGATCTCGACCGCGCTGTTGCCGCACATCCGGCGCGGTCGCGTGAAGAAGCTCGTCCACATCACGTCGGGCCTCGGCTCGATCGCGGATAACCGCAGCGGCGGGTTCTACGGCTATCGAATGGCGAAGACCGCGCTGACCATGATGTCGAAGAACCTCGCGGTCGAGCTGCGCAGCGAGGGCATCGCCTCGTACGTGATCAACCCGGGTTGGGTGCAGACCGACATGGGCGGCAAGCACGCCGCGATCACGCCCGCCGAGTCGGTGCACGGGATCTTGCGGACGATCGAGGCCGCGACGCTCGAGCAATCCGGCGAGTTCCTCGACTGGAAGGGCGGCCGCTACCCGTACTAAGCTGGCGCATGGCTCGCCTGACCACGATCGACGTGTTCACGCCGTCGGGATATCCGACGCACACGTACGTCCAACGCGACTCGCTGCATCACGAGCGCTTGATCCAGGAGTGGGCGGCGCAGTCGACGCAGATCGCGTCGGTGTCCGGGCCGTCGAAGGCCGGCAAGACCGTGCTCGTGCAGCGCGTGATCGGCGAGTCCAACCTCGTGACGGTGAGCGGCGCGACGGTGCGCACCGCCGATCAACTGTGGGAGCGCGTGCTCGATTGGTATGGCGAACCGCACGCGACCACCGCGAGCACCGTGACCACGAACACCGAGACCACGTCGCGCGAACATGCCGGCCAGCTCGGGGTCTCCGGGACCACGGCCTCGCACCGGCGCGGCCACGGCGAGGCGCACGCCGAAGCCGAGACCGTGCTAGCGACGGTCAATCGCCGCGGCTTGCCGCAGGTCGTGGCCGAGCTCGCGAAGTCGTCGACGACGATCCTGCTCGACGATTTTCACTACATCCCCACCGCGATCCAGGGCGATGTCGCGCAGCAATTGAAAGACGCGGCGAGCCGCGGCGTCCGGATCTGCGTCGCCTCGGTCCCGCATCGCGCCGACGACGTCGTGCGCGCGTTGCCGGAGCTGCGCGGTCGCGTGTTGTCGATCGATCTCGACTACTGGACCCGCCACGACCTGCTCGAGATCCCGAAGCTCGGCTTGCCGCTGCTCAACCTCGAGTTCGATCACGCCTCGTTGAACATGTTCGCGACCGAAGCCGCCGGCTCGCCGCAACTGATGCAGACGATCTGCTTGTGGGCGAGCCATCACGTCGGGGTGCGAGAGACCGTCGAACCGCTCAAGGCGGTCGCGCTCGACGAGACGTCGCGCAAGGAGATCCTGTTCCTGTCCTCGTGCGTCGTCGATTTTCGCTCGCTCGTGCGCGCGTTGATCTCGGGCCCGAAGGTCAAGACCGGCGAGCGCCGCACGTACATCCACTTCGACGGCCGCTCGGGCGATGTCTATCTGACGCTGATGCGCGCGATCGCGATGGAGCCGAAGCTCACGATCCCGTACAGCGACCTGCAAGAGCGGCTCGAGAAGCTGTGCAAGGGCGCGAACCCCGACGGCGCGAGCGTCGTCAACGCGTGCACGCGGATCGCGCAGATCGCACAAGGCTTCGCGCCGGCGACGGGCGCCGCGCTCGAATGGGACGAGCATGCGCAGACGATCGTGATCCACGACCCGTACTTGCTGTTCTACTTGCGCTGGTCGGTGATGCTCGAGCGCGAGGCCGACGCACTCACGTAGTCAGGGAACGATCATCACGAGCATCTGGTGCTGCTGCTTCGCGGCGTCCTTGTACAGCGCGATCACGCGCTTCACGATGATCTCGAGGCCCTCGAGCTCCTCGTCATCGGGTTCCGCACCGAGCTTGCCGTGGACCTTCGCCGCGGCGAGCGACGGGTACTTGTCCCGCACGTGGCCTTCGCCGAGCCCCTCGAGCTTGTTCGCGATCTCGGCGACGCGCTTCGCATCGATCACGCGGGCGTTGTCGTAGTCACCCTCCATGTCGAGCTCGCGCGCGGTGCGACCCATGATCGCATCGCCGAGGAGCGCATCCTTGCCGCGCTCCGAAAGGATCACGTCGAGTGCGTCCCACGTGACGCCGAGGTCGAGCAGCCCGGGAATCTCGGTCTCGTGACGCGCCTCGAGCACGTCGTCGAGGGTATCCGGATCGGTTTCGATCTGCGCCAAACGCTTCGGCGACAGCGTGATCATGACTCCGTACAGGGGCATTAGAAGTTGGGTGTTTCTTTGAAGTGTTTATCGACGAGCTTGCGCAGGTAGGTGCCGATCGCGATCACGTCGTCATCCTCGGTGTCGCGCGAGACGTATACCGTGAAGATCTTGTGCTTGTCTCCGTCCTCGTCGCCTGGCTCGCGCAGCCGGAGCGTGACGGTGCCGTTGTCATCGTCCTTCTTGCCGCCCTTGCGCGACTGGAGGTCGAGGGCATCGACCAGCTCCCAGAGCTTTTCGCTCTCTTGATCGGTGAGCTTCTTGGTGCCGAGGTCGTCGGATTTCTTCTCGCTGGAGTACGAGCACCAGATCGAGGTCCCGCGGACGCGGATCTGCCAGTCGTCGCCCTCGGGCTTGTCGGAGACGAAGTCGAACATCCGGCCGTTGGTCTCGCCCTTGTCGACGTCGCCCTGGACGATCGTGTTGCCGGCCCCGGAATACGCGCCATCGGGATGGCAGGCGGTCAGAAACACCGCGATCAGCACGAGCACTCGCACGCGGCAATGATAGCACTCGTCCACCGTGCTGCGGTTCTACGACCAGGTGCTCGACGCGCCGACGCGCCTGCGCGACGGGACGCATCGCGCTGCCTCGCTCGCGCAGACGTGGAGCCGGTTCGCTCCCGCCATGCGGCGCGCGGGGATCACGCGGATCGCCGACGTCACCGGGCTCGATACGCTCGGGATTCCCGTCGCCACCGCGATCCGCCCGATGGGCAAGTCGCTGTCGACCCAGCAGGGCAAGGGCGCGACGTGGCAAGCGGCGCGCGTGTCGGCGCTGATGGAGGCGCTCGAGACCTGGACCGCGGAGGAGCTCGCGGTGCCGCGCGTGCGGGGCTCGGCGAACGGCCTCGCGCGCGGCCACAACGTCGTCGATGTCCACGCGCTCGCACGACCGCATGGCAAGCTCGACCTCGCGACCCGGTGGGACTGGGTCGAGGGCTTCGACCTCGTCGCGGGAGAGCCGGTGCTCGTCCCCGCGCAGGCGGTGACGCTCGATACGACCGACGTCGGCGTCGTGGCGCCGATGACGTTCGACGTGTCCTCGAACGGCCTGGCCTCGGGCAACGTGCTGGTCGAGGCGATCCTGCACGGCCTGTGCGAGGTGATCGAGCGCGATGCCGAGGCGGCGTGGCGGCGCGCCGGCGGTGATCGCCGGCTGATCCTCGACACCGTCGTCGATCCGACCTGCACGGCGCTGATCGATCAGATCACGCGGACCGGCGCGCGGGTGTTCGTGTGGGACCTGACCAGCGACATCGGGCTGTGCGCGATCGGCTGCGCGATCGTCGAGGATCCGCGCGAGCCGGCCTGGCGGGCGCTCGGCTGCTATCAGGGCTTCGGCGCGCACCTGTCTCCGCAGGTCGCGATCGCGCGCGCGCTGACCGAGGCCGCGCAGACTCGGCTGACGTACATCGCCGGGGGGCGCGACGATTTCTTCCCGGCGGACTACGCGCGCGCGACCAACCCCGACATCCTGCGCGCGATGTGGGAGCGGCTGACGCAGCCGTGCGACGAGCCGGTGATGTTCGACGACCTTCCCGCCCATGCGCCGCGCGGGTTGGGCCACGCGCTCGAGATGGCGGTCGAGGTCGCGTGTGTCGCCGGCGCCGAACAGATCATCGCAGTCGACCTCACGCACCCGAAGCTGAAGGTGCCGGTCACGAAGGTGATCGTGCCGGGCCGCGCGACCGACGTGGAGGCGCTCGGATGAAGACGATCGTGTTCGTCGGACCGTCGCTACCCGCCGCCGAGGTCCGCGCGCTCGTGCCGGGTGCCGACGTGCGGCCGCCCGCGTCGGTCGGCGAGATCCTCGACCTCGCACTCGCGGTGCGCCGGCCCGCGCGGATCGCGCTGATCGACGGCTACTTCGAGCGGATGGCCGCGGTCTGGCACAAGGAGCTGTTGCTCGCGCTCGAGCGCGGCATCGCGGTCTACGGCGCCGCGAGCATGGGCGCGTTGCGCGCGGCCGAGCTCGCGCCGTTCGGGATGATCGGCGTCGGCGCGATCTACAAGGCGTTCGTCCGAGGCGAGCTCATCGCCGACGACGAGGTCGCGGTCGCGCACCTGCCGGCCGAGCAGGGCTATCGCTCGATCTCGGACGCGCTCGTCACGATCCGTCACAACCTCGCGCTCGCTCGGAGCGCGAGGTTGATCACGAAGGCGTCCCACGATCGTTTGCTCGCGAGCGCACGCGCGGCGTTCTATCGCGACCGCACGTGGGCTGCGCTCGTCGCTGCCGAGCCGGCGCTCGCGCGTCACGCGCTCGTCGATCTCAAGGCCGCCGACGCGCGCGCGCTGCTCGCGGCACTCGCGAGAAACCCACGGGCACCGAAGCGCCCCGTCGCGGTGCCGCGCACGTGGGCGCTGCGCCAACTGATCGCCGTCCGGTGATACGCTGAACAAGGGAATGGCCGCGCCTCCGCAGCTTGGAGCCGGACGCTTCGAGGTGCGCGGCACGCTCGGAGCTGGCGGCGCGGGCACGGTCTATCGAGTCTGGGATCAGACGCTCCAGCGCGAGGTCGCGTTGAAGCTGCTGCGCACCGCCTCGGGGCGCGACCTGTATCGCTTCAAGCGCGAGTTCCGTGCGCTCGCGGACATCGTGCATCCCAACCTCGTCACGCTGCACGAGCTCCACGCGTCCGACGGCAGTTGGTTCTTCACGATGGAGCTCGTCGAGGGCGTGTCGTTCATCGACTGGGTGCGACCGCCGGTCGGCGAGGGCGGGCCGCAGCGGTCGCGGCAGGACATCGTGAACGCGACGTCCAGCGAGGTCCGCTTGCGCGGCGCGCTGATCCAGCTCGTCGACGCGCTGCTCGCGCTCCACAAGGCGGCGAAGCTGCATCGCGATCTCAAGCCGTCGAACGTGCTGGTCACCCAGCAGGGTCGACTCGCGCTGCTCGACTTCGGGCTGGTCGCGAGCGTGGCCGAGGACAATCCCGAGCGCCTCGCGGTCGGTACGCCGGTCTACATGTCGCCCGAGCAGGCATCCGATCAATCGCTGACCGAGGCGAGCGACTGGTACTCGGTCGGCGCGATGATGTACGAGGCGCTGACCGGCCGGCGTCCGTTCGAGGGTGACGCCGAGCAGGTGATGACGCGCAAGCAGACCGAGCTGCCGGTCGATCCGACGCGGTTGGCGCCGCGCGTGCCGGCCGACCTCGCGAAGCTTTGCATGCAGCTCCTCGCGCCGACACCGCTGGCGCGACCGAGCGGGCTCGCGGTCCTCGATCAACTCGGCGCGGCGCCGTCGGCGCGCACGCGCGACATGGTGCGCAGTGCGCAGCCGGCGGCGTTCATCGGGCGCGGTCGCGAGATCGCCGAGCTCGAGCGCGCGCTCGGCGATACGCGTACGCGTGGGGTCGCGGTGTTGGTGCGCGGTAAGTCCGGGATCGGCAAGTCGACGCTGATCCGAAAGTTTCTGCGCGGCTTGGCCGATCAGGTGTTCGTGCTCGAAGGGCGGTGCTTCGAGCGCGAGCAGGTGCCGTTCAAGATGCTCGACGGCATCGTCGACATGCTGACCGGCGTGGTGATCGCGTTGCCGCCGCCGACCATCGAGGGCCTCGCGCCGAAAGACCTCGCCGCGCTGATGCGGTTGTTCCCGGTGATGCGCCGGGTGAAGCGGTTCACCGAGCTCGCCGCGCAACACACGATCCCGACCGATCCGGGCGAGCTCCGGCGGCGCGGGTTTCACGCGCTGCGTGCGCTGTTGTCGCGACTCGCGCGCTATCGCCCGCTCGTGATCTTCGTCGACGACGCGCACTGGGGCGACGCCGACTCGCTGACGTTCTTCACCGAGCTCGTGCAGCAGCCCGATCCGGCGATGCTGATCGTGATCGCGCATCGCCCCGAGGACTACCTCGGCGTGATCTCGAAGCTGAAGGCGCCGACCTCGCGACGCGGCGATCTGCGCGAGCTCGAGGTCCAGCCGTTGTCCGAGGAGGATGCGCACACGCTCGTCGCCCAGCTCGCGACCGATGCGACGCGGACCGACGCCGTCGTGCGCGCGGGGCGCGGCAACCCGCTCGTCCTGACCGAGATGGCGTGTGCGCCGGTGCTCCAGCATTCGATGTCGATCGATGACCTCGTGCGCGCGCGTGCGAGTCGCGTGTCGCCGGAGGCCCAGGCGATGCTCGCGGTGTCGAGCGTCGCGGCCCGGCCGTTGCCCGTCGAGATCGCGGCGCGGGCGGCCGGGGTGGTCGGCGGTCACGACGAGGCGAGCCAGCTCGCGGCCGAGCGCCTCGCGACGTTGCGGCGCGTCGGCGACCAGATGATCCTGCAGCCCGCGCACGATCACGTGCGCCAGGCCGTGCTGTCGAGCCTCGACTTCGAATCGAAGGCAGGCTGGCACGAAGCTCTCGCGCGCGCGTTCGAGGACGTCCAGGGCGAGCTCGATCTCGACGCGCAGGCCGTGGTCGAACACTGGCTCGCCGCCGGCCATCCGGCGAACGCGGCGCACCACGCGGTCAGCGCTGGGCAACGCGCGGAAGAAGCGCTCGCGTTCCGGCGCGCCGCCGAGCTCTACGAGATCGCCCTGACCTACGGCCCGTGGGATTCGATCGGCCAGCGCGACCTGTTGCGCCGCAAGGCGAACGCGCTGTCGTGCGCGGGCCTGCTCGACGAGGCCGCCGCGGTCTACGGTCACGCCGCGCAGCTGGTCTCCGACGAGGAATCGATCGATCTCCAGCGCTTGCACATCGAGGCGTTGCTCCGGCGCGGCCGGCTCGACGAAGCGGTGCCGGCGGCGGCGCAACTGCTCGCGCACATCGGGGTGCGCAGTCCGATCGGCAAGGGCAGCTCGCGCACGCGGCTCGCCGCGCAGTGGTTCTCGTCGAAGCTGCGCGGCCTCGACTTCGAGGAGCACGCGCCGGAGGATTGCAAACCGGCCGACCTGTTGCGGATCGATGTCCTGTACTCGATCGTCAGCGGTCTCGCGTTCGCCGATCCATCGCTCGGGCGGACGCTGCAGGCCGAGCTCCTGCGCGCGGCGCTCGAGTGCGGCGAGCCGATCCGCGTGTGCCTCGCACTCGCGCAGGAGGTCTGTTACGCGTCGGCGGCGGGGAGTCGCAACGCCGTCGCCGTCGAGCAGGTCGGCGCGAAGCTCGATGCGCTCGCCCAGCGCGTCGGTCATCCGCACATCATCGGGCTCGCGCAGGCCGCGCGCGGCATCGCGGCGTTCATGAACGGGCGGTGGCGCGATGCGCGGCGCTACCTCGAGGCCGGGCTCACCACGCTGCGCGAGTTCGGCGCCGGCGTACGCTGGGAGATCGATATCGCGGAGAGCTACTGGCTGCAGACCCTGTTCTATCTCGGCGACTGGCGCGAGCACGCGCGGCAAGGTCAGGCCCTGTTGCGCGAGGCACTCGATCGCGGCGACATCGTCGCGCAGCTCGGGATCCGTACCGGGACGTGCAACATGCTGTGGCTGTTTGGCGGTCGCCTCGACGAGAGCCGCGCGCAGCTCGAGGCCGCGGTCGAGGTGCTGCCACCGGGCTTCGCACTGCCGAACGTCCTCGCGATGGTCGCCGCGTGTAACCTCGCGCTCTACGCGGGCGATGCGCCTGGTGCGGCGCGCCTCCTCGCGGAACATTGGCCCGAGCTCGAACGGCTCGGCGTGTTGCGCTTCCAGCATCTGCGGGTCGAGCTCCAGCACCTGCGCGGTCGGATCGTCCTCGGCGACCACACGCAGCCGCGCGAAGAGCGAGCGCGGCTCGCCAAAGCGATCAGCGAAGACTTGATGAAAGAGGGCGCGCCGTGGGCGGTCGCGCTCGGGCTGCTCGTCCGCGCGTCCGCACTCGTGCTCGAGGATTTGTCGGACCAGTCGCTCGGGATGCTGCATGCGGCCGAGGAGCAACTGATCGCGACGCGCATGGTCGGCTACCTACAACTCGCGCGGCTGCGCCGAGGCGTGTTGGAAGGCAGTCAAGGCAGCCACGCCCGCGCGGCGGCTGCACGCGATGCGCTGCGCGACGTCGGGGTCGTCGATCCGGAACGGTTGGTGGATGTTCTCGTGCCCTGGGAGTCATGACGGAGGGGGCAACTTGGGTTAGATTGGGCCGTGGGCGTCGATCCGACCGGGTCGGTGCGTCGTACGTTGTAGGCGCCGGCAGTCGCCGGGATGAGGATCAGAGTGTCAGACATCAGTCAGCACATCGCCGTATCGGGCCGGGTCCAAATCGAGGACCTCGATTGGGAGCTCGCGCGTAAGCACGGTCTCTCGCCGTCCGAGGTCGAGAGCCTGCAGTTCTTCGCCGACATCGAGAGCCAGACCGTCTACTACTTCCTCGAGGTCGCGAAGCTTCAGGTCGTGCGTGATCCCGAGCTCCTGACGTTCCTCACGATGTGGAACTACGAGGAGTATTTTCACTCGCACGCGATCACGCGGATCATGCAGGAGTGCGGCGTCAACGTCGAGAACGCGACCGAGCGCTCGACGAAGGTCCGCACCGGCGCGCGGTTCAAAGCAAAGTTCGAGGACTGGGCCCAGTCGATGATGGCCAAGTTCATGCCGAAGCGGTTCGTCTCGCTGTGGATGTTCTGGGGCGCCCTACAAGAGTGCCTCACGATGCAGGCGTACGAAGAGATCATCCGCACGACGAACAACCCGGTGCTCGCCGAGATGTTCCGGCGCATCGCGAAGCAGGAGCGTCGTCACTTCGCGTACTACTTCAACCAAGCGCGCACGCGGTTGACCGATAACCGGAAGAACCAAAAGTTCGTTCGCTATATCGTCAACAAGTTCTACGCGCCGGTCGGCGGCGGGGTGAAGACCGAGGACGAGGCGGCCGCGCTCGTCGCGCGTCTGTTCCCCGGCGAGCGGATCTACGAGGTCATGTCGTATATCGAGAAGCGCATGGCGCAGCTCCCCGGTATGGAGAACCTCACCGCGTGCTCGGATTGGGCGGAGAAGATCCAGCCGATCCTGCCCGAAGAGATTCGCTGCGAGCGCCCCGACGTGATTCGCGATACCAGCGAGACCGCCGCCGCCGCGTAACACACGAAGCTCGCGCGAATCCGCCGCGTCAGCCGCCTTCGAGGCGGCTGGTTTCGTTTCGGTTCGGTTCAGAACGCGTAGCCGACGCGGAAGTAGCCCACCGGCACCGGATCGGAACGACCGTGCCGTTGATGTGCGAGACGTCGTTCCAGTTCGAGTCAGAACACCGTCAGCGCAACACGGTCAGCGTGCGCATCGTTCCGCGGGTGACGCCGAACTGTTCGTGGACGGCCGCCGTCCGGACGGCCTCGGCGGCCGACAGCTGGCCGGCCGCGAGCCGGACATAGGCGTCGTAGAGCCGCGCGGTCTCCGCGGCCGATTCTCGGACGAGCTCGAGCCGCAGGCGCCGGACGCCGGCCGCGAGGAGGTCGGGCACCAGCGCCGCCGCACTCTGCGCCTGTGCATTGAACACCGTGTTGCGGCAACCGACATCGACGTTGACCGGGTGCACGTGGCCGACCCGATCGCGAAGCGCGATCTGATGGTGCTCGCACGGCCGGCCGCACGTCCGGTAGTCGCGGCCCTGCGAGAGCAGGTGCGCGTAGACACAGTGCTCGGTGTGAAACGTCGGGATGTGATGGTGGACCGTCACCGCGACCTGGCCGCGAGGAGCGACCGCGAGCAGCGCGAACAGCTGGTCGCGATCGAGATCGTGCGCCGCCGTCAGTGTGGCGAGACCGTGGGCGAGTACCCAGTTCGCGGTGATCGAGTTGGTGACGTTGAGCGAGAAGTCACCATGGAGGATCGGCGCCGCCGGGCCCAGCGCCTTGAAGTAGGCGAGCGAGCCCCAGCTCCGGACCAGGATCGCATCGGGCTCGAGGCGGGCGAGGTGAGCGTCGATCTTGTCTTCGCCGGGCTTCTGGACGCGGACGGTCGCGATCGTCACCGAGGCGCCGCGGCTGCGCGCGCGGACGACGGCGCGTTGCAGGCCGACCAGCTCCATCCAGTCGAGCTCGATGTCGCGGGCGCCGGCGTCGAGGACGGCGTCGAGTTGGGCGTCGGTGCGGCAGAGCGGAATGACCATCGCCGCGGAGTCAGATCTCAGATCGCTTAGGCCTACGCTTCTACCTGTGGACGCACGCACGTCATCGATGACCGATTCGGCGACGACCACGCGATCGATGCGATCGATCTGAGGATCGAGCGCCGCCACCAGCTCGCGACGGAGCTCCTTGAGCTCGGACACCGGCAGGTGCATCGCCGGCACGAGCCCCGACACATCGAGCACGCCGAGGCGAAACGCGGTGCCGCCGAAGCTCCCGAGCTTGTCGGCGATCAGCTCGGCCGTGATCCCGGCACCACGGGAGGGCGCGAGGACACTCTTGCTGGTCGCGGTGTGGCCGGAACCCGGACGGCCGGCGTGCGGACGACCGGCGACCGAAGCTCGGACGGTCAACGGCTGTCCGGGCTCGCCGGACACGACGAGGTCGACCGAAATCCGGCCGAGCGGGCTACGTCCGGCCTCGGAGGCCCTGAGGCCGGCGGTCGTGATCCGCGGATCCGAGTTGATCCAGACGAAGTCGCCCACGTGGACCTGCGCGAGATCCGGACCGGGTTGACCGAACCGCAAGCGATAGCCGGTCGGCGTCGCGGCCGCGGCGAAGATCGGTCCGCCTTGTTCGGCTTGGTCGGGTGTCCCCGCGTCGAACACCACGCCCATGCCCGCGATCACGTCGAGCTTGGTCTGCGGCACGGGAGGAGCCACGACGGGACCGATCGCGAGGCCACCGGTGATCGGGCGCTGCGCGGCATCGGGGACGACCTCGAGCTCGCTCTTGCCGTGATCGACCAGCGTCACGCGACCGAGCGCGAGTCCGCGATGGCGCGGGAACCGGCCCTCGACCAAGATCTGATGATCGGCGCCGGCGAGAAAACCGGCGGAGCTGCCGCGGCTGTACGCGACCTCGAGCGAGGCGCGGTCGGCGGGAATCGCGATCGCCGGCACGAACGCAGGATCGACCGCGGCGCGATACTGCGACACCGCCATCGCGACATACGACGGGCCCTTCAAGCGCCCCTCGATCTTGAGGCTCGCGACGCCGATGTCGGCGAGCTCCGCGATCGCATCGAGACCGACCAGATCCTTCGGCGACAACAAGTACTCGACCTCGCCGAGGTCGCGGGGCTCACCATCGACGACCAGCGAGTAGGGCAGGCGACAGGCCTGCGCGCACTGGCCGCGATTCGCGGAGCGCCCACCCCACGCCTCCGACGACAAACACTGACCACTCCACGCGACGCACAGCGCGCCGTGGACGAACACCTCGAGCTCCACCGGAGTCCCCGCGCGATACGCGCGAATCTCGTCGACCGAGAGCTCGCGCGGCACGACCACCCGCGACAGCCCGAGCGACGCGAGCAGCGACACCGCGAGCGGGCTCGATGCCGTCATCTGGGTCGACGCGTGGACCTCGAGCTGCGGGCAGAGTCGCCGCGCGAGCAGGGCGACCGCGGGATCTTGAACGATGATCGCATCGACGCCGGAGGCCGCGACCCGGCGGAGTAGCTCCTCGACCGTGGCGAGCTCGGGCTCGAACACCAGCGTGTTGAGCGTGACGTAGACCCGCGCTCCGGCGCGATGGACCCACGCGACGACCTCGGCGAGTCCCGTCGACGGAAAATTCTCGGCCCGTGCCCGCGCGTTGAAGCCGTCGTCGAGCCCGAAGTAAACGGCATCGGCGCCAGCCGCGAGTGCCGCGGCGAGCGCATCACGATCGCCGGCGGGCGCCAGGATCTCGGGCCGACGAGTGGGGCCGGGCATGGACAACCGAACCTTTCGGGCAGCGTTCCATACCACACCGGTCCCGGGAAGCACTATCCATTTCAGCACTTGGGTCGGGTTGCGGCTTGCACTCCGGACCTCGCCTCCTTATAAAGCCCCCCTTACTGCGAGGAACCGAAATGACGTCCTTCCTGCTCAAAGTGGCCGAACAGGCCGCCGCATCAGGCGCCACAGCGCGCCCTCATAGTGAAGCGCAGCTGACGCTGCCCCCGTTCGATCAGGTGAAATTCCTGGGCATGAGCGGTCAGACACTGCTCATGCTCGGACTGATCGTCTGTGCGATCGGCTTCGCGTTCGGCCTCGTGAAGTACCGGAAGCTCAAAAACCTTCCGGTCCACGCGGCGATGCTCGAGATCTCCGAGCTGATCTACGGGACGTGCAAGACGTACCTGAAGACCCAGGCGATCTTCATCGCGAAGCTGTGGGTGCTGATCGCCGCGGTGATCGTGGTGTATTTCGCGGTCCTCGAGCGCAACCCCGACGGGTCGCACATCCCAGCCCTCAAGGTGTTCGCGATCGCCGCGTTCTCGGTGGTCGGCATCTTGGGCAGCTCGCTGGTCGCGTTCTTCGGCATTCGCGTCAACACGTTCGCGAACTCGCGGACGGCGTTCGCGTCGCTGCGCGGCAAGCCGTACGGCACCTATGCGATTCCGATCGAGGCCGGCATGAGCATCGGCACCGTGCTGATCTCGACCGAGCTGATCCTGATGCTCTCGATCATGCTGTTCCTGCCCGGCGACTACGCCGGCCCGTGCTTCATCGGCTTCGCGGTTGGTGAATCGCTCGGCGCCGCGGCCCTCCGCATCGCCGGCGGCATCTTCACGAAGATCGCCGACATCGGCTCGGACCTCATGAAGATCGTCTTCAACATCAAAGAAGACGATGCTCGTAACCCCGGCGTGATCGCCGACTGCACCGGTGACAACGCCGGTGACTCGGTCGGCCCGACCGCCGACGGCTTCGAGACCTACGGCGTCACCGGCGTCGCGCTGATCACGTTCATCCTCGTCGCGATCCCGAACATCCTCGGACCGGGGCACGGCGCGCTCAGCATGACCAACTGCGGTGGCAACCCGGTGCCGTGCGCGAACGACCACGGCGAGTTGCTCCAGATCATCCTCCTCGTGTGGCTGTTCGCGATGCGCATCGTCATGGTGCTCGCCTCGGTCGGGAGCTACCTGATCAACGAAGTCATCACCGCCGCGCGGTTCAAGCACGCCGACAAGATGGACTTCGAGCAGCCGCTGACCCAGCTCGTGTGGCTGACGTCGATCGTGTCGGTCGCGCTCACGTTCGGCGTCACCTACGCGCTGATCGGCCAGGGCGAGTCGACGTTGCCTAACGGCCTGTGGTGGAAGCTCTCGGCGATCATCTCGTGCGGCACGCTCGCCGGCGCGATCATCCCCGAGCTCGTCAAGGTGTTCACCTCGGTGAAGTCCGGCCACGTTCGTGAAGTCGTGACGGCGTCGCGCGAAGGCGGGGCGTCGCTCAACATCCTCGCGGGTCTCACGGCCGGTACCTTCTCGGCCTACTGGATGGGCCTGACGATCGCCGCACTCATGGGCATCGCCTATGCGGTGTCGTCGATCAGCGTGCACGTGCTGCCGACCGGCGAGCACCTCGGCGCGCTCGGCTACGAGCTGTATCGCTGGAACGATGCGGCCGGCATTCCGATGACGCCGTTCGCCTGCAACGCCGCCGCGACCGTGTTCGCGTTCGGCCTGGTGGCCTTCGGCTTCCTCGGCATGGGCCCGGTCACGATCGCGGTCGACTCGTACGGTCCGGTGACCGACAACGCGCAGTCGGTCTACGAGCTCTCGCTGATCGAGCACATCCCGAACATCGAGGCCGAGATCGAGAAGGACTTCAAGTTCAAGCCGGACTTCTCCAAGGCCAAGGCGTACCTCGAGGAGAACGACGGCGCGGGTAACACGTTCAAGGCGACCGCGAAGCCGGTGCTCATCGGCACCGCCGTCGTCGGCGCGACGACGATGATCTTCGCGCTGATCGTGCTGATCACGAACGGCCTCCAGCCCGACCTGATCGGCAAGCTGTCGATGATTCACCCGCCGTTCCTGCTCGGCCTCGTGGTCGGTGGCGCCATCATCTACTGGTTCACCGGCGCGTCGACCCAAGCGGTGTCGACGGGCGCGTACCGCGCGGTCGAGTACATCAAGAAGCACATCAAGCTCGAGACCAGCGCCATGGCGAAGGCCTCGGTCAAGGACTCGAACGAGGTCGTCCGGATCTGCACCGAGTACGCGCAGAAGGGCATGACCAACATCTTCCTGGTCGTGTTCTTCAGCACGCTCGGCTTCGCGTGCCTCGACCCGTACTTCTTCATCGGCTACCTGATCTCGATGGCCCTGTTCGGCCTGTACCAAGCGATCTTCATGGCGAACGCCGGTGGCTCTTGGGACAACGCGAAGAAGATCGTCGAGACCGAGCTCCACATGAAGGGCACGGACCTCCACGCGGCGAGCATCGTCGGTGACACCGTCGGCGACCCGTTCAAGGACACGTCGTCGGTCGCGCTCAACCCGGTGATCAAGTTCACCACGCTGTTCGGCGTCCTCGCCGTCGGCCTGGCGATCCAGCTCACCGAAGACGGCCACGAAACGATCAAGTACGCCATCTCGGCGGTCTCGATCGTGATCTCGATGTTCTTCGCGTGGCGCTCGTTCTACGGGATGCGGATCACCGGCGCGTCGATCGATACGACCGCGTCGACCACCGGCTCTGCGAAGAAAGAAGAGCCCGACGTCGTCGTGCCGCCGCCCGTGATCGAGAAGCCGGCCCCGGCCGACGAAGTCGTCGCGGCGACCTGATCCTGCTTCGAGTCCGTAGCCAAGGGGTCCGCAAGGGCCCTTTGGTCGTTTCGGGGGCGGGGTGCGTCCCAGGGTGCGTCCCAGGGTGCGTCGATGTCGCGAGGATCATCGCGTAGCCGAGGAGCAGCGCGCACCACGATGCCATCACCAACCCGGCGACCGCGGGAGTCATGGACGCAGCCACGCGCGGCCGGCGACGGAGCATGTCTCGTACACGCGTGCGTTCGCGAGCATGCCGAGACAGCTCGTGCGTGGAGCGCACACGTGCGCGAGCCGAGGCTTCGCATGGACGTGGGCGATCGACGCGTCGATGCGCGCGATCGCGAACGTGCCGGCGCCGGTGACCAGCCCGCCGAGCACGGCGCCGACGAGCACGAACTTCCAGCGGCTGGCGCGCGAGTACGCTTCGCGATGCAGCGACGTCGAGAGGGTGTGAGCGGGATACGGGAACAACTTCACGGGTCACTTCCGAGATCGTCGTCGGTGCCGAACGTGCCGTCTTCGCCAGCCGACGTGATGGCGATGCCGGGCGACGCTGCGCGCAGAAGGCGCGGATCGCACGTGTACTGAAGTGCGTGCCCGATCGCGGCGCGCACGCGGTGTCTCGGGCTCGCTGCGCAACCGAAGCGGTGGCTCGGTCGCGACGCCGCGGTTCACAGCCGCGTCCTCGTCACGTGATGATGGTGGTGCGGGGCGACGTGGATGTAGACGGCAACACCGATCGTGAAGCACGCGGCGATCGCGACGGTCGCGAGCACCAGCGCGTGACGGCGGATGGCAAGGGGCGGTAGCTCGGCGAGGGTCGACAGCGGCATGGCACTTCACTAAGCAACGGGCGGACCGCACCGCGAACCCGGCTAACCGCGCGAACCGTCGCGGTGCGCAGCCGCGGAATGCGACAGATCGGCAAAGCCTTTCCGTCTTTCGCGACTTCGAGGTACCAACTCGTCATGTCTGAAGTTGTCCGAGCGGCGCGCGGCACCGAGCTCTCGTGCAAAGGCTGGCCGCAAGAGGCCGCGCTGCGCATGCTGATGAACAACCTCGATCCCGATGTCGCGGAGCGGCCGGAAGATCTGGTGGTCTACGGCGGCACCGGCAAGGCGGCGCGCAGTTGGCCGGACTACCACGCGATCGTGCGCGAGTTGCGCCGGCTGGAACACGACGAGACGCTGCTCGTGCAATCGGGCCGGCCCGTCGGCGTGTTTCGCACGCACGACGAAGCGCCGCGCGTGTTGATCGCGAACTCGAACCTGGTCGGCCACTGGGCGACCTGGGAGCACTTCCGCGAGCTCGAGAGGAAGGGCCTGATGATGTACGGCCAGATGACGGCCGGCTCGTGGATCTACATCGGCTCGCAGGGCATCGTGCAGGGCACGTTCGAGACGTTCGCCGCGGCCGGCAAGACCCACTTCGCCAGCGACCTCGCGGGCCGGTTCGTGCTGTCCGGCGGGCTCGGCGGTATGGGCGGCGCGCAGCCGCTCGCGGCGACGATGGCCGGCGGCGTGTTCCTCGGCGTCGAGATCGATCCGGCGCGCGTCCAGCGCCGGCTCGAGACCCGCTACCTCGACGAGCTCGCGCCGGATCTCGACACCGCGTTGCGCCGCGTCGCCGAGTGCGTGAAGCAGAAGGTCGCGCGATCGATCGCGGTCGTCGGGAACGCGGCCGACGTCTACGCCGAGCTCGTGAAGCGCGGCGTGACGCCGGATCTCGTCACCGATCAAACATCGGCGCACGATCCGCTCGTCGGTTACATCCCGCAGGGCCTGACGCTCGCGCAGGCCGCCGAGCTGCGGACCAGCGATCCGGACACCTACGTGAGACGATCGCGCGCGTCGATGGCGGTCCAGGTCACCGCGATGCACGCGATGCAGCAGGCCGGCGCGCACGTGTTCGACTACGGCAACAACCTGCGCGCGCAAGCCGAGCTCGGTGGCTGCCCGCCCGAGATCGCGAATTCGTTTCCGGGGTTCGTGCCGGCGTACATCCGGCCGCTGTTCTGCGAGGGCAAGGGCCCGTTCCGCTGGGCCGCACTCTCGGGTGACCCCGAGGATATTCGCGTCACCGACGCCGCGGTCCTCGACGAGATCAAGGACGATCCGATGCTGCATCGCTGGATGAAGCTCGCGCAGGACAAGATCGCGTTTCAGGGTTTGCCCGCGCGGATCTGCTGGCTCGGCTACGGCCAGCGTCACCGCGTCGGGCTGCGCTTCAACGAGCTCGTGCGCACCGGCAAGGTCAAGGCGCCGATCGTGATCGGGCGTGATCATCTCGACTGCGGCTCGGTCGCGTCGCCGAATCGCGAGACCGAGGCGATGAAGGACGGCACCGACGCGGTCGCCGACTGGGCGATCCTCAACGCGCTGATCAACACCGCATCGGGTGCGACCTGGGTCTCGTTCCACCACGGCGGTGGCGTCGGCATCGGCTACTCGCTCCACGCCGGCATGGTGATCGTCGCGGACGGCACGCCGCGCGCGGCGCGCTGCCTCGAGCGCGTGCTGACCGCCGATCCGGGCATGGGCATCATTCGCCATGTCGACGCGGGCTACGACGAGGCGATCAAGGCGGCCGACGAGCGCGGCGTCGTGATCCCGCGGCGCCGCTCGTGACCGCGACGCTGATCCGCAACGCGCGCGTGATGACGTGCGCGCGCGGGCTCGAGATCATCGAGCGTGGCTCGGTCGCGATTCGCGACGGCCGGGTCCTGTGGGTGGGCGAGGGCGAGCCCGATGATTTTTTGGCCGAGCACGAGCTCGATGCGAAGGGCGCACTCGTCACGCCCGGACTCGTCGACTGCCACACCCACGCGGTGTTCGGCGGCGATCGCGGCGCGGAGTTCGAGATGCGCGCCTCCGGACGCACGTATCAGGAGATCCAGGCCGCGGGCGGCGGCATCGCGGCGACGCTCGTCCCGACCCGCGCGGCGCTCGCGAGCGGCGAGCTCGAAGCGCTGTTGATCGCTCGCCTCGACGGCATGCTGCGCGGCGGCTCGACGACGATCGAGATCAAGACCGGCTACGCGTTGACCACCGAGGGCGAGCTCGGCCTGCTGCGCACGATCGCGAACGCCGCCGAGCGCCTGCCGGTGCGCTGCGTGCCGACGCTCCTCGCGCACCTCGTGCCGCCGGATCGCCGCGCCGATCGCGCCGCGTTCGTCGCCGAGATCTGCGAGCAATGGATCCCCGGCGCGCACACGGCGGAAGCCGTCGACGTGTGGTGCGAGGACGCCGCGTTCACGCTCGCCGAGACTCGCCAGATCCTCGACGCCGCGACCCGCGCGCACAAGGCCGTGCGCGGCCACGTCGGCCAGCTCTCCGACGTCGGCGGCGCGGAGTTGTTCGCCGAGTACGGCGCTCGCTCGGTCGATCATCTCGAGTATGTCAGCGACGCCGCGATCCGCGCGCTCGCCGCCGCCGGCACCGTCGCGGTGATGCTGCCGGGCGCGTGCGTTCAGCTCCGCCTCCCGGTGCCGCCGGTCGCGAAGCTCCGCGCCGCGAAGGTCCCGCTCGCGATCGCGACCGACCTCAATCCCGGCACGAGCTGGAGCGAGCACCTGCCGCTCCAGATGTGGCTCGCGACGACGCACTTCGCGATGACGGTCGAAGAAGCGTGGCTCGGCGTCACCCGCCATGCGGCGCGTGCGCTGGGCCTGACCGACGTCGGCGTGCTCGCGCCCGAGGCGCGCGGCGACTGCGTGATCTGGAACTGCGATCGTCCGGTCGACGTCTGTTATCGGATGGGCGATTCGCTGGTCGGCCGCGTGATCGCGGCCGGCACCCCGATCTAACTAACCGAAGACTTTTTCGAGCTCTTCCTTGAGCAGCGTCGCGCGGTTCGCCGACTGCAGGCCCTTGACCAGCGCGACGGTGAACAGGATCTTGATCAGGATGCCCTGGGTGAACAGCGACGTGAAGTCACCGACCCACGCGGCGACGCCGATCTGCAGGCCCCAGTAGCCGACGAGCGCGAGCACGCACGCGAGCTTCGGCTGCGACTTCGCGACGAAGAACAGCGTGACAAAGTAGGCGAGGATCACGACGTCGATCACCAGGAAGCGCGTCCGCCAGACCTCGGGGATCTGGTTCTTTTGCACGACCTGGATCAGGACCGTGTCGACCACGAACATGATGATGCCCACCGCGAGGATCCATCCACGCGCCCGACGCAACTCCGCACTCATCTCGGCTTTGGTATCCATGCGCGAGTGCTAACCGAGGCGGTGTGGGTCGGGCAAGTCGAATCGCCCGACCCCTCAGTGCATTTCGGGCAAATCGAAGTGCCCGACCTCGCCGGGCTCGAGGATCAGCACGACCGTCTGGTCGGGACTTGCTTCCTCGTAACTCCGCCGGCTGAGGGCGCGGAGCTGGGACGGCAGCCGTTCGTCGACGGCGACTTCTTCGTGCGCGCCGAGCCGCCACATCGCACTGGCCTGGTAATGGGCGTCGCGCGCGACGTTGCGGATCTGGTCCGCCGGGGTGGCCGCGAGGTCGACGACCGCGTGAAACACGATGCCGTACTCGTCACGTCCGTAGATCCCGAGGAAGCGCAAACCGGTGATGCTGATCCAGGCCCAGCGCCACGGCTTGCCGGTCGTCACGGCCGCACGCCGGCACGCCGCGCCGTGTCGAGCAGCGTGCCGTCATCGATCAGCGCGCGCACGGCGACGATGTCGGGCGCGATCGGGCGGTCGACCATCATCGCGGGCACCACCGCGCGGATCGCCGCGTGCACCGCCTCGAGTGGGCGGGTCGTGGTCAGGGGCCGGCGCAGATCGATGCCCTGCGCGGCGCACAGCAGCTCGATCGCGAGCACGGTGCGCACGTGGTCGTGGATCTGCGCGAGCTTCAACGCCGAGGTCGCGCCCATCGAGACGTGATCCTCGCGGCCCGCGCTCGACGGGATCGAATCGACCGACGCGGGATGCGCGAGGATCTTGTTCTCCGACACCAGCGACGCCGCCGAGACCTGCGCGATCATGAAGCCCGAGTTGAGCCCGCTATCCGGCGCCAGGAACGGCGGCAACCCCGACGACAAGTGCGGGTTGACGAGCTGCTCGACGCGACGCTCGCTGATGTTCGCGAGCTCGGCGACCGCCATCGCGGCGGCATCGAGTGCGAGCGCGACCGGCTGGCCGTGAAAGTTGCCGCCGCTGATCATCTCGCCGGTATCGACAAACACCAGCGGGTTGTCGGTCGAGCTCGCGGCCTCGCGCTCGAGCACCTGGCGCGCGAACGCGAGCACGTCGCGGCTCGCACCGTGGACCTGCGGCATGCAGCGCAGCGAGTACGGATCCTGGACCTTGCCGCAGTCCTTGTGCGACTCCGCGATCGGCGAGTCGACGAGCAGCGCGCGCAACAGCGCGGCGACCGCTTGCTGCCCGGGGTGCGGGCGCGCCGCGATGACGCGCTCGTCGAACGCGCGCGCGGTGCCCTTCAACGCCTCGAGCGACATCGCGCCCGCGAGATCCGCGATCCGCGCGGTCGCATCGGCATCGTGGATCGCGAGGCCGCCGACCGACGTCATGTGCTGCGTGCCGTTGAGCAGGGTCAGGCCCTCCTTGGCCTCGAGCACGAGCGTGGGAATCCCGGCCGCCGCGAGCGCCTGGGCCGCCGGCATGGTCTCGCCGCGGTACTCCGCGAGGCCTTCGCCGATCATCCCGAGCGCCAGGTGCGCGAGCGGCGCGAGGTCACCACTGGCGCCGACCGAGCCGCGCGTCGGGATCACGGGATGAACCCCCGCGTTCAACAGCTCGCACAGCCGGTCGCAGCACAGCGCCCGAGCACCACTGCGGCCGGTCGCGAGCACGGCGGCGCGCAACAGCATCATGCCGCGGACGGCGTCGCGCGGCAGCGGCTGGCCGACGCCGGCGGCGTGCGAGCGCACGAGATTTACCTGGAGTTGTGCGACCTGCGCCGCCGAGATCCGGACCTCGGCGAGGGCGCCGAACCCGGTGTTGACCCCGTAGACCGCCGGGGCCGCGTCGCCGCCGGCCACGACTTCGTCGACCACGGCGCGGGCACGGACCATCCCCGCGCGGGCGGCGGTGCCGATCTCGACCTTGCGATTTCCGCGCGCTACCTCGGCGAGGGCTTCGAGGGTCAGGTCGTCGTCACCGAGCCGAAACGAAGCGGTTTGCACGTCGGATTGTGTACCACCACAGCTCCGCCATCAGGAGCGCCAAATCCGCGATATGACACTCGCTCGCGTTGACACCCCGCGTCTGGAATGATGATCTTTTAGGAGTTGGGATCGCCACCCGAAGATGATGCGGGCGGGTCGCCGGACGCGCCGTCGGACGCGGTCGTCGAGCCCGCTTCTGTACCCGAGAAGAGCCAGCGCCTGAGCGCATTGGCCGCGCGGGTCGACGCGCTCACGTTCGAGCCCGAAGACGAAGACGAAGATCACGGCGCGAACGGCGATCGCGCGCCCTCGCAGCCGATCGAATCGCTCGAGGTCGACATCGATGACGTCGAGCTCGTCGAGTCTGGCGCCGCGATCACGATCCCGCCGCCCAGGTCGACGACGGGGCCGCTTCCCGTCGCGCGGATCACGCCGGTGCCGGCGCGCATGATGGCGAAGCCGCCGGGGCGACCGCCACCACTACCACCGCGACCGCCGGTCGTCGCGATCCCACCGCGCACACTCCCCGCACTCGGCAAGCCGCCGGCGATGCCGCCGCGCAATCCCTCGTCGATCTCGGTGCCGCCGATCGGCGAGCGGCCACCGACCGAGCCGCCTCCGATGCCGCGCACGAAGACCGCCGAGCAGTTGATGCCGGAGCGGTCGCGCCGGCCCTCTGCGCCGCCGCCGGCGCCGGGTTCGATCCTGCGCGAAGCGCTCGCCGAGCACGATCACGACGATCACGACATGCTCGGCAGCGGCTCGATGGACAAGATGGAAGGTGGCGTCGAAGTCGGCACCATCAAGGCCTCGGTCGTGATCGAGCAGACGCTCGAGGAGCAGCTCCAGCACCCGACCGTCGTCGAGATCGCGCTGTCCGCGCTCGGCGATGCCGGTGGCGAGGCGCGCGCCGAAGCGATGACGAAGGAGCTCGACGCGCTCGTGCTCGCGGATCCGGCGAAGGCCGCGACGCTCGCCTACGAGCTAGGCGAGCTGTACGAGCGCCGGCTCACCGACGAGGCGCGTGCGGTCAAGGCGTTCGGTCGCGCGCTCGGCCTGGATCCGTCGCTGCGCCCGAACCTGTGGGCGATCCGCCGCGTGTTCTATCGCCGCGCGCTGTGGCCCAACCTCGCCAAGCTGATCGACGCCGAGGTCGGCTACGCCCGCGATGACTACGAGCGAGCGGATCTGTTGCTCGAGAAAGCGCGGATCTCGGCGTATCGCATGAACGCGCTCGACGACGCGCGGACGGCGCTCGACGAAGCCGTCCGGATCGCGCCGACCCACCAGGGGGCGTTGCTCGAGCTCGAGCGTGTGGTCGCGAAGGCAGGTGACGCGCCGGCGCTGCTCGACGTGTGGGAGCGGCTCGCCGAAGCGGTCGAGCAACCGGCGCGAAAGATCGCGTACTGGCTCGAGGTCGGCCGCGTCGCCGGACGCACCGGCGATGTCGAGCGCGCGCAAGAAGCGTTCGGCAAAGCAGCCGAGCTCGCGACGACGTCGGCGACGTCCGAGCGGGTCGCGCGCGAGCGCCTGCGAATCCTCGACGAGGCGGGCGCGCCCGCGGAGATCTCGAGCGCGATCGATGCGCTGTCGACCGTGCTGCTCGGTGCGTTCGGGCCCGCCGGCCCGGGCTCGGAGCCCGGCAACGCGACCAATCCCGAGCGCAGCGATCGCGCGACCGCACTGCGCCACGAGCTCGTCGCGCTGCGCCGCCGGCAAGCGCAACTCGTCCGCGTCGAAGCTCCCGACAAGGCGTGGGAGCTGCTGCAACAAGCGACCGCGCTGGCCCCCGGCGAGTCGATCGTCCTCTCCGATCTGACCGAGCTCGCCGAGGAGCTCGGCCGCTACGACGATCTCGCCGAGCTTGTGCAGAGCTGGCAGGCGGTCGAGGCCGATCCGTCGCGCGGCCTCGCGCTGTCGATCCGCCGCGCGGACGCGCTGCTGCGCGGTGGTCAGCGCGACCAAGCGCGCGCGTTGCTCGCGTCGCTCGAAGCGACCGCGCCGGGCTTCATCGTGCTCGCCTCGGCGGCCGAGCGTGACGCGCTCGCGCGCGGCGATGGCGGCGAGCTCGCGAAGGTGTATCTCGCCGCGGCGAACGCGAGCCTGCTCGGGACGTGGCTGGGACCGGGACAGCCGGCGCAGCCCGATCCGGCGGCGGCGGCGGCGCTGTATATCCAAGCCGCGGAGCTGCTCGCGTACGACGTCGGCACGCCGGAGGCGTTCGAAGAAGCGCACGGCGCGCTCGGCAAGGCGCTCGAGGCGGTGCCCGATCATCCCGGCGCGATCGAGGCGTTGACCGAGCTCGACGATTCGTTCGGTCAGGTCGAGCACGCGCTGACCCGGCTGCGCGCGGCGATCGCGGCGGCCGGCGACGACCACAAGCGGGCGCTGCTCGAGCGCGCGATCCGGCTCGCGCGCAGTCACGGCGATCTCGAGTCGGTGCTCGCGTTCGAGCGCGAGCTCGTCGCCCTCGTCCCGACCGAACCGCCGCTCAAGTGGCGGCTCGAATCGACTCTGTCGCAACTCGGCAAGGACGACGAGCGCGCGGAGCTCCTCGTCACGATCGCCGGCGACGAGGCCGAAGCGGGTCGCCGCGGCACCGCGCTGTTCGCTGCGGCGCGCTTGCGCGAACGTGCGGGTGCGGTCGAGGCGGCGACCGAGCTCTACCGCCAGGTCCTCGTGGTGTGGCCCGACGATACGTTCGCGCGCGAGTCGCTCGTCGACCTGCTGCGCGCGCAAGAGCGCTGGCCCGAGCTCGTCGCCGAGCGCCGCGCCGAAGCGAAGGCGTTGCCCGATGGCCCGGCCGCTCGCCGGGCGCTGCGCGAAGCCGCGTGGGTGCTCGAGGTTCGGCTCGACGACGCCGCGCAAGCCGCGCAGGTCTACGATGACTGGTTGGTCCGCGTTCCGGACGATCGCGCCGCGCTCGAAGGGCAGGCGCGCACCCGCGCGCGGCTCAACGATCGCAACAGCGAGGTCGCCGCCCGCGCGGCGCTCGCCGAGGGCACCGGCGCGACGCTCGACGCGCAGTATCTCCACGGTCGCGCGCTCGAACGCGCCGCGCTGATCGACGAGGCCGCGGATGTCTATCGCAACGTGATGTCGGTCGACGAACCGGCCGTCGCGGCGACCGCCGCCGCGCTCGCGTTGGGTGACCTCGCGGCGATGCGCGGCGACACCGTGATGCGCGTCGAGTCGACCGCCGCGCTCGCCGGCAAGACCACCGATCCGCGGCTCGGCTCGGCGTTGGCCGAGGACAGCGGTTGGATGTACTCGCTCGTGCTCGAGGACTTCGACCGCGCGGCGCAATCGTTCGAAGCGGCGATCGCGCTCGATGGCACGCGCAAAGGTGCGCACCTCGGCGCGGCCCTGGTCGCGGCTCGCCGCGGCGATGCCCTCGCGCTCGCGGCGGCGTTCGAAGGGCTCGCCGCGATCGTGCAGATGCCCGAGGCCGCGGCGGCGTTGCTGCTGCGCTCCTCGGCGATGGCGGCCGCGAACGGCGACCTCGACACCGCGAATGCGCGGGTCGCGTCCGCGCGGCTCGCCGCGCCCGATGACACGAGTGCGTTGCTCGTGATCGCCGAGACCGCCCCGTCCCCGCAGGTCGATGCCGGCGATGCGTTCGCCGCGGTCGACCCGCTGCTCGCGCGCGCGGAGATCCTCGAGATGCGCGCCGCGCTCGCCGACGATCCGAGAGCGCGCGCCTCGTGGGAGCTCGACCGCGCCGAGGCGCTCGAGCTTGCCGGCCGGTTGCGCGAAGCGGGTGTCGTCGTCGCGGGGGTGTTGAAGACCGATCCGGACGATCTGCGCGCCCTCACCGCACTGCGCCGGATGGCGAACCGCGCCGGCGACAAGGCGATCGTCGCGCAGGCGAGCTTCGCGCTCGCACGCGTGATCGGCGATGCCGCGGCGAAGCTGTCGATGCTGCGCGACGCCGCGAAGATCTTCGACGGGCCCGGTCTGCCGAGCAACACCGACTACGCGGTTGCCGCGTACAAGCGGATCGTCACACTCGAGCCCGGTGCGCCGGAGCTCGATCGCTTGCTCGACCTGTTGCGCGAGCGCGCCGACGTCAAGACGCTGATCAGCGTCGTCACCGAGCGGTTGATCTGGCTCGAAGGCGAAGGCTCCGACGAGCGCCACGTCGCGATGGCGCCGCTGTTGCTCGAGCGGGCGACCGTGCTCCACGGCCTCGGCGATCAGGCCGCCGCGATGGGCGACCTCGACGTGCTGCTCGACGGCGTGCCGGATCACGTCGAGGCGCTGCGCTTCCGTGCCGAGCTCGCGCTCACCGCCGGTGACGTGGTCACGACGATCGCCTTGTGGCGCCGCTACCTCGCGATCGAGAAGCGCCCGCAGAAGCGCGGCGAGATCGAGCTCCAATTGTCCCAGGTGCTCGCGGAGCAGACCGGTGACGTGCAGGGCGCGATCGAACAGCTCGAGCGGGTCGTCGACGCGAACCCCGAGGATCCGCAACTGCGCGAGCGGCTGCTCGGCCTGTGCATGCGCGTCAGCGACTGGGAGCGCGCGATCCGCGAGCTTCGCCAGATCATCCGCTTGCGCCCGACCCAGCAAGAGAAGTCGCGCGAAGAGCTGCGCCTCGCTCAGTTGCTGCGCGACAAGATCAACGATCGAGTCGCCGCACGGCTGTCGCTCGATCGCGCGCGTGCGCTGGATCCGCTCAACCTCGATGTCGTGCGCGAGCTCGCCGACATGCTCGACCCCGCCACGCGCGCGCAGATGTTGCTCGCGGGCGCCACGAACCTGCGCGCTGCGATCGTCGCCGGCCCGAGCCGCGGTCAACTCTACGAGCGGCTCGCCCAGATCAACGCGTGGCAGGCCGATGTCGATGCGCGCTGGGTCGCGCTGGTCGCCGTCGAGGCGCTCGCGACACCGACCGTCGATCAGCGTCAGGTGCTCGCGCAGGGGCGCCAACAACTCGCGCTGCCGAACCGGGTCAAGCTCGACGACCTCGCACGGGCGGCGCTGCGCGGTGGCTTCGGCGGTCCGCTCGCCGACGTCTGGCGTGCGATCGCGCCGACGGTGCAGGCTGCGACCGGGGTCGACGTCGGCAAGCTCGGCTTCACGCGCGGCGACAAGCTCGCGGTCAAGAAGCTCGGCGACAAGTACCAGCCGGTGGCCTCGGTGCTGGCCTCGTTCGGCATCGACGACGTCGACATCTACATCAGCGCCGGCCGCAGCGGCTTCGCGCGCGCGCTCGCCGGCGACACGCCGATCCTGTGCCTCGGCGCCGACGTCGCCGCGGCCGCACTGCCGCAACATCGCTTCGCGCTCGGTCGCGCGGTCGCGAGCATCGCGGAGGGCGTCGCGACGCTGTCCGACCTCCACGGCAGCGAGCTCGAGTGGACCTTCGTCGCGGCGCTCAAGGCCGCCGACGTCGCGGTGCCGCCGGCGCTCGCCGAGCTCGCACCGGATCAAGATGCCGCGATCGCCGAACGCGCGAAGTCGCTCAAGAAGATGTCGCGCAAGGCGCGCAGCACGATCGCGCAACTCGCACAGCAACGCCCCGGCGACCTCGCCGACGTCGAAGGTTTGCGCCGCACCGCGAATGCCGTCGGCCATCGCGCCGGCCTCGTGTGGGCGGGCGACCTCGCGGTCGCGCTCGCGGTGCTCGACGTCGGCAAGGGCGGCCGGACGCTCGCCGATTCCCCGACGGCACTCGAGCTCGTCGCGTGGTCGGTCTCCGAGGATCATATGAAGTTGCGCGAGAAGCTCGGCATCGCACTCAAGGGGACGCGATGACCCCGCCTGACAAGAAGCCGCCGCCGAAAGGTGCCCCGAAGCCGTTCCTCGGCGACGAGGAGCTGTCGAACGAGCTCGACGCGTGGGACTCGATGTTCGATGGCCTGCACGGCGGTCCCGAGACGACGCTGACCCCCGCCGACGAGCCGGTCATGGCGTGGCCCACACCCGTGGCCGAAGCCAAGCAGCCGAGCGCGCCGGTGCGCACCGACCACATGGTCAACGAAGATCTCGACGAGCAGATGTCGCTCGATCACGCCGATCACGCCGCCGAAGAGACGTCGGAAGAGACGTCGGAAGAGACGTCGATCGACAGGCAGGCTGCACCGGCCGCGCGTGCGCCGTTTCAGGGCCAGGCCGATCCACTCGAGACTGATTTCTCCGAGATCGGAGCTTCGACGGCGCCGAGCGCGCTCGGTGATTTTCTCGGCGCCGCACCGGCTCGCGAGCGTCCCGGCACCGCGCCCGGCTACGACGAGGCCGAGGCCGAGGACAACGATCCGCACACCTCGGTCGCGGTACGCGGCGGCACGCCGGTGCCGATCGATGTCGACGATGACGACGTGCTGACCTCGGCGTCGCGCCCGCACGCGATGATGCCGAGCGGCGATGACGACGAGGATGACTTCTCGCTCGACGCGCCGATTCCGCCGCCGCCGCTCGCCGTGGCCAAGCCGGCTCCGCCACCGCCGCCCGCGCGTCGCACGGGCCCGGCGATCATCCGGCGCGCGACTCCGGCCGCGGTACCACTCGGCAACTACGCACCGCAGCCGGCAACGCTACAGGAAGACTCTCCGTTCGCAGAGAACACGCGCGTCGCTGATTACGGCGAGATGCAATCGCACGCGCGCGCCGATGCGCGCTCGAAGGCGCCGACCGCTCCGCCGCCGTTCGCGTTCCCGACGAACGAGACCGCCGACGCACCGATCGACGAAGACGACTACGCCGATATCGAGATCGGTTCCGACGATGCCGCCGCGGCGGAGGCCGACGAGGCTCCCGCGGTCGAGGTCGCCATACCGGCGCCGCGTCGCACCGTCCAGCACGTCGTTCGCCGCCCGGAGAAATCGACGAAGATGCCGGCGCCGGCGGCCCGACCGCGCCGCGAATCCGATCCGATCATCGAAGTCGCGGAGAGCGCGGTCCCGCTCGAGCCCGCCGGCGAAGACGACTTCTCGGATGTCGCCGCTGCCGTCGATGCGGAGCACGACCTCGATCTCGACGACATTCCGCGCCGCCGTCCCGAGACCCCGCCCCTCGACAGCGACGTCATCCAGGTCGGCGCGTCGCCGCCGCACACGGTTGGCCTCGACGACGCCGCTCAGACGTTCAACATGTCGGCGGACGAGGTGTTGGCGGAAGCTGATGACGTCGGCTCCGAGACCCGGCTCGACGTGGCGCCGATCCGCGCGGCCACGCCGCTACCCCGGGCGATGACAGATGGCGCCAGCGGCACCGACGATATCGATTTCGGGGAGGGCCTCGCTCACGGCGAGCCGCAAGCCCCGATCCACGTCGAGTCGAGCGATCCGACCCGGACGCTCTACGGCCTCGGCGCGATCAGCGCGACCGATCGCGCGAAGCCGACGCGGCCTCCGGCGTTCACCGACGTGCTCGCGCCGCGCGCGGAGTCGAGCCCGATCGAGCCGCCGGGCGCGGCCGGGATGGATCAGTTTCAGACCCTCGATGGCGTCCCCGCGCCGCGCGGTGGGCGCAAGCACGCGCGGCTGCAGACGCCGCTGCCGATCGGCGACGAGACCTCCGAGGCCGATCCGACGATCGATCTCGAAGCGATCCAGTTTCCCGAGCAGGTCCAGCCGCTGCCCTCGAGCCAGCTCGACGAAGACGCTGCGCGCGCGCTCGAGATCTACGAGCGCGAGCTCGCGACGGTCGACGAGAGTGCGGCCTCGGTCGCGCTCCGCATCGAGGCAGGTCGACTGTGCGAACGCCTCGGTGAAGTCGATCGCGCTCGTGCACACTACGATGCCGCGTTGCTCGTCGATCCGCGCGCGACGCCCGCGCTGCGCGGCCTCCGCCGGATCGCCCGCGCGTCCGCGGATCTGATCGAAGCGACCCGCCAGATCGACGCCGAGATGTCGGTCGCGAGCGCCCTCGAGCGCCATCCGCTCAGCCACTACCGGATCGACATGTTGCTCGCGATCGGCGAGCAGGATCTCAGTCGCGTCGCGGTCGGCGAGGTCCTCGATCACGCGCCTTCGGACGTGCGCGCGCTCCTCGCGCAGCTCGAGTTGACGTTCCTCGACGGTCGCGCCGATGAATTCGGCGGCGCGCTCGAACAGCTCGCGCATGCCGTCACCGACGCGGAGCTCCGCGCGGCGGTGCAATCCGCACGCGGCGTGCTCGCCGCGCATCAGAACGACAACGCCGCTGCGGCGACGTGGTTCACGGCCGCCGCCGAGTCCGATCCGGGGTCGCTGCTCTCGCGGCTGGGTGCGATCCGCCAGGCCGTCGCGCGCAACGACGGCGAGGCCGCGGCGAGCGTGCTGCTCGATCTCGGCCGCCAGATCGAGACCACCGATCCGGTCAGTGCTGCGGCGCTCGCGATCCGCAGCCAGCAATGGAGCACCAGCGCGACCGCCATCGCGGCGGCGCAGCTCGGCGCGAGCGTGCTCCCCGGCGATCCGCTCGTCCTTCGGATCGCGACCGAGACCGCGAGCGCAGGCACCGATCCGGTCGCCGCGGGCAACGCGTTTGCCGCGTGGGCCGCGAGTCCGACGGCGTCGGGGATCGAGCGGTCGTACGCCGCGGCCCGCGCCGCCGAGCTCGATCCGGCGCGCGGCGCCGAGCTCTGGCGTGCCGCGATCGACCACGATCCGGGCGACGACTATGCGGCACAGCAACTGCGCACCTCGCACGTCGCCGCCGAAGCGACGCAGCTCGCGATCGACGTCGATCTCGAGGTCGCCGCCGATGGCGAGCGCGAGCGCGCTCGGTTGCGCGCGGCGTTCGGCTTGATCGGGCAGGGCCAGCTCGAGGGCGCGATCGATCTGTTGCAGCGCGGTCACGCCGATCGTCCCGATTCGCTCGCGTTGACCGAGGCGCTCGCCGAGGCGCTCGCCGCCGCGGGGCGGTGGAGCGAGCGCGCGACGTTGCTCGCCGAGCTCGCCGCCGATCCGGGGGAGCGGCTCGATCGCGATGTCGCCCAACTGCGCAGCGCACTCGCGTGGGAAGAGGCCGTCGGCGCCGCCGCCGCCGTCGAGCCGCCCGATGCCGAGCACGTCCACCGCACGACCGCCGCGGCGCTCGAGGCGTGGCAGCACGTGCTCGAAGGCGCGCGCGGCAACTCGCCCGCCGCCCATGCCGCCGCGATCGTGCTCGCGCAACGCCTCGGTGATCGCGACGTGATCAACGAAGTGCTGCAGCGCGCGCAGCAGGCGGAGCAATGGCCGTGGGCCGCGGCGAGCCTCGCGCTGCGCCGCGCTCGGATGATCCTGACGAGCGCGCCGGATCTCAGCGATACCGCCGAAGCGATCCTGCGCGAGCCGCTGGCGGCGAAGGTCGATGATCCGCGGCGCACCGCGTGGCTCGTGTTCGCGGCCGCGCGTCGCAACGAGCTCGGCGATGCCGCGCTCGCCCTCGAGGAGCGGGCGAATCTGCTCGGCACGACCCCCGAAGCGGGCGCGTTGCGCCTGCGCGCCGCGCAACTCGCGCTCGATGGCGGCGATGCGAGCCGTGCGACGTCGCTGCTCAACCGCGTCGAGACCGCGTTCCCGAGCGTCGGCATCATCTCCGATCTGCTCGCGGCGGCACGCCGGCGTAGCGGCGATCGTCCGACCTCGACCTCGGTCGCACGCTCGACGCAGCCGGCGATGACGCCGACCGGCGCCGCCAGTCGCGATGCGTTCGCGCGGATCGTGCGCGATGGTGACCTCGCGGCCTCGCAGGGCGATGGCGCAGCCGCGCTCGCGCTCTATCAACGTGCGCTCGAGCTCCGCCCCGGCGATCCACTCGCCACGCTGTCGCTGATCCGGATCGCGAACCAGATCCGCGAGCCTGGCCCGTTGACCTCGCTCGCGCTCGATCAGCTGAAGACCGCCGAGGCCGCCGGCGACAACGCCGCCAAGGCCGACGCGTACGAGCTGCTCGCACACATCGACATGGAGCTGCGTGCCGACGCCGGCGCTGCGCAGATCGCGCTCGAGAGCGCGTCGCAGGCCGACCCGACGCGGATCGACCTGATGCATCGCCTCGAGCGCGAGTACGCTGCCACCGATCAGATCGGCGAGCTGCTGCGACTCCGCCTCCAGGAGCTCGACCAGGTCCCGATCGAAGCGACGCGCGATCGCTCGGCGATGATCATGGACACGGCCGGGCTCGCCGAGCGCGATCAGCGTCCCGATGCCGAGCTCACCGAGCTCTATCGCAAGGCGCTCGGCGCCGACGCGAAGCATCGCCTCGCGCTGCTCCACCTCGAATCGATCGTGCGCCGCGCCGGTGCCTCCGACGAGCTCGCGACGCTCGAGGAGCAGATCGCCGCGTACTTCGAGGGCGACCCGCGCACGCAGGCGACGTTCCTCACGCGCGCCGGCGAGACGCTCGCCGAGATCGGCGCCATCGACTCGGCGGTCCAGACGTTCGGCAAGGCGGACGCCGTGCAGCCCGGGCACGTGCCCGCGCTCGAAGGTTGGCGCAACGCCGCGCTCAAGGGCCAACTGTGGATCGACGTCGCGCAAGCGGCGACGCGCCAGGGCACGTCCGCGACCGACCCGGAGACCAAGGCGCGGCTGCATCACTTCGCCGGCGTCGTGCTGATGGATAAAGCGCTCGAAGGCGCGCAGGCGATGGTCGCGTTCCGCCACTCGCTCGATGCCGATCCGAGCCACAAGGACGCGTTCATCCGGCTGCGGATCCTCCTCGAGGAAGATGCGAATCACGACGAGCTCGCGGTCGTCCTCGGCAAGCGCCTCGATCACGAGACTGACGAGCGCGCGCGGGTCGAGCTCCATCGCGCGGTGGCCGAGCTCCACCGCAACTTCCTCGACGATCGCGAGACGGCGAAACGCCACTACCGCGAGATCCTCACGACCGACGCGAACGATCTGCGCTCGCACTCGGCGATCGCCGACATCGCGTGGGAACAGGGCAACTGGCAAGAGGCCGCCGACTCGCTGTTCGCGCGCGCTCGGCTCGAGAGCGATCCGAAGATCCTCACGACGCTGCTGTATCGCCTCGGCTTGCTCTACGCCGATCGCCTGAACGATCCGGGGATGGCGTTGAAGGCGTTCCAGCGCGCGCTCAGCTACCAGCCCGACGACGAAAACACGCTCGTCCGGCTGGCGGACCTCGCGATCCATGCCGGCGAGTGGAAGCTCGCGCTCGGCGCGTGCGAGCGGCTGGTCAAGTCGGCAGAGGATCCCGAGAAGCGCGCGCAGCACCTGCATCGCGTCGCGCGGATCTTCAAGCAGGGCTTCGGCGATGCGAAGCGCGCCGAGCGCGCGCTCAACCTCGCGCTCGACGGTGCCCCGACGAACGACGAGGCGCTGCAGAAGCTCGTCGAGTTCTATCGCGAGGCCGGCGACATGACGTCGGTCCGCGTGCATCTCAATCGCGTCGCCGGCACGATGCGCGTGCGCGTCCAGCAGGAGCCGAAGCAGGGCGTCGCGTATCGCGTGATCGCTCGTGCGATGACCGCGCGCGCGGTGGCCGGCGTCGACGGCTCGATCCCGATCGCGCGTGCCGCCGCCGAGCTCGCGACGTTGCTCGGCGATGCCGGCGAGCCGGAGCGCGTGCTGCTCGCCGAGTCGCGCCGGATCGATCTCGCACCGCTCGTGCGACCCGAATCCGACGACGTTCTGTTCCCGCGCAGCGTGCAGCCGGAGTTGCGCGCGCTGTTCGCGATGCTCGGCGATCGCCTCGCGAAGCACGTCGGCGTCGACCTGCGCGCCGCGTACGGCGTCGGTCGCGGCGATCGGTTGCGCGCGAAGGATTCGCCCGTGGCCGCGCACGCCCAAGATGTCGCGAGCGGCCTCGGGTTCGGCGAGATCGACGTCTACGTCTCGACCCGCCAGCCGTATACGATGATCGCGGAGCCGTCGTCGCCGATCTCGCTCGTGCTCGGCGCCGAGATCGCGAAGGGCGATGCGAGCCGGATCCGGTTCGCCGCGGGCGCCGCGCTGAAGCTGGCGCAAGCCGCGCTCGCGATCCCCGCGCGGCTCAACGAGACCGACCTCGGGGTCCTCGTCGTCGCGCTGCTTCGGCAGTTCCAACCCGAGTTCCCGCAAGAGGGCCTCGAAGAGGCCGCGATCGTCTCGCAGATGCAGAAGCTCAAGCGGCTGATCCCGACGGGCCTGATGAACGAGCTCCGCCCCTACGCGCAGGCCGTCGACGGGACGTACTTCAAGCACGAGCAGCTCGCACGTGACCTTCGCATCACCGGGTTACGCGCCGGCCTCGTCGCCTCGGGGTCGATCCTCGCCGGGCTCACGATCCTCGCGGCGGCTGCCGGTACCGACGTCCCGAGCTTCCTGGCGAATCCAGTAGCCCAGGGCTTGATCACGTTCGCCCTCGGCGAAGATCACGCCGCCGTCACCCGCTGACGAATTAGGGGCTTTCGCCGAACGCCGACGAGCGTCGTGGCGCGCCACAGCATGGCCCGACCGTTGCTGTAGGGACCTGTATCCGACCGCCATCGGACCAGCCCGGGAAGGACGTCATGCGCTTAGCCAACCTCACCAGAAGCCAGGGTCTCCGGACCATGACCAGTCTCGCTTCACTGGCTACTCTAGTAGCCTGCACCGGCGGGACCCCTCCGGAGCTGGATGGCCTGACCGATCAGGTCGCGCAGGTCGGCACCGAGCTCAAGATCGATCTGATGGGCACGTCTGCGGGTGGCGGTCGCCTCGCGTACAACTTCCACGCGGGTGACCTCGACGATGTCGATAGCGCCGCGCAGATGACGGTGTCGCCCAGCGGCGCCGGTGTGTTCCGGTGGACGCCGCTCGCGGCCGACATCGGTCCGCATCCGTTCGACTTCACGGTCTCGAATGGCGATGCCTCGGCGACCACGACGATCACGATCGACGTCAAGTCGGCGATCGGTTCGGCGACCGCTCCGGTGTTCCGCCAACCGCTCGGCACCGGCACCACGATCGACCTCGCGACGCAGACCTGCATCGATCTCGACGTCGTGATCGAGGATCAGGACACGCCGACCGTCGCGATCGCGCAGGAGATGCCGCTGATCGATGCCGCGACGCTCGACCGGCAAGACGGGCAGAGCGCGAAGTGGCACTGGTGCCCGACCAAGGCGCAGGAAGGCGAGGACCGCTACACGCTCGTGCTGTCGGCCGACGATTCGGATAACCCGAAGACGCTGAAGAACTACCTGCTCGTGCTCCGCGGCGCCGGCGGTGGCAGCTCGTGCCCGGGCACCGCGCCGGTCGTCTCGCACACGGCGTCGAACCAGACCACGCGGCTCGACCTCACGCCGGTCGCCGCGATCTCCGACGACAAGGGCCTCAAGGACGCACCGCTGTTCTACTACTCGACGACGAACCCCGGCGCGACGCCGGTGCTCTCGCAGCTGACGCAGTTGTCGATGACCCGGAGCTCGGGCGACAACAAGAACGGCCAGTACACCGCCGACGTGCCGAACCCGGTCGCGTCCGCGGCTGATGGCACGACCGCGACGCTGTACTACGTGATCGTCGCCGATGACGATGACGACTCGATGGGCACGTGCGATCACACGACGCAATCGCAGGTCTACTCGATGGTCGTCACCGCCGGTGGCTCGGGCACCGCGGGCATCTGCAAGACGTGCTCGGCCGACTCGCAGTGCGGCGCCGGTAACGAGTGTGTCTACGTCGGCTCGATGGGGGACTCGTACTGCCTGCAAGCGTGCGGCGCGGGTTGCCCGACCGGCTACAGCTGCTCGGCCGGCGACATCTACTCGGTCGCCGGTGCGCACGCCCTGCAGTGCGTTCCGCAGAGCGGCACGTGCACGGCGCCGACCGGTGCGTGCGCCGACGACACCTGGGAAGCGAACGACACGCGCAGCGCGGCGTCGGCCAACCCGACGATGACCTCGGACCTCTACGACCTCGTGAGTTGCCCGAGCACGACCGATCAGACCCGGATGAACGACGACTGGTACAAGATCGTGTTGACGTCGAGCCAGCGGCTCGACCTGTCGCTCTCGGGCGATGGCGCGAGCGACGTCGACCTCCACCTGTATCACTCCGACGGCACGGTCGTGAGCAGCTCGACGAGCTACACGCCGAACGAAGAGATCAACACCTGCCTGCCGGCGGCGACCTACTACGTGAAGGTCAACGGCTACGGCCACGCGCGCAGCGAGTACCTGTTCGACTACGTGTCGAGCGCGGAGACCTGCAACACCTCGTGCGTCGACGACGCCAACGAAGACGACGACACGTTCAGCCAGGCGCGCGCGACGACGTACCCGAGCTACGCGACCACCGCGCAGACGATCTGCCCGAACGACGACGACTGGTTCAAGGTCACGCTCTACGCGAACGAGCAGCTCACGATGGACCTGACGTTCACGCAGGCCACGTCCGCGGGCGACCTCGACTTGCACCTCTATCAAGACAGCTTCGATCTGTGGCCGTGCGACATCAACGACACCAGCACGTGCTCGGCCGAGCACGGTCAAGGCGCGTCGTCGAACGAGCACGCGGTATTCACCGCACCGGCGACCTGCACGGGCGGGTGTGACTACGACGTGGTGGTCCGCGGCTTCAACGGCGCGACCAACACGTACGGGCTCACGCTCGGGATCCAGTGACATGTGGAAGCTGGCTGTCACCGCGGTGCTCGCCGCCGGCTGCGCGACGTCGACAGCACCGGATCCCGGGCTTGAAGGGCTGAACCTCAGCTCGGTCAACCCCGGGATGATCATCCCGGGCACCAAGCTCGCGATCGCCGGCGACTCGTTCGTCGACGAGGAGTGGGGCGCGACCACGCTGCACCTGGTCGGCTCCGCGAGCGGCACGGACGTCGACGTGCGATGGCCCGCGACGTTCGTCGACTTCGATTCGATGACCGTCTCGATCGCCGGCACCAACCTCGACGAGATCGGCGGCGATGTCGACTTCGACGGCACCGCGACGATCGACGTCGTGGCGGTCAGCGACGGCAAGACGTACTCGACGACGCCGCTCGACGTGAAGCTGAGCTTTCGCAACCACCTGACGCCGACCGCGACCGCCGTAGTCGACGGCGTTCACTTCGTCAACGATCAGATCGAGGTCGACGGCGATGGCTTCCTGCTCGGTGGCGACGAAGGCGTAACCGCCGCGCGGATCTCCGGCTGCTTCCAAGCCGACGGCGGCTCGACGTGTACACCGATCACGACCCAGGACATCACGATGCTGCCGCTCCAGAGCCTGTCGCGGCAGAAGGCGGAGTTCCCGTTCGCGCCGAGGATCGCGGGCATCAAGCCGGGGCAGTTCATCGGCAAGGTGAGCATCGTCAACAAGCAGACCGCGCAGGCCGAGATCGCGGCGCCGGCGGTCGACGTCTCGTACACGCTGGTCACCTCGCAGGTGTTCTCGGTCGATCCGCCGGCGGCGAGCCTCGGCCAGTACGTGTTCGTGCACGGCGGCGGCTTCGTCGGCGGCGAGCCGACCTCGGATACGCAGATCGAGCTCACCGGCACGTTCAACAAGACCGGCGGCAATCCGGCGCCCGTCGACATGTACCTGATCCCCGAATGGGTCGAGGGCAAGCTCGTCCGCTACGTGATCAACACCGACGACACGCTCGGCCAGGCGATCGATCTGCGCCAGGACACCGGGCACTTCACCGGCATGATGACGCCGATCGTGAGCTATGGCAGCGACACCGTGCGCGGCGTCGGGCTCAGCGTCACGTTCGACATCGCGCCGGTCAAGCAGGTCGTGTTCCTGCATTTTCAGAGCTCCTACGTCGAGGAGTTGCGGGACTTCGGGATGCGCGCCGTCGATCACCAGATCCGCGCTCGCGTGGTCGCGGTGTGCAACCAGGCCTACACCGGCGTCAACATCGAGTTCCGCACCGATCCGGTGACCGACTTCGCGCTCTACGAGAACGTCGAGCTGGTCGGCGTCGATCCGAACAACATGGGCCTGTTCGGTTATGACAACTCGCCCGGCAAGGACAACGGCAACCTCCGGCTGTACGACAAGCTCGGCGGCGTCAACGCGGTGACACAAGAGGATGGCTACCCCGGCTACGGCGGCGTGTTCGTGCGCTCGCTGATGGGCTTCTCGCAGCACCCCGGCGTGTTCGGCGCGGACGTGCCGGGCGCCGACGAGATGTTCGACGAGACCTTCGATCCGTTCCGCAGCGACGTCGACCATGGTGCGCCGGTGATCGCGAACGACCTCGCGGGCGTGCCGGTGTTGACCGACGGCACGTCGTGCCCCGGCACCACACGCCGCGATCAGATCGCGTGCGCGGTGTTCGTGATGGGCAACCTGGTGGGCGGCACACTCGCGCACGAGATCGGGCACTCGCTCGGCCTCGCGAATCCGTACTCGGATGGCTTTCACGATGCCGGCGATCAACCGAATCGCTTGATGGATGCCGGTGGCGATCGCCCGTTCCTCGAGCGCGCCGAGCTCGGCGGGCAGGGCCCCGGCGTGTTCTGCGATGACGAGTACGACTATCTGCGCCAGGTCATGCCCTCGAGCGTGGCGGCGCCGGCGATCACGCGGCCCGGCTGCTTTTAGATCGTTCGCGCACTGCGAAGGCCTGACGTCGACGATGATCTGGCGCGACGCCCATCGTCTATCTCGCGCCCCGGTGACGGAGTAGGCTCGGGCGTGGCCACGCACACGGACCCTCGCCCGTACATCTATCTCGCGATCGATCAGCTCGCCGTCATCATCTACGCGATCGTGATCGTGAAGCTCGTCCCGACGTGGCTGACCAGCGCGAAGGTCAGCCTGTGGTCGATTCCGGTCGCGCTGCAGATCATGGCGATCGGCACGGCGAGTGTGATGGTGCCGAAGTACAAGCAGCTCGGTCGCCAGGTCGCGATCGTCGGTGGCTCGCTGCTGCTGTTGACGACGTTCATCATCATCGTGCGCTTGCTCGCGTCGGCGGCGTTCCTCGCCGGGGTCTACGGCGCGTTCGGCAAGGCTGCGGCCTCGGGTGCGCTGATCGCCGTCGCGCTCGTGATCGAAGCCGTCGCACTGTTGCCGATCGTTCAGGTCAAATACCTGATGTCGCGCGCGGGGCGCCGGGTCTATGTCTAAGCGCGGCAAGCTGCTGCTGGTGGTGTGGACCGCGCCGAGCCTCGTGCTCCTCGCGGTGACCGCGATCATCTACGCGGCCTATCGGATCCCGCCTCCCGATCGCCTCGATGCGGGCGAGCGTACGCGCGTGATCGCGCCGTTGCGCAGCGCGCTGACCGATCACGATCCGGCGCCTTGTGACGTCCATCGCGGGCCGGGGCAAGTGGCGGTCACCGTGTGGTTCGAGGGGCGCAGCGTGCTGCGCGTCGACGGCCAAGGTGCGGACCTCGCCGCCGCGGTCGACAACGCGGCGCTCCAACTGCGTGCGCGCCGGCAGATCAAGATCTTCGCGGCGAACGGCCAGGCCGGCGAAGCGCGGATCCAGGTCGACGTGATCACCGGCCACGCGCCGCTCGGCGGTAGTCACTGGTTGCTCGGCTCGCTCGCGCTGCCCGGCGTGGCGACGCTGCTCGCGCTCAACCCCGGTGTCGAAGGCATCGGCGCCACCGTCGGGGACAAGACCGCGATCGTGCTGCCGCACGAGCTCGTGATGGCGAAGTTGCTCTCGACGAAGCGCCCGTCCGACACGATGGGCGACTTCGCGATGGGCGTCGACCTCGACAAGATCGCGGCGCTCGTCGGTTCGCGCGCCGGTGGCAAGGTCGAGCGCTCGCAGTTGTTCCGGTTTCGCACCGACACGTTCGTCGAGGACCCCGATCACGCGAAGCCGCCGCTCCAGCTCTATCGCGGGATCCCCGAAGCGCCGAAGCTGTCGGCCGCGGCCCTGCGCACCGCCGCGCTCGACGGCGCCCACTACCTCGTCGCGCACCTCGCGCCGAACGGGCGCTACGTCTACGAGCACGATCTCTCGACCGGCGTGAAGACCGATCCGCTGCGCAGCGGCGCGTACTCGATGCCGCGGCACGGCGGAACCACGTACTTCCTCGCGCAGATGTATCGGATCACGAAACAGGAGTGGCTGCGCGAGCCGATCGAGCGCGCGTTCGCGCACCTCGTCGAGCTGATGTCGCAAGGCGGCTGCGGCGCGAAGCTCGCCGACGGCACGGAGATCGATTGCGTGATCGACAAGACCGAGGATCGTGCGGGGCTCGGCTCGACGGCGCTCGTCGTCGTCGCGCTCGCGGAGTATCAGCTCGCGACCGGGGACAAGCGCTACCTGCCGCTGGCGACCAAGCTGGCGAGCTTCCTGTTGTACATGCAGCGTCCCGACGGCTCGTTCTGCCATCTGTACGATCCGAAGACCAAGACCCGCGACGAGACGACCGAGCTGCTCTACTACTCCGGCGAAGCCGCGCTCGCGCTCGTACGAATGAACAAGATCACCGGCGATCCGAAGTACGCGCACGCGGCCGAGCGCGGGCTCGATTGGCTCGTCGATTGGTACGACTTCTTTGTCGGCGGCTTCATCTTCGGCGAGGAGCACTGGACGTGCATCGCGGCCGAAGCGATCTGGCCCGAGGTCAAGAAGCCGAAGTACCGCGAGTTCTGCGACGCGTACGGCGAGTTCCTGCGTCAACAGCAACCGGAGCTCGGCGAGCATCCGGATGAAGACGACCTGGCCGGCGGGTACAACGTCACGCCGTTCGTGCCGCCGTACAACACCCCGGCCGGGTCGCGCACCGAAGCGATGATCTCGGCCTACGTCCTGGGCGCCCATGAAGGTGAGCCCGACGAGGCGCTGCGCGGCCAGATCGCGGCGGCGCTGCAATACGTGCTCGGCCAGCAGATCCGACCCGAGAATGACTTCGACGTCGTCGGCGACGCCGACGGTGGCATGCCGGGGAGCCCGCTCGAGCGCAGCGTGCGGATCGACTACGTCCAGCACGTGTGCTCGGCGATGATCCGGGCGTCCGAGTGGCCCGAGCTGGAGGGGGAGCGACCTGCGCGCTCTCTCGGGGACGATGGAACCGCGCACTGACATGCTAGAATGAGCGCTCCGTGGCAGAGGAGAAGAAGACCCAGCTAGGCCCTCCCGGCCGAACGCACCGGCCCACGGGGACTCCACCGGTCGGTGGCACGCCGACCACGGTCGAGCCGATGGGCGTGACCGATCCGGGTGGCTCCGCCGCGGCGATCAAGACCTCGTACATCCCGCCGACCGACGATCCGTTGATCAACTCGATCCTCATGGGTCGCTACACGATCCTGAAGAAGCTCGGCGAGGGCGGCATGGGCGCGGTGTATCTCGCCACGCACAACATCCTCGAGAAGCAGGTCGCGCTGAAGGTGTTGCACGGCGAGTTCGCGCGCAAGCCGGACCTCGTCGAGCGATTCATGCAGGAGGCGAAGTCCGCGTCGCGGATTCGTCACGAGAACGTGATCGACATCAGCGATTTCGGCGCGACGCCGGAGGGCCTGGTGTTCTTCGCGATGGAGTTGTTGAAGGGGCATGACCTGCACGACGAGGTCGCGCGCGCGCGCGTCGCCGGCAAGTTGCTCCCGTGGTCGCGGACGAAGCGGATCTTCCTGCAGATCTGCGGCGCGCTGTCGGCCGCGCACGCGAAGGGCATCGTGCACCGCGATCTCAAGCCGGAGAACGTGTTCCTGATCGACTTCGCCGGCGAGTCCGATTTCGTGAAGCTCCTCGATTTCGGCATCGCGAAGCTGACCGAGGCGTCCGAAGAGGGCGGTCGCAAGCTGACCAAGACCGGTATGTTGTTCGGCACGCCGGAGTACATGTCGCCCGAGCAAGCGCGCGGAGAGAACGTCGATCATCGTGTCGACGTGTACGCGATGGGCTGCATCCTGTTCCAGCTCGTCACCAATCGCGTGCCGTTCGAGGCCGACAACTTCATGGGCGTGTTGTCGATGCACCTGACGGAGCCGCCGCCGTCGATCGCGCCCGAGGTGTTCGATCAGATCGGTGCGCCGCGCGAGCTCGCCGCCGTGATCGATCGTGCGCTCGACAAGGATCGCAACGCGCGCTGGCAGACGATCGACGATCTCGCGAACGCGGTGCGCGAGGTGTGCGGCGATCCGATTCCAAGCGGCGCCTTGAAAGACCGCGCGGCGAATGTCGCGTCGCCGTCGCAGACCGTGCAGCGGCGCGCGCAGACCCCGACCGGCCCGGTCTCGCCGGTGCAGACCGTCACACCGGAAGGCACCGGCCGGATCAAGACGAAGTGGACCGGCAACCTCAGCGTTCCGGAAGCCACCGACGAAGCCGCGAGGCCGAAGTCGAAGCTGCCGCTGTACATCGGTGCCGCCGTGGTGCTCGGTGCGGGTGTGGTGATCGCGATCGTCGCGCTCGGCGGAACGAAGACGCCGGCGCCGGTCGCTCCTCCGATCATCGCCGGTAGCGCAGGCTCGGCGGTCGCACCGCAACCGCCGGCACCACCGCCACCGCCACCACCCGAGACTCCGAAGCTGCCGGTGATGGTGAAGCTCACGCTCGATACCAACCCGCACGGCGCGACCGTCACCGACCTCACGACGAACGAGAAGTTCCCGACGCTGACGCCGATCACGACGTCGATTCCCGGTCAGAAGGGAACGCGGCGGTTCTCGGTCGCGCTCAAGGGCTATCGCACCGAGGTCGTCGAGTTGCCGCTCGATCGCGATCCGGTCGACTACACCGAGACGCTGACCAAGGGCGCCGCGGGCGCGACGCCGGTCGTTCACAAGATCGAGGACGCGAGCCTCAAGCCCGTGCCCAACGCCGGCAGCGGCGCGCCCGTGACGCATCCCGACGTCGGCTCCGATGCGAAGCCCGAGGTCAAGCCGGAGATCAAACCCGAGATCAAGCCCGAGGTGAAACCGGCGGGCGGCAGCGACGACGACACGCCGACGCTCAAGAGCTTCGGCAGCGCCGCCGGGAAACCGTGATGGCGGCACTCGCCGAACCGGCGCCGCGCCTCGCGCAGGTCAATACCTATCGGACGCGAGCCGGCACCGACGCGCCGGTCGAGCTCGCGTACGACGTGTTCGGCGATCGCGGCATGCCGCTGGTCCTCGTGATGGGTATCGGCGCGCAGCGGATCTTCTGGTCCGACGCGCTGATCGAGCAGTTCGTGGCGGCCGGCTTTCAGGTCGTGCGCTTCGATCATCGCGACATCGGCCAGTCGACGCGGCTCGACATGGCGACGCCGCGGCCGTTGCCAATGCTCGCGCGCACGATCGTCGGCTTGCCGGTCCATGCGCCGTACTCGTTGAGTGACATGGCGAACGACGTGGTTGGCCTGCTCGACCACCTCGGCTGGAAGTCCGCGCATCTCGTCGGCGCGTCGCTCGGCGGCATGGTCGTCCAGCACACCGCCCTCGAGCACCCCGAGCGCGTTCGCTCGATCACCACGATCATGACGACGCCGGGTGGCCGGCGCTACATGCCGAAGCCGAAGGCGTTTCGCGCGCTGTTCGCGAAGCCTCCGAGTACGGCCAGCGAAGCCGGCGCGCACGTCGCGAAGATGTTCGGTGTGATCGGCTCGACGGCGTGGCCGATCGATGTCGCGCGGCTGACGCGGATCGGTGCGCTCGCGTTCGAGCGCGGCATGAATCCGCGCGGCTTCCTGCGCCAGTTCGCGGGCGTGTTGATGTCGGGCGACCGGCGCGAGAAGCTCAAGACGGTCGCGACACCGACGTTGGTGATCCACGGCTCGAGCGATCCGATGTTCCCGCTCGCGGCCGGCCGCAAGATCGCGACGGCGGTGCAACACGGCACGTGGCTACCGATCCAGGGGATGGGGCACGACCTACCGACGGAGATGTGGCCGACGTTCGTGCGTGCGATCGCGAAGCATGCGAAAGCCTCCGAACTATCTAGTGCGAGCAACGGGACTTGAACCCGTAAGCCTTTGAAAGGCAAGAGATTTTAAGTCTCTCGTGTATACCGTTCCACCATGCTCGCGTCGACGTTTGTTACTCCGTCGATGTATTCGTTGCAAGCAGTGACACTCAACGCGCGCGGATCACGTGCACGAGCAATTCGCCGGCGAGGTAGTGCGTGCCCTTCGGCGGCCAGCGATTGCCGGTGCGCAGAAACGTATTGAGCACGCGACCGCCGGCATCGCGACGCTGGTCGGCGTGACGCGTGTCGAAGAAGCCGCGACGGATCGCGCCGCCGGCGCAGAAGATGAACTCGGTGACGCCGCGATCGTCGCGCGCGACGGCGAGCGCGACGAGATCCGGGGAGTCGTCGGACTCGGTGCGCGCGAACACGAGTAGCGAGCCGGGCGCGACGTCGTCGGTGGTGCGATCGTGCGAGGTCGACCACGCGACGAGCTTGCCGGTGTTCGTGATCGACGCGGCGATCGTTGCGGCCGCGCGCACGCGGTACGACGCCTTCGCCGGCGCGTCGGGGCGCGAGAGATCGAGATCGATCGTCGCGCCGAGCTCGGCCGACCAGGCTAGGGCGGCGGTGACCGAATCGCGCGTGTCGCGGCGACCGACGAGCGCGCGCAGATCGCTCGGCTCGTGGAGCGTCGCGTGCGGCTCGTTGTCATCGAAGCGATGGTGCGCGGGCAGGCGCGACAGCACGACGCGGTTGGCCTCCGCCACCGCGGCGACGTCGCTCGCGGCCTGCGCCGACGCGACGCGGATCGTGCCGGGCCGCGGATCTTCGGCAGGTGTGAGGTGGATGCCGCGCTGGACGGTGATCGTGGGGTCGGGCTCGGGATGACGCCAGCGCGCATTCGGATCGCCGGAGGCCGCAGACCAGGCGGGCGGCACGTCAGCCTGACCGAGCATCGGCGAGCTGAACCGGTAGGGGCGGCCGCGTCCGGCGCAGCCTGCCGTACCGATCGCGACCGCGAGGATCACGCGAGAAACGCCCATCCGCGAATGATCCCAAGCCTGCGGGTCGGTTCGCCAATTTTTGGCGTGGGCGAGTTGCCGAGCGTGCTAGAACGCCACCCGTGACCCGCCGCGAGCTGTTTCGTCGCCGGATCGCCCCGGTGCTGTTCGGGGTGGCCATCGCGCTCATGGCGCGCAAGTCGTGCCAAGCCGATAGCCGGACCCACGCAACGTACGTGCTGAACTTCGGTGCAGCCGAGTCGAGCGTCAAGACGGTCGATGCCGAGCTGTGGATGAACGACGCGCAGATCGCGCAGTTTCATCGCACCGCGCTCGGCGCACACATCGGACCTTCGAAGTTCGAGGGTTCGTTCCCCTCGAACGAAGGCGAGCTCCGGCTCGATGTCGAGCTCCGCAGCGGCGTTCACAAGCAGTTCACGCGCCGCGTGCACTCGGATGACAACGCGACCGTGACCGTGAACCTCGAGTCCGATCTTCAGCCGTGAAGTCCCTGATCGTTTGCGCGCTGCTGCTCGGTGCGTGCGGCGATAATCAGCACGGCAACGTTTCGGTCGATCCGGGGCCGTGGAGCTTCGCGGTCGGCGAGCTCGTCGCGATGACGCCGTATCGCGGCCTCTCGCTCGGGACCGGCGGCGACTTCGCGATCGCCGTCGTCGACGACGCGACGGTGCCGCTCGAGGGCTATCGCGTCGAGGCGCTCGGCGCTCAGCAGTGGACGGTGCACGCGCACGACGTCCTCGGTGCCCAATACGGCGTCGCCGATGCGCTCGAGAACCTCGGCGTGCGGTTTCGCCATCCGTTCGATACGTACACGCCGACGCTGGCGGTCGACGAAGCGACCGCCGGGCCGTTGCACCAGCCCCAGACCCGCGTGCGCGGCTTCCAGTTGCATACGCTGCATCCGATCGAGGCGTACTGGGCGATGTGGGAACCGTCGCCGGGCTCGACCGACGACGCGCATCGCATCATCAACTGGGTGATCGCGAACCGCGGCAACTTCCTGCAGTGGGTCGCGCTCAAGGACATCGCGACGGACCCGGCGCGGTTCGCCGCGTGGAAGCCGTTCACACAAGCGCTGCTCGCCTACGCGCATCAGCGCGGCATTCGGGTCGGCGTCGGGATCGAGCTGTTCGGGCAATCGAACCTCCAGCTCGCGTTCGATCTCTCCGAGGACACCTCGGGGACGATTCCGATCGCGCAAGAGGTCGCCCAGCGGTTGCCGGTGCTGACCCAGGACATGGCGTGGGACGTCTACGCGCTGTCGTTCGGCGAGTTCTTCAGCGCCGACCCCGACAAGTTCATCGCCGCGGTCAACGAGGTCGCGAGTCAGTTGCGCGTGCTCGCGCCCGGTGCCGAGATGCACGCGGACGTCCACGTCGGCGCGACCCAGCGCGTCGACTATATGGGCCAGAACATCCTCTACTACTTCCTGGTCCAGTTCGCAGATCCGACGATCGTCCCCGACATCCACACGGTGATGTTCTACGACCTGTTCGAGCCGACCGACGGTGCGTACCACCACGCCGACTTCTCGGAGCACCGCCAGTACCTCGAGAACCGGATGTGCGCGCATCAGAAGGCCGCGTACTTCCCCGAGGACGCCTACTGGGTCGCGTTCGACGATTCGGTCCCGCAACTGCTGCCGCTCTATCTGCGCAGCCGGTGGACGGATCTCGATCAGCTCGCCGCGGCCGGCTGCGGCCCGCTCGACGAGCACCTGGTGTTCTCGAGCGGCTGGGAGTGGGGCTACTGGATGCACGACGTCAGCTCGCTGCGCAACAGCTACGAGCTCTCGGCCAACTTCGGCGACGTCATCACGCAGCAGCTCGCACCGGATCTCGGCCCCGGTGCCGGCGCGTTCGTCGCGCACCTCGCCGAGGATCAGCACGCCGCACTGATGGAGGATCAGCTCGCCGCGTACATCGCGAGCCGCGACGCCGCGATCGATCTCGGACGCGCCGGCAACATCATCTCGCAGCCCGATCGGGTCACGTTCGATGACCTGGTCGCGAGCGGCGACACCGCCGGCTTCACGCAGACCGTGCTGCAGCCGCTCGCGAGCTACTCGGCAGCCCTCGACGCGCGCACGAGCGAGCTCGATGCATTGCAGCTTTCCGATTCGCGCTGGGCCAGCGAGCTCCACGACGGCCTCGAGGTCGATCGCCTGCGCGCACTGTTCATCGCCGCGGCGTATCAGGCCGTCGTCGATCACCTGAACGGCAGCGGCGACCCGCTCGCCGATTTCGATCGCGCGCAGTCGCTGCTCGATCAGGCACAGACCGTGGTCACCCATCGCGGCAGCGATCTGCACGACACCCACGGCCGGCGGTTGCTCGATCGCGGCCCGAACCAGACCTATTACCAGTACGGCTTATCTGCGCAACGCCGACATCCTGTGCTTCTGGAACCGCGAGCTGCTCCAGGTCGGAGCGATCCTCGGCAACACGACCGACGTGCAGCCGAACTGCTTATTTTAGGCGCAGCCGCACGACGGTCTCGACCTGCGCCGTGCCCGGCATGAGATCGAACGGCTCGATCGCGTCGGGCGCGTAGCCGTGCGCCGCGAGCTCGGCGAGATCACGGCCGAGTGACTCGGGGCCGCAACTTACGTAGATCAGCGTTGGCGCGGCGAGCTCGATCACGAGCGGCAGCGCCCCGGCGAGCCCCTTGCGCGGCGGATTGACGACGACGACATCGGGCCGCCGGCCGAGCCGCGCACGAACATCCTCGGCGATGTTGCCGGCATCGCCCGCGAGCGCGGTGAGCGGCAATCCCGCAGCTTCGGCCGCACGCCGGAGCTGCGCGACCGCATCGCGATCGATCTCGACGGCGATCACGGTCGCCCCGGCACGCGCGAGGTGGAGACCGATGCCACCGAGCCCGGCGAACAGATCGATCGCGGTGGCGGCGCCGTGCGCGAGCTCCGCGACCCGCGCGTACATCGCGGCCGCCTGCGCGCGATTGACCTGGAGAAACTCCGACGCACCGACCTCGATCGCCACGCCGGCGAGCTTCTCGACGAGGTGGCCGTGTCCGAGCAACACGCGCGATGCCGAGCCCGAAGGCACGATCGCACCATCGCGGCGATCGTTCGTGATCGCGACGATGCCGCGCACCGCGGTGTGCTTCGCCATCGCGTTCGCGACCTTCTCGAGCTTCGCGCGCGGCGCCGCGTTCGTCGTGACGAGGACGATCATCACATCGCCGTCGACCTCGCGGATGATCGCGTAGCGCAGCTCGCCCGCGCGGGTCGGCTCGTCGTACGGGATCAAGCCGGCGCGCGTGACCGCACCGCGCAGCCACGTCGCGACCTCGTCGATCACGGGCGCGACCACGCGACAGCCGATCGTATCGACGACGTGATGGCTGCGCGGCGCGTAGGCGCCGAGGATCACCTCGTTGCCGGCCGCACCGACGACGTACTTGCCCTTGTTGCGGTAGCCGAGCTCGGCGGGCGAGGGCCGGACCTCGGCGACCGGCACCGGTTGGGCCCCGAGGGCCGCGATCACGCGGTCGCGCTTCGCCGCGAGCTGCGCGCCGTACGCGAGGTGCTGCCAGGTGCAGCCGCCGCATCGCCCGAAAGCCGGGCAGGCCGGCTCGACACGCTCGGGGCTCGGCGCGCCGATCCGCCGCACGATCCGCGCCCAGGCCTCGGGCTTGTGCGGGCTCGTGTGATCGACCGCGACCTCGGCCCATTCGCCGGGCAGCAGGTCCGCGACGTGGATCTGCCGCCCGCCGGCGGCTCCGACGCCACAGCCGGTGTCGTCGAGGCTGGTTGCGGTGACGTCGATCTTCACGACCTCACCACCTTAGCAGGACGTTCGCCGGCGTCGCTATTTGCGCTATACCGTCGCGCCATGTCGGGTCTCGTCGTTGCAGCCATGTCCGGAGGCGTTGATAGCGCCGCCGCGGCGGCATTGCTCGTCGAGCAGGGCCATCGCGTCGTCGGCATGACGATGCGACTCTACGACGCGCGCGGCACGTCCGCGGCCTCGGGCCGGTGCTGCGGCCCCCGCGACATCGAGGACGCCCGCGCGGTGTGCGCGCACCTCGATATTCCGCACTACGTGATCGATCTCTCGGCCGAGTTCAGCGCCGCCGTCGTCGAGGACTTCGTCGAGGCGTACCTCGCCGGCGAGACCCCGAACCCGTGCGTGAAGTGCAACCAGCACATCAAGTTCACGCCGCTGCTCGCACGCGCCCGTGCGATCGGCGCCGAGGTGCTCGTGACCGGCCATTACGCGCAGATCGTCGCGGGCGCCGACGATTGGTCGCTGCGCCGTGGTCGCGACGCCAACAAGGATCAGTCGTACTTCTTGTTCTCGATGCCTGGCGACGAGCTCGGCGCGGTCCAGTTCCCGCTCGGCCACCTCACCAAGGACGAGGTCCGCGCGCACGCGGTGCGCCTCGGCTTGCCGAACGCGCTCAAGGACGAGTCGCAGGAGATCTGCTTCGTCCCCGACGGCAACTACGCCGGCTTCGTCAGCACGAGCGCGCTGCGCCGCGGCCGAGCGTTGCCGATGGCCGGCGCGATCGTCGATCACGA
>JBDTJY010000302.1:0-92725 GCA_039935615.1 Kofleriaceae bacterium
GCGTGCGGATCGCCTCGAGCAAGCTCGCGACGCGCTGGCCACCCGGTTGGCCGTGCGCGGTGCGAAGCCGGCGACGGTCGCGGTGAAGCTCGAGCACGATGCGCTGACGTCGGACGTCGACGTCGTGCTCGACGCGAATTGAACCAACTCGCCGAGTCGCGGAAACAGCCAACCCCACCGCTACCCGGAATCCGCGAATCGGCCTGTCGCGACGGGACTACGATGGGCGCTCCATGACTCCCACGATCCGACTGTCACGCCTTTCGGCAGGCGTCGCGCTCTTCTTCATGCTCGGGCTCAGTGCGTGCGGCGACAACCAGCCGCCGTGCCCGACCGGAACCTGTTCGATCGGCGGCGCGTGCTACCCCGATGGGGTTCACGATCCGAGCAACGCGTGCTCGGTCTGCGATGCCGCCGCGGCACCGACAGCATGGACGGCCGCGAACGGAACCACCTGCGACGACGGCTTGTTCTGCACGACCGACGACCGCTGCAATGCGGGCGTGTGCGCGGGCGTCGCTCGTACGTGTGACGACGGCATCGCATGCGATGGCGCTGAGATCTGCGACGAGACTAAGGGCGCGTGTACGGCCGGAATCTCTACGTGTGGCGGTGCCGGGCTGTGCGATCCGACGGCGGACACGTGCGTCGATACCTGCTCGGGCTGCACGATCGGCGGCACCTGCTACGGTGACGGCCAGCTCGATCCGACCAACCCCTGTCAGGCGTGCGATGTCTCTCGGTCGCGCACCGCGTTCAGCGATCACGACGGTGGAAGTTGCGACGATGGCCTGTTCTGCACCGTCGGCGAGACGTGTAGCGCCGGCGTGTGCGGCGGCGGCGCTGCACGCATGTGCGGCGACGGAGTCACGTGCAATGGCGCCGAGGTCTGCGACGAAGCAACTGATCGTTGCGACGCGGGAACACCGACGTGCGGCGCCAACACGTTGTGCGACCCCGCGAATGACATCTGCGTCGCCACCTGCACGGGATGCGTGGTCGGCGGCGTGTGCTACGGCGGCGGGCAGCTCGATCCCACCAATGCGTGTCTCGTCTGTGATCCACAGCGCTCGGCCACGACGTTCAGCACCAACGACGGCGCGACCTGCGACGATGGGTTGTTTTGCACCGTTGGAGATACCTGCAACGCGGGCGCGTGTAGCGGCAACCCGCGCGACTGCACCGACGGCATCTCGTGCAACGGCACGGAGACCTGTGACGAGTCCGCCGACCGCTGCCTGGCCGGCTCCTCGACGTGCGCGACGGGATCGTTGTGTGACACGACGGCGAATTCGTGCGTGCTGACATGTACCGGCGGTGGCGAGGCGGTGTGTGGCACGAGCTGCGTCGATACCGACGATGATCCGAACAACTGTGGTGGCTGCGGCAACCTGCCGCTCGCCGGCGATCACGTGTGCTCCGCTCCTGCGGGTCAGGTCGCTGGGTGTAACGCAGGTGTTTGCGATGCGTTCTGTGCGCATGGTTCGGAGACGTTCTCGGTCACAGGCGCCGCGCAGACGTTGTCGCTGCCGGGATGCGTCACCTCGATCACGGTTGACGTTCGCGGCGCAGCGGGCGGCCAGGCGTTTTTCTCGACGTCCTTCGGAGCCCCAGGGTTCGGTGCGCGCACGGTGGCGACACTCGCCGTGAGCGCGACCGATACGATCTCGATCTTCGTCGGCGGTGCTGGCGGTGACGCGGGATCCTCGCTCCCGGGCGCCGCCGGATTCAACGGCGGCGCGACGGGAGGAACCGACACCCTGAACGACGAACAGTCCGGAGGCGGTGGCGGTGGCGCGTCCGACATCCGCATCAACGGCACCACCTTGGCGGCGCGCGTGGTGGTCGCGGGCGGCGGTGGCGGCGCGGCGACGTGCGGCGGAAGCCCGAGCGGAGGCGGCGCTGGCGGCAACCTGATCGGTGGTGGACCCCCAGGTGGCTGCGGCTTGCTCGCGACCGGTGGTACGCAGAGCGCGGGCGGCAACGGCGGCGTCTACTCGGGCTATTGCAGCGCCAGCAGCGGCGCGCTCGGGAACGGTTCATCTGGCTGCTCGCCATCGGGTGCGGGCGGTGGTGGTGGTGGTCTGTATGGCGGCGGCGGCGGTGCGTGGGCCGGTGGTGCCGGCGGCAGCAGCTTCACGGAAGCTACCGCGACGAACGTGAACCTGACGCAAGGCTTCCAGCCCGGCGACGGCCAGGTGATCGTCACCTGGTAGCCGGCGTCGAGTAGCAGCGACGGGAGAGCTCACCCTTCGTCGAGACCGCGCAGCAATGCCTCGCGGACGGCATCGTAGCTCTCGGGGAGCTCGATCGGGACGTTGCGGAACTTCGGCGCGGGGACCTCGGCAAGCGTGCCCTCGTGATAGCCGACCTTGAAGTCGGCGAACTTGAGGCCGCTCGCCGTCGAGATCACGACCACGCGCTCGGTCGGTTTGATCTCGCCGCGAGCCGCGAGCTTCTCGAGCGCCGCGAGCGCGACGCCGGTGTGCGGGCACGTGAATAGCCCACTGCGATCCGCGCGCGCCGACGCATCGGCGAGCTCGGCCTCGGTCGCCATCTCGACGACGCCGTCGAACGCCTTCAGTGCGCGCACCGCCTTCGCGAAGCTCACCGGGTTGCCGATCTGGATCGCCGAGGCGAGCGTGGTCTTGGCCTTGACCGGCTCGAGCGCTGCCCAACCCGCGCGATAGCTCGTGTACAGCGGGCTCGCGTGGGCCGCTTGCGCGACGACGATCCGCGGGCGGCGCGCGACGAGACCGAGCGCGTGCAACATCTCGAAGCCCGCGCCGAGCGCCGAGACATTGCCGAGGTTGCCGCCGGGGATCACGACCCACTCGGGAACGTCCCACCCGAGTTGCTGCGCGAGCTCGATCGCGACCGTCTTCTGACCCTCGAGGCGGAGCGAGTTCATCGAGTTCGCGAGGTACACGCGCTCGCGATCGGCGAGCTCTTGCACGAGCTTCATGCAGCCGTCGAAGTCGGTGTCGACCGCGAGGACGAGCGCGCCCATCGCGAGCGGTTGGACGAGCTGCGCCGTCGAGATCTTGCCGCGCGGCAGGATCACGACCGCGCGAATCCCGGCCGCGGCCGCGTAGGCCGCGAGCGCCGCCGAGGTGTCGCCGGTCGACGCACACGCGATCGCGCGGATCGGCGTGCCGTTGCCGATCATCTGCTTCACCATCGACACCAGCACCGTCATGCCGAGGTCTTTGAACGAGCCGGAGTGCGAGGTGCCGCACTGCTTGACGCGGACATCGCCGAGCCCGATCTCCGCGGCGTAGCGCGGCACCCGCGTGAGGTGCGTGACGCCCTCGAGCATCGACACGATGTGGTCGGTGCGCAGGTGCGGCGCGACCCACTCGTGCTTGCCCCACACGCCGCTGCCGTACGGTTCCTCGACGGAGCGCCAGCGCTCCGCGAACAGCGCCTTCCATTGCTCGGCCGAGCGTTCGCGCAGCGCCGCGAGATCGTGCACGACCTCGAGCAGATTCCCGCACGTCGGGCAGCGATAGATCACCTGCTCGAGCGAGTAGCTGCCGTGGCAGCCCGCGATGCATCGAAACACGGCCGACGGCGCCATCGCTAGGTCTTCGGCTTCGCGCGAATGATCACTTGATTGTCTTTGACGACGACCGAGAAATCGACGCCCTTCGCTTTGTACTGCTCCATGATCTTTGGAGCCTGCGCGTTGATCGTCTTGAGCAGCTTGTTGTGCTCGCCCGGGCCGATCTTCTCGCCGACCATCTCCTTCGCCTTGACGTACTTCGCGTAGAGCGCGTTGACGTCGGCGTCGGTCATCCCCGGCGGTGGCTTCTGCGGCGCCGGCTTGACGGCTGCCACACCTTGCGCCGGCGTGCGCGCGGCGACGGTGCGGTTCGGCAGCGGCGCGCCGACCGCGGGCGTCTTCGTCACGATCACCGCGGGCTCGTCGGGCTTGGGGATCGCCGGGATCCCCGAGCTCGGCCTCGGGATCGACGGGATCGGTTTCGGGATCGACGGGATGCCCGTGCTCGGCGTCTTCGACAGCGACGGCATCGCCATCGTCTTGGTGAACGGTGCCGGCTCGGCACGCGGGAACGGCCCCGCCATCGACTCGACCGGCACGTCGCCGCGCGCCGCCGCCGCACCGGGTGCGATCGGATTCGGTCGCGAGGCCTGCGAGGACATCGGAGACATTGGAGGCATCGGGGCTGGAACTCGCGGTCCCGGCATCGGCACTCTCGGCGCCTCGGCCGGGCGCGGCACGACGGGTTCGCGCTGCACGGTTTGCTGAGGCCCCGTTCCCGGCGCCACGGGTTGCGGGCCCGTCGCGCGTTGCAGCGGCGGCTGCGGCCCGGTGGCGCGCTGGATCGCGGGTTGCGCGCCGGTCGTCCTCGTCGGTGCGGGCGTCCCAAAATCATCGGCCACCGACGGCGGCCGCGCGAACGCGGGTTGCTTCGCGGTCGCTTTGTCGTCGGTGGGATGCGCCAGCGCCGGTTGCGCGCCGGTCGCCCGGCCTGGAATTGGCGGCGGCTTCGCGATGCGCTGGATCGGTTGGGTCGCCGTGCGCGAGCCGCCGGGCTCGGTCTCGGCGCGCCGCGGCAACGGCGACATCCCCGGCTCGGAGTCCAGGCGGATCGGCGCGAGCTGTTGCGAGTCCGGGCGCGTTCCGGATCGAATCAGATCGCCGGTCGTCGTCGGCCGGCTGCGGTTCATGGGCTGCCGCGTAGCGACGCGAGGGCGGACCGGCGCCACCGGTTTGTCGTCGGTCTGCTCGACCTCGGCGAAGAACGCATCGATATCGAAATCGGCGTCGCCACCGTCGAGCAAGTGCGCGCCGTCGGTGCTCTTGAGCTTGCGGCGGACCTCGGTCGGCTCCTTGATCATCGCGATGAAATCGTCATCCGCCTCGGGCGGTGCGTCGTCGGTCACTTGATGCCGGCGCTTCGCGATCGCCAGCGCCATGTCGCGATCGCGCACGACCTGATCGCGCATCCGCTTCGGCATCGCCGCGAGGATCTCCTCGGGGATCTCGGCGCCGGTGCGCACCGCATCGCGCCCGATCTTCTGGAGCTGGCGCGCGTACGTGCCGTTCTCGATCTGGCGCAGCGTGCGCCGCCAGTACGAGTTGTACGACCCGAACTTCTGCTGCAGGGTCGCGAGCCGGTAGCGCAGCCCGGTGTTGCGGAGCTGCATCTGGGCCAGATCGCGCAGCTTGCGCTCGAGGTCGTTGTGGATGAACGAGGGCGCCTGCTTCTGGATGCCCATGAAGTACTGCTCGTAGAGCGTCTTCAGGCGCTCGATCGCCTGCTCGGCCATGTCGAGGAGCTCCTCGACATCGGTCTCCTGCCGTACCTGCTTGGAAGCCACCTGGGATCAGGATAGCAGCTCTGCTATAGCGTCGGACGGCTCTCCGTGTCGGTCATCTATTTCCTGCTGCTCGTCGGTGTGCTCGTGGTGATCCACGAGGCCGGGCACTTCGTCGCGGCCAAGCTCCTCGACGTGCGCGTGCTGCGGTTCTCGTTCGGGTACGGCCGGCCGCTCGTGCGCGCCACGCTCGGTGAGACCGAGTACCAGATCGCGATCTTCCCGATCGGCGGCTACGTCCGGATCCTCGGGATCGAGGGCGAGGACGAGAGTGCGAGTAATGCCGACCGCGGCCGTAGCCTCGCCTCACGCCCGCTGTGGCAGCGGCTCGTGATCATCCTGGCCGGGCCCGCGGCGAATCTGCTGCTCCCGATCGCGATCTACTTCGCGTTCTACATCGGTCACAACATGGTCGGTGCGCCGGTGATCGGCGACGTGCTCGACAACGGGGTCGCGCAGCGCGCGGGGCTCGAGCCCGGCGACAAGGTCGTCGAGATCGACGGCAACGCGGTTCGCTACTGGGAAGACATCGAGCATCGCGTGCAGTCGTCGCCCGGCAAGGAGTTGCACGTGCGCGTCCAGCGCAACGGCAACAAGGTGTTCGAGCGCTACCTCACGCCGATCGAAGAGACCGTGTGGTCCAAAGATCGCGACGGTAAAGCCTCGGTGCAGGGCCGGGTCGGCATCACCTACGCGCCGTTCGTCCCGCTGGTCGGTGTGATCGACGCGGGCTCGCCGGCCGCGCGCGCCGGGCTGCGCACGCACGACCTCGTGATCTCGATCGACGGTCAGCCGGTGCGCAACTGGAGCGACGTCCAGCATCACCTGGGCAAGCTCGCGCGGCGGACCAGCCTGGTGTACTTCCGCGGCTCCGAGCTGCCGGGGATTCCGGCGGTCGAGCTGCTCGCACCGGGGTTCGCGGATCTCGTCCCCGATAGCGAGCTCGATCCGACGCTCAAGCGCACGAGCTACACCGGCATCGAGCACGCGGAGATGTTCGTCGCGCGCGTCGATCCGGGCTCGCCCGCCGATAGCGCCGGCCTCAAGACCGGAGATCTGATCCTCTCGCTCGACGACAAACCGGTCGCGCACTGGATCGATCTCGATCAGCGGTTGCAGGCCGACCCGACCAAGACGTTCAAGGTCACGTGGAAGCGCGCGGCCGCCGACGGCAAGACCGAGACGCTGACCGCCGAGCTCACGCAGGTCTGGCGCAAGGAGCTCGACGAGTACGACCACACGATCACGCGGCTCGTGTTCGGCGCGCACAACGACGTCGATCGCGGTACCGGTGCGATGACCCCGGTCGAGGGACGGTTCGGCTATGCGTTCAGCAAGGCGCTCGAGCGCACCGGCGATACGATCCGCACGATGGTCACCGGGTTCTTCCAGATCCTCGGCGGTGACAAACCCTCGGACGCCGTGAGCGGCCCGCTGTCGCTCTATCACATCACCAAAGGCGCGAGCGATCAGGGCTGGGACGCGTTCTGGCTGATGATCGCCCTGATCAGCATCAACCTCGGGTTGATCAACTTGCTGCCGATTCCGATGCTCGACGGCGGTCACCTGCTGGTGTTCGGCGTCGAGGGCGTGCGGCGAAAGCCGCTGTCGCAGAAAGCGCGCGTGCGGATCCAACAAGCGGGGCTCGTGCTGATCGTCCTGATCACCATCCTCGCCTCGCGCAACGACGTGATGCATCTGTTTCCATGATCGTCCTCGGCATCGATAGCGCGACGCGGATCGCGAGCGTGGCGATCGTCGATGACGGCCGCGTGCTCGCGGAGCTCCGCGGCGATGACTCGGCGCGCGGCGCGGACTTGCTCGTCCAGATCGACGCGGTATGCACCGCCGCGAACGTCACGGCGCGCGACCTCGCGGCGGTCGCGATCGGCGCCGGCCCCGGTTCGTTCACCGGCCTGCGCATCGGCATGGCGACCGCGAAGGGCATCGCGTTCGCCGCGAAGTGTCCGTTGTGGGCGGTGTCGTCGCTGGCGGCGCTCGCATACGAAGAGCTCGCGGCCGCTCCCACGGCGACCGTGCTCGCGGTACTCGACGCGCGCAAGGGTGAGGTCTATGCCGGGGCCTACCACCGTGATGGTGATCGCACCGTAGCGCTCGGTGACGAGCGGGTCTTGCCACCCGATCGACTGGTTGCGTTCGCCCCGCCGGGTGCGAGAATGATCGGTGACTTCGTCGAGGTTCTCGACGGGCGTCCGACCCGCACTCCCTCGGGTGCGGCGGTCGCGAAGCTCGCACTCGAAGGTGGTCGCGTCGACGTTTTGGTCGGCGGTGCGCCGACATACATCCGGCCGTCGGAGGCCGAGGTCAAGTATCCCGATGGCGTACCCGGTGCGCTAAAAAGGCGCTAGGATCTAGCTCGTGGGACCAGTCGCCTCGAAGCAAGACATGCTTGAAGAGCTGACCGCAGAGCACCGCCGCCTCGACGAGCAGGTGCAACAACTCGAGAAACGGCACGCGCTGTCGCCGGCCGATCGCGATCAGATCGCGAGGCTGAAGAAGCAGAAGCTGCTGACCAAAGATCGCATCGCTCGCTTGGGGTGACGTGGAGCTGACACCCGAGATGATCGAGAAGATGCGGGCCATCGGCCTGCGCCTCGATCGAGACGGCACGTTCTGGCAGGAGGGTGCGGCGGTCACCCACGCACGGTTGCGGCAGGCGCTGTTGCGCTGGCTCGACGTGCGCGACGACGGGCGCGACATCATCAAGCTCGACGACCAGCGCTACGCCTATGTCGACGTCGAGGACGCGCACCTGCGAGCGCGCTCGGCGCGGTGGGACGGCGCTCGCTGCATGATCCTGTGGGACGACGATCAGGAGGCCGAGCTCGAGTACGGCGCGTTGCGCCAGGCGCCGGATCACGCGCTGTACACGACGGTGCGGCGGTTGCGCGGGCGGATCGGCGGCCCCGCGTACCACGCGGTCGCGGAGCACATCGTCGAGGCCGGCGGTGGGTTCGTGCTCGAGGCGGCGGGCCAGCGCTGGCCGATCGCGGGCGCGGCTTAGCGCTTGATGACCGCGAGGATCTCGTCGTCGGACAGCACCCGATTGCCGCGCTTGGCCTCGGCGTAGACCTCCGCGACGAGCTCCTTGGTCGGCTCGTAGCCGCGCTTCTTCAGCCAGTAGATCACGTTCGACTCACCGGAGTAGTGACCGACCTCGATCTCCTGCTCCTTGCCGAACATGCCGGCGGGGACGCCCGAGTAGATCCGATCGGCGAGCCACGCATCGCCCTTCTTCTCGGCCTTGATGATCGCCGCGGCGTGGACGCCGGTCGCCGTGCGAAACGCATCGGCGCCGACCAGCGGATACTGCGGATGGATCGGCACGCGCGTCGCCTGCGAAGCGGTCTTGCACCACAGCACGAGCTTCGTCAGATCGTGGTCGGGCAATTCGCCGAGCAGCTTGAGGTTGAACAGGATCTGATCGAGCGCCGCGTTGCCGACGCGCTCGCCGATGCCGAGCGCCGTGCCGTGAATGCGATCGGCGCCGTACTCGATCGCGAAGATCGAATTGACCACGCCGAGGCCGCGGTCGTTGTGACCGTGCCAGTCGATGCCGACATCAGGTCGACCGATGCCGTCGAGGACGTTGCGCGTGAACCGCAGCAGATTGCGGATGCCATCGGGCGTGACGTGGCCGACCGTGTCGCACACGATCAACCGCGACGCGCCGTGCTCGACGGCGTTCGTGAACAACTTCGTCAACACCTCGGGCCGCGATCGCGTGGTGTCCTCGGTGACGTACGCGACCGGCAGGTTGTACTTGCGGCCGAGATCGATCGCCTCGGCCGACAGCTTCATCATCCGCGCGAGATCCCAATCCTCGGCGTATTGCCGGATCGGCGAGCTGCCGATGAACGCGAGGATCTCGATCTCGATGCCGACCTTCTGTGAGATCTCGACGACGGCCTGGACGTCGGCGAGGTGGGTGCGCGCCGCGCACGAGGCCGTGATTTTTAGTCTCGCGTCGCGGATGTGCTCGGCGATGATCGTGACGTCTTCGACCGCGCGCTTGCCCGCGCCGGGCAGCCCGATGTCCATCGTGTCGATGCCGAGGTCGTTCGCGAGATCGGTGAGCCGGAGCTTGTCGTCGATCGACGGATCGACCACCGATGGCGATTGGATGCCATCGCGCAGCGTCTCGTCGAGAAACTGGATCTTCCGCTTCGGCGACAGCCTCGCGACCTTCTCGACGCTATTCCAATCGTAGATCAGCTCGTGGTCATCCATATCCATAACAGCGGCCTCACATCACGGAGTGAAAGATCAGGATCAACAGAGCCGTCGCGCCGACGATGATCGCCAGCATCAGCACCCAGCCGAGCACGAGCGCGGCACCGGCGAGGCCGAGGCCGAGCAGCCAGTACGTGCTCGAGCGTTCCTTGCGCACGATCGCGGCGATCGCCGCAGCGCCGGTCAGCACGAACGCCGGGACGCTGATCCGCCAGTCTGGCGTCGCCCACATCTGCGGCTGCGAGACCGCGACGACGATGAACGCGAGCGCACCGAACACGAGCGACAGCGCACCCGCGGCGTGTCGCTGGAGCCACACGCGCCGGCCATCGAACGGTGCGCGACCGTCGAGATGATCCGGTTTGCTAAGTGGCTCCACTCGCCATGTATAGCGCGGATCTAGCTATTCAGACCGAGCTGTTGGCGGAGCGTGACGTGGGCGGCGCTGTATGCGAATTCGAGCATGTCGCGCTCGAGGTCGCCGACCTCTTTGGCACCGGCGAACGCGGCCGGGATATCGCCGCACAACAGCATGCCGGCGCGGTCGGCGGTGCGGGCCAGGCTCTTCGCCCACAGCGAGAGGTTGAGCCCGCCCCCGCTCTTCGACAGCAGGCGGAGCGCCGATGCGCGGGCTTGTTCGCGGGCGATCGCCCCGAGCTCGGCGACGGCAGCATCGGCGTTCGCGGCGAGCGCGTCCTCGCGACCGACATCGGTCCCGGCGGCCTCGCGCACGATCGCGAGCACGATCGCGCGCAGCACGCGACCGGGTCGCGAGGCACCGACGGCGCGACCGGGCCACAGGAACGTCAGCGCACGCGCCATCCGAAACACCAGCTCGGGGCGCTCGGGTGCGGTCAGCGCTTCGTCGCCGGCCAGCAGCACCGGCGGATCGGAGGCCAGCACGTGGATCTGCGCGCCGAGCTCGACGCGCGGGTACACCGGCGCGGTCGCGACGCCGATGATCTCGGACAGCCGATCGCGCGCGCGACGAAACGCCGGCGGTAGCTCGGCCTCGGCGATCACCTGGCTCGCATCGAGATCGCTATCGGCGAGCGTCATCGGCGCGAGCGCATGGACCGCCGGCGTGACGAGCTCGAGCAACGCGCCGAGCTCGAGCGAGTCTTCGCGATGCCGGAGCAGCGCCCAGTGGGCGGCGGTCAGCGGTTGCGGGGGCAAACGCAGCTCGCGCACGCGATGTTGCTCGTAGAGCTCGGTCATCTGCGCGTCGGCGCTGCCGAGCGCGACCATCGTGGCGGCCGCGAGAAACGCCGCGTCGCGGTGACCGGCGGCGACGGTGGTGCGCACGAGCGCGGCACCGGCCGTAGGGTTCGCGAGCGCATCGCGCCAACCGGTCCGGATCTGCTCCTGCGAATCTCGGCGAGCGGGCGCGACGCGACTGCCGAGCGTGGCGAGCTCGGGATGATGCGGCGCGAGCTTCTTCGCGTTCGCGATCGCGGAGGTCGCGGCCGGCAGATCGTCGAGGTGGTCGAGGTAGAGCTTGGCGAGCCGCAACCAGGCGGACGCCTCGGGCATGCCGCCCTTGCCGCGCAGGCGAAACAACACGCGCTTGATCACGCGCTCGAGCCGGCGGAGCTCGCCGCGCGCGACGAGCACCTGCTCGATCGTCGCGATCGCATCGGCGCGCGACGGCTCGAGATCGATCGCGCGCTCGAGGTGAAACAGCGCGCCCGGATCGTCTTGCCGCAGGGTCGCGTCGATCCGGCCCTTGTAGTCGTGCGACGCGGCGTGATCGGGATTGATCGACAGCGCTTGATTGAGGTAGCCGCGCGCCGCATCGCCGGCCTCGAACCGGGCCTCCGGGCTCGCCGCGTTCCACAGCGCCCAGCCGAGTGCGGCGTGATAGTCGGCCTCGTTCGGCGAGCGCGAGATCACCGTCTTCAACAGGCCGATCGCGAGCGGCCACTCGCGCTTCGTCATCCGATCTTCGGCGAGCTTGAACGTGAGCTCGGTATCGAGCGCCGGTGCGACCTGCACGAGCTCGCCGCCCGCGAGCTCGCGATCGTAGACCGTCCGCTTGCGCGGATCGCTCAGCACGGCGTGCGCGGTCGCGTACGCGGTGCGGATCGTCGTGACCTTCTCGCGATCACGCGCGTCGGTGATCGTCCTCGCGAGCCGCTCGAACATCGCGAGCTTGATCTGATACGAATCGCCGATGTCGTCGGGTTTGGCATCGCGATCGACGAGCAGCGCCGCATAGTGATCGGCGCCCTGCAGGCGCGAGTGCTCCGCCGAGATCGCGCTGCGCGTCGAAGCGACCTGCTCGCGTTGCGCGTTGACCTCGGCGAGCTCGAACGTCGACACCACGCCGGAGTCCTCGGGCGACGGCTCTTCGAACGAGAGCGGCGCGGCCCCCGAGGCGGTCTTCTGGATCGCGGCTTCCTCGTCGTCGTCGAACAACAGCTCGTAGAGCTCGTCGTCGACCGCCGCCGGCGGGATGATCTCGTAGCTCACCGATGGTGCGCGCTCCGGCCGGGCACCGAGCCCGACCGAGATCGTCTTGGTGACGATCGCATCGCACAGCAACAGCGAGTCGACGGCCGCACGCGCCTGGACGCGGTCGCCGTGCGATTTCTCGATCTCGCTGATCGACGCGCCCGCGCTGAGCGCCGCGAACGGACGCTCGCCGAGCAGCTTGCGGAGCTCGTGACGCAGCCGCTTGCCGCGCTCGGTCAGCTCGAACGCCATGCCGTCGAGCCGCGACAGCCGCGGCAGATCCTCTTGCGCGGTCTCGCGCAGGCCGCCGAGCACGACGTCGAGCATACGCAACTGCATGCCCTCGACCGCGACCGTGCCGTCGTCGAACCGCCACGCGCCCTGCGGCCAGCGCAGCGCCTGCACCAACTTGTGGCGCGCCTGCCGACCGAGTTGCTCGATCAGCTGCTCGACGGTGAGGAACTGCAGCGCGACCAGCGCCTCGCCGAGCTTGCCGCCGATCGTCGCGGCGCGCTGGACCGCGGTGTGATGTTGCTCTTCGCTGAGGACGCCGCTCGAGACCAAGAAGTGACCGAGCGTCTCGTCGCGCGGGGTCGAGGCGGTCGACACCGGGTTGCCGTTGACCAGGTCGACGGTCTTCGCGACGCGCCCGCGCCGCAACTGGAGCTTTCCGGTCGCTAGATCTTCGTGGAGATCGAGCAACACCGCCGGCAGCGGCCGCATCGCAAGCTCCCCGGAGCGCGACTGCATGGACGAGCGATACTAACAGGAATGGGGTCCCGCCGCGGGACGCCGGGGACGTTCTCGAAATCGGGACACGCCTCATTGTCGGTCTGCGCTTCCCGCACTCATTCGGCGACGTGACACGCCGCGCGACTCCCATTGCCGAGGACGCGCAGCTTCGGCACGTCCTCGAAGCACGCCTTCGGTTTGTCCTTGACCGGGCACCGCGGATGAAACGCGCAGCCCGCCGGCGGGTCGATCGGGCTGGGCACGTCGCCCTGCAGGATCACGCGCTCCCGCTTGGCCACGCCGAGCCGGGGCACCGCCGACAACAGCGCGTTGGTGTACGGATGCTTCGGCTGCCGGTAGAGCGTGGCGGCGTCGGCGAGCTCGACGATCCGACCGAGGTACATCACGGCGACGCGGTCGCAGATGTGCTCGACGACCTTGAGATCGTGCGAGATGAACAGATAGGTCAGCGCTTCGGCCGCTTGCAGGTCCTGCAAGAGGTTCACGATCTGGGCCTGGATCGACACGTCGAGCGCGCTGATCGGCTCGTCGCACACGATGAACTTTGGCCCGACGGCGAGCGCGCGCGCGATGCCGACGCGCTGGCGCTGACCGCCCGAGAGCTCGTGCGGATAGCGCCCCGTCGCGTCGTCGTGCAGGCCGACCTTCGCGAGCAACTCCTGGACGCGCGTCGCTCGAGCGCGCTTGTCGCCGAGGTCGTGGATCACGAGCGGCTCGTCGATCGCGGCACCGATCGTCATGCGCGGATCGAGCGACGCGTACGGATCCTGGAAGATCATCTGCATCTGCTTGCGCAGCGGGCGCAACGCGGCCTGCGAGAGGTGCGTGATGTCGGTGCCGGCAAACCGGATCGTGCCGGCGCTCGGCTCGACGAGCCGGATCAGCGTGCGACCGAGCGTCGACTTGCCGCAGCCGGACTCGCCGACCAGGCCGAGCGTCTCGCCTTCGGTGATCTCGAGATCGACCTCGGTGACCGCGCGCACGAGGGCATCGCGCCGGCTGACCGCGTGCCACGCCTTGACGTGCGCCGGCACGGTGGTGTGCTTCGGCCACGCGACCTTCGCGGGGAACTCCTTCGACAACCCGGCGATCGAGACGAGCGCGGTCATGACGGGAAGAAACACCTGACCTGCGACGCGCCGATCGTCACGAGCTCGGGCTCTCCGGCGCGACACTTGTCCTGGACGGCTTCGCAGCGACCTTGGAACTTGCAGCCCTTCGGCAGGTCGTGCAGCGACGGCACCATGCCCGGAATCTCGCGCAGCCGCGTGTGCGCGGAATTCAGGCTCGGCACCGAGCGCAAGAGGCCGATCGTATAGTGGTGGTGCGGCGTCGCGAACAGCGTCGCGGTCGGCGCGCGCTCGACGATCCGGCCCGCGTACATCACGATCACCTCGTCGCAGGTCTCGGCGACGACGCCGAGGTCGTGCGTGATCAGGAGGATGCTCATGCCGAGCTCCTGCTGCAGCGACTCGAGCAGGTCGAGGATCTGGGCCTGGATCGTGACGTCGAGCGCGGTGGTCGGCTCGTCGGCGATCAACAGATCCGGTTTGCACGCGAGCGCCATCGCGATCATCACGCGCTGGCGCATGCCGCCGGAGAGCTGGTGTGGGTAGGCGTCGACGCGATCCTCGGGCGACGGAATCCCGACGAGCTTGAACATCGCGATCGCGGTCGCGCGCGCCTCGGAGCGCGACTTGTGTTGATGCAACCGCACCGCCTCACCGACCTGATCACCGACGGTGAACACCGGGTTGAGCGAGGTCATCGGCTCTTGAAAGATCATCGCGATCCGGTTGCCGCGGATCTGGCGCATCTCGTCGAGCGGCAGCTTCAACAGATCCTTACCGGCGTACGTGATCGTGCCCGACGCGATCCGGCCGGGTGGATCCGAGATCAGCCGCATGATCGACAGCGCGGTCACCGACTTGCCGCAGCCCGATTCTCCGACGACGCCGAGCGTGCCGCGCTCGGGAATCTCGAACGACACGCCGTCGACCGCACGCACCGTGCCGCGCTCGGTGCGGAACTCGGTCACGAGCTCCTTGATCTCGAGCAGGGGCATGCGGCAGTCGAAGCTACCGCATCTGCCACTTCTTGAGGCCCAGCGAGGACAGCAGCACGGTCACGCTCGACAGCGACATCGCCGCGCTCGCGAACATCGGCGACAACAGGCCCGCCGCCGCGATCGGAATGCACACCAGGTTGTAGACGAACGCCGCCGCGAGATTGCGCCGGATCGTGTGGAGCGTCGCGCGGGCCAGGCCGAGCGCGGTCGGCACGTTCGCGATCCCACCGCGCAGGATCGTGACATCCGCGGCGGCGGCGGCGAGATCCGCGCCCGAGCCCAGCGCGATGCCGACATCCGCGGCGGCGAGCGCCGGTGCGTCGTTCAAGCCATCGCCGACCATCGCGACGCGATGACCACCGGCACGTTGCTCGGCGACCAGCCTCGCCTTGCCGGTCGGCTTGACGCCCGCGTGGATCTTCGTGATGCCGACCTCGCCGGCGATCCACCGCGCAGCCGCTTCACGATCGCCGGTGATCATCACCGGCTCGATGCCGAGTGCTCGCAACTTGTCGACGGTCGCTTTCGCGCTCGGGTGTGGCGGATCGGCGACGGCGAGCGTGCCGACCACGACGCCGTCGGCCGCGATCACGATCTCGCTGGCCTCTGCCCTTGGAGCGCTTGGCCCCTTGGCGGGTACTTTTTCGGGCGCCGCAAACTCCGCCGATCCAACGCGCAGGGCCTTTCCCTCGAGCGTCGCGCTGATGCCACCACCGGGCTCGACGACGATGTCGGTCGCGCGACCAAGGGCGAGGCCCTTGGCCTTGGCTGCCGCGACGATCGCACGCGCGATCGGATGCTCGCTCGCCTGCTCGACCGACGCGGCGATCCGGAGGAGCTCGTCGGACGCTTCGCCCACGACGGTCGGCGTCCCCGCGGTCAACGTCCCCGTCTTGTCGAGGCACACCACGTCGATCGCGCTCGCGCGCTCGAGCGCATCGCCACCGGAGAACAACACGCCGAGCTCCGCGCCACGCGATGTCCCCACCGCCACCGCGGCCGGCGTTGCCAACCCGAGCGCACATGGACATGCGATCACGAGCACCGCGATCGCGGTCTCCAGCGCGTGCCCCGCGGCATGACCGGTGAGCCACCACGCGAGGAATGTCCCCGCCGCGATCACCAGCACCACCGGCACGAAGTACGCCGACACGCGATCGGCGAGCCGCGCGATCGGCGCCTTCGAGCCCTGCGCCTCCTCGACGGCGCGCGCGATCCGCGCCAGCGCGGTCTCGGCCCCCGCGCGCGCGACTCGCACGACCAGGGCACCGTGATAGTTCAACGTGCCCGCGTAGACCGGCGAGCCCTCGCTCTTGTCGACCGGCAAGCTCTCGCCGGTCAGCATCGCTTCGTCGAGCGCCGAGGCGCCCTCGATCACGGTGCCATCGGCCGGCAACCGCTCGCCCGGCCGGATCGCGATCCGATCACCGGCGACCAGCGCGCTCGCCTCGACCTCGTGCTCGCCGTCGTCGGTGAGCCGATGCGCCTGCCCCGGTGCGAGCGCGAGCAACCCGCGCACCGCCTCGGACACCCGCGCGCGCGCCCGCGCCTCGAGGACCTTGCCGATCATCACGAACGCCACGATCGCGGCACCTGCTTCGAAGTAGATCTCCGGCAACCCGGTGCGCTCGCCGGCGAGCCAGCGCACGGCGACCACCGTCGACGACAACCACGCCGCACCGGCACCGAGGGCGATCAGCGTGTTCATGTCGGGCGAGCCGTGGCGCACCGCGATCCAGCCGCCGCGCAGATAGCGCCGACCCGGACCGAGGACGACGATCGTCCCGAGCGCGAGCTCGCTGACGACGCTCGCGAGCGCCGGGAGCAGCCCGGTCATCGCGATCACGATCAACGGCACGCTCAACACGATCGCGATCGCGGCATCGCGCCGCAGCGCACCGACCTCTTCGCGCTCCGCGCGCTCGATCACCTCGAGCTTCGCGCCGCCGGTCTTGGCCGCGTCGAGCGCATCCTCGGGGACCTCGTAGCCGGCGCCGCGGATCGCGGCGGCCAACACGATCGGATCGACCGCACCGTCGCGCATCACGATGTGCGCGCGCGACAGCGGCAGGTTGACCTCGGCACTCGCGACGCCCGCGACGCCCGCCACCGCGCGCTCGACCCGGCGCACGCACGCCGCGCAGGTCATGCCGAGAACTGGGAGATCGATCGTCGTGTCACTCATGCGGTGCTACCGTTCCCTCGTGACCACCACCTTGCGCATCACCGGCATGACCTGCAACAACTGCGTGCGCCATGTCGACTCCGCGTTGAGGCAGGTCCCGGGCGTCGCGAAGGTCGCGGTCAGCCTGCCCGAGGGCCAGGCGATGGTCGACCACGATGATCTGACGACCCTTCCGGCGCTGCTGGCCGCCGTCGTATCAGCCGGTTACGAAGCGACGGTCACGGATCCGCCGGCTCGCGCCTAGATGGGCATGTCGTTCTTTCAAATGATCATGATGTTCTGCTGTTGCCCCGACTGTCCCCACTGCACGATGCCGAACTGTCCCTGCCATCACCATTGAACGAGTGCCATTGAACGTTTGATCGACCGCCCCGACATTCAGCGGCTGATGACGGTGGCCGCCGCGCTCGCCGAGGATGTCGTGCAAGACGCGCTGACCCGGCTGTTCGGTGAGCTCGAGCGGTTCGATCGCGTGCTCGCCGGCGGCTCGACCGGCTGGCTCGTCCACGGCCGCGAGCTGCACGCGTGATATACCAGCGCTCGATGAAGCTCCCGCGGATCGCGATCCTCGCTGCCTGTGGCCTCGCTGCCTGTGGCCTCGCTGCCTGTGGTGGATCGGCGAGCGAGAAACCACACCCGGCTCCGATCACCGCGACCGTCGACGCGAGCTGCCCGATGACGCTCGCCGGCACGTCGGTGACCGAAGAGGACACCGCGAACGGCGGCGCGCTCGTGTTCGTGACGTCGCCGGCTTCGCTCGACGGCGTACGCAAGGCCAGCGCGACGCTCGCGCAGGTGCACGACCAGCACTCCGGTCCCGCCAATGCGATGGGCATGATGATCGGGACCAAGTCGACGGCCGTCGTCGAAGAGGTCCCGACCGGCTCGCGCATCGTGTTCACCGCCGCGAGCCCCGACGACACCGCCGCGCTACAGAACGAGCTCCGCATGCACGCGAGCCATCTCCAGCCCGGCTCGTGCGAGATGAAGATGTGAGAGTGCTCGCGCTGATCTTGCTCGCGAGCTGCGCGGTCGAGCCATCGGCCTTGACCGCACAGCACCCGGCGAACCCGTCGGCGGACACGGGCCGGCTCGCCGGCGCTCCGGCGACGCTGCGCCCTGGCGTCGCGAGCTACGTGGACGTGCCCGCGCTGCGCACCGACCCGGCGCCGGCTCCACATCACCATCACGGCTCATGAAGTGCCATCACGGCTCATGAAGTGGTTGTTCGCGCTCGCGCTCGCGGCCTGCGTGCCCTCGCAGCACGAGCTCGCGGATCCGGTCGATGCGCTGATCCACGCGCGCAGCGGCGTCGAGCGCGACAAGGTCGACCTCGACGCGCTACTCGCGAAGCCACTCGATGCCGACGCCGCGGTGAAGATCGCGCTCGCGAACAACGCACGGCTCGCCGCGGCGCTCGACGATCTCGGGATCGCCGGCGGCGAGCTCGCGCAGGCGCTCGGCCTCGGTCCGCTCGCCATCGACGGCAAACTGCGGTTCGGCAGCCACGGCCACGAGTACGAGGTCGACGCGGTCCAGAACGTCCTCACGCTCGTGACCGCACCGCGCCGGCGCGCCGCTGCGCACGCCGACCTCGCCGCGGCTCGCGCGACCGCCGCGGCGACCGCGCTCCAGCTCGCCGCGCGGGTCGAGATCGCGTTTCACGACTACATCGCCGCGCAGCAGAGCGTCGAGCTCCGCCGCACCGCCTTCGACGCCGCCGATGCCGCCGCGACCGTGCGCGAACGCATGCACGATGCCGGCAACACCACCGAGCTCGCGCTCGCCCGCGAACGCGCGGCGCGCGAACAAGCCCGCGTCGAGCTCGCGCGCGCGGAGGCCGAGCTCGAGCGCCGGCGCGAACCGATCGATGCCTCGCTCGGACTGTCCGGCGCGCGGACCCGATGGACCACGACCGGCATGCTCCTCGATCCGCCCGAGGCCGCACCTGCGGTCGATGATCTCGAGACCGCGTCGGTGGCCGCCAGCCTCGAGCTCGCGACCGCGCGCGACCTGCGTGATGCCACGGCCAATCGCGCGGGCGCCGAGACCGTCGACGCGATCCTCCCCGAGCTCGGCGTCGGCGTGTCCGCGATCGATCGCGACGGCGAGATCGAGGTCGGGCCCGCGATCCGGATCGGGATCCCGCTGTTCGATCAACGCGCCGGTCAACGTGCGAAGGCCGACGCCGCGGCCGCACGCTCCGAGCACGAGCTGTCGGCCACCGCGGTCGAGCTCCGCGCCCGAGCTCGCTCGGTGCGCGTCGCCGTGCTCGCGGCCCACGCCGAAGCGCGTCACCTCCACGAGGTCGTGCTGCCGCTGCGCCAACAGATCGTCGACCAGACGCTGCTCCACTACAACGCGATGGACGCCGATCCGTTCGCGCTGATCGTGGCGCGCCGCGACCTCGTCGATGCCGGCGCGCAATATCTCGAGGCCCTTCGCCGCTACGCCGATGCGATGACCGAAGTCACCGCGCTGCGCCGCGGCGTCATGATCCGGAGGTCCGATGACCGTCAGCCGTAGATCGCTCCTGGCCTCCGCGCTCGCCGGCGGTGCTGTCCTCGCGACTCGATCCGCGCATGCGAAGACGCCGCCCGACGACACCAAGGGCGGGGGCCCGCCGCAGACCGGCGCGCATCGCGTGATCACGCCGAACGGCTCGTCGCTGCCGTCGAGGCTCGTCAAGGGCGTGCGCGTCTATCACCTGCGCGCGGAAGAATTCGATCACGAGGTCGCACCGGGCCTGACGATCAAGGCGTGGGGCTACAACCAGTCGACGCCGGGTCCGACGCTCGAAGCGACCGAGGGCGAGCGCGTCCGGATCTACGTCACGAACAAGTTGCCCGAGCCGACCACGGTGCACTGGCACGGCGTGTTCGTGCCGAACGGCATGGACGGTGTCGCCGGCCTCACGCAGGAGCCGATTCCGCCGGGTAAGACGTTCAAGTACGAATTCGTCTTCGATCGCACGGGCACGTTCATGTATCACCCGCACGTCGACGAGATGACCCAGATCGCGTTCGGCATGATGGGCATGATCGTGGTCCATCCGCGCAGTGGCGAGCGCGCGCGCGTGCGCGATTACGTGCTGATGACGCACGAGATGATGGTGCCGATCGGCGCGCACCGTGCTGATCCGCTCGCGATGAACGACTTCAACGTCCTCACGTTCAACGGCAAATCATTCCCGGCGACCGAGCCGCTCGTCGCCGAGGTCGGCGACCGCGTTCGCATTCGGTTCGGCAACTTGGGGCCGATGGATCACCATCCAATTCACATTCACGGGCACGCGTTCGAGGTCGTGGCGACCGATGGTGGAGCCGTTCCACCGAGCGCTCGTGTCCCGGAGACCACCGTGCTGGTGCCGGTGGGCACGGTGCGCGTGATCGAGTTTGTCGCGCGCGCAGCCGGGGACTGGGCTTTGCATTGCCACATGACTCATCACGCTATGAATCAGATGGGACATGTTGCTGCGAACCTCGTCGGAGCTGATCCAACGGGCCTCGATGCGAAGCTGTCTCGGGTAGTGCCGGGGTACATGACGATGGGTCATGCCGGCATGAGCGAGATGAGCCAGATGCGTATGCCGCAGCCGGCAAACGCTATTTCGATGCTCGGCGGCAAAGGGCTCCACGGTGCGATCGACATGGGCGGCATGTTCACGATCGTGAAAGTTCGCGATCGCCTTCGCCCCGGTGTGGATCCGGGTTGGTACGTGGCACCCGCCACGCCCTCTGAAGCGAGTCCCTCTGATCTCTCGGGTGACGACATCACACCTTGATATAGTGAGGACTCATGCGTTGGACGGTCGTTGTATTGGTGCTGGCGGGTTGCGCGTTTAACAACAACGGCGGCACAGCGCCCGACGGAGGAACAGGCTCCGGAAGCGATGCGGGCATCATCGACCCCGGTCCCTGCACGCTCGCCGATCTCGGCCTGACCGCCGGCACGCTTTCGGGTTGTTCCGACGCCGGCACGAAGGACGGTGCGCGCGGCACGGCGAGGTTCAGCAATCCGGTCAACGTCGCGTTGGGCGTGAGCGGCACCGCGTACGTGCTCGACTTCGATTCGAGCCTGCTGCGCAAGGTCGACGCGCAAGGCAACGTCACGACGCTGTTCCGCGACCCGCGCTTCAATCGTCCGTTCGGCATGATCATGTCGCCGGCGACCGGCTTCCTCTATGTCGAGTGCGACGACGACGAGATGGCCAACCACTCGGCGACGTCGGGGACGATCTGGAAGATCGATCCGGCGAATCCGAGCACCGCGACGATCGTCGCGAGCAATCAGACCCGCCCGCGCGGTCTCGGCCTGCTCAGCGATGGCCGGTTGATCATCTCCGACTATCTCGACATGGTCGTCTACACGCTCGATCCGGCGACCGGGACGTCGACCCTCCTCGCGGGGACCGCCGGCGCGGTCGGCCATCAGGATGGCACCGGCACGGCGTCGACGTTCAACATCCCGTGGGACCTCGTCGTCACCAACACCGGCGATGTGATCGTCAGCGAGTTCGGCAGCCACATCCTCCGCCGCGTGACGATGGCCGGCGCGGTCACGCTGTTCGGCGGGACGCCCGATGTGGCCGGTCACCAAGACGGTCCGCTCGCGACGGCGCTGTTCAACGCGCCGAAGGGGATGACGAGCGATGCCAGCGGCGCGATCTACGTGACCGAGTGGGGCAACCACGACATCCGCAAGATCTATAACGGCATGGTCACGACGGTCGCCGGCACGCTCGAAGGCGGCTACGACGACAACATCGATCCGATGTCGGCGGCGTTCTACGGGATCGAGGGGCTCGACATCTCGCCCGACGGCACGCGCATGGTGCTCGCCGACGGCAATGACGGCGACGGCACCGCGTACAACCACGTGCGCACGTTGACGCTGCCGTAGCGCTTGTTCTACGGGCAGGCGCGCAGGCCGGCCGGCGGCACGAGCTTGAACTTGTCGTCCTCGATCGCGAGGTTGATCGCGCGATTCGCCGCGTCGCCCCAGTTGACCAGCAGGTCCTGCTTGTTGTCGGGCGACTTGAACTGGCTCTTGTTCGGTACGCGCTTGCCTCCGACCTCGACGAACTCGCTGTTCGCGACCGACCACTTGGTCTTGCCGTCGCTGCCGACCAGCTCCGCGTCGAGCACGTCGAAGTGGCCCTCGCGCATGTCGATCGCGAGCTTCTCGGTGCCGTCGGCGCCGGTCAGCTCGACGTGCTCGACGCCGCGATTGGCGTCCCACGTGGTCTTGCCGGTCGGATTCGCGAGCACCGGCGGCGTGCCGACGGCGAGGTGCAAGAAGTCATCGGGCGCGAGCTCGATGTGGAAGAACTGCGCGATCGATCGCTGATCGCACGGCCCGGTCATCGCGCAGTTGTTCTGGTAGTCGACGTACACGAAGCTCTGGCCGTCGCACGCCATCTCCGCCATCGAGCTCCCGCCCGCCGGTGACAGCGCCGCGAACCGGACCTTCGCACCGACCGCGCCCATCACGAGCACTTCGCCCTTCGCGCGTTGACTACCGAGCCAGTAGTCCATCGTCGAGTCGGCGCGGAACGACGTCAGCTCGCCGCGCGCCTTCGCGAGCCGGGCGACCACGTCATCGACGCGCGGTTCAGGATACGGGCGCGTGCCCTTGCCACCGCCGGAGCAGCCAACAATCACCGCGAGCAAAGCCAAGCGCATGTGGCGGTGATAGCGCGCTACTGCAGCTCGTGCAGCAGGAACGAGAACTGATCGACGACGCGATCGACCGCCGACTTCACCATGTCGGCGCCACCGTGACCGGAGTTACGTTCGATGCGTAAGTAAACCGGGGCCTCGGCCGTTTGATCGGCTTGCAGCACCGCGGCGAGCTTGCGCGCGTGCAGCGGATCGACGCGGTCGTCGTGGTCGGCCGAGTCGAACAGGATCGCCGGATAGGCGCGCTTGCCTTCGTCGACGGCGCGGCGATACGGCGAGTACGCCCACAGCGTCGTGAACTGGTCCTTGTCGTCGGCGGAGCCGTACTCCGGTACCCACGTCTTGCCCGAGCCAAACAGCTGGTAGCGCAGCATGTCGAGCAGCGGGACCGCGCAGATCACCGCCTTGTAGAGCTCGGGCCGCTGCGTCACCGCGGCGCCGGTCAACAGGCCGCCGTTCGAGCCGCCGCTGATCGCGAGGTGGTCCTTCGACGACCAGCCTTCCTTCTCGAGGTACTCGGCGGCCGCGATGAAGTCGTCGAACACGTTCTGCTTACTCGCGAGCATGCCGGCCTTGTGCCAGTCCTCGCCGTACTCGCCGCCGCCGCGCAGGTTCGGAATCGCGTAGACGCCACCGTGCTCGAGCCAGACCACGCGCGATCCGGCGAACCCCGGCGTCATCGAGACGTTGAAGCCGCCGTAGCCGTAGAGGATCGTCGGGTTCGAACCGTCCTGCTTCACATCCTTGTTGTGGATGATGAACATCGAGATCTTGGTGCCGTCCTTCGACGGAAACCACACCTGCTCGGTCGTGATCTTCGACGTCTCGATCGGCAACTTCACCCGCGCCCACTCTTCCGACTTGCCACTCTTGATCGACGTCTTGAAGATCAACTGCGGCTCGGTGAACGACGTGAAGCTGTAGTACCCGGTGTCCTCGTCGGGCTCACCGCTGATCCCGCTCGAGGTGCCGATGCCCGGCAGCTCGACATCGCGCACGTGCTTGCCGGCGAGATCGTGCAGCGCGATCTTGCTCGACGCGTTCGCGAGATAGGTCAGCACGAGCATGCCGCCGACGATGGTCGCGCCCTGCAGCGTCGCGTCGGTCTGCGCCACGAGCTCTCTCCACGCCGCGCGCTCCGGCTTGTGCGGATCCGCGAGCATCACGCGATAGCGCGGCGCGCCGTCGTTCGTGAGGATGTAGAACTTGTCCTTCCAGACGTCGACGGTGAAGTTTGCATCGATGCCGACCGCCAGCGGCGTCCACGGCGCCGCCGGTCTGTGCGCGTCCTTGAACAAGACGTCGCTCGAGTTCCACCCGTGTTGGATGTACGCGAGCAACCACTTGCCATCGTGCGAGACGCCGCCGCCGAGGAACGTCTCGGCATTCTTGGTCGCCTCGTGGACGATCGGATCCTTGTCCACCGGCGTGCCGAGCGCGTGAAACCGCAGCTCCGCGAAGCCCGGTCGGTCGGCGACCGTGACCGCGCCACCGGCAGGCGGCACCCACGTGTAATAGAAACCTTTGCCCTCGGGCGTCCACGACGCCGCGGCGTACTTCGTCCCCGAAATCACGTCGGGCAGATCCTTGCCGGTCGCGACGTCGATCACGTGCATCTCCGTCTCGTCGGAGTTGTGCTCGCTGATCTGATACGCGACGTACGCGCCGTCGTGGCTCGGGAACCACCCGTGGAGGCCCTTCGATCCATCGGCGCTCCAAGCGTTCGGATCGAACAGGACCTTCTCGTCGCCCTTCTCGCCCTGCTTCCAGTAGACGATCGTCTTCTCTTTGTCGGCGTGCTTGCGCGAGTAGAAGTAGCGACCCTTGCGATGCGTCGGCGCGCTGATCGAATCGTAGTAGAACAGCTCCTTGACGCGGGCCTCGAGCTCGCCGCGCATCGGCAGCTTCGCGAGTGCGGTGCGCGTGTAGTCGTCCTGCACCTTCATCCACGCTTGGACCTCGGGCGACGTCTCGTCCTCGAGCCAGCGATACGGATCGTGGATCTGCTTGCCGTGGATCGTGTCGACGATGTCTTGCGCCCTCGTGGCGGGCCACGAATGCGACGGCTGCGATGGGGGCACGGGAACCTCGACGGCTTGCGTTGTGAGTGCGGGCGGTGGTGCGGGCACGGTGACCTCCGGTCTTGATGCACCGCACGCGATCCAGAGGATCGGCATCGCGAACACGAGCTTGCGCATGGCGCCGGGATATCAGAGATCGGCGTAGTGCGGGAGATCGACGCGCCATCGGCCGTCGGTCTCGAGCAGGTCGAGTCGCGCCCGTCCACTCGGCGAGACGATCTCGACGATCGCGCGATCGCCGTGTTGCTCGATCACCGTGATGTCGGTCGGTGCCGCGGTCGAATCGAACGCGCCGATCGAGATCAGATCCTTCGCCGAAAACCGGATCGCCGCGCCGACCAGATCGGTCGCGCGCTTCGCACTCGCCTCGAGCGCATCGCGGGTCGCGGGGGTCAGCAACTCGAAGATCGCATCGCGATCGCCGGTCTTCGCCGCTGTAAGTAGATCGCGCACCGTGATCTCCGGACCCGGTACGGTGACGCGGCAACTCCTGCCGGCGACCGCCGCGGCGAACGCCGTCGCGGCGATCACGCTGCCGACGGCGGCGGCCGTCGAGCGTCGGGTTCCTAACGCGAGCGCCATGACGCAGGCGTTGTAACACCACGGGCCGTGAACCGGCGGCGCCAGTCGTGCGCTCGGCAAACCTCCTGGCCACCGCGGTGGGGCGGTCTTGCTCTTGCAAATAGGGTCAACTAGACTGAATCGTTGGGTGGCTGTACGCGCCCGCCAAGAGGAGCTTGCTATGCGTTTGCATCGCGTTGCGCAGTGGATCGGAGGAGCTGGACTCGCGTTCGGGCTGCAGGCGTGTGTGGTGGAACCCACGACGCCCGTGAACCCCGGATACGGGTACGGCTACGCGGCCGGTCCCTCGTACCAAACGCAAGCGAGTGTCTCCGTCGGAACGCCGAGCCCCTACACCGTCTCGAGCATGCCGCCCGAGCCGCTCTACGAAAACATGAGCGCGTCGCCGGGCTACGGCTATGCCTGGATCGACGGCTACTGGCACTGGAACAGCTACGAATGGGTGTGGGTCAGCGGTCGCTGGGAGCGGTCGCAAGAGGGCTACGTCTACGTCCAGCCGTACTACGACAACAGCGGCGGGACGTACGTCTACACCCCCGGCTACTGGGCGCCGCACGATCACGTTCCGCGCGGCTGGCAGGTTCGCGATCATCGCGATGGTCGGCCTCCCGTCGTCGCGCCGCCGAGTGGCTGGCACAACTCGAATCCACCGGCGCGTCCCGGCGCTGGCTATGGTGGTGGCGGCTATCGCCCGCCGCCGTCGAACGGCTATCCGGGTCGTCCTCCCGTCGGGCCGCAGCGCCCGCAAGGCACGTATCAACCGGAGCCCGGTCGCCAACCCGTCGGGCCGCAGCGGCCGACCGGTAACTATCCAGGCGAGCCCACCCGCCAACCGATCGGTCCCGAGCGCCCGACCGGTAACTATCAGGGCGAGCCCACCCGCCAACCGATCGGTCCGACGGAGCCGCCGCGCAGCCACGCACAGAATCCGATCAACACGCCGGTGCGTGCGCCCGAGCGTCCGATCGCCGCGGAGCATCCGCAGGCGCCGCCGGTCGAACAACGTCCGCAGCAACCGCCGGCGGTTCAGCGTCCGACCCAAGCGCCGGCACGCGCGGCGCCCGCGAACGACAAGCGCAAGCACTAGCGAGCAGGTGTCACGTGCACGTCTTCACGCTATTCGACGCGGAGCGCGCGCTCGAACTCTTCGGGGTTCGTGCTCGCGTAGATCGCGGTCTCCATCGACACCGCGCCCGCGTTCACGAGATCGATCAGGTGCTGATCGAACAACTGCATCGAGTACAGGTCGCGACCCTTGCGGATCAGCTCGGGGATATCTTGCAGCCGGCCCGAGCGGATGCACTCGCGGATCGTCCGCGTGACGCGCAGGATCTCGACCGCGGGCAGCCGGCGCCGACCGTCCTTACTCGCGACGAGCCGCAGGCACACGACGGCCTGTAGCGTGTCGCCGAGCCGATCGCGAATGACGTCCTGGGCGTCGGTCTCGAACAGGCCGACGTAGCGCTGGATCGTCGCGACGGCATCCGGCGTATGGATCGCCGACATCACGAGGTGACCGGTCTCGGCCGCCTTGAGGCACGTCGCGGCGGTCTCGCGATCGCGAATCTCGCCGACGAGGATCACGTCCGGATCCTGGCGCAGCGCCGCGGTCATCGCGTCCTTGAACGACTCGGTGTCCGCGCCGACCTCGCGCTGGATGATCATGCACTTCTGCGGTTCGTGGATGAACTCGATCGGGTCTTCGATCGTGATGATGTGCGCGTGGCGGGTCTCGTTGATGTAGCGCAGCATTGCGGCCATCGACGTGGTCTTGCCGTTGCCGGTCGCGCCGGTGACGAGCACGAGACCACGTCGCGCATCGGCGATCTCCGAGAGCACGGGAGGCAGGTTGAGCTGCTCGATCGAGAGCACCTGGATCGGGATCAGGCGCATCACGATGCCGACCGCACCGCGCTGGCGAAAGATCGACGCACGGAACCGGCCGCGTTGCGCGAGCGAGTACGAGACGTCGATCTCGGCGAACCGCCGCGTGAAGTCGGTCTGGATGTTGCGGTCCTCGAGGATCATCCGCGCGATCGCCTCGGTGTCGGACGCGCTGAGCGGCGGCACCTTGATCGCGCCGAGCAGCTCGCCGTGGAGTCGATAGTGCGGTGGGTAGCCGACCTCGAAGTGAATATCGGAGACGCCGCGCTCGACGCCGAACGCTAGGAGCTTGTGAAACGCGTTACGATCCATGCCGACGGGTTCAGTTTAGACCGGGACCGCCCGATCCGGGCTTCGAGCCGGTGGCGTTTTCGGGGTCACCGGGCTGCTGGAGGCTGGATAACAGCGCTTCGCCGGTCGCTTCGTCATCCGAGAGCGGCTGCCACATCTGTGACACGGGTTCGGGCGAGTCGGGTGGCTCCGAGGCGCGGGGGCGACGAGGATCGACCGGGCCGTCGGGCGTCGCGAAGTCCGAGGTGATCTCCTCCTCGGGGCGACCGAACACGTTGCGCGGGATCGCGTTGGTCAAGCTGCCCTTCGCCATCGCGATCGGCAGATCGCGGTCGTCCTTGTCCTCTTCATCCTCGTCGTCGTCGGATTGATGAACCTGGATCGGCAGGGAGGACTTGCTATTCGATGGCGAGCCACTGGCGCGCAGCTCGGCACGCACGGTGTCGGACAGCGTCGGAAACGGCGGGCCCGGGCGCGCCATGTAGTAGCCCTGGCCGTAGCGCAGGCCGAGCTCGCGCAACGCCTCGACATCCTCGACGTGCTCGATGCCCTCGGCGACCATCACCGCATCGATCGTCTCGGCGATGTGGCGCAGCGAGCGCAGCATCTCGCGCTTCACCGTCGAGCGCGCGATGCCGCGCACGAGCACGTCGGAGATCTTGATGAAGTGCGGCCGCAGCGACATCACGGTCTCGAGGTTCGAGTGCCGCGTGCCGACGTCGTCGATCGCGACGCCGAAGCCCATCGCGGTGTACGTGCCGAGCGCGCGCTTGAACGAAGCGAAGTTCTCGATCGCGAGCCGTTCGGTGATCTCGAACACGATGTTCGCGGGGGTCAGGCCGGCGGCCGTCAATAAATTCCCGACCTCGATCTCGATGAACGCCGAGTCGTAGAACGACATCGGCAGGAGGTTGACGAATAGCCGATGCACCGGCTCGAGCGTCATCGCGTTGCGCAGGGCGCCGCGGAAGCACGCGCGATCGAGCTCGACGGTGAGGTCGACTTCTTCGGCGATCGCGAACAGCGTCGCGGGCGATTCGAACGTGGTGCCGCGCGGACCGCGGGTCAGCGCCTCGTACGCGAAGATGTCGCCGGTGCCGAGATCGACGATCGGCTGATAGACGCTGGTCAGACCCTCGCCGAGGATCACGTCCTGCAGCGTCGTGCGATCGCGATGCGCCTTGCGCTCGCGGAGGTTGCGCGCGCTCTCGGTCGCGTCGCTGATCAAGCGAGCGGTGAGGCGCTCCGGGCGGAGCAGCGAGTTGCCGAGGACGCGGGCCGCACCGACGACGATGCGCGGTTGCTCGCGCAACACTTCGGCGACCATCGGCGACAGCGCTTCTTCGACCGCGCGCTCGACCGCTTGCGCGAGCGATTCGAGATCGAGGCGATGCGCGCCGCGCGGCGCGAGGATGATCAAGTAGCCGTCGCCATCGCCGGAGCGACAGATGATGTCGGCCGGATCGAGCACCGCGCCGCGCAGGCGATCGAGGACGGCGGCCGCGTGATCGTAGATCTCGCTGTGATGGGCGACGCCGAGATCGAGCTCGACCTTGTGCAACCGCGACAGATCGACGAGCAAGCACGACAGCGAGCGATCGCGCGCGAGGATCGACGTGACCTCGCCCATGCGCTCTTGATACGGGCGAAACCGATCGACCTCGGGCTCGCGCATCCGATTGAACGGCCGGCTGACCTCGTGCTTGTCGCCCGCATCGTCGCCGGCGGAGAAGAAGTGTACGCGGCCGGGGCCACCGCGCTTCGCGCCGCGCAGTGCAGCTTCGGCGGCGGTGAGCAGACTCTCCGGATCGGCCGCGTCCTCGGGCAAACACGCGACGCCGATCGACAGCGAGACCTTGCGATCGTTCGGCAGCTTCGCCATCGCGACCGCGTCGCGCATCCGCGCGGCCTTCGTCAGCGCGCCGGCCTTCGCGGTCTCCGGCAGCAGCAGCACGAATTCTTCACCGGAGTAGCGCGCCACGATATCGGACGTCCGCACGCGATCCGGCGAATCGTCCTCGACGAGCGTGGTCGCGATCCGGCGCAGGATGTCGTCGCCGGCTTGATAGCCGAGGTCGTGGTTGACCGAGGCGAACGCGTCGATGTCGGCGATCAACAGCGACATCGGTTGGTTGTAGCGAAGCGCGCGCGCGACCTCTTCGCGCAGCCGCTCTTGAAACGCCATGTGCGTGTAGAGACCGGTCAGCGGATCGCGCAGCGTGAGCGCATCGAGCTGCATTCCCATCTGGGCGAGCTGTTCCGTCGCCGCCGAGATCTCGCGACCACGTTGATGGAGTTGCGCCTGGAGCGCGGTCTCGTGAAGGCGGAGCTCGTCGACCAAGCGCGCGTTGTCGCGCTCGAGCCGATACGTGTGGATCAATTGGTCGACGACCTGCAACAGATCGGTGAGCTTCCACGGCTTCGTGATCACGTAGTGCAGATGACCCGCATTGATCGCGCTGATCAGCTCTTCGGATTCTGGAAATCCGGTGACGACCGCGCGCCGAGTCTGCGGTCGGAGCGTCGCTACCCGCGCGAGGAGCTCTGCGCCGGGCAGTCCGGGCATGTGTAAATCTGCGAGTATCGCGGAAACTTCAGGGTGTTGTTCGAGGAGGTCGAGCGCCTCTTGTCCACTCGTGGCCAACAACACACTGCACCGCGCGCGCAGCACGCGACCGAGCGCGTTCAGGTTGTGATGATCGTCATCCACACAGATGACGACAGGCTTACTCGGCTCATCTCCCGGGCTTGCCTGAGAAGTGTCTACTGCCAATGTGTCTCCAGTATAGACGGGTCGCCCTCGTGCGTTGAACCATCAACCCCTCACGTTGATCGCGCTTACACGTAGGCTCAGGTGCTGAATGCGCGCTCAACGAACCAAACGACGCCGCATGTGGTCACCAGCGCGGCGACGCTGACCACGACACGGCGTGGTCCGATCCGGGCGATCGCGAGTCGGACCAACGGCAACAACACCGCGAACGCCAACGCTCCTCCGACCAGTGCGGCGGTGACGTTGAAAATCAACGTCGACGCGATCGACGGAGCTCGCCCGTTGTGGACGATGCCGTGGACGACCCCGAACGCCCCGAACGTCGCAGTGCGCCATCGCCAGTCCGGTCGCGAGATCACCTCGAGACCGGCGTAGACGATCGTCGCGGCGACCAGCGCGTCGCCGAGCATCGGGCCGAGCATCGGGTCGAGCGCGACGCCGGTGAAGCCGCCGATCAGCGTCGCGAGCGAGTACGCGGCGAGCAAGATCGCGGTCGCACGGACGTAGCGCTTCGCGACCGCGCCTACGAGCACGATCAACACCAGGAACGAGAGCCGTGCGATCGACAGTGCGCCGCGCACGCCGTCGGTGAGCGGCGAATCGTCGAACGTCAACGTCAGCGACGGCGCCGCGGCGATCACGCGGAGTGAAGCATCCGAACCCGCGGTGCGAACGAACATCTCCATCTTCGAATCGAGCGAGAAGAACGGCGTGAAATCGACGACGAGCTCGTGGATCGGATCGGGACACGTCACGGTCCACGTCACCGCGACGAAGCCATCCCCGGCGGCGCTCGAGGTCCCGGTGCCCGCGCTGCACCCCTGCACGAGGACCCAGCGTTCGACGTAGGCCGCGACCCCTGCCGCCGAGACCGCGGCCTGCACGGTCGGCTTGGCATCGGGGCGCAGCTTCATCGGCTCGGTGACATCGTTCGGCACGAACCGCAACGCGAGCTCCGCGCGCTCGCCGGTGATCGTGACGTCGAGATACTTCGTCGACGACTGATGCGCCGACGCGACGCGCGCGATCAGCAACAGAACGACGACGTAGCGCACGCCATGGTCATCGCACGGATTTGCCGTGCGCGAACACGTGGAGCGGCGAGAGTAGGCGCACGATGTTCTTGCGCGGGTCGCCGTCGAGGACGAGGTACGTGCCCGGGTCGACCGTGATGCCCCAGAACGCGATCGGCAGCGTCGTCATCGCGGCGACGATCTGCGCGTCGGAGAACCCGGCCTGCTCGAGCAGCGAGACCTCCTCGTGACTCGGACCGGTGTGCTGGAGGTTGCCGAGGTCGGTGCCGTACAGGACCATCACTCCGGCCACGTGTAGCCGCTTCAAGTTCTCGACGGCGATCGGCGTGCCGCCGAAGGCCGCGAGCGTCGAGATCACGGTGCGGCCGGCCCACGCCGCGATCGTCGGTTCGGACAGCGTCTCGAGCGGGGTGTGCGCGAGGATGTCGCAGCCGGCCTTCGCACCGGCGAGCGCACCGGCATCCGAGAGCGCGTGGATCGCGACCTTGAGATGATGCGCGTGAGCGGCCTGCACGGCGACCGGCATCAGCGCGACCGCGAGCCCGTCGTCATCGCCGGCGATCTTGATCACGCGCGCGCCCTCGCCGACCAAGCGCTCGACGGTCGCGCGCACGCACGCTTCGTCGTCGCAGCCGATGCCGTAGCCGGCCTTGCCCCATTGGTCGAGCGGATAGCCGTTCGGGTGCGTGAGCATCGGGCCCGATCGCAGGATCTCGATCGGCAGCTTGTCTGCCATCGCGCGCTCGGGCGCGGCGAGGTCGACCGCGACCAAGACGCCGTGGGATTGCAACTGGTCGGCGACCGGATCCAGCGCGAGATGGACGTGACTGTCGACGATCGGCGGCCACCGGACCTCGCCGTTCGGGCTAGCGGTGACGTGTGGCGAGCCGCACGCGACCAGCATCGCGACGAGCCAGAGTTCGGTGTACGTTTCACGCCACATGAGTCGTCAAAGTCCTCTCGTCTTCATCATGGCCGCCGGACTCGGCACGCGGATGAAGAGCGATACGGCGAAGGTACTGCATCGCGTCGCCGGTCGCCCCCTGTTGCACTGGGTCGTGACCACGGCGCAGAAGGCGCACGCCGCGCGCATCGTCGCGATCCTCGGCCACCAGCTCGACGCGGTGAAGGCGTCGCTCGACGCCAGCTTCGGCGTCGGTGTCGTCGAGATCGCGCATCAGGCCGAGCAGCGCGGCACCGGTCACGCCGTGCAGTGCGCGCTCCCGATCGTTACGAACGAGCCCGATGATCGGATCGTCGTGATCCTCACCGGCGACGCACCGCTGCTCTTGCCCGAGCGGGTCACCGAGCTCGTCGCGGCGGCCGACGCATCGCCGAGCGGCATGGCCCTGCTCTCGACGATTCCGGATCGCCCGATGCCGTACGGCCGGCTCGTGCGCAACGAGCGTGGCGTGCTCGCGAAGATCGTCGAGCATCCGGATGCCACGCCGGAGCAACGCGCGATCGTGGACACCAACGCCGGGTTCTACGCGATCCGGCTCGGCGATCTGCGCAAGGACCTGACCGCGCTGCACGCCGACAACAAGAAGTCCGAGATCTATCTCACCGATCTGGTCGCCCACGCGTTCGAGCGCGGCGGTGCGACGGCGATCGACGTCCCGTTCGACGAGGTCACCGGGATCAATGATCGCGTCGACCTCGCGAGCGTCGAGGTCACCGCGCGCCGGAGGATCAACGAGGACTGGATGCGCGCGGGCGTCACGATGATCGATCCGGCGTCGACGTTCATCGACGCCGACGTCGGCCCGCTCGGTCGCGATGTCACGCTCGGTGCGAACGTCGCGCTGCGCGGCAAGACCACGCTCGCCGACGGCGTCACCGTCGATCTCGGCTCGGTGATCACCGACGCGACGATCGCCGCCGCGACGAACATCAAGCCGTACTCGGTGATCACCGAGTCCCAGGTCGGCGAGCGCGCGCAGATCGGCCCGTTCAGCCACCTGCGCCCGGGGTCGCGGATCGACGAGGATGTCCATCTCGGCAACTTCGTCGAGACCAAGAAGACCCACATGATGGCGGGAGCGAAGGCCAACCACCTCGCGTATCTCGGCGACGCGTCGGTCGGCTCGAAGTCGAACATCGGCGCCGGCGTGATCACGTGCAACTACGACGGCATCACCAAGTCGCGGACCACGATCGAGGACAACGCGTTCATCGGCTCGGATAGCCAGCTGGTCGCTCCCGTCACGGTGGGGCGCGGCGCCTATGTGGGCGCTGGCACCACGGTGACCAAGGACGTGCCCCGCGGCTCGCTCGCGATTTCGCGCGTCCGGCAGGTCAACAAGGAAGACTGGGCCGACAAGTTTCGCGAGAGTTTGGACAAGCGCAAGAAGTCGCCTGAAGGCACCCCGTAGGCGTGCTACCAACAGATCGAGGTGTACTGCTCGATCGACAAGATCGACCTGGCTGCACGGGTCGACGGTAAGCCGATCGCGATCCAGAGCGACCACCGCAGCAATGCGGAGATGCTCGCGGAGCCCGAGCTGTCGGTGCTGTTCGCGCTCGCGCGGATCGTCAACGCGCGCGCGCAGCTCGCCGAGGATGGCCACGTCGATGCGGCGGTGCACTACGCGGTCGCGACCGAGCCACCCTTGTTCATGCGCGAGGTGCTCGCCGCCGCCCACGCCACGCTCGAGCGCGCGGATCGCAAGCGCGTCGAGCTCTACGGTCCCGGTTCGGCGCACGAGGTCGGCGTGCTCGCGGATCGCGCGTTCAAGGAGCTCGCGCGGCGCGCCGCGGCGAAGGTCGGCGTGCGCGACCCCGCGATGGCGCTGCGCATGCTCGAGGATCAGACCTACGCGAATCCACCCGAGCGCAGCGACGAGGTCGCGTACTGGACGCGTGTGCTCGAGCTGTCGGCGCTCGCCGGCGAGCTGTTGCGCGCGAAGTATCCCGGCCGCTGGGTCCAGAGCGATCGCGCGATCGTGCCGTTCGGCTTTCAGATGAGCGAGCACTCGACGATGTTCCCGACCAACCGCGCGCAACGCGTGGTCGAGGATGGCCGCGGCGAGTCGCTGTTCAAGCTGCTGGTCGCCGCCGAGGAGACCGCGAGCGGCGTCGCGAACGGCCGGTTGATGCCGAGCCTGCGCGATCGCCGCGACGTCGTGCTCGAGGACGTCGTGTGGAAGCCGGTGATCGCCGACGACGCACCGTCGGATCTCCCGATCATCGTGTGCGGCGTCGACGGCGAGACCACGTTCGGCCTGCTGCGCAAGGAGGCGATCGGCAAGACGCCCGAGCAGGCGTTCGCCGAGGCGTACTCGAACCTCGCCGAGGAAGCCGTCCAGTGTGACGAGGTCGCGAGTGGAATCCTCCTGGTCTCGGGAAGTTTCTACGCGGCGGAGAAGTTGTTGGATCGCGAATTCATGCGCTCGCTCCACGACGACCTCGGCGCCGACCTGCTCGCCGCCGCCGCTCCGGCACGTGGATGCTTGCTGGTCGGCCGAATCACCGAGAACCCCGCCGCGATCGCGCGGTTCGCCGAGCTCACGCGGTCGCGCCACGACGAGAGCGGCGGACGCTCGATCTCGCCGGCAGTGATGCTGGTCTCGGATGGCCGCGTCGCCGGCTACGTCCGCGGTCCCGAAGACGAACAGCGCGAAGCCGACACCAAACCCGACCGGCCGCCGACCGAGCCCGATCCGAAGAAGCTGGGATTTCTGCGTCGCTGGTTCGGTCGCAAGTGAAGGCGTTCGCCGTCCTCGCGCTGATCGCCGCGTGCCGAGGCAAGCAGGTCGACCCGCCACGCGATGCCGCCGCGCCGCAGCGGGTCGTCGCCGACGCCGCCGTCGCCGATTGGACCGCGATCGCGCGGTTCCCGAAGGTCGAACCCCTCCATATCGTCGCGCTGCCGGTCAAGACCACCGTGCCGCGGTTCGATGTCGGCGGGCCCGCGATCACGAGCGGCATCGCGGTCGTCGCGTCGTCGCAATTCGGCTTCGTCGCGGTCGACTATCTGCGCGGACAGGTCATGTGGTCCAAGCCGGCCGGGCTGCACGTCGCGCCGCCGCTCGCGCGCACCGGTTCGTTCGTGCTGCTCGGCGAGTGCCTCCAAGCGCCCGAGATGAAGGCCGACCGCCTGCTCGGCTGCGTGCGCGTCGTGACACCGACCGGCGGTGACCTCAGCTTCGTCGCGGTGCATGGTCATCCGAAAGACGTCGAGGACTTCGCGAACGAGCCGGGCCCGCAGCGGCTGTGGGCACACGACGATCACACGCTGGTGTGGCGACGCGGCGAGCGCGCGGTGCTCGTCGACCAGCTCACCGGCGTCGCGACGCCGACCACCGCGACCGCGCCGCCACTCGACATCACCTACAGGGATCACAGTTGGCAGGTCGCGCGCGACGACGAAGGCATCATCCGCGCGACCCAAAAAGGCAAACCGGCGTGGAAGACCGAGCGCTCGTACACCGAGCTGCTCGGCGCGGTGTACCTGCCCGAACAGGCGCCGATGGTGCGCGTGTCGAACGTCGGCCGGTTCGGCGGCCTGCCCGAGATGAACCTGATGGACATCGATGCGACCGGCTCGATGAACGGTCAGGTCGCGTTCCCGGTGCCCGGCATCGGGCTGGTCGGCCACGCGATCGACTCGATCGGAGATGTGGCGATCGCGATCCAGCTCGATCGCTCGCTCGATCACCACTTCATCGTGGGCTACGCCGCGAACGCGCTCCTCATGTGGGTGTACCCGCTCCCCCGCGTGCAGCGCCCCGATCCGGTCGGGCTCGCGGTCGCTCCCGATGCGGTCGTCGCATTCCACGACGGCGACACGCTCACGATCTTGCCGGAGTTGTCGGCCCCTCCTACGGCTCCCGGCGCCGCGCGCGCGCCGTCGGAAAATCCGACACCGTAAGTCCGCGATCCGACTCGAAGACCGTTGGCATCCGAGCTGCTTTAGCAGTCGGCATGATCAACGTGATGAAGAGCCTGCTCGCCGCAACCTGTTTCGTTTCGCTCGCAGCCACTGGTTGCGTGCGCCAGGACAGCGCCCCGTCGTCGGAGATCGACAAGGCGTTGCCGACCTCGGATCAGGTCCGGATCAAGTTGCCCGACGGTCAGAACCGCACGGTCGGTGACCTCGCGACGTACTACCTCACGACGCGCGCCGCGACGGCGACGTTCAACGGCGGCAGCGCGTGGGTGCTCGTCCTGCTCCACTCGATCGTGCAATACCCGGTGACCTCGGTGAGCGGCGACACGTACACGTGGGGCCCGTGGAGCAGCGCGCTCGACCCCGCCGAGTACCGCCTCGACGTCACCGCGCAAGGCGACGGCACCTACGACTACAACTTCTCGGGTCGCAACAAGACGGTGTCGGGCTCGCAGTTCGAGGTCGTGCTGAGCGGTCACGCGGATCCGACGCCGGGCGAGCTCCAGGGCAACGGCGAGTTCCTGCTCGATCTCGATGCGAGCAAGCGCGTCGATCCGATCGACAACGCGAACAACAAGGGCACGATCGACGCGCGCTACGACCTCGCGGCGAAGAAGCTCGACCTGCACATCATCTCGACCGACGACCACGACGCGCCGGTCACCGCCGACTACTCGTATCAAGAGGGCGACGATGGCTCGGGCGACATGACGTTCGACATCCTCGGCAACGCCGGCGGTACGGCGCTGAACGAGGACATGACGGTGCGCTCGCGGTGGAATGCCGATGGCGCGGGCCGCGGTGATGCGCGCGTCGCCGGTGGTGACCTCGGTTCGACGCAAGCGATCGCGTCGGAGTGCTGGGGCACCGACTTCCGCCGCTCCTACTACACCGACAACGTCAACTTCCAGCCGACCGAAGGCGATGCCACCAGCTGCGTGTTCACGACGGTCGACCTGCCCGCCGCGCACTAGTTCGGCCGTCACAGTTGACTGTATCTTCCCGGCCGGGGTAACAACCTCGTCGGAGGAACGCTATGGCAACGATGCCCAAGGACGCACAGGATCTGTTCGACAACCTCGTCCCGCAAGGTCTCAAGCAGTACCCGGACAAGGCTCGCGAGCTCAACGCGATCTACTGCTTCAAGGTCTCGGGTGAGGGCGGCGGCGAGTGGACGGTCGACCTGACGGCGGACCCGCCGAGCTGCACGCGCGGTGACTCGGGCAAGGCCCAGTGCACGGTCGAAGTCGCTGCGGATGACTTCAAGACGATGCTCTCGGATCCGAACGCCGGCATGCAGCTGTACTTCCAGGGCAAGCTCCGCGTCTCGGGCGATCCGATGCTCGCGATGAAGCTGCAGCAGTTGTTCGAGATCGCGAAGCCGCAGTAGCTACTTCGGCGGTTCCGGATCGCTGAAGTGCAGTGACTTCACGATCGGATCACACGGCGCTTCGGCGCCGCACGTGATTCGAAACATCCGGTGCTGGAACGCGTTCCACACCAGGTGAGCCTTCGGCTTGGCCTTGGCTTGGAGCTCGGCGAGCTTCGTCGGGCCGATCGCGAGCGCGTCCCAGGCCGCGACCTCGTCGATCGTGACGACCGCGTTCTTCTTCTTGATCGTCACGACGACCGCGTGGTTCTCGGTGTCGACGTTGCGCTCGATCTTCGTGTGGAACGGAACCTCGAACGTGAAGTGATCGTCCGGATCGTGGACGATCATCTTGGTCTTGAGACCCTTGCGCTCGCGCACGCCGGTCAGCACGGTGGCGTCTGCGACGGGATCCGGTGGGAGCTTGACGTGGACGCTCTCGAGGAACGCCTCGGCGGCCGGGGTCAGCGCGCCACTGGCACTGGCGTTGACGATCAACCCGTGGACGAGGTCGAGACGACCATCGAGGGTGAACTGCGTGCCGACGGTGAACCGCGTGATCGACGCGCCGGCTTCGATGCGATCGGCCTTCGTCACCTTGCCGAGCTTGCCGAGCTCGGCCTCGAGGTTCTTGAAGCCGCCCTCGTCGCGCATGTTGCGCCCCATCGCGATCAGCTGCAGCTCGTAGGGCGGCGCGGAGATCGTGTAGATGTCGAACGGCTTGCCGTCGGCGTTCGGCCGTGACGACGGAGCGACCTTGAGCTCGGGCCTGGTCGGGAACACCGCGGTGACGACCGACGACGTGATCACGAACGAGCCATCCGAGCGCGGCGCGAGCCAGAAGTCGGCGACGCCCGTCGAGATCGGCGGCTCGGTCGTGACGTCCGACGCTTTCGGTGGCACGTCGGCATCGATCGGCACCATCGCGCGCAGCGTCGCGGCCGCCGGTGATTGATCGCCGAGCCGGGCCTGTCCCGGCGAGCCAGCGCTGCCGGATGGCAGCGCGGAGTTGTCGAGCACACCGCTGATCGCGGTGCTCAGGTGAGCGCGCTGGGTGGCATCGAGATCCTTCAAGCACGCGTGGACGTCCTTGATGCCGACCGCGTTCGAGGCGCACTCGATCACCGGCGCGGGCCATTTGTCGTCGCTGCACGCGGCGAGCATCGGCGCGGCGAGCTTGTTCGCGAGCGTGACCTCGGTCTCGCGGCCGATCACGAGCGTGGTCCACGCCGCGGCACCGTCGCAACCCGCGATGTGCGGCGTCTTCATGACGTAGAACCGACCATCGACCTCGGCGACGTCGAGCTTCGCGTCGGTGTTCGTCGATTTGCCGTTGCGCGTCGCGGCGAGCTCGAGGTGGACGGCGTGGACGGTGAAGTCGGTGTCGAGCGTGCAGCCGCGCATCAGCGACTCGCCCTTGGCCTTGGTGATCGGCTTGGTCGGCTCGGACAGCTCGCCGACGACGTAGGTCGTGCCCTTCGCGCGGTCGATCGCACGCGCGAGCTCGTGCCGCAGGTCCTCGGCGTCCTTCGCCTCTTGGTCGGCGGTCGGCGCCTTGCCCTCGTCGCACGTGATCATGTGCGTCGCGAGGCCGAGGCCGGCGTGGGCCATCAGGCCGTCGAGGTCACCGGCGGACAGCGCGGCGAACGTCTGGTGCACCGCGGTGTCGCGATCGCCGTAGCCACCTTTGTGCTTGCCGCGATGAAGCACGAACAGCGTGACGATGATGCCGGCACCGACGAGCAGGACGCCGACGACCCCATAGATCACCGGCTTATTCCACGTCAGCGCGCGGCCGTGTACGGCCCGCTTCGCACGATGCCCGCGATGTAACGCTCCTGAAACGTACGCCTGCGGTTGCACCATCACCTGAGGCGGATACATCACCCTGCACTGATCACATCCCCACTGCTGCTGGTCCGGATACCAACGCAGCAGCGAGCCGCAGTTCGGGCAGGGCGGCCCCTGAGTCATCGCGGCGATCGTACACTGCCGCCATGGCTCCGTCTCCGCTCGCCGACGCGTTGCAGGGGGTTCGCGTCCTCGATCTGTCGCGGCTCTTACCAGGTCCTTTCATGACGATGGTGCTGGCCGACATGGGGGCCGACGTCGTCAAGGTCGAGGATCCGAAGCTCGGCGACTATCTCCGCGCGTTCCCTCCCGCGAAGCACGGCATGTCGGGCCGGTTCCTCGCGGTCAACCGCGGCAAGCGCTCGATCGCGCTGGATCTCAAGACACCGGTCGCGCGCGATGCGTTCCTCGCGATGGTCGAGCGCGCGGAGGTCGTCGTCGAGAGCTTTCGCCCCGGCGTGCTCGCGAAGCTCGGCCTCGGCTACGACGTGCTCGCCGCGCGCAACCCGAAGATCATCCTGTGCTCGATCAGCGGCTACGGCCAGACCGGGCCGTACACCCATCGCGCGGGTCACGATCTCGATTACATCGCGCTCGCCGGCGTGCTCGCGATGAGCGGCATGGCGGACGACACGCCGCAGTTGCCGGGAGTCCAGGTCGCGGACCTCGCCGGCGGTGCGCTGTGGGGAGCGACCGCGATCCTGGGCGCGCTCGTCGGCCGTGCTCGAACCGGCAAGGGCGCGCACCTCGATATCTCGATGACCGAGGGTGCGCTCGCGCTGCTCGCCGCCGAGATCGGAAACTTCGATTGCGGAGAGCGACCCACGCGCGGCAGGGAGGCGTTGAACGGCGGGCTCGCGTGTTACGGCGTGTACCGCACGCAAGACGATCGCTACCTCGCGGTCGGCGCGTTGGAGCCGAAGTTCTGGATCGCGCTCAACACCGCGATCGGTCGGCCACCGGTGGCCGCGGAGCTGATCGGCTCGCCGGCCGTGCAAGCGCGCGTGCGCGCCGAGCTGACCGAGATCTTCGCGCACAAGACCGCGGCCGAGTGGAACGCGCTGCTCGCGCCGCACGATTGCTGCGTCGAGATCGTGACCGAGCTCGGCGAGCTCCCCGATCATCCGCTGCATCGCGAGCGCGAAGTGTTCTTCCACATCGGCGACGTGCTCCAGGTCCGCACTCCCGTCGGGACTCCGGCGAACCCGACGCTGCCGCCGCGCCACGGCGAGCACACCCGCGAGGTGCTCGGCGAGTACGGCTTCGATGCCGCGCAGATCGCGGCGCTTCAGTCGGCTTGATCGAACACCACGATCACGGTCTTCGCCGTGCGCGCGAGCATCGCCCGTGCGTCTTGCGGACCGCGACCGGTGAGCTTGAGGTGCAGCAGGCGGAGGCTGCCGCTCGCGAGCGCCGCGATGCCCTCCTCGGTGAGCTGCCCGCCGAGCAGCTCGAGGTACTGGAGTCGCTCGTGGATCGGATTGGTCGCGAGCGCGATGCACAGGCCATCGGTCGAGTGCGAGCCGCGGACCTCGAGCTCGGTCAACCGGGGCGTGACCTCGGTCGCGAGCGCGGGGACGATCCATCGCGCGTCGATCGCCCGGCGCGTCGGACCGTAGCCGTGGGACGCGACGGTCAGGCGAGTCAGCTCGGGCCACGCTTGTGCAGCGAGCACGTCGGCCGTCGCGCGCCGCCACTCGGTCGGTTCGATCGCCAGCGACCGAAGCAACTGCGCGATCTCGAGCTTCGCGAACTGCGGCAGCACGGCTTCGATGCGTTCGGCGGTGTCGCGAAACTGCGCGGCGCGTACGAACCCGCACCGCCACTCGGCGTCGACGATGTCGCTCGCGTAGCGCTGGGTCTCGACGTCGATGATCTGTTCTCCGATCGGTCCCCACAACCGCGCCGCGTGCTGGAACCGCAACTTGATCTCTTCGCGCTCGAGCTCGTCGCGCCGCTGCGCCTGTCCGACCCTCGGCAGCGCCGCGAGCGCGACCTGCACCGCCATCAGTTGGCCCCACGGATCACCGTGCTCGCACAACCAGTCCGCGAAGATCGCGTAGGTCTCGCGGTCCTCGCGATTCGCGCGCAACGCCGCGAGCAACTCCGGTTGCGACGCGAGCTCTTCGGCACTACCGGCCACGCGCAGCCAGCCGTCGGCGACGAGCTGCCGGCATTGCCGATCGGCGTCCCACTTCGCCTGGATCGGCGAGTCCGGATCGACGGTGACCTCGATCCGCTTGCCCCCGCGCTCGAAGATCCTCATGCGATGCGCGCACCGGTGATCTTGCGCGCCTCGAGGGTGGTCCCGATCGCGACGCCGAGCGCGAGGAGCATCGCCAACGCGAACACCAGCCGCGCGTGCGGGAACAGCATCAACATGCCGTCGACTCGACGCGCCATCACGAGCTCGCCGATCTCGTGCTTCTCGTGATCGATGATCGGTAACTGGAGCACCTGATAGTCGTGACCGCCGCTGTGGACCTGCGCGATCCCGTCGCGCGGCGCCGCGCGGATCAGCTCCTCGGTGAGGCCGGCGTCGGCGACGAACGTGTGGTTCGGTGCGACGAGCGCGAGCAGCGTCTTGTTGTCGAGGCGGAGTCGCTCGAGGACATCCGCGATGTCTTCGAACTGCAGGAGGATCGCGCGGGTCTCGTTCGAGCTCGTCGAGCTATTGCCGAGCGCGAGCGTGCGCAGGTGCATGACGACGAGCCCGCGCGGCGGCGCGTTGCCGAAGATCTGACCCTTCGCGAACATCGGATCGGCGTACGACGCGATCGAGATGTTCGTGCCGGTGCCGGTATCGAGCGCGCGCTTGACCGCCGGGAGCGAGCGCATGTCCGTGTTCCACACGTGCGGCGCGTAGCTCGTGAACAACAGCCGACCCTTGTAATCGATCACCGCGCGTTGGCCCGCGAGCAACCCCGACCACTGCATCGACGCGAGCGTGCCGTGGAGCTTCTCGAGATCCTCGCGATCGGCCTCGGGCGTGCCGAGCCCGAAGTCCGCCTGATCGTGATGACCGGCGACTTCGCGCAGCGCCGACTCGTTGTACGCGACCTCGGATGCGGTCTCGAACTCCATCTCGAGCCGCTTGATCGTCTTGTCGACCTGGACGCCGGTGAGCTCGAACGATTCGGCGATCTGGGTCGCGCCACGATCGCGCACCGTCCAATCCGCGACGAGCCCGAGTCCGAGCGCCGCCGCGACGGCCATCGCGATCCACGACGTGCGCCGCCACGGGCGCGCCCGATCGCGCGCGAGCACGACGAGCAGGTGTGCCATCGTCGGAAAGCGATCGGCCGGCTTCGCGGCGAGCCCGCGCGTGAGGATGTGGCGCAGCTTGCCCGAGACCTCCGAGCCATGCGGTGCGGGTTTGATCCGGCCTTCGATCACGTTGTCCGACAGCTCGTCGAACGTCTTGCCCTCGAACGGGCGCTCGCCGTACAGCGCTTCGTACAACGACGCGCAGAAGTTGAACTGATCGGTGCGCGGATCGACCGTACCGCCCGAGAACTGTTCCGGCGCCATGTACGCCGGCGTGCCGAGCACCGAGCCCGAGGTCGTGAGATTGACGTCGCCGAGCCGCGCTCGGTCGACCGTTCCCGACTCGCTCGGCCTGGCCGCGGCGAGCCCGAAATCGGTGACGCGAATCCGACCGTCGTCGCCGACCAGCACGTTGTCGGGTTTGAAGTCGCGGTGGATGATGCCGGCACCGTGCGCCGCGGCGAGCCCTTGCCCGGCCGCGACGTACGCCGTGATCAGATCCGGCACGGTGCGCCGCGACTCGGTCTGCCACTGCCGCAGACTCTTGCCGGTGACGAGCTCCATCGCGATGAAGCTCGCGCCTTCGGTCGAGCCGACGTCGAACACGCCGACGACGTTGGGGTGACTGACCTGCGCCATCGACTGCGCCTCGCGCACGAGCCGATCCATCAGCGCCGGGTCGTAGCGGTGCAACAGCTTCAACGCGACCATGCGACCGAGCTTCGGATCGTGCGCGCGCCACACCACGCCCATCGCGCCCGAGCCGATCTTTTCGTCGAGGACGTAGCGACCGAACGGACCACCCTCGGTCGGTGTGCGGCCACGCGGAGGGACCAGGCGAGCCGGTCGCTGCATCGTGGCGCCGACGCGCTCGCCGCTCGCCATCGTCTCGTCGAGCGGCACCATCGTCGAGTCGAGGCCGATCGAAGCGGGGGCCATCGGCGGCTTCCCGAGTTGATCAGGATACGGCTTGGTATCGGTCAGATGATCTTGCAGGACCACGCGAGCGGTGACGCCGATCAGCTCGCGGCAGTCGTCGCAGGTGTCGAGGTGACCGAGCACGTTGCCCCGCATCCCCTCGTCGAGCGCCCCCGACATGAGGTCCTGGACGACGTTCGCGTCGAGGCACTCCACCGCATGCATTGTGACACAATAGCGAGCCGTGGCCCCCGACCGTGTAGCGCAGCTCGCGACCGCGAGCGGACTGCCGGCACCGTCGAAGGCGGCGGCGCTCGGCGCGTGGGACACCCTGTTGACGACGGCTCGCGCGGCGTGGCCTGCGCTCCAGCTCGATGAGGACACGCTCGCGGTGTTCGTCGGCGAACGCTTGAGCGGGAGCGAGCTCGCGGCGGCGCTCGCGGCGGCGCCCGCGGCGGACCTCGTGCTCGCGGCTGCCTGCGTCGCGCAAGAGCCGCGAGCGCACGCCGCGTTCGATGCCGTGCTCGGTGAAGTCGAGGCCGCGGGCGCGGCGGTCGGAGCGAGTCGCGATCAGATCGACGAGGTCAAGCAAGTGCTGCGCTTGCAGTTGCTGGTCGCGCAAGATGACAAGCCGCCCGGCCTCAGCGGCTATCGCGGCAAAGGGCCGTTGCGCGGCTGGGTCCGGATCACGGCGACGCGCGAGCTGATCCGCCACAAGAAGAAGGCCGCGCGCAACGTCTCGATCGATCGCAGCGGTGGACGCACGCTCGAAGGCTTGCTGACGAGTGGCCGCGATCCGGCGCTCGAGACGTTGAAGGCGGAGTACCGCAACGAGTTCGCGCTCGCGCTGCGCGAGGCGATCGAGTTGCTCGGCGCCGAGGACCGCACGCTGCTGCGGCAATCGATCGTCGACGATCTCTCGATCGATGCGATCGGGGTCGCGTACGGTGTCCATCGCGCGACCGCCGCTCGCTGGCTCACCCGCGCGCGCAGTGCGCTGGTCGCCGCCACGCACCAGCGCTTGGCCGAGCGGTTGAAGCTGCCGGTCGATCAGATCGAGAGCGTGATCCGCCTGGTGCAGAGCAAGCTCGACGCGTCGATGATCCGCTATCTCGAAGAGAGCTAGCGATACGTCGTCGTCTGCGCGTAGTCGTGATATTTCTCGCCGTACTTGTTCAGGTGATCCGGTTCGCTGCCGCGCTGGAGCGCCAGGTTCACCGTCGCGTCCTGACCGGCGACGACCGTCACCGGCGCCATCGCCGGCTTCGTCGCGCGGCGCGCGTACGCGAACACCGTCCAGGTGCCGGGGGGCACGCCGTCGATCACGTACGAGCCATCGGGCTTGCGATGCGTGTGGCGACGATTCGGGAGCACGAGGATCGTCGCGGCCATCTCCGGGTGGATGTTGCAGTACACGTCGACGACGCCCGGATCCGGAAAGTCTTTGTCCTTCGCATCGCCGCGGCGGAACGAACCGAGATCGAACTTGCGTGCGTTCGATTGCGAGAACACGTTGTGCAGGAACGCGTCGTGGTTGGGAAACGTGATGTGCTCGCCGACGGTGATCGCGACGAGATCGGGCACGAACTTCTTGTCCTGCTGCGCGACCTGCGTCGATTCGGTCCCCGGCGGTTCCTTGAACCCGACCACGTAGATGATCGCGTCGGCGTTCGCCGGCTTGCCATCGGCATCCGTGATCGCGACCTTGCCGACGACGCGCCCCGCACCACCACCCGCAGACGCGGTGGTCGAGATCGCGAGCAGTACGAGCAGCTTCAGAATGCGATGCCCCAGTTGAGCTTCGGTGCGTCGCGAATGTGCAGCAGGCCGATGCCGTACGCCGCCGACAGCCAGCTGCGGCCGTGACTCCACGCCAGGTTCGGACCGACGGCGAGCCAGGTGTAGTTGCCGGTGCCGCCGTCGTCGAGTGCGATCTCGCCGAAAATCTCGGCGCCGAACCGCAGATCGGAAACCGTCTCGATGCTGACACCGAGGCCGGGCAGCGCCTGGAAGTGTTGCGAGTCCGAGCTGATCAAGCCCTGGACGCCGACGTTGATCGCCGCTTGCACCGGGCCGGTCTCGTACGTCCCGATCAGATCGACGCGTGCATCGGCAACGTCGCGTGGGCCGGTGACGATGCGCTCGACGCGTGCGCGAATCGCGGGGACGAAGTCCGGTTTGTCGACGGGGTCGGCGGTCACGAACCGATACTTGAGGTCGACGCCGTACTCCGACAGCGTCGAGCGCGGTCCGCTGTGATCCGCGCGGTCCCACGTGAACTGCACCGGCAGCGTGAGCTCGAGCTGATCGTTGATGCCGATCGAGGGCGCGACCCACCACGTCGTGTCGCGCAGGTTGTCGTCCTGCGAGAGATAGTTCTCCTCGCTCACGAACGTGCCGATTTCGGCGCCGCGCTCCGGCATCACGTCGGTGCTCTGCAACCAACCGAAGAACGACCGTCCCGCGCTCGCAGTTCCCGGCGCAGCCACGACCAACGCGAACAGGGCCAGTCGACGCACGATCGAAGCTTACTCCATGTATGGTCGGCCGATGATCGATCACACTGGCATTCGGGTCAGCGATCTCGACAAGAGCATCGCGTTCTACACCAAGGCACTCGCGCCTCTCGGCTACACGCTCCTCGCAAAGTTCCCCGGTGGCGTGGGATTCGGCGCGAACAACAAACCAGACTTCTGGCTCGACGACTCGGGCGCGCCGACCGACAAGATCCACATCGCGTTCCGCGCGAGTGGTCGCCAGATCGTGCGCGACTTCTACGCCGCGGCGATCGCGGCCGGCGGCACCGACAACGGCGAGCCCGGCACGCGGCCGCACTATCACGAGCACTACTACGGCGGCTTCGTCCGCGACCCCGATGGTCACAACATCGAGGCGTGCTGCCACGAACCGTTCCTGGGCTAGAACGCGATTCCCCAGTTGAGCTTCGGCGCATCGCGCACGTGATAGACGCCGATCAGGTAGCTCGCGGAGAGCCAGCTCCGGCCGTGGCTCCACGCCATGTTCGGCCCAACACCGGCCCAACTACCGTCACCGTTGTCGTCGAGGCTGAAGCTGCCGACGAGCTCGGCGCCGAACCGCACCTCGGCGACGGCCAGGATGCTGATGCCGACGCCGGGATGCGCCTCGAAGTGATGCGAGTCCGGACCGATCTGACCGATCGCGCCGAGATCGATCACGGTGTGGACGATGCCGCTCTGATACGACACGATGAGGTCGGCCTCGGGCTGCCAGACATCGCGCGGGCCGGTGACGATGCGCTTGACCGCGACGCGCACCGCCGGCACGAAGTCCGGTGCATCGACCGGATCCGAGGTCACGAGGCGATACTTGAGCTCGGCGCCGTAGTTCTCGAGCACCGAGCGCGGCCCGCTGTGATCCGCGCGATCCCAATCGAACTCGACCGGTAGCGTCAGCTCGAGCTGATCATTGATCCCGATCGACGGTGCGACCCACCACGTCGTGTTGCGATCGTTGTCGGCGCCGGAGAGATAGTTCTCCTCGCTGACGAACGTGGAGATTTCTGCACCGCGCTCGGGCATGACCTGCGTGTCTTGCAACCACCCGTAGAACGAGCGGCCCGCGCTCGCGGTTCCGGGAGCCACCACCAACATGACCAAGGCGAGTCGCCGCACGAACGAAGCGTACTACGTCGGATCAGGTGCCGTCGCCGGCCGGCGCCTCCCGGCTTGATCTGCAACGAGTCCAGGAACGCGGTCGTCGCCAGAGATGACGACGACCCGCACGAAGCTGCAACCGCTGCACACGAAGTGCGCGGACGCCTGCCTCGAACGGGGCAGGATGCGACGAGCGAGATGCGCGACTAGCTCTCGGGCTACACGACGTTAGCGATCACGCGTGGTCGCGTGAGGTACCGTCGACGCATGCGAAGTCTCGTGGTGGTTCTTGCACTCGTCGGTTGTGGTTCGAACGACAACCAGGGCACGGTCGACGCGTCGACCGGCGTCGACGGCGACACCGGGCCGATGGATGCTCCCGGCAGTAGTGACTCGTTCGGCGATCTGATGCCGCACGTGGTCGGCAGCAACGGCGTGATCGCAGCGCCCAAGGTCGTCGCGATCACGTACGCGAACGATCCGAACCGCACCGACTACGAGACGTTCTTCACGCAGTACGCCGCATCGACCGCGTGGACCGCGCAGGCGAACGAGTACGGCGTCGGAGCGCTGACCGTCGGGGCATCGGGGCGACTGACCGCGAACGCGCCGGCGTCGCTGACCGAGAGCCAGTTCATCAACAACATCCTCAAGGCGAACCTCACGGGCGCGAACCCACTGTTCGGCGCGCCCGACGCCAACACGATCTACCAGATCTCGATCCCGCCGACGTTGCCGTACGACGACGGCACCGGCGCGAAGTGCTGTACCGACTATCTCGGCTACCACTCCGACGCGATGATCGGCGGTGTCGACGTGCCGTTCGTGATCAACTGCGCGTGCGCCGGCAGCGGGCTGACGGCGCTGCAGAATCTCACCGAGACGGCGAACCACGAGACCGTCGAGGCGGCGACCGATCCACTCGGCACCGGCTTCGCACAGACCGACGACGAGCACGCCGTGTGGACCTATACCACCGACGGCGAGGTCGCGGATCTGTGCGAGTACGCCGACACCGCAAACCTCCTCGCGCCGACCGGCATGACATACGCGATCCAACGGACGTGGTCCAACGCCGCCGCGCACGCGAGCACGGACCCGTGCATCCCCGGCGGCGTGAGCGCGTACTACCAGACGATTCCGACGATGCCGGATGCGGCGACGGTCTCGGTGTTCGGCAGCAACGTGACGACCAAGGCGAAGCAGATCGCGAAGGGCGCGTCCGGCACGGTCACGATGCGCGTCTACTCGACCGATGCGAGTACGGGGCCGTACACGGTCACCGTCGACGATTGGAACGGTCTGATCACCCAGCCGTCGGTCAAGCTGCTCGCGATCACGCAGCCGGTTGGAACGTACAACGCCGGCGACACCGTCTCGGTGCAGATCACGGTCAACAACGTGGATGCCCAGCTCGGCGGCACGGCCGAGGCGTTTCAGATCACGACCAAGCCGGCGAGCGGACCGTCGACGTACTTCTACGGAATGGTCGCGCAGTAGCTCAGCGTGATCGGCGCGTTGCCGTCGCGCGCGCGCAATGACCCGACGGCGGCGGCGGGCAAGCCGGCCGCGCGCAACTCCGCGACGCACGCCGCGGCGCGCTCGCTCGGCACGCACAGCAACAAGCCACCGCTGGTCTGCGCGTCGCACGCGAGCGATGCGAGCAACTCGGGCTCACCGTCGAGTTGCTCCGCGACCAGCGGCGCCCCCGTCGACCACGCGGTCTCCGCCGACGCGAACGCGCGATTCGCCTTGCTCCCCGCGGGACACAGGTTCGCGCGCAGATGAGTCAGCGCATCCGGCAACACCGGCAGCACCGCGAGCTCGATCGTGGCGGCGACGTTCGAGCCCCGCACGATGTTGCGCAGGTGATTGAGGAGACCGAAGCCGGTGATATCGGTCGCGGCTGTCACGCCGTGCGCGTGGCCGATCCGCATCGCACTCTGGTTGAGCGTCGTCATCGACGTGATCGCGGCCGCGGTCGCGAGCTCGGACGCGACGCCCTTCTTGATCGCCTGGCCGAGGATGCCGGTGCCGAGGGCCTTCGTCAGCACCAGGGTCTGGCCCGGGCGTGCGGTGCGATTCGACCACAGCTTCTGTGGATCGACCTCTCCGGTGACGGAGAGTCCGAACTTCACTTCCGGATCGCGCACCGAGTGGCCACCGACCACGGCGACCCCGGCGCGCGCGCACGCGGCGGCACCACCGGCGAGGATCTGATCGAGCACCTCCATCGGCAACTGCTCGTCGGAGAAGAACACGAGGTTGAGCGCGAACCGCGGCTCGCCACCCATCGCCCAGACATCGGACATCGCGTTGGTCGCCGCGACCTCGCCGAACGCGTGCGGATCGTCGACGAGCGGAGCGATCACATCCGCGGTGAGCACGAGGTCGCGTCCCGCGGCGTGATGGACGACCGCGGCGTCGTCGGAGAATTCGTGATCGACGACGATGTCGGCGCCGCCCCTGCCGCGCTTTACGAGGGTGTCGAGCACGTGCGAGAGCTGCCCCAAGCGAAGCTTCGCGGCGCAGCCTCCACCGCGCGCGTACTCGGTGAGCCGGATCACGGCCACGTCACTCCGCTATAGATCAACCTGTCGATCAGGGGATTGGTGTCGCCCTTCACGGCGACCACGATGTAGGCGAGGCGATAGCGATTCGTGATGTACATGGTCATGTAGACAGACACCGTCGTCGTGTTGTCGATCATGCCCTCGAACGAGAGCATCGGTCGATCCTGGTTCTTGGTCTGACTCTTCAACACCAACTGCTCGTCGGCGTTGGTGCTGATCCAGCGTCGTGCGAGCTCCGTCGGTTCGTTCGTACCGGCCGGCAGCGGCGCGAGCACGATGAACAGCTTCGCCGCCTCCGAGCCGTACGCTTGCCAGCCGCGCTTGGCATCGATGCGCACGAAGCCGGCCGGCGGATCGAGGTGCGCGCTCTCCGGAATCGGCGTCTCGCGGGTGCCGACCGATTCGACCGGTGGCGTCGCGGGATGCGCGACCTCCGGAACGTTCCACGGATCAGCGCTGCCCGTGGTCGGCGGCGGCTCGGGCACGTCGGGTTTGGTCACCTCGACGACAGGCACGGGTACCGGCTCGGGCTCGGGCTTTTCGATCTTCGCCTTGTACGAATCGTCGTCGCCGGTCTTCTGCGTTTTCTGACTCGCCGAGTACACGCCGACGCCCGCACCGACGAGCACGATCGCACCGATCGCGATGAACCACCCGACGTGCTTCTTCGGCGGCGGCGACGGCGGCGGCGGATACGCGTAGGCCGGTGGTGGATACGGCGAATACGGCTGCGCCACCCGTGCGGTCGGTGGAATCGGCGTCGACGCGATCATCGACGCGGGGATCGGGGTCTCGACGACCGGCATGGCAGCCGGCGTGGGCTGCTGTGGCGCCGTCATCGCCTTCGAATCGGGCGGGAGCTGCGCGAGCACCGCGGCGAGCATCTCGGCGTAGTGCTCCATGTTCGCGGGGCGCGCGCCCGGAGCTTTCTGCAGCGCGGCCATCACGACATGATCGATGGCCGGCGCGATCGCGAGATCCGGCCGGCGCTGCGACGGCGGCAGCGGCATCTCCATCAGATGCTTCGACAGCATCGCCATGATCGACGGCGCTTCGAACGGCAGCCGCGCCGTCACCATCTCGTACAGCATGCAGCCGAGCGCGTAGACATCGGTGCGGCCGTCGATCGCCTCGCCCTTGATCTGTTCGGGCGCCATGTACTGCGGCGTGCCGAGCATGTCACCGGCTTGCGTCATCGCCTGCTGCGTCGCGCGCGAGTCATCGCGCAACTTCGCGATGCCGAAGTCGAGCACGCGCACGACGTCCTTCTGCCGGCCCTTGTCGACGAGCATCACGTTGTCGGGCTTGAGATCGCGGTGGACGATGTTGGCCGCGTGGGCGTCGACCAGCGACGCCGCGACTTGCAGTGCGATGTTGAACGCGCGCGCCGGCGGCAACGGACCGGCGGCGCCGATCACACTGCGCAGCGGCTTGCCGTCGATCAACTCCATCGCGATGAACAGCGAGCCGTCGCTGTCCTGCCCGAAGTCGTAGACCTTGACGGTGTTCGGATGATCGAGCTTCGCGACCGCCTGGGCCTCGGCGGAGAACCGCGCGAGCAACATCTGGTTCGCCGACATCTCCGGGCGCAGCACCTTGATCGCGACCGCGCGCCGCAACGAGAGTTGCTCGCCGCGATACACCGCGCCCATGCCGCCCTCGCCGAGCAGCGCGAGGATCCGAAACCGACCCGCGATCTCGCGACCGATCATCTCGTTCTGCGCGCGCAACGGACCCGAGGCCGCCGGCTCCGGCGTCGTCGCCTGCGCAGCCTTCCCGCACGACGGACAGAACCGCGCATCCGGTGCGAGTGCTGCCTGGCAATGCGGGCAGTTCGCGGTCACGTCTGCGCCAACGCGAAGATGCCGTACAGCTGTTGGGAACCGCCACGCAGCACGCGGACCTCGATGCGCTTCTCGTCGTAGAGCGCGATCACCGCGAGCGCGTCGCCGCCGCCGTCGGTGGTCGCGACGAACGACAGGTACACGCGCTGCGGCGAGCCGCCGAACGTGATGCCCGACAGCACGTCGGCCTCGGCTCCCTCGACCGACGCGACGTCGCCATCGAGCAGCCCGGCGATCGTGAGGTGACCGTGCAGGCCGTGGGTGTCGATCGCGTCGATCGACAGGGTCGCCGTCGCATCGGTCGCGATGTTGACGCGCACCGCCGGCACATCCCCCACTCGCTTGCCGGTCCACGTGCCCTCGTAGGCCCGGACGTCGTTGCAGGCAAAAGCGAGTAACCAGAGGAGCGTGGCCCAACGCACGAGTTGGAAGGTAGCACCGGGCACGTTCGGTGCGCTACGTTCGACGCGTGCGGCGCTTCGTCGTGGTGTGCCTGGGTCAGCTCGTGCTGGCGGCATCCGCGCGTGCGCAACCGGTCGAGCCCGAGCCCGAGGCCGACAAGGCCCCACCGGCCGACGCGCCAGCCGTGGACGATGGGCAGCCGCCCGAACCGCCGCCCGAGGCTCCCCACGAGCGGTTTCACGAGGACAACGAGCTCGGCCCCGTCATCCTGATCGAAGCGATCGAGATCACGGGCAACACCGCGACCCAGACCGAGCTGATCCGCCGCGCGCTGCCGATCAGCCCGGGCGATATCCTGCACGCGAGCGACAAGCGCCTGCGCGACAGCCGGTTCAAGGTGCTCGCGCTCGGCTACTTCCGCGACGTCACGCTCGCGATGAAGAAGGGCTCGGCGCGCGGCCAGGTCGTGATCGAGATCCACGTCGTCGAGCGCGGCACGTTCGTGCTCAATCGGCTGTGGTTCGGCTCGACGTCGGTGTCGCCGTATTGGTTCGGCGCCGATGTCGGCGAGCGCAACCTGCTCGGGCTCGGGATCTCCGTCGGCGGCGGCCTGATCTACGCGGCCGACGGCCACATCGGCGGCGATCGCGATCAATGGGCCGGCGAGCTGCGCGCCGCCGATACGTCGCTCTACGGCTCGCGGTGGGGCGCGAACGGTTCGCTCACGCTCGTCCACGGCAGCGAGCCGTATCGCACGTCGGGGACCTCCGGCGACGACGCCTCCGAGTTCCGCGCGTTCCCGTACAGCCGGTTCGGTGGCCGCGCCGGGCTGACGTACGACGCGACCGAGCTGTCGCGCATCTCCGCCGGGCTGCGCGTCGAATCGATCGAGACCGACCTACCAGTCGCGCCGACCCGGCTGCTCCCCGACGGTCGCGAGGTCGCCGTCGATCTGCATCTCGATCCCGGCGAGAGCCGCATCGTCACCGCCGGCATCGGCTTCGATCACGACACGCGTCCCGATCCGATCCTGCCGCACACCGGCGGCCACCTCGCCGCGAGCGCCGAGGTCGGCAGCGCCGCACTCGGCAGCAGCTACAACTTCCTGACCGTGTTCGCACGCTACGAACACTGGTGGCCCCTGCGCGACGAACGCAGTGCGATCGGGATCCGGCTCGCCGGTGGCGTCGTGATCGGCGATGCGCCGCGCTTCGATCGGATCTACATCTCCGACGTCGATCACATGCTGACGCCGCGCGCTCTCGGCCTCGTGCTCTCGAACGCCGCGCCGCTCGACATCCTCGGCACCGATCCGACCAAGCCGAGCTACGGCGAGGTCGGCGGCAGCGGCACGCTCGAGTTCACGAGCGAGCTGTTCCGCAACTCCGGCAAGAATCGCGTGTTCGGCGCCGACTGGTTCGTCGGAGCGGGCCTTTGGGGCCTCGCGCAGACCGACGAGCTCGTGCTCCGCGATACCGGCGTCTGGAAGTCGCTTCCCGTCGACGTCTACCTCGATGCCGGTGTTCGCATCGATACCGACCTCGGCGTCTTCGAGCTCACGATCTCCAACGCGCTGGGCCGCGTTAGATGAAGCGGTTCGTCATCCTGCTGCTACTCGTCGCGGTCACCGCACGTGCCGACGACAGTGCTCCCGAGTCCGTGAACATACGCTTCGTCGAGCGCGGCACCGACCTCACCGCCTCGGTCAACGTGCCCAAGTTGTTCGACCAGGCCGCGTATCAAGCGCTGTCGTCGGGCTTCTTGTCGACGATCGTCGTCAACACGTTCGTCTACCCGACCGACGAGCGCGAGCCGATCGCGGGTCGCCAGCTGATCCGCACCGTGGTCTACGACCTGTGGGACGAGAACTACGTCATTCGCTTGGAGCCGACCGCGAAGCCGATCAAGGTCAAGTATCAGAGCGAGGCGCTGAAGCTGTTGACGTCCGTCGACGATATGCCGATCGCCCGCCTCGCCGACCTACCGTACGGGGACATCTTCTATCTGCGCATGACGGTGCTCCTCAATCCCGTCGACAAGAAGACGCTCGCCGAGGTCCAGCGCTGGTTGTCGCAAGGCACCGGTGGCGGGCTCGATCGCGGCGGCGTGTTCTTCGGCACGTTCGTCTCCGTGTTCGTCCATCCCAAGATCGCAGCGGCCGATCGCGTGCTCGAGCTGCAATCGCAAACGTTCTTTCGGCCCAAACCATGAACCGCCGCGGCCCACGCTTCGCACTGCAATGGCGCGTCACGGTAGCGCTGGTCGTGATCGTCTTGATCCCGTTCGCGCTGTCGTACGTGCTGCTCGATCAGATCGGTCGCTCGGCCGCGAACTACAAGGCGAACGAGGCGCGCGAATCGATCGCGGCGATGGACAAGGCGCTCGACGCATATCGCGATCTGTTCGAGACCACCAAGCGCTTGCACGCCGACATCGCCGACCGATTGGCGCGCCGCGCCCAGTTGATCGCGCTCGATCCCAAGGCCGATCTCGCGGCGATCCTCGACGAGGAGGTCGCCGCGCAATCGCACCTGCGCGGCATCGCGCTACTCAAGGAAGATGGCTCGGTCGTCATTCAAGCCGAGCATCCGATGGACGCGCATCAACAAGCGCGCATGCGCGACAAGGTCGTCGATCAGCCACTCGGCAACGGCGGCTCGCTGCGCCTGACCTTCGCCGTGTCGGCGACGCTGCAGGACGAGTATCAAAACCTCAACAAGATGATCGAGAAGCTCACGTACTCGACACAGATCCGGACCGCGTTACCGGATGGCTATCGCATCACGTTCTTGGTCACGATCGTGCTCGCGTCGATCATCGTCGCGTTCCTGGGCATCGTGATGTCGCGCCGGATCATCACGCGCCGCGTCGATGCGCTGGTCGCCACCGCGCGCCGCGTCTCGGATGGTCATGTCGATGCGCGCGTCGATCTGCCGGGCAGCGACGAGATGGCGGAGCTCGGCGGCGCGTTCAACACGATGCTCGACGACCTCGCGCAGACCCGATCGCAGATCGAGTACCTCCAGCGGATCGGTGCGTGGCAGGACGTGGCGCGCCGGCTCGCGCACGAGATCAAGAATCCTCTGACGCCGATCCAGCTCGCGGTCCAGCAGACCGTGTCGTCGTACAAAGGCGACGATCCCAAGTTCAAGAAGCAGCTCACCGACACCAAGGAGATCGTCGAGGAAGAGATCGAAGGCCTGCGTCGCCTGGTCGATACGTTCCGCACGCTCGGTCAACTGCCGAAAGTCGAGAAGGCGCCGATCGCGCTCGCCGAGCTCGTCGAGGAGCTCCGGCTCGATCCCACGTTCGCGGCGAAGCTCGAGATCCAACCGCCGCCGCAGCCGGTCACCGTGCGCGCCGACAAGCTGCTGCTCAAGCGCGTGCTCGCCAACCTCGTCGAGAACGGCATCCACGCCGGCCAGGAAGCGGGCAGCGACGGCAAGGTCGTGGTCGCGTGGCTCGCCGATCCGCGCGGCGACTCCGTGCGGATCACCGTCGACGATCGCGGCAAGGGCGTCAGTGAAGAGAACCGCGACAAGATCTTCGAGCCCTACGTCACGACCAAGGCGACCGGCACCGGGCTCGGCCTCGCGATCGCGCGCAAGATCGCGATCGAACATGGTGGTGAGCTCTCGGTCGCGCCGGAACGGCCGCCGAGCGGCGGCGCACGCTTCGTGATCACGTTGCCGCTTCGCGGTCCGGATGCGTCGCTGGGCTGAGAGCGCGATCGAGTCGCAGCGATACACGCTTCTTTACGTTGACGAGAGGTACGCCTTGGGACATTGCGCCCCGCGAGCGTCTGCTCGATAGTGCGCGCAATGAAACGATTAGGACTCCTGCTGCTCGTGACCGCCGCAGTCGCTTGCGGTGACAACTCCAACGAATGTGGTCCCGGCACGACTGCCGTTGATGGTCTCTGCACGCCCGACGGAAGCGGCGCGATCTGCGGTGACGGCACGTCGCTCGACACGACCAGCGGCGCCTGCGTTCCCGATCCGACTGTCTGCGGCGATGGCACCGTACTGATTAACGGCACCTGCCAGGATCCGACGGCTGGCCTCACGATCGATCTCGAAGAGGGACCGGAGCCGAACGGTGTCGAATCGAACGCGTCGCTCGCAGGAACGATCGCGCTCAAGCCGATCGGCGATGCGAATGGCTTCGTCGTTCATGGTTGCATCAAGCCGGTGACGGACTTCGCTGACCTCGACGTCTACAAGATCCAGGTTGCAGGTCCGACGCTGATCGATGTCACCGCGGACGGTGTGCACGGACTCGCCGCTGGCTTTGTCGCATTCGGTGTCGATCCCGCTCTCAACAAATACCAGCGCTTTGGTCTCAATCTCGCGAACGACATGTCGCATCGCGAGCTTTACTTCCCGAAGGCCGGTGCGTACGAGTTCATCATGAGCGACACGCGGTCGCTGCTCGGCCTCGTCGACGGCGCCAGCAACGCGGGCGGCGACGCCCTCGAGCCCGCCGGCAATCCAGATGGCACCTCGTGTTACTACGTAACGCTCAAGCAAGAGGCGATTCCAGCTCCGACGGCGGTGACAACGCTGGACGACGTCACCGGCACCATCAGCGACAAGGTGTTGTTCTATTCGGTGCCCCTGACGAGCGGGTATGTCGACATCGCCGAGACGATCGACTCGACGCACGCTGCGCCGGCATTTGCGGTCGCGGTGAGTGACCAGTTCCGCACGATCGACGATGGCTCCGGTTCGGCTCTGTTCGGCGGCGTGAAAGCCACCGACACCACCGTGATCGCCGTCGACAATGCTTGGAACTATGCGTTCGTCCCAGCAGGCTTCACGCTGTCGTTTCCATTGGCCTCGACGGCGCAAGCGCTGCCGACTGCTGGCACGACGGTGAATTCGACGTCGAACGGCACCACAGGCACGTTCGATGCGATCAACCTCTATTACTTCGACGCGCCCGCCGCGGGTGCGACGTTCGGTATGAACCTCGCTTCTTCGACACCGCTCCAAGGCGGAATTCTCACCGCCGACAACACTGGGATCGGCAGCTTCGGTGGATTTGGCGCAACCGCTCAAACGTTCACGACCTACCTCGGATTGTGGCGCGCTCCGGCAGCGGGTCGCTACTACCTTGCGGTCTTCGATGCCGCCGACGCTGTTGGTACTGCGTTCACACTGACGAGCACGCTCACCGCGATCGCGCCCGGCGCTGTTGCCGTCGGAACCGCACTCACGGCGCAACCTGACAACGCCTTCAATTCGGTTCCATACACGCTCGACGTGAACGGAAACATCTGGGACTCGTTCAATGCGACCGGCACGAATACCGGAAACGTTGCGGTGACATTGTTCGATCCCACGACCGCATTCGGCCGTCTCGATGCGGTCACGCTCGCGACGACCAGCGGACCGGCGGTCTCCCCCCCCACGCCGACGCCCGTCGTCGCAGCGGCCAGTTGTCCGGCTTCTGTGCCGAAGTGCTCGTTCAACTTCCCGATTGCCGGTGGCCTCAAGGGCTTCATCGTCAAGTCTCTCCCGCAAACGAATCTACTCGTGAAGGTGAACCCCGTGGCGCCGACGGGTGCGCCGACCTTTGGGCTCGATTTCGCGACGCGCGTGTACACCGACCTCGGCGCGATCACGGCGCCGCACACGACGATGGATGCCGCCGAGACCGTCGCGGCAAATGCGGCACATCGCTACTACTTCACGACGACACCTGGCAACTTGGTGACGATCACGGTTCATCCGACAGTCCTGACCAACAACCCGGCCGCGAGTACGCTAAACCCCGACGAGAGCATCAACACTGCCGGCAACGGCGCCGGCGTCGGTGTGGATGAAGTCATCAGCTACGTGCAGGACGCATCTGGCTATTCTGCGTTTCAGGTAACCAACGTGCTCGCTGCGATACCGATGACGTACGACCTCACGGTCGACGTCGAACTGCCGTTCTACACGAGTCACACGAGCAATACGGCCTTCGCAGACGCGTGCACCGGTGGCACGACGGTCCCCTTTGTCGGAGGCGATAACGATGACGGAATTACAGCCCCGCAAACGACGCCAACTGGATTCCAGTTCTATGGTGCCACCAACACGCAGTACGTGATCGCGGCCAACGGCTACATCAGTTTCAATACGTCGACGGACGGCAACCCTTATAGTGTGCCGTTACCTGATGGTGTTGGCGACGCAAACATCGCTCCGTTCTGGGAGGACCTGGGCCAGGTCGTCGCCTGCACGAAGACCACCGGCACGAAGACGACGATCCAGTGGACTGGCATCTACAAGTTCGGTGGTGGTGCAGTTCAGTTCCAGGCGATCTTGGACACCGCCGACGACTCGATCGAGCTCGTGTACGGGCCTGGAATGGTGGACGACGGCACGGACTGGGGCGCAATCGGCGGCGTCGAATCGACGTCGGGCGATCAGGGCACCGAGACCGGTAATGGCCTCACCGCTGCGTTCGGTGCCGCCAACACGGCGGTCAAGCTGACGCACCCGTAAGCTAACTCGGAGTTGCGCGAACAGCGCAGTGGCTCGATCATCCTCTGGATGAAGAGCCTCTGCGCTTTGTTGTTTCTGGTCGCCAGCGCCTGCGGCGACAACGCGCCGGAGTGCGACAGCTCGATCGAGCTCGTCTACGGCCCGAACCATCACTCGACCGGCCAGCGGCTCGGCGCGCTCGCTGGCGTGCAGGATCCGACGGGCACGAACGCCACGCCGACCGGCGACGGCGGGTTTGCCCCATTCGCGACCCCGGGCACGTCGTTGAAGCTCACGCCCCCGTAGCTCGGTTACCATGACAGCGTGCGGCTGTACCTCGCGCTCATTTTGATCACCGGTTGTCTGCCGCCCGATAAAGTCGCGCCCGCGCCGCCACCGCCACCGGGCACGATCGAAGCGCAGACGTTCGCGCACCCGTGGCTCGTCGAGAATCACATCCTCGCCGGCAACGCGACGTTGACCGAAGGCGACGCGATCCTGATGCACGGTCGCAAGGTCGAGGTCACGACGTCGTCGTATCGCTCGCCGTTTCAAGGCAGTTGCGACGGCGCGACCTACGGCCAGCGCACGCGCTCGTTCGACGACGTCGCGGCCGAGGTCGACCTCGCCGGCGACCGCCGCTCGACCGCCGCGAACTTCGGCATCACGAAGACCGTGACCGAGTACCGCATGCAATGCACCGCGAACACGCGGACGCCGCCGCTCGTGTTATTCGTCGCCGGCAAGCGCGCGATGACGTGCTTCTCCGGCGTCTGCTACCTGCTGACGCCGGCTTAGCCGGGCGGCGGCAGCAAGCGGAACAGCAGCGCGTCCTGATTCTGCGCGGCGACCGCGACCGTGGCCTTGAGATCGGCGAGCGCGCGCACCGCGGTCTCCGCGAGCATGCGGCCATCATCGCGACGGCGCGGCGCCTCCGGGATCGAGGCGACGTACTGCACGAACTCGTCGTATTTATCGAGGAGCTTCTGCGGATCGAACTCGTTGAGCATCTGCACGAAGTGCACCGGGTTGACGACGACCCAATCACCCTTGCCGATCTCGAGCACGTTGCGATCGGCGTACGGCGTCGTGAGTTGCTCGTGCGGGATCGTGCCCAGGAAGCCTTCGTCGTCGGCCTGGAACTTGTGCGGGATGGTCTCGACGAAGAACGCGAACATCTCGATGCCCTTGCGCAGGTTCGAGAAGTCGTCCTCGTCGAGCGGCGGGAACTTCTCCGGCACGCCGACGTGGAGCGCAGGCATCACCACGCGCTCGAGGATATCGATCGCGACCGGCCCGGTGGCGCGGCGCAGCCCGATGATCTGCGCGACCGCCTCGAACAGGCCGCGGTCGGTGGTCTGCTTCGCGATCGGCGCATCTTGATTCGCACGCGACAGCGCACCGACCACTTGCTCGACGATCTGCGTGTTCTGCGGCCCGAGGCGCGGGCCCTTCTCTTTGAGCTCCTCGACGAGCTTCGACACCGGCGCTTCGTTCCACAGCTTCGCGAGGTTCGCGAAGTCCATCGACATCCACTGGCCGAGCGGCACCGTGTGCAACCGGATGTAGTGCTGCGCGACGAACCGATCGAGCGACTTGCCGTTGTCCTTCTCTTCTTGCTCGACGTGGAGCATCCGGATCCGCTCGATCTCGGTGACCATCTTCTTGGTCGCGCCCGAGCCGGTGCGCAGCAACTGCTCCGAGAACATGAACGGGGCGATCTCGAGGAAGATCTTCGAGAATCCGATCCGCCACGTGTGCGGATCGTCGCCCATCAGCAACCAATGCCCGCCGTGACGGCGCCGCATGGTCTCGCCGATCCACGCGCCGTACGTGAACCACACTTCCCAGTGGTCCTCGGACTTCAGATCGAGCGCGTCCTTGTCGCCGATCTGAGCGAACAACCACGTGTCGAACGTGATCAGCTCGAGCGATTGCGCGAGCGCCTGCGCTCCGACATCGCCTTCGACCTCGGCGAGGTGCGGCACGGTGTCGCCCTCGGGGTCGATCAGCTCCTCGATGATGAGGTCGTTCTGACCGCGCGCTTTCGAGCTGAAGCGATACGCCCCCTCGCGGAGCTCGTTCATCGCCTTCTCGAAGCGCTCCTTCGCCTTGGCCTCGGCCTCGGCAAGTTGTTTCGCACTCTCGGACGGCGGCTTCTCGGATGGCTTGTCGGATTCCGACACGAGCGGCACCATATACGAGTGGAACGGCTGCGGCGAGCGCTGCGCGGCGAGGATCGTGCGGGAGCCTTGCCGATCGGCGAGGCCCTCCATCCCGTCACGCTCGCGGCGGTGATCCTGCTGCTCGTCAACGACTGGGTGCTCAAGCCGCGGTTTCGCGGCAGCTTCGTCACCGGCAAGCTCAGCGACATCGCCGGCCTGATCTTCGCCCCGGTGCTGCTGTCCGCGCTGATCGGCCTCGCGCTCAAGCTGGTCCGCCGGGACCCGACCCTGACCCGGCGCCGGCTCGTGGCCTGTTGCGCCGCCACCGCGATCGGCTTCGCGCTGGTCAAGCTCGTGCCCTCGATCGGCGATGTCGTCGCGCGGATGATCGGCCACGGCGCGTCGTTCTATCCCGACTGGACCGACGTGCTGTGCACGCCGTGCGTGGTGATCGCCTACTGGATCGGCCGCGACGAGATCAGGTGGCTGTCGCAGGCACCGCGAGCAACATCAGCCGATCGACCAAGCCCTTGATGTAGGCGCGCAGCTCCGCCGGCGCGACCCCCGCGGGCAGCGTGATCTCGTCCGGAATCGAGACTTCCGAGAGCAACCACGCAAGGGTCGCGGGCGTGCAACCACCATCCTTGGTCAATCCGGCTGGGAGTGCCGACTCGACGGAGATCCCGGCGCGCTCGAGAAACATCACGTCGATCAGATCGCGCTCTTCGGCTCGGCCAACGATCGCGGTCAACTTGTTGGCCATGATCTCGGCGGTCGAGTCGACGACGATCTGACCGAACTCGACAGGCGGCGACGTAGCTGCGGCCGGATCCTTGACGAGATCGATCACGAGTCCATCGTCACGACGCCGAAGCACGACGCGCTTGAAGCCTGGCGCATCCTGCCGGACCTCGATCGTGCCGCCGATCGCACGAGCGATGTCGGCAAGCACGAACCGTCCGCGCTCGAACGCTTGGTCGTCACGTGTGAACAGATCGAGATCGTCGGTCGTGCGATGTCCGAGGTGAAAGCCCGCGAGGGCGCCGCCGCCGGTCAGCACGTAGCCGCGTTCGCGCTGAAAGAACGCCTCGACGACCTCACGCTGAAACGCGGTGAGGCTACTAGCGCAGGATGCCGCGGGCACGCCAACCCTCGATCAAGAACGCCCAGAACGCATATCGCCGACCCACTCGCCGGCGGATCCGCTCGAGCAGCCGCGCTACCTCGATCGGCCGTACGAACTGCCACACGTCGAGGTCACGTCCCTCACGGAGCATCTTCGCGACGAGCTGATCGCGCCGTGCGGAATCGGGCTCGGCCAACGTCTCGCGCAACTCCGCAATCGAGACATCCTCGTCCCACAGAAAGTAGGGCCGGAGCTCGCTCGCCGTCATGTCCGTCGTCAAGCCGCGCACAACGCAGCTAGTTTATCAGGGATCCGCTCAGGTGGCTTTCGCGTCCCACAGCGGCTCGGCCTGACCGTCCTTGAGCGCGCACCAGCGGCCCCAGACGAAGAACGCGTCGGACAGGCGATTCAAGTAGCGCACGTCGAGCGCACCGACGTCGTCGCCATTGCCGGGCGATTGGGCGAGCGCGACGACGAGGCGCTCGGCGCGCCGGCACACGGTGCGCGCGAGGTGGCTGTACGCCGACGGCCAACCGCCGCCCGGCAACACGAACGACTTGAGCGCCGGCAGATCATCGTTGACCGCGTCGATGTCGCGCTCGAGGCCATCGATGTGGCGCTGTTCGATCCGCGGCAACTTCGCGCGGGTCTCGGCATCGCCGCACGCGAGCTCGGCCCCCAGGTTGAACAGCTCGTTCTGCACGCGGCGCAGGATCGGCGTCATGTGCGCGCCGGCTTGCGACACCACCAACGCTTCGATCAGCAGGCCGACGACCGCGTTCAATTCGTCGACGGTGCCGTAGCCTTCGATCCGCGGCGACGCCTTCGAGACGCGCTCGCCACCGATCAGCGAGGTCTCTCCACCATCGCCACCCTTGGTGTAGACCTTGTCGATCCTCATCGGCGGGACCTCACGACGGAGCCAGCGGCAGCAGCGACGGCCGCTTCAACGCCTTCATCGCCACCGGGTCGGCCGGCACCGCTTCGCCCGATGCGAGCTCGAGCTCGAAGCCGGCATCCTTGATCATCTGATGATCGCTCTCGACGGTCGCCCCACCGGTCGTCAGGTAGCCCTGCGTGAAGATCGAGTTCGCCGGATACAGCGCCTGGACCTGCAGCGCGCGCAGCGTGAGCTCGCGACCACCGGCGACGCGCAGATCGGTGCGCGGATGGACGAACCGCATCATGCACAGCGCGCGCAGCGCGAAGCCCGGCTCGACGAGCGGATAGCCCGCGAGCGGCGTGCCCGGCCGCGCGTCGAGGAAGTTGACCGGCACCGAGTCGACATCGAGGTCGCGCAGCGCGAACGCGAGATCGAGCAGATCCTCCTCGGATTCGCCGAGCCCGACGATGCCGCCGACGCACGTGTCCATGCCCGCGGCCTTCGCGAGTTGCACGGTCGCGACGCGATCGCGCCACGTGTGGGTCGACACGATCTTCGCGTAGTGGTTCTCGCTGGTCTCGAGGTTGTGATTGAACCGATCGACGCCCGAGGCGGCGAGCCGCTGCGCCTTCGCTTCGGTCAGGATCCCGAGCGACGCGCACAGCTCGATGTCCATCTCGGACTTGATGCGCGTGGCCGCGTCGCAGATCGTATCGAGGTCGCGCTGCGAAGGTCCGCGCGTCGCGGTCACCATGCAGTAGCGCTTCGCGCGCGCCGCGTGCGCCCGGCGTGCCCCGTCGACCAGCTCGTCGACCGACTTCATCGGCGCTTCACCACTCGGCGAGGCGTGCTTGCTCGACTGCGAGCAGAACCCACAATCCTCCGGGCACGCGCCGAGCTTCGCGTTCTCGAGCACGTGCAAGGAGACCCGCATCCCCCAGTGCGCGCGCCGCACGCGGAACGCCGCGTCGAGCAGCGCGAGCGTCTCGGTCACGGGTGCGTGCAACACGGCGCTCGCCGACTCGCGAGAGATCACCGTTCCAGCAAGGGCTTCGTCGGCGAGGGCGGACCACGTCATGGCCGCGGACCGTACCCGAAAATCGGAAGCGCCGCGACAGAGATGCCAGGACCTGCGAGAATCCGCCTGGCATGAGGTTCGTGGGCGTCGTTCTCGTGATCGCGGCGGGTCGCGTCGCCGCGGCGGATCCGTCGCCGGTCGATCTCAACATCGGACTCGGCGTGACCGGGCAGCGATGGAACGATGATCTCACCATCGACCAGGACTCGAAGGGGCTCGAGCTCGACGCGGTGCTCTACGTGCAGGTCGGCGTGCCGGTCTATCGCGACCTCGTGGTCATGGTCCACGGCAGCACCACCGCGCCGAAGATCTTGAACGCCAACAACCCAAATCCGATACCGGGCCAGACGGTCCAGGCGCTGCCGTTCCGCTACCTCCCGATCGAGCTCGGCGTCGGCGCGGAGTACACGTTCCCGTACGACATCTGGGTGTCACCGTGGGTCGGTGTCGAGAAGCTCGTGGTGTGGAACCTCGACCGCGACCTCGCCAACCCGACGTCGTTCGCGTTCGGCTTCGAGGCCGGCATCGATCTCTATCAAGACGACACCGGCAGCCGCACCGGCTTGTTCGTGAAGACCGCGCTGATGCCGCACATTCATCCGACCGGCGCCAACGAGTCGGCGTACTTTCTCCAGCTCGGCGCCGGCATCGCGTATCGCTTTCGCTAGGGCGACGTCTTCATCAGCTTGTTGATCGTCGCGCCGCTCGGATCGGATTTCTTGCGATCCGCGGCGACGACCAGCACCTTGCCCTTCGGCGTCGAGATGCCGGTCGTATCGCCGACCCACTTGAGCCCGGCATCCACCGCGGCGGTCGCTTCGGCCTCGCTCGCGAAGTTGCACACGAGCACGTCGATGTTGTTGACCGTGCCCTGCGCGCAGTCTTTCCCGACCGGAGAATTCTGCACGGCCGTGAACGCCGACGGTGCGAGGCCCGCCGTCTTCCACGCTGCAAGCACGCTATCGCGCGGCGTCGATCCGGTGCCGGTGCCGTCACCTTTGCCGCACGCCGCGACGACGACCAAGATCGCGAGCGCTCTCACCGCCAACCTCGGTGCTTGCCGTTGTCGTGATGTTCGTGATGTTCGTGATGTTCCTTCTCATCGCCGCCACCGCCGACCCCGAAGCCCCCACCCACTCCCACACCGATCCCGATGTGGATCGAAGGCGGTGGCGGCACCACGACGTGGACGTCGATGCCGGCGCCGATCACTCCACCACCGACGACCTCCGCGTGCCCCCGACCGCGATGATCGATCACGACCGGCACGACCTCGGGCGTCACGAACTCCGCGCGCGCGCCGATCCAACCGATCGGCGCTTCGACCTCGACGACCGGTCGCGTGTACACGTACGGTCGATACACCGCATTGATCCCGATGAACGCCGGCCGCGCTTCGATGAACGCATGCGGGGGCTCGCCGACGTAGAAGTACGCGTCGCCCTCCAGCTTGAAGTCCGGGCCTTCGGGCGGCTGGAAGTAGTGATAGTGCGGACCCTCGATGTAGCAGTACACGACGTCGGGATCGCCGCCGACCTCCGCGTCGACGTGGATCGGATGCGGCCCCTTGTACGCGTACTTCGGGCCCTCGTAGTTGTACGCGACCGGATCGCCGACGAAGTACGCGTCGCCGCGATGGTCGCGATACTCGAGCTTGTTCGCCGCGTAGATGTGCACGTGCGGCCCTTCGATGTTGCACATGCCGCCGCCCTCGGATTTGGGAATCGGATGGATCCCGATGAACCGGACCTGCCTGCCGAAGTGATGATCGGCGACCGCGACCGGCGCGAGCACGAGCACGACCAAGAGGATGAGTCTCCACATCGGTCCATCACGAACCGATGTGACAGGCTGGTCAAGGTTCAGTGTGGGGCGATCTGCGCTTCGACCGGAAACGTGCGCACGATCTCGTCGACCGTCGCCGTCATCTTGCCTTGTAACGTCATCGCCTTCGACGGATCGGCGTCGAGTGGGACTTCGACCACGACCGCCGCTCCCGCGGCCACATCGCGCTCGAGCGCGACCTCGCCGGTCGACACCGTCGCGCCATCGGCGGCGAACGTGTACTCGAGCTTGGTCAGCTTCATCGACTGGCTCGCCGGGTTGGTGACCTGGACGAACACGACCTCACGAGCGGTCTCACCATTGACGCCCAGCACGCGCAACTCGGGAGAACCCGCGGAGTGGCAGGCAGCGACGAAACTCAAACCGAGAAACCACCGCAGCATCGTTTGGGCGCCTATTGTGCGTGTTCTGTGCCAACGGGCAAGAAAACGCAAGTGTGCGAGACCGCTTTACTGTCTGGCGCTGTCGACGTGCACTGACAAGCTGCGTTCACGTTCGTGGGTCGGCCATGTCGCGCCGAATTCAATTACTCTGAGGACGTGAAGATCGAGAAAGGTTGCCGAGTCACCCTCAAAGTCGACCTCTCGGTTGCCGGCGGGCAGCAGCTCGAGAAGAGCACCGTCGAGTACATCCAGGGCGCGGGCACGATGCTCTCGGGCCTCGAGGACATCCTCGAGGGCCTCGAAAAAGCTGCGAAGCGCGACGGCGTGTTGAAGGCGAAAGACGCTTTCGGCAATCCGAAAATGCACCCGACCAAGATGATGAAGAAGTCGGACTTCCCGGCCGACGCGAAGCTCGCGGTCGGCGAGAAGCTAGTCGCAGCGTCGAGCGACAAGGCGCACATGAACGTGATCCTCCAGATCGCGAAGGTCACCGGCGACGACGTCGAGGTGCGCCTCGTGCATCCGCTCGCCGACAAGGACATCAAGTACTCGCTCGAGGTCATTCAAGTCAGCGATCCTCGCCCGCCGCCGATGCCGGCCGGCGCCATGAAGCTCGAAGAAGATTCGTGATGCATCCGCGTCGGCTGTACGCCCATCGAGGTGCGTCCGCCGAATGCCCGGAGAACACGCTGCCGGCGTTTCAGCGCGCGATCGAGCTCGGTTGCGATGCGCTCGAGATGGACGTCCACGTCACGCGCGATGGCCACTTGATCGTCGCGCACGATGACGATGCGATGAGGACGTGCGGCGTGCGCCTCGCGTGGGGTGCGGTGGATCTCGCCGACGCGCAGCGCCTCGATGCAGGCTGGGGATTTCTCGCACCCGACGGGACGCGACCGTTCGCGGGGCGCGGCATCTACGCGCCGCTGTTCAGCGAGGTGCTCGCGACCTATCGCGACGCCCACATCAATGTCGACATCAAGGGCGAGCGCTCGGTCGACGCGATGCTCGAGCTGCTGCGCGAGCAAGGTGCCGAGGATCGCGTGACGATCGCGAGCTTTCAGACCAAGACGCTCGTCGACGTGCGTCGCAAGAAGTTCGCCGGCGAGACCGGCCTCGCGCAGGGCGAGGTGATCGCGCTGATCGCGTTGCCCGCGATCGCGTGGCGGCAGTTGCCGTGGACCGGCAACGCGGCGCAACTGCCGACCCATCAAGGCCCGCTGCGCTTCGATCGCGCGCCGTTCATCGCGAAGTGTCACAGCCTCGGGCTGCGCGTCGACTACTGGGTGATCGACGACGCGACCGAAGCGGCGCGCCTGCTCGAGCTCGGCGCCGACGGGATCATGACGAACGACCCCGTGAAGATCGCACCGCTGTTCAGCTAGTCACCGCTTGCGATAGCTCTGGAGCTCGCCGGCGTCGTCGGTGATCTCGAGCTCGTGCGGATCGGTCATGCGGATCGCGCGGTGCTCGTCCTTCGCGACGTCCTCGTGATCGAAGTCCTTCGCCTTGTGGCAGCTATCGCGGAGCGCCGAGTTGGCCTGCTTGATCGAGAGCACGAGCGTCGCGCCATCGAGCTTCCACGCACCGACCGCGTAGGCGAACGTCTCGGTCTTGCACGTGCCGGCGGTCGCCTCGACGTTGGTCGCGCGCTCGAACCGGCCGTCGCTGTCGAGGCGCAGCGTGCCGCCGCTGCCGGTGCCGGGTTTGCGGCCGGTCTTCGGATCGGGCGCGCCGATCGCGGTCTTCGCGCCGTAGCTCCAATCGCCGGTGAGCGCGGCGCTCGTCGGCGCGAGCGCGTCGGTCTTCACGGGCTCCTGCGGTGGATCGTCGCGGTGCGGCTCGACCGGCACGAGCGGCGGCGCCTGGTCGTGGGGCGATTGCAGCGGCGCTTGCGGTCCGCCGCGCGTCTCGAGTGCCGGCATGCCGTCGCCGAGGCACGCGTCGACCTGCGAGGAGCACAGCGCGCGCGTGCAGCGATCGTCGTAGCAGCGATTCGCGGCGGCGCATCGGATCAGCGCCGCGTGCTCGGAGCCGCCCTCCTGGCTGCCCTGATTCGAGCACACCGAGAGGCACATGCCGGTGCGGCACATGCTGTCGCACGATTCGACGATCTGCTTGCACGTCCACGTGCCGGGCGGGCCGGGTTGATCGCGAGGCGGCGTCGACCCACCGCAGGCGGCGATCAGGACCACGGCGGCGAGGCGCATGCCGGGACCATACACATGGCAAACCCTGGTTGGAGGCGCGTAACTCCCCATTCCGTTCTGCGACGACCGGCCGCAGGGCCCTGTCGAAATCCCACCACACCGAGGTTGCCGTCACGCGCCGCTCGCTTCCGCTTGCCAGACCGGGTGCAAAGGTGCAATTTCCAACCTTCATCCTCTGGGAGTTCTTCGCTATGGCTCTAAAAAAAGGCGTCGACGTCAAACCCGCGCAAGGCAAGCTCGGCATTCTGCTTCCGGGCATGGGCGCAGTCGCGACCACGTTCATCGCAGGTGTCATGTCGATCCGCCGCGGACTCGGCAAACCGATCGGCTCGTTGACGCAGATGGGTCACATCCGTCTCGGCAAGCGCACCGACAACGTCTCGCCCGCGATCCAGGACTACGTGTCGCTCGCGAAGCTCGACGACATCGTGTTCGGCGGTTGGGACATCTTCCCCGATAACGCCTACCAGGCGGCCGTCCGCGCCGGCGTGCTCGAGTCGAAGCACCTCGATCCGATCAAAGAGGAGCTCGAGAAGATCAAGCCGATGACGGCGGTCTTCGAGCAGACCTACGTCAAGAAGCTCAACGGGCCCAACGTGAAGAAGGGCACGTCGAAGATGAACCTCGCCGAGCAGCTCATGGAGGACATCAAGAACTTCAAGAGCACGAACGGCTGCGATCGCCTGATCGCGGTGTGGTGTGGTTCGACCGAGGTCTACCGCAAGCCGACCGACGTCCACATGTCGCTCGAGAAGTTCGAGAACGGCCTCAAGGCGTCGCACGACGACATCGCACCGTCGCAGATCTACGCGTACGCGTGCCTCAAGATGGGCGTCCCGTACGCCAACGGCGCACCGAACCTCTCGCTCGATACACCCGCGCTGCTCGAGCTCGCGCGCAAGCAATCGCTGCCGGTCACGGGCAAGGACTTCAAGACGGGTCAGACCCTGATGAAGACGATCCTCGCCCCGGGCTTCAAGGCCCGCATGCTCGGCCTCGCGGGTTGGTACTCGACCAACATCCTCGGCAACCGCGATGGCGAGGTCCTCGACGACCCCGAGTCGTTCAAGAGCAAGGAAGTCTCCAAGCTCGGCGTCATCGACTCGATCCTGCAGCCCGAGCTCTACCCGGAGCTCTACGGCAACATCTCGCACGTCGTCCGCATCAACTACTACCCGCCGCGCGGCGACAACAAGGAAGGCTGGGACAACATCGACATCGTCGGTTGGCTCGGCTATCCGATGCAGATCAAGGTCAACTTCCTCTGCCGCGACTCGATCCTCGCAGCGCCGATCGTCCTCGATCTCGCGCTGTTCATGGACTTCGCGAGCCGCGCCGGCATGAGCGGCATCCAGGAGTGGCTGAGCTTCTATTGGAAGTCGCCGATGACCCCCGAGGGGCTGTACCCGGAGCACGATCTGTTCATCCAGCTCATGAAGCTGAAGAACACGCTGCGCTACACCAAGGGCGACGAGCTGATCACGCACCTCGGCGCCGAGTACTACGACTAAGCGATCGCCGTCGCGGTCGTGCTGGCTCGAGCCGAAACGCTCGGGCCATTTTTTTTTCAGCGCGGCCGTCAGCACCTCGATTCCGCGAGCTGGTCAACCACGTCCGCCATCCGGACACCACGACACGCTTGTCAGTCGGCTCGCAGCACGTCGAACGTGGCTTCGCACCGTTAGCGCCGCCTCGGTCCGAGACTCGGCCAAATTTGCAGAAAATAGGTGCGACCTAATTCCGCGTGCTCGCTGTGATTGCGACTCGCGTGCCCGCGAATGCGCGAGAAACGCCGAGGCTAGTTGACGCCGCGACCGACGAACAAGTCGGCCGGGTTGACGCCGAGCGAGCGCATCGCCGCGTCCCACATCTGATCGGGCGGCGTCTCGAACACGAGCTTCGGATCGGCGGTGGTGTGCAGCCAGGCGCCGCGCGCCATCTCTTCGGCGAGCTGGCCCGGGCCCCAGCCGGAGTAGCCGAGCAGCAGGCGAACATTGCGCGGCGGTTGGTTCGCGATCGTGCGCAGCCGATCGGGCGAGGTCGACAGCGAGATCGTCGACGTGATCTCGATCGTGCCGCCGGTGTTCGCGGCCGCCACGATCACGGGCTCGTGGAGCACCCAGCCGGTCGATGGCGCGACCGGACCACCGGCCCACACGACCGCGGACTCTTCACCGCGCCAGTGCATCTCGAGGCTGTCGAGCAGCTCGGTCGCCTTGATCGGCGACGGATGATTGATCACGAGCCCGAAGGAGCCGTGCTCGCTGTGCTCGATCATGAGGACGACCGAGCGAGAGAAGTTCGGGTCGGCCAGCTGAGGCATGGCCAGCAACAACCCGGGCGCCAGATTGGCGGACTCCACGATCGTTAGTGTTGCGTAAATCTCGGACGAATTCGAGTCTGTTCAGGACGGCGCGCGAGCCAGATCACCATTCGGCGACACCGGCGGCGGAGTGGGGGCGGGCTGCGGCCCTGCGGGTTCGAGACCGTAGCGCGCCGAAATCTTGCGGAAGACATACGAGCCAACGCTGAGACCGAAACCGGTCACGATCGCCCTGACGAGTATCTTCATGGCTAAAGCGTAGTGCTAGGAGCCCACGATCGCAATGAACGGCTGGTCGTACAGTTGTCGCCACAGGCGGCGGGCGGCCGTACGTAGGTCATCGTCGGATTCGGCCGCCAAGGGCAGCGCCAACTCCGCGAGTCGATTGCGATCGAGATGGCCATCGTGGATGACGTTGCCCGGCGACCGGATGCCGAGCTGCCGCGCGAGGCCCGAAATCACCACGACCGCCACGTAGGACTCCGCGCTCCCCCAGCGCTCCTTGTTGAAGCCGAGCTGTGCGAGGTTCCACAGCGCGAGCTGCGGCGTGACCGGATCGCTCGCGATCTGAGACAGGTACGCCGACAGCTCCGCACGCGCACGTTGCACGAACGCGCGCTGGCCGTCGCCGAGCTCGTGCGCCAGCGCGGTCGGATACCGCAGCGGCTCGGACAGATCGTTGTCGTAGCCGTGCCGCGCTTCGTGACGGCGCACGGTCGCGACCACGGCCTTGGTGATCTCGACGGTGTTGAAGTCGAGCGTCGCGAGCTCGCGCGAGATCGCGTGGCCGGCCGCCGACGCGAGGTCGTTCCCTGGGCCGGTGCGCACGAAGCTGTCATCGCCGACCGTGAACCGGTCGACGAATGCCGCACGGGCGAAGCGCTGGGCCACGAAGTCATCGATCTGGTCGAGCATCACGACCGGATCGCCGAGCTCCTCGGTCTGCATGCCGAGCACGTTGTGCGTGACGTTGATGCGATCGAGCCGCCGCAGCGACAGCACGCGACGGGGCTCGCCGCCCGCGCGCACGTAGACGATGTCCTCGATGCGATACGTGAACACCGTGCCGTGCGCCGCGCCGCGCTCGGAGAACACGTCGGCCTCGAGGTGATAGCCGACCCCGACCGCCGCGAACTGATCGGAGACCGCTTGCGCCGCCGCACGCAGGCGCTCGCGCGCCTCGTGAAAGCCGCGCGTGTGGGTCGGCGCATCGGCCCAGTTGTCGAGCGCATCGATCAGCTCGATCCACGCGCGCGTCAGCGCCGGGCCGTACGCCGCGATCACCTTCGACGTCCGCAGCTCGTCGCCATACGCCGCGCGCACGCGCGCTTCGACCGGCGCACCGTGACGATCGTCATCGGTCTCGATCACGAAGTTCGGCAGGTCGTCGGCGAGCAGGTGCTCGATGCCGTGATCGGCGAGCGGCGTACCACCGGTGGCGAACGCACCCCACGGCATCGGCGGTGCGTTGCGGACGCGCGGCGTCGGCGTGCGAAGCACGATCGCGGCCCACACCAGCAGCCCGACGCCGAGCGCGGCGCCGCACGCGAGCAGGATCGTCGCGATCGGCGCCGACGGAGGCCGCGGCGGCGGCAGCTTCGCGTACGCGTCGGTGACGTCATCGCGGCGCGTGGCATCGACCTCGTAGTGACCGGCGAGCGACAGCGCGGCGACGCGCTGGACGTGGCGCATCTCGTTGGCGTCGGCGTGGGTGATCATCGCGCGCGAGATCAGCGCGGCATCGATCAGCGCACGTTCGAGCTCGCGGCGCGCCGACCCGCGCAGCGGCCATTCGGTGTGGGCGAGTGCCGCACGTGCCGCATCGTCGTCGCCCGCCTCGACTCCCGTGGCGAGCGCGGCGAGCACGTGGCGGCGAATCACCTGAGAGCGACACCGTGCGAGTCGCGGCGGTTTCAACTATTCGATCAGCGAACGATAGAGGTGCGGCCGGCGGTCGCGAAAGAATCCCATGCTGGCCCGAACGCGGCGGATCTGCGCGAGATCGAGCTCGGCGATCGCTATCCCCGGCTGGTCGCGCGCTAGCTCCGCGAGCTTGTCGCCGCGGGCGTCACAGATGAACGAGCTGCCGTAGAAGGTCATTCCCGCTTCCGTCCCGATCCGGTTCGCGGCGACCACGCCCACTGCATTGGCGACCGCGTGGCCGACCATCACGCGCTGCCAAGAATCGCGCGAGTCGAGCTCGGGCTCCTCCGGTTCGCTGCCGATCGCGGTCGGATAGAACAACACGTCGGCGCCGGCGAGCGTCATCGCGCGCGCGGCTTCGGGGAACCATTGGTCCCAGCAGATCGCGACGCCGATCGTGCCGAACTTGGTCGCGAACGTGCGAAAGCCCGTGTTGCCCGGCTTGAAGAAGAACTTCTCCTGATAGCCGGGACCATCGGGGATGTGCGACTTGCGATAGAGGCCGAGGTCGCGACCATCGGCATCGAACACGACGACCGAGTTGTAGTACTCGGGCCCGGCCTGCTCGTAGAACGAGACCGGGATGACGACGCCGAGCTCGGCCGCGAGCTGTTGAAAGTGGCGCAGCGTCGGATGATCCGCGGCCGGTCGTGCGCGCGCGAAGTCTTCCTCGCGCTGGGTCTGGCAGAAGTAGACGCCTTCGAACAACTCGCTCGGCAGGATCACGTTCGCGCCGCGGCCGGCGGCTTCGCGCACGAGCTCGGTCACGCGACGGACATTCGCGGCGACGTCATCGGTGAACGCGGACTGAAGTGCAGCGACCTTCATGGCGCAGGTGGTGTAGCCGGTTGCTGCTGGGTGCAACAGTGGAAACCACCACCGCCGACCACGACGTCCTTGCACGGGACCGCGACGATCCGGCGATTCGGGAACACCGGTCCGAACGCTTGGACGACCCGATCGTCGACGCGCACGCCGTAGGTCGGCACGACCACCGTCGTGTTCGCGATGTAGAAGTTCATGTAGCTCGCCGGCATCAGATTGCCGGCGGCATCGTGCACGGCACCCGGCGACGGCACCGTGATGACCTCGAGCTTCGCCGCTTTGAGATCGCGCATGATCTGCATCATCGCGTCGTGGTTCGGATCATCGCGGTTCGGCTCCATGCACATCGCGACACCGGGCGCGACGAAGCGCGCGATCGTGTCGATGTGGCCGTCGGTGTGATCGTTCTGCAGGCCTTGATCGAGCCAGATGATCCGATCGACGCCGAGGCTCCACCGCAACCGCGCCTCGAGCGCGACTCGATCGAGGCCCGGATTGCGATTGCCGCCGAGCAAGCACTGCTGGGTCGTCAGCAGCGTGCCCGCGCCGTCGACCTCGACCGCGCCACCCTCGAGCACGAAGTCGAACGCGGCACCCGCGATGCCGGTCAACGTGGTGACGCGCGCCGCGACGGCCGCGTCGCCCTCCATCACGTACTTGCCGCCCCAGCCATCGAAGCGAAAGCGCGCCGCCGCGACCTCACCGGCGCGGGTGAGGAAGATCGGGCCGGTGTCGCGCAGCCAGACATCTCCATAGGTCGCGTAGTGAAACGTCACCGCGTTCGCGGCCGCACCGAGCAACGCGCGCGCCGCGACTTCATCTTCGGAGTGGCGCACGAACAACTCGACGCGTTCGCCGCGCCCGCCATCGATGATCGCCGCGCACATCGTCATCAGCGCTCTTCGCGGTGCAGCTACACCTTCTGACCACTGTTCCTCATCGTGGGGCCACGCGGTCCACACGGCGTCATGCGGTGCCCATTCGGCTGGCATCTGGAAGCGCATGACGATCGTTTATCGCGGGCTTAGCCGCTGAACCCGACTCTCGGGCAGGCATTTTGCCCCCCGGAGGCAATAGACCCCGAGCAGCTCCGCGGCAACTAGTGAAAACTCCACACACTCGTGACGGCATACCGGCTGCACAACGGTTCGCCCATGAAGACCCTCATCAATGCACTCCTCATCGGTTCGCTCATGACGACGGTCGCCTTCGCTGGCGACCCGGCCCCCAAGGCGGACAAGACCGCGCCGGCCAAGAAGGCGGACGAGAAGACCGCTCCGACGACCGAGAAGAAGACGGACGCCGCCCCGGCGACCGAGAAGAAGACGGACGCGAAGGCGACCGACGCGAAGAAGACGGATGCCAAGGCGAAGAAGGACGTCAAGGCGCCCGCCACGAAGTAATTCCGCTCGCGCGATTCTGAATCGCGAACCGATGTTCTGAGAGCCGCCACCATTCTGGTGGCGTTTCTATTTTCGGACTTCGTCGCGCCACGCGTTGTCGGGCGGGTCGATCGACATCGGTCGAGTGCGCCGCGCCGCGCCGAACGCCTTCGCGAACGCCAGCGCCGAGGGAAACCGCTTGCGCGGATCCTTCGCCATCGCGACCGCGAGGGTCTGCTCGATCGCGATCGACACGCGGCCGAGCGAGCTCGGTCGTTCCGGTGCTTGATGCACGACCTGATACACGAGCTCGGCGAGATCCTTGCCCTTGAACGGCGAGCGACCGGTCAGGCAGCGATACGCGATCGCACCGAGCGCGTAGACATCGGCGAGGTGCGTGACGTGGCCACCCGACGCTTGCTCCGGCGCCATGTATTGCGGCGTGCCGACGATGCCTTCACCGGTCAGCGTGCCTTCGCTGTCCATCACCTTCGACACGCCGAAGTCGAGGATCTTCCAGGTCGAGTGATCGTGCTGAAACAGATTGTGCGGCTTGAGATCGCGATGCACGACCCCGGCGAGCCGCGCGACCTCGAGGCCATGCGCGACTTGATCGATCAACAGGGTGAGCTCGTCGGGCGCGAGGCGCTGTTCGGTGCGTAGCCGTTTCGCGAGATCGGTGCCCTGCAGCCGCTCCATCGCGATGTACGGCACCGGCGCGTCCGGCGGCGACACCGCGAACACCTTCACGATGTTCGGCGACACCAACCGGGCCGCGATCTCCATCTCGCGATGGAACCGCTCGACCAGGCCGGGCGAGGCGGTCGCGCGCGCGTCGAGCAGCTTGACCGCCGCGAGCTCCTGATTCGGGCCGATCGCTTCGTAGACCTCGCCCATCGCGCCGCGCCCGAGCACGACCCCGAGACGAAATCCACCGAACTGCTGGTTCGTCCAGCGACCCTCGGCGGCGCGCCTCTGGCGCTGCTCCGCATCGTTGACCTCGGCGAGGGCCTGTTGCTGATCGCCGATCACGCGCAACGCGTCGTGGAGCTCGGCGAGCGCGTTCGCGTTGGTGCGGCGCGCCCACCGGCCGAGCGCGTACGCCGACACGAGGAACGAGATGATCAGCGCCTCGGCGAGCCACAACTGCGTGCGCTCGGCGCCGACGCTCGACAGCACGCCCCGATCGGTGACGAGACCGAGGATGATCGGAATCGAGATCGCGAGGTGGCCGCCGATGCAGAGCGACGTGGTCGCGATCGCGGGCGTCGGTTTGCGGCCGAGCGCGATGAACATGATGCCGAGGATGTCGACCATCACGACCGCGCTGAACGGACCGAAGTAGACGATCGCGGGCTGCGCCGCGATCGTCGAGATCACCCACAACACGCCCGCGGTGCGCTCGTTGTAGCGCTCCGCCGAGCTCGTGATGTAGACGAGGCCGACGTTCATCACCGAGAGCACGACCGCGCCGATGATGAACGCCAGCTTCGCGGTCGGATCGCCGCCGATCAACAGCGCGATCGGGATCGCGGACAGCGGCGCGAGGATGCCGAACGTATGGAACACGCGGCTGCGCGCGAGGTCGCTCCGGTCGAGCGCTTGTGCAGCGGTCGCGGTCGGATGGGGCGTGCGATGCGAGGCCGTCGCGAACACCGCCGACGGAGTGGATTCGGAGATCGCGGCTTCGGCGAGTGCCTTCGGACCCGCCGCTTGCGTGGCATCCGCGAGCGTCGCCTCGGGCGTCTCTAGCTCGACCGGCACCCGTCAAGAGTAACTCAGCGCGATCACTCCAGCCCTACGTAGATGTGCTGGACGTCGTCATCCTCGTCGATCGTCGCGAGGAACTGCTCGACCTCGATGCGGGCCGCCTCGTCGGTGATCTTGACCGGATTCTTCGGGCGCCAGCCGATCCGCATCGAGCCGACGCTCCACTCGCGGGTAGCGAGCGCTTTCGCTACAGCGTCGAGGTCGGAGGGTTCGGTGAAGAACCGAATCCCACCTTCACCATCCGACTCGAAGTCCTGCGCACCGGCTTCGATCGCGGCCTCCTCGGGGTCCGCGCCCGTCGGTGGCGTGGCCTCGATCAGGCCGACATGGGTGAAGTCCCACGTCACGGGGCTCATCTGGCCCTTACGGAAGTGATGGCGAATGTTCGTCGCGGTGCGGTTCTTGTTGTCGGTCAGGCACTCGACGACGACCGGCACCTGGTGCGGGGCGAACCCTTCGTAGACTACGGTCTCGAACGCCTGGCCCTCGTCGAGGAGACCGGCACCGCGCTTGATCGAGCGCTCGAGCGTCTCGCGTGGCATCGACGCCTTCTTCGCTGCCTCCACGGCAACCCGCAGGCGCGAGTTCAACGCCGGGTCGGGGCCGGCCTTCGCCGCGATGATGATCTCGCGGACGAGCTTGTTGAAGATCTTGCCCTTCGCGTTCGCGCTGGCCTCTTTACCCTTCTGCTTCCACTGAGCGCCCATAGCCTCGGTGCTAACACGGAAATTTCGCGCTTTGCGGAGTACATTCCCCTGCGGATCGATCATCTTCTAGCCATGCATGTAGTCATCTCCGGCGGAACGGGCGGGCTGGGAGCCAGCGTCGTCGAGGCGTTCCTCGCACGGGGCGCGGACGTCCATCTGCCGATGATCGAGACCGAGCTGCCGGCGCATCTCGCGTGGCGCGGTGATGCGCGGGTCCACACGGCGACGCTGTCGCTCGACCACGAGGCGCAGGTCACCGCGTTCTACGGCGCGCTGCCGGAGCTGTGGGCTTCGATCCACCTCGTCGGTGGCTTCGCGATGGTGAAGCTCGAGGACACCTCGCTCGCCGAGTTCGAGAAGCAGTGGCGGATGAATGCGGTGACGTGCTTCCTCGGCTGTCGCGAAGCGGTCAAGGCGATCCGCAAGACCGGCAAGGGCGGCCGCATCGTCAATGTCGCGGCGCGTCCCGCGGTGACTCCGGTCGCCGGGATGATCGCGTACGCGTCGAGCAAGGCGACGGTTGCCGCGATCACGCAGCACCTCGCCGCCGAGGTGCTGCAGGACAACATCCTCGTCAACGCGGTGTTACCGTCGACGATCGACACCCCCGCGAATCGCAAGGCGATGCCGACCGCGGATCACTCGAAGTGGCCGACGCCGGCGCAGATCGCAACCACGATCGGTTTTCTCGCCTCCGAGCACAACGCACTCACGACCGGCACGCTTGTACCGGTCTATGGTCGCGCGTGATCAAGGTCGAAGTCATCGACCGGTTCGCGCTCCCCGACGGCCAAGGTGAGATGACGCTGTCGCGTCGCGGCAAGGAGCTGGCGATTCGCGTGCGCGGCGTCGAGCTGATGAACAGCCGCAACCACATCTCCGAGGACGAGCTCGGGCGCTACGCGGCGCGCCTGGTGGCAGGGAAGCCGACCGCACGCGTGTTGATCGGTGGCCTCGGGCTCGGCTACACGCTGCGCGCGGTGCTCAACGCCGTGCCGACGAGCGTGATGATCGATATCGTCGAGATCTTCCCGACCGTCGTGCGGTGGAATCGCGAGCACACCGGTGCGCTCGCCGGCAATCCGCTCGACGATCCGCGCGTCACGCTGATCGAGGACGATGTCGGGCACGTGATCGCGCGCTCGACCGGCGTCTACGACGCGATCGTGCTCGATGTCGACAACGGCCCCGATGCGGTGTTCGAGGCCAACGCGAAGCTCTACAAGCAGCAGGGGCTGCTCGCCCAGAAGCGTGCGCTCGCACCTGGGGGCGGTTTGGCCGTGTGGTCGGCGTTCGAATCCCAGACGTTCACGCAGTGGCTGCGCGACGTTGGCTTCACCGCCGAGTGCTATACGGTGAAGGCCTACGGAGCCCGGCATTACATCTGGTTAGCGCGCTGACCCATCGTTGATCGTTACCTTTTGCTGGCTCGTACGTATGCCAGACTGAGGTACTCGTGAGCGACACCCCCGATCTCGATCGCTACCCGGAGCTGAAGGAGCGCTGGAATCGGCGCAACTTCATCAAGTCGGCGGCGGCCGGCACCGCGCTGTTCGCACTCGGCAGTGCGTTCGTGCGCCTCGCGACCGATGACATGACGCGCGCGGCCCGGGCGGCAACCCGGCCCGACGGTCGCTCTCGCCTGCCTCCCGGCCAGCGCGTGCTCGAGCTCTTGCGGCCGATGGGCGGCGAAGCAGGCGATGGCAAGACCGAGACGTTCAAGCTCAAGGTCCACGGCGCGGTGACCAAGCCGTTCGAGGTCGACTACGAGAATCTGTTGAAGCTGCCGCAGGTCGAGAAGATGGCGGACGTCCACTGCGTCACCGGCTGGTCGTTGATCGACGGCAGGTGGAAGGGCGTGCAGATCTCGAAGCTCGCCGAGCTCGCCGGCATGAAGGCCGAAGCGAAGTTCGTGATCCTCGAGGCCGCAAACGGCTTCACCGCGAACATCCCGCTCAAGGAGGCGTTCGCCGACAACGCGCTCGTCACGTATCGCTTGAACGGCAAGCCGTTCTCGCTCGACCACGGCGCACCGGTGCGCGGGCTCGTGCCCGATCTGTACTTCTGGAAGAGCTCGAAGTGGCTCACCGGCGTGAAGTTCGTCAAGGAAGATGCCCCCGGGTTTTGGGAGACGCGCGGCTACAACAACCACGCCGATCCATGGAAAGAGGAGCGCTATGGTTGACGTGAAGAAGCGGTGGCGCGCGTGGCTACGCGCGGTTCATCGCGACTTCGGTTACCTCGCGATCGGTTTCACGATCATCTACGCAGTCTCCGGCATCGCGCAGAATCACATCGAGGACTGGGGCGACGTCAGCTACAAGGCGACCGAGCGCACGCTGACGATTCCGGCGATCGCCGACGGTGTGCCCGAGATCGTCGCGGTCAAGACCGTCGCCGATGCGGTCGCGCTCGGCGTTCCGACCGCGCACACGCGCGCGGGTGACGAGATCCATCTCGAGTACGGCGACGGCACCAAGGTCACCGCGATCGGGACGACCGTGACGATCCAGACGCGGACGCGGCGCGCGTTGATCGGGCTCGCCAACTGGTTGCACACGGCGAAGCACAAGAAGGCGTGGAAGTACCTCAGCGACGCGTTCGCGGTGCTGCTGCTGTATCTCGCGATCAGCGGCATCTTCATGATCAAGGGTCGCCTCGGCCTCAAGTGGCGCGGGTTGACGCTGATCCCGATCGGGTTCGCGGTGCCGATCTTGTACGTCGTGATCGCGGGCGGGCCCGAGGGCCAGAAGGAGTCGACCAGGATCGCCGAGGATGGCCTGAAGGTGGTGCCCGTCTCGGTCGGCCGACCGACGGTGCCGGCGCCGGTGCCCGACTCGGTGGGTTCGGCGGCAACGGTTGGTTCCGGGGCTGGTGCGATCGATCCGAATCCGGCAGGCTCGGCGGTGTTGATCCCGTTACCCCCCGACGATAACTAGTGCCCGCGTTCCGTTACTTCGCGACGATCGACGACTCGTTCGCGATCCTCCGCGACCTCTGCGATCGCGGGCTGCGCGTCGTGATCGGAGACCACAGCTTCGCGAGCGTGACCGACGAGCTGATGACGACCCTGCGTGGTGCTCCGAGCTTTTGCCTCGCGGGCGCGTTCACACCGTCGCTGCCGGCGCATGTCGGTCGAGTCGGCCTCGTCGACGACAAGTCCACGCTGCTCCCCGGCGACATCTCGTACGAGAGCCCGGCGTCGAAGGCACTGATCACCGCCTACACGCTCGCGATGCTGACGATCCGTAATCGCTGTACGCGCTACGCGACGCAGATCTTCATCGCTCCCGGTGCGATGAGCTTGGTCCAGCGCGGCCAGGTCGCGATCGACAATCGATAATCCGTACACTCGTACGGTTTTTATGGTACGAACGTTCTGTTTTGGAACGTAGCCTCACGCCCAAAGGTCAGCGCGCCCGCGAGCGGATCCTGGCCGCCTCCGAACGCCTGATCGCGGCGAGCGGCTTTCACGGCACGAGCATGCGCGACATCGCCGCGGCCGCGCGGCTGCCGCTCGCGACGACGGTCTATCACTTCGCGAAGAAGGAGCAGATCTACGCGGCCGTGCTCGGCGCGATCGCCGAGGACCTCGACCAGCGGCTGCAGCGGGCGATCGTCGAGCACGACCCGCTCGACGCGCTGGCCGTCGCCCTCGTGCGCTGGGGCGCGGAACAGCCGGCGCGCGTCAAGCTGCTGCTGCGCGAGGTCCTCGACAACCCGTCGCGCGTCGCGAAGGCCTCGCGGCTGCCGCTCGCGCCGTTTCTCGAGCGCGCCTCGGCCCTCGTCGCGGCGCGAACGCTGGGCTCGCCGGAGGTCATCGTGCTCCACCTCGTCGGCGCGATCAGTTACTTCGTGGCCGCATGGCCGACGGTCGCGCGGATCGTCGGCGATCAGCGCGCCGCTCAGATCGACGAGTCGTACGAGCGCGAAGCGATCACGTTCGCACGCCGGATGTTTGGCGTCGCCCCCGTCGGGGCGCGAGCCCGTTCACCCCTGGAGGATTCGCGTGAAAGCCGAGCTGCAACGCCAGTTGGTCGAACGCGTGCTCGCTCATCTCGAGCGGCGCACGACTGACACCGAACCACGACCCACGCTGTGGCCGGTCGAGGCCTACGACGTCGGCACCGCCGGCGAGGCGCGGTTCGCGCGCGAGCAGACGTCGCTGTTTCGCGAGCGACCGCTGCTCGCCGGCCATGTCTCGCAGGTGCCGAACGCCGGCGACTTCTTCACCCACGATGCGAGCGGCGTCCCGCTGCTGATCGCCCGCGACGACGCCGGCCACGTCGGCGCCTTCCTCAACGTGTGCCGGCATCGCGGCACCCGCGTCGAGCATGCGGCGTGCGGCGACGCGAAGAAGGCGTTCGTCTGCCCGTATCACGCGTGGAGCTACGGGCGCGATGGCTCGCTGCTCGCCATGCCGCACGAGCGCGGCTTCGCCGGCATCGAGCGACGCGGCCTCACGCGCGTGCCGTGCGGCGTCGCGGCGGGCCTGATCTTCGTGAAGCCGGTCGCGGTGCCACCGGATGGCTCGACCGTGCTCGATCCCCGCGCGTGGCTCGGCGATCCGATCGTCGAGGACCTCACGGGCTTCGGGTTCGCGAGCTCGCACGTGTTCGCGCCGATGCGCACCGAACGCGCGCTGTCGTGGAAGCTCTCGATCGATGTCTTCCTCGAGACCTATCACCTGCGCCCCGTGCACAAGGATTCGATCTTTCCGCTGTTCTTCGACAACCTCGGGCTCGTCGACCCGATCGGCCCGCACCTCCGCAACATCTTCCCGAAGCGCTCGATCAAGGAGCTCGCGACGGCGCCGTCCGACACGTGGGTGCTGCGCCAGCACGCGAACGTGCTCTATCACCTGTTCCCGAACACGCTGATCCTCGTCGAGCCCGACCACGCCGCGGTGCTCACGCTGTGGCCGCACGGCCCGGGACGCACGCTGCTCAGCTCGTTCACGCTCGTCCCCGAACCACCGACCACCGACAAGGCGCGCGCGTACTGGGACGCCAACAACGCGATCCTCTACGGCGCGATCGACGAAGACTTCGCGATGGGGGAATCGATCCAACGCGGCCTCGCGTCCGGCGCGAACCGCGAGGTCGTGTTCGGTGCGTTCGAGCACGCGCTCGCCCATTTCCATCGTCAGATCGACCACCTCGGCTAGCGCATGGTTCCATTGGCGAACCCGACCGATCGACGTCATGCTCGGGCGTGCTGCGACTCGCGCTCGTGCTCCTGATCGCGTGTGATGCGGGCGCACGCGACGAGGTCGCGATCGTGGTGGCCCCGCCACCGCTCGTGAAGGTCCAGCCGGTTCCACGCGCGCCGGCCCCGCCGCCCGCGAAACCGAGCCCCGCGAAACCGACCACCACGATCCCGCCGGCCAAGATCGCGACGCTGACCGGATGCTGGCGCCACGACGCCTCGGAGAGCTGGACGTTTCGCCGCGACGGCAACGCAGGTCTGGTCGTCGTGCGCGAGCTCGGCAACGAGACCTACGCCGACCGCGCTCGGATCCCTCGGCCCGTGCTCTACGATCCGACCTCCGAGACGTTTGGCTTTGGAGCCGCCGGCCGGCTCCACGGCCTGATGATGCTGTTCCAGATCGAGCACAGCACGCTGAAGACGTCCGTCTTCTACACGACCCACACCCCGGGCGCGTATGCCTGGACCGGCAACACCTCGACGCTGAAGCGCTGCTAGCGGATCACGACGTCGGCCGGCGGAATTCCGGCGAACCCGGTGTTCCACGCGAGCGCGTAGCCGGGCACGTCGCGCACGATCGCGCGGCGCTCGACATGCGCCGGCTCGATCGTCCACTCACCGATCGTGTCCTCCTCGTAGCAGGTCGGCCCGACGAGCAAGACCCTGCGGCCATGGCCGGGGCGCGGTGCAGGAGCAACGAGCTCGACGGGTGACCAGCGCAGGTGACAGGCACGCGAGAGGTCCAGCACGCGGAGCTCGCGATCGGGCAACGAGCGCGCTCCGGTCACGATGCCGCACGCGAAGCCCGCGCGCGCAGCGAACAGCCGGCCGGGCTCGATCAGGAGCTCGATCGAGCGCGGCACCGCCTCGCGGAGCTTCGCGAACGCGCTCCCGAGATCGGGGATGCCGTGCCACGCGCCGCCGAGGTTGAGGAACGCCGGTTCGAAATCGATCATCGCGAGCGCGGCCTGCGCCGACGCGATGAAGCGCTCGGGCGCGGTCGCGGTGATCGGGCCGTGATGGAGATGCAGGCCGACGCGCCGGCCACACGCCTCGACGAGCGCCGCGACCTCCGCGCGATCGGAGACGCCGAACCGCGATCGCCGGTGGCCCGTCCCGTCGAGGATCGCGCCGACCGCCGGATCGCGCCCGGTGATCGATGCCGAGATCCGGATCGCGATCTCGGCGTGCGGCGGCACCGTGGCGAGCTGCGCGAGCCGCTCGATGCTCACGATCGTGCGGCCACTCCCCGCCACCGGCAACGTGCGACCGCTCGGGTCGCAGATCGAGATGATCTTGCCGCTCACCGCCGCGAGCTCGCCGGGCGACGCGACGTCGAAGCCATCGAGCCGCTCCGCGGCGAGGTCCAACACGCGCGGATCCGGAAACGACTTCGCCGCGAACAACACGCGAATCCCCACCGCCTTCGCCGCGGCCGCGACGGCGGAGAGATTCTCCGCGATCGTCGCGAGGTCGTAGACCAGCGTCGCGCGCGTGCACGACTCGAGCTCGCTCGGATGCCTAGCCACCGATGGTCGGAATCTTCGTGGTCGCGAGGCCGATGCCGGCCCGCGAGATCGCATTGCGCAGCGAGTTCTTGCGGAACGGCGACGCCAACACGTGGCTGATCGCGAGCGAGGTTCGCAGCGCCGCCGCGACCTGCCCCAGGCCGATGATCGCGCCGAACCAGCCGCGCTCGCGCACCTGGTGGAGCTGCATCGTCTCGACCGCCGAGATCGCGTCGAAGTCGCACACGAGGATCGTCGCGCGCGGCGGTGGATCTTCGACGAGTGCCGAGACCGCATGCGGAACGCTCCGCGCGATCTGTAGCGTGATCTCTTCACCGTCGAGCTCGCCCTCCACCCACGGCAACGTGAGCTCGGAACACAACGCCAACACCCGCACCGTCAGGTCCGCGGAGCGAGGCGTGCGACTACGCACGTTCGGATGCCCGGCCATTGCCGGAAGTCTACTCGGAAGGAGCTGGCTCGGCAGCATCCGGAACCACGGGTTCGGCCCCCACCGGGGAGAGGTCGCCACCGTCGGCGCGGTTACTCCCGGTCGTACGCGGGATCTGGACCGCGAGCTCTTCCGGCCACCGGAAGGCGAACTCGAAATACACGGTGTTGCGGTAGTACGACGGCGTCACCGCGACGGCGAGGGCGTCACCGTGCTGGTAGATGAACTCGTAGCGCAACGTGTATTTCACGTTCGAGCGGGGCGTCCATTGCACCCCGACATCGGCGCGCGCGACTTGAAACGCACCCTGCAGGTCCGAGTTATCGGGGGCGACGAGCTGCGTGCGATCGACGCCGATCGTCCCGAGCGCGGTGAACAACGGATCGCCGTTGCGCGGCTTCGAGTCGAGCCACACGAGCGGCAACTGGATCCGCGCCGACACGCCATCGCTGACCGTGTTCTGCGCGATGTAGAGATTCGGCGAGACGCTGCGGCCCGCGGTCAGGCTCGCCGAGCCCCAGATATCGGTGTAGGCGCCGGTCGCGGCGAACACCGGATACGCGGCGGCGCGACGATCGGTCGCACCCGGATTGTACGGATCCGTACCGTATGGATTCACGTACACCACGCCCGCCGACAGCGAGCTGCTCCATTTGCGGGTGTAATCGTGCCGCCACGACCCGGTCGCGGTCGGATTGAGCTGCTGATCGAGCCGGCTGCCCGGCGTGGTGCCGGCCGGCGAGATCCGCTCGAGGTGAAGCACCGAACCGCCCACTTGAACGCCGAAATCATCGGCGGTGAACCTACGATCGAAGCCGAAGACGATCCCGGCCTCGTAGGACGAGGTCGTCGTCGGCATCGCCGCTTCGTCGTCGGTGGCGGCCCAGCGCGCGAACGCGTTCTGCGAGGTCCGCGTCTCCTTCGTCGCTTGCCACGACAACAGCTCGTGCGCCTCGCCCTGACGAACGGCGGCCCCGCCGGCCGGCACCACCGTGACTCCGGTCTGATCCGGCGAGCTGCGCGCGGTCAACGAGTTGAGGTGGCCGTTCGAGGCGGCGGCACCGAGCCCGAGCTGTGATCGTGGCCCCGGCTGGAACAAGGCCTCCCAGCGGCCCCCGACCGTGAACGACGGATCGGTGTTGTTGTGGGTCGCGTACTCGAGGACCTCGGCATCGGCCTCGAGCACCTGGATCATACGTGGCGTCTCCCACGCAAACAGGACTCCCGGTCGGATCTGCACGAAAACGTCGGATTCGGCGTTCGCCGAGTCGCGTGGGACCGAAAAGACATTGTCGGTTGCCGCTACATCGCCACTTGCGGTGACGTGAACACTCGTATGATCAGCGCGTGCGGGATTCCCAAGCACCAACACGGCAAGCACGAACCAACGGCGCACGTTTGGTTTGTAGCACGCGCCGGTTGACACACTGACTGTCCGAGCTGTTTAGAATTCGGTCCTCCCATGCGTACTGACGTCGATCTGTTCGACCTGCGGCTTGCTGCCGCTCCTCGCAAGAAACCCGCGGGTGGCGCGGATGGCGCCCCCGACGGCAAAGCTGATGATGATGACGACGATGCCGCCGGTGGTGGTGGTGGTGGCGGTGGCGGTGGCGGTGGCGGTGGCGGCGACGATGACGATGATGATGACGACGACGATGACGACGAAGAAGAGGTCGTAGACGACGAGGACTTCGCCGAAGGCGGTGCCGTGACGGCACCCGCCGGCGAAGACGAGCCGTGGTCCGACGACGAAGCCGAGGAGAAGAAGGAAAAGAACGAGGACGACGACGAGGACGAGGACAAGGACGACGGCACGGGGAACTGGCGCGCGGGTAGCAGCGACAAGCCGCCGTGGGTCGAGGTCGTCGACGACGTCGATGATGACGACGACGATGACGACGATGACGATGACGACGATGACGATGACGACGACGACGACGATGACGATGACGACGACGATGACGACGACGACGAGGACGAGAAGCCCGTCCGGCCGATCGCTGGTCGGCTATCCGCTCATCCGGCCGCTCATCCGGCCGGTCGTTCCTCCGCGCGTCCCGCGCCTCGCGCGATCGTCCGCGACGACGACGACGACGACGACAGCAGCAGCAGCGACGATGACGACGACGAGGTCGAAGTCATCGATCGCGAGGACCTGCCGCGCCGCGGCCCGATCCCGCCGCGCCCCGCGAAGCCGCTACCGACCGGCAAGCCCGAACCGATCCGCGTCCCGGGCAAGGCTGCCGTCGCCGCCGGCGTGAAACCGGCGACGCCGGTGATCGCGGCTCCCGCAAAGCCGGTGGTCGCGACGCCAACGAAGCCGGCACCGGCGGCTGCGGCGAAGACCGTCGTCGCCGCGAAGCCGGCGGCCAAGCCAGCCGCGAAACCGACCGCGAAGTCTGCGGCCAAACCGGCGGCGAAGAAGGCCGCTCCGGCGAAGAAGCCGGCGGCTCCGGCTAAGAAGAAGAAGTAGGCCCGTCGTAGACGGCCGTCACATCTCCCCCTTCGCCGTGAGGAACACGGGCAGGATGATCGTCGCGTAGAGGAGACAGGACCCGACGATCACGACGATGTCGATGAAGTTCAGTTTGATCTCGAGGTCCGGCTTGTGATGCCGCACCGTCGAGTACCACGCGCCGGTTAGCCCGAAGAACAGCCACAACACCGTGTGGTAGCTGAACGACAGCGTGTTGATCTGAAACACGATGCCGCTCAGTGCAGCGAGCAGCGCCATTCCCCACACCTGCGCGACGCGCGTGCCCGGCAGCTCCTCGAGCACGCGCAGCCCGACGATCAACGTCTTCATGCACAGGTACAAGATCGACGTGAACAGGAACATCCCGATGATGCCGAGCTCGCTCAGCATCAACACGTAGGAGTTGTGCGCGGTCAGGAAGTGGTGCGCGGTGAACTGACGCGCGCCGACGCCGAAGATCGGACTGTGATGCCACATGTCGAGGCCGACGGCCCACGCCTCGTAGCGCATCTGCGTCGAGACGTCGGCGTTCTCGCCGCTGCGCCCGCCGAGCGTCAGTACGATCACGGCGATCAGCGCACCCGGGATCACGACGGACCACCCCCATTTTCGAATGGCGTAGATCCCCGGCACGAGCACCATCGCGAGCAGGCCGCCGCGCGACTCGGTCATGAACACCGCGACCACACACACCGCGATCCCGACGCCATACAGGAAGCGCTTGCCCGGCGCGTTGCGCCGTCGCATCGCGAAGCCGAGAAGGATCGCGATGCCGCCGCTACAGATCGCGAGCGCGACCTCGTTCGGATCGTTGAGCTCCCCGCGATAGCGCACGCGACCTTCGACGCTATACGTTCCGAACAACCCGACGTGCTCGCAGCGATAGTCGGTGTCGGGCTCGGAATCGCCGCCGCGACAATCCGCCGTGATCTCGCACGAGCGGCCATCTGACTCGCCGTCGACCACACCATCCTGTTCGGCGCCCGCGATGCACTGCTTCGGCGCGAAGCCCTGGTGTGCACATACCGCCGCGAGAAACACCATGGTCAGCGCGAGCGTCCCCGCGATCAGCTGGAACGAGCGAAACCGCTGCACGCCATGTGCGACGACACCGTAGAGCGCGAACAGCACGATCACGAACAACACCAGCGTGATCAGCGTCTCGGGCGCGGTCGCCGCGGTCGCGAGGATCGCCCACACGAAGAACGCGATCACCCACGGCAGCGTGTTGGTCGCCTGCGGCTGGAGGCGGCGCAGCCGCACGTCGATGATGTAGCCGAGCACCGCGAGCGCCGTGAACAGGTGCAGGAACGGCAGTTTCTGCAACAGCGGAAGGAACTCCTGGGGACGAACCAGGACGAACACGACGAGCAACGTGATGCCGGGTAGCGCGAACACGCGCCCGCACCATAGCATTTGGTATGCTCGACTCTGATGGGAGTTCGCGAGCGATTAGCGTCGGCGCTGTATGGCGCAGGCGCGCTCGGCGCGATGATGCGTCTGCGCAGCGTGGCGCCGATCCCTTCGACGCTCAGTATCCTGACGTACCACCACATCGCCGAGAACCCCCCGGGCTATCCCTACGATCGGGGCGTCGCCGACGCCACGCCGGCGCAGTTTCGCCGCCAGATGGAGCTCGTCGCGAAGTACGCGAACCCGGTCACGATCGCCGATGTCGTGCGCGCGCTCGACGGCGGCTCGCTGCCGAAGAACCCCGTGATGGTCACGTTCGACGACGGCTACAAATCGTGCCGCGAGACCGCGCTGCCGATCCTCGAGTCGGTCGGCTTGCCTGCGGTGTTCTTCGTCGCGACGTCGTTCATCACCGAGCGCCGGCTGTACTGGTGGGAGCGGATCGCGCTGATCCTGAGCTCGACGAAGCGCTCGACGGCGAGCGTCACGTATCCGCACCCGATCGAGATCTCGGCGAGTGATCCGGACGCGCTCCACGACCTCGCCGCTGTCGTCAAAGATACGAGCGGCCTCGAGCTCGAGCGGTTCCTCGACGAGCTCGCGCAGGCGTTCGGCGTCGCCTGGCACGCCGAGCTCGAGCGCGGCCACGCGAACGACGTCGTGATGACGTGGGACGACGTCCGCGCGCTCGCGGCGGCGGGCATGGATGTCGAGTCGCACTCGCGACGCCATCGCGTGTTGCAGACGCTCGACCCGGTCGCGCTCGAAGACGAGCTCACCGGGTCACGCGAGGAGCTCGAGGCCCAGCTCGGCCGGCCGGTGCAGGCGATCGCATACCCGGTCGGCCGCCGGATCGCGCACCTCGCTCCGATCCGCCATGCCGTCGAGGCCGCCGGCTACAAGATCGGCTTCACGAACATGTCGGGCGCGTCGCGGATCTGGCCGGGCCGACTCGGCAAATGGCTGCCGACCGACCGCTTCGACGTCGCCCGGCTCGCGACCGATCGCACGATGAGCGACGCCATGTTCTTCACGCAGATCGCCGTGCCGCGGCTCGCTTATATAGTCTAGAAGTTGATCCACCCGTCGCGACGGCCGAAAATTTACGGATGCACGAAATTCGTCGCATCAGTCCACGGATCGAGATGGAGGCGCTGTGCTGGGAGGTCATCGATGATCGCGAGAACAGCGCGCTCGTCGTCGATCTGTCGAGCGAAGGCGCGCGGCTCGAGCGCCCGTATCACGGCGGCCGGATCTTGCGCGAGGTGCCGTTGCAGCTCGAGGTGCCCGGGCTCGACGAGGTGATGTGGGCGCGCGGTGACGTCGTGTTCGACACGCTCGTGGCGTCGAAGTCACCGGCGGCAGGACCGTTCGGCCTGCTCCGTCGCACCGGCTATCGCATCGCGATGGCGGCGCAGCGCGATCTGCGGCTGCTCAGGGACTACGTGTTCGAGACACACCGCGCGGTGATCGAGCGCGAAGCGGCGGCAGAGAACGACCTCTGGATCCGCGTCAACGGCTAGCGTAGCGTCGGGGCGCGCAGCGTCGGGCAGCGCAGCGTCCGCCATCCGGCCACCACGACACGCATGTCAGCGTGCTCGAGTAACGCCACACGTGGCTTCGCACCGTTACAGCCGCCCGCGTCCGAGACTCGGCCAAATTTGCGAAAAATAGGTGCGACCTAATTTCGCCGCGGCCAAATTTGCGAAAAATAGGTGCGACCTAATTTCGCGGACATCGGTTGTGCTTAGTGCGGTTCGTAGAGTGCGAGGTAGGCGTCGACCATGCGGTCGGAGCTGTAGCGCTCGAGCGCGATGGTTCGCGCATTGGCGCCGAGTTGGTGCGCGAGAGCGTGATCCGCGGCGAGCCGAGCCAGTGCCTGCCGCATCGCCGCTTCGTCGACGGGGACGAGCAGGCCGGTGTGGCCTTCGTCGACGACGGCGGGTAAGCCACCGACGGCGGTCGTGACGATGGGGAGACCGGCGGCCATCGCCTCGGGGACGACGAGGGGCAAGCCCTCGAGCACCGATGACAGAGCGAACACGTCGAACGCGTGGACGATCCGTGGCACGTCCATACGACGGCCGGTGAGCACGACCGCGGACGGAGCGTGGAGCTTCGCGACCTCGGCTTCGATCGATGCGCGCGCCGGCCCGTCGCCGACGATCACGAGGCGATGGGATGGGCCGAGCACCGGCGCGAGCGCACGCACGAGCATGATCTGGTTCTTGTTGTCGTCGATCCGGCCGACCGTACCAACCACCCACGCATCGCCGAGGCCGAGCTCCGCACGGATCTCGACACGGGCCCGCGGATCCGGTGCGTAGCGATCCAACCGGATGCCGTTCGGGATCACGTGGATCGACGTCGCGTCGCGCTGCTGGCGCGCTTGTTCGGCCGTGGTCTCCGAGACCGCGACGAAGGCGTGGACCAACCGACCGGCCGCGCGCCGCAGCGCGTAGAGGCCGCGCGTGCCGGGGTTCTTGCCGTGCTTTGTGTGGATCGCGCGCGCACCGACGAGCCGCGCCGCCGGGGCGCCGTAGATCAGCGGCAGCGGATTGTGCGTGTGGACGACGTCGGCGTGGTGGCGGCGAAACGCGAGCGCGAGCCGCGGTACGAGCGTGACGTCGAGGCCGCCGCGTTTGACCACGCGATCGACCGTCACGCCGGCCGCGCGGAACTCGTCGGCCATCGCCCCATCGGGCGCCGCCGCGAGCGAGATCACGGCGACCCGATGGCCGCGTGCGAGCTGCCCGATCGCGAGGTCGAGCGCCACCCGCTCCTGACCGCCGACGCCGTACGACGACAGCACGTGGACGATCGCGAGCGACGACACCCCAGAGGGCTACCGCGCGCGGCCGGCGAGTGGCAAGCTGGGCGCCGTGGATCAGCGGGTCGATGAAGACCTTCTCGCGTCGATCGGCATCCGGCTCGACCGCGCGCTGCTCGGCCATCTCGAGGCGGCCTGCGCTCGGATCGCGCGCCACATCCACGGCGAGCGGCTGCGCGTCGTCGGCTTCGTGCCGAGTGACGACACGGTCGCGGTGCCGCCGGTGATCATTCACCTCGGGCTCGCGCTGTGTCAGCTCACCGGTGCGACCGTCGCGGTCGTCGATGCGAACGTGCGCTACCCCGCACTCGCCGGCATCGCGCACGGTTCGCGGGCCGACCACGACGATTCGGTGTTCGCGACCCGATGGTTGCGAGACTCCTTGGCCCTGCTCACCCCACCGCGCGTCGAACAAGCCGGTGAGGTCGTGCCGCAGCTCGCGCGCGTCTTGCTCGAGGGCAGTGACTTGTTCGCACATGTGCTCGTCGATCTCACCGGGTTCGAGCTGTTGGGTGAGCATGCCTCCGCGGGCGCGTGTATGGACGCGGTCGCGGTCGTAGGGCGCGCTCATAAGACGCGGGAGCGCGAGCTGATCGAGCTTGCGCGGTTAATGCCGCACGGTCGTTTCCTGGGCGTCTTGCTCGTCGGTTAGCAGTCGTGCTCTCCTCCTCGGCGATGGCTCTCGAGCACGAAAAGATCGCGGTTATCGGTCTCGGTTATGTCGGCCTTCCGGTCGCGCTGTCGTTCGGGCGCAAGCTCGCGACCGTCGGCTTCGATATTCGGCCTCGCCGGGTCGAAGAGCTCAAGCGCGGCCACGACGAGACGATGGAGGTCACCGCGGAGCAACTCGCCTCGGCGATCAAGCTCGTGATGACCGCCGATCCGGCGACGCTCGCCGATTGCACGTTCTACATCGTCGCGGTGCCGACGCCGATCGACAGCAACAACCGGCCGGATCTCGGCCCGATGATCTCGGCGTCGCGCACGATCGGTCCGCACCTCAAGAAGGGCGACATCGTCGTGTTCGAATCGACCGTGTACCCCGGCGTCACCGAAGACGTCTGCGGTCCGGTCCTCGACGAGATGTCCGGCCTCAAGAACGGCACCGACTACTTCCTCGGCTACTCGCCGGAGCGCATCAACCCCGGCGACAAGGAGCACACGTTCGAGAAGATCGTGAAGGTCGTCTCGGGTCAATCGCCCGCGGCGCTCGACCGCGTCGCGAAGGTCTACGGCTCGGTCGTCACCGCGGGCGTGCATCGCGCGCCTTCGATCAAAGTTGCGGAGGCCGCGAAGGTCATCGAGAACACGCAGCGCGATCTCAACATCGCGCTGATGAACGAACTCGCGATCATCTTCGACAAGGTGGGCATCGACACCTCCGAGGTGCTGGAAGCCGCGGGCACGAAGTGGAACTTCCTGAAGTTCAAACCTGGCTTGGTGGGCGGCCATTGCATCGGCGTCGATCCGTACTACCTGACGCACAAGGCCGAGATGCTCGGCTACCACCCGCAGGTCATCACCGCCGGGCGACGCATCAACGACGGCATGGGCAAGTACATCGCCGAGCAGACGATCAAGCAGATGATCGCCAGCGGCAGCTACATCAA
>JBDTJY010000303.1:0-62297 GCA_039935615.1 Kofleriaceae bacterium
TCGGCGTCGTCGTAGCGCTCGAAGTCGTAGTGCTCGGGCGCTACCTGGACCTCGCGGTCGCTCATGCGGCATGGTATCAGCGACGTCGTGTCGGCTGACGAGCCCGGGCTCGGAAAGAAGGTCGCGCAGGGCGTCGCGTGGGCGGGAGGTGCGCAGGCGATCATCGCGGTCGCCGACCTGATCTCGTTCCTGCTCGTGACCGTGTACTGGGTGTCGACCGACGACCTCGGCATCGTCGGCGCGGTGATTCCGTTCTACACCGCGCTCGATTACATCGCGGATCTCGGCGTGAGCAACGCGCTGATCCAGCACGACGACCACACGCCGGAGCGCGTCTCGACGGTGTTCTGGTTCAACGTGCTGATCTCGACCGGACTCTTCATCATGCTACTCGGCCTTGGTCCGCTGTACGCGTGGTTCCAGTCGACGCCGGTGATCGCGTGGCTGATGATCGCGTACGGCGCGAAGCTGCTGATCCAGAACGTCTACGCGATTCCGTTCGCGCTGTTGCGTAAGGAGCTTCGCTTCGCGGACGTCGCGAAGGCCCGGATCGTCGCCCATCTCTCCGAGTCGGTCGGTCGCGTGATCTTCGCGTACCTCGGGCTGAGCTACTGGAGCTTCACGCTCGCGGCGATCACTCGCGCGTTCGTGTTCGGCGTGATCATCCAGCTGCGTCACCCGTTCTTGCCGCGGTTCGTGTTCCGGCCGCGCGAGGTGATCGACTACGTCAAGTTCGGCGCGCGCACCGCGGCGAGCAACGTGCTGTATCAGGTCTACACCAGCCTCGACGCGCCGATCGTGTTCCACTATTTCGGCGCCGAGGCGGCGGGCATCTACACGCTCGCCGATACGTTCATCTTGGAGCCGGTCAAGACGATCGCGAATGTCGTCATCGACGTCGCGTTCCCGACGTTCGCGAAGTTGCGCGCGGATCGCCGTGCGGTCGCGGTGCAGCTGATCAAGTTCACGCGGCTCAACCTGCTCGCGGTGTTGCCGTACACGATCCTGATCCTGCTCGTCGCGCCCGAGATCCTGAACTTGTTCTGGCTCGGTCACGGTGCGGGTGACGTCAAGTGGACGCCGGGCAACATCGAGCTCTGCACCGATGCGATCCGCCTGCTCTGCGTCATGGGCTTTTTCCGGTCGATGGGGTTCCTCGGGCCGCCGCTCCTCGACGGAATGGGCCGCCCCGATCTCACGCTGCGCTACATGATCGTGGCGACGTTCGCGGTGCCGGGCTCGTTCCTGCTCGGTGCGAAGCTGCTCGGTCCGAGCATGGGCTTCCTGTCGGTCGCGCTCGCGTGGGCGATCGGCTACCCGATCGCGTTTGCCGTCCTCGCGTACCTCGTGATGCACACGATCAAGTTGCCGGTGCGCGAGTACCTCCGTGCGTCGTGGGGGATCATCGCGAGCTGTGGCATTGCTGCGGGCGTCGGCTTCGGCGTTGCGCTGCTCCTACCCACGGCCTCGGACGTCGTTCGGCTCGTCGCGATCGGCGGCAGTGCGCTGATCACGATGGCGCTGCTCTTCACGTACTGGCAGAAGCTCACACCACGCTCGATCTCGAGGTCCCTCCATGACGACTGATCAAACCTTCGTAGGCACGTTCGAACCACCGACGATCGGCCACAGCGTGACGCCGATCGCGCTCGCCGGCGAAGGTACGCTCGCGACCACGAGCGCCGGCCTCGTCGCGAAGGGCTTCAAGGGCAGCGGCAGCGGCCTCGCGTTCGTGACGTTCATCTTGGTCACCGCGGGTGCGCTCGCCGTGTATTACCTGCTCGCAACCTACGTGCTTCACAGCAGGATGAGCGCGGGCGGCATGGGCGGTGCGATCGCCGCGGGCGTGCTGTCCGCAGCCGCGACGTCGAAGCGCGCGGGCAAACAAGCCTACGAGCTCGTGATCCCGTGGACGTCGGTGACCAAGGTCGACATCGACAAGCAGCGCGACGACGTCACGATCCGGATCAAGAAGCACAAGCCGAGCGGTTCGTTGCACTTCAAACCGACCGACAAGAACAACGGCGCGGTCGTCGCGGCGCTGCTCGAGCGGATCTAGTTCCGCTTACCGACGAGCGAGAAATCAGAAGTCGTCGCATAGCCGCGCACCATCACCCCGATCGTCGTCGGCTGCGCGATCGTCACGCTGCAGCTCTCGTTCGATCCGGTCTTGTACGGACGACAGTCGTACTTCGTCGTCGTCGGTGCGGCGCCGACGCGCACGTAGAGATCCGCGTCGCCGCTGCCGGTGATGTCGAACTGATACGAGCCCGCGGCGAGGATCGGCGTGGTGAAGCTCTTCGCGACGCTCTTCTTCACGGTGCCCGAGGCCGTCAACCCCGACCACGGTTGCGGGTTGCCGCCGCCGCCCGGCGTGAACGTGTTGTCCTGCTCGCCGGTGACCATCACCATCTGCGAGCTATCGACGTTCGCGAAGATCTGTTCGTACGTCTGGTCGGTGCCGAGGAAGCCGCGAAACAGGCTCATCGAAGCGCCGGCCATCGACGCGAAGAACGCCGGCATGCCGTTGTTGACGATGTCGATGTACTTCCACCCGGTGGTGTCGTCGGAGTTGAGCGACTTGTGCGCTTGCGACAGCGAGCCGTCGATGTACGCGAACGTATCGCAGCCGTTCATGAATACGACGACGTACTGCCCGGCGACCCACTTGCCGGCGGCGTTGAGCGCGCGAATGTTCGAGCCGAGGCCGGCGTGGCCGTTGTAGACGATGAAGTCGGCGCGCGTCGACAGCGCCTCGTAGCGGGCTCGGAATGCGGGCTGTCGGAGCCCGGCGTCGACGTTGTCGGTGAGCAGTGCGACGACGTGGATCTTCTTACCATCGGCGAGCGTCGCGTTCATCTCGATGTCGGGTGCGCCGACGCCGGGGTTGGTCGGCACGGTCGCGGGGATCGTGGTGAGGCCGTGGGTCTTGAGCTCGGTCTTCATCGCGCCGACGAACTCGTTGAAGCCGTCGATGCCGGCATCGCCGCTCGTCGCGCCGTCTTCATACTTGCCGAAGATCGCGACGACGTTGAGCGTGTTGTCCTCCCAGATCTTCGTGTACTCCGGAAACTTGCCGGTCGTCGTGGTCGGGCTCGGCGACAGGGCGGCGCTGACCTTCGCCGCGTCGGCGGCGGTGACGGTGCAGCCGCTCGCCCTCGGGCGGAAGTAATAGAACATCGACCCGGTGTCGACGTCGTGCGCGTCGGCATCGACACACTTCGCGCCGTACTTCGTCACGAACGCGGTCTGCGCGGCCGATGACATATCGGTCGGCATCCACAGGTCGATCGCCGCCGGGATCGAGTTGCGCTTGTTCCAGATGATCGGCAGCTTCGCGGTGTACGAGATCACCGTCTTGCCGCCGGTCGTGGTCTTGGTGATGCCCGAGAGCTCGGCCTTGTCGACGCGACCGACCGCGGTCATGCCGTTGAGCTGACCGACCGTGAACAGCAGATGGTCCTGGATCGTCGCGCGGTCATCCCACGACGAGTCGACCGCGACCTTGCCGGTGAACGTCGCGTCGAGGAACACGCCGAGCGCGCTCGCGTCGGCCTTGCCGTCGTCCGACTTCACCTCTTCGCCCTCGTAGGGGTCGACATCGGTGCAGGCAGCGAACAGGAGCAGCGACGCGAGCAGTCGTTTCATGCACGCGCGAGGAGCAAGCTTGGTGCCCGGCTGACCGAGGCCTAATGCCCCGTTATTGCTACGCGCCTCGAGGCAACTCGAGTAGCCAGGCTAATCACGCTTCGAACATGATCGTCATGCTGTCGTCGTCCCCGAGCCCTTTCTCCAGGAGCGCGAGCAGCTCCGGATCAGCGGCGTTATCGGAGAGCAATTCGATCGTCTCTCGGTCGATCAAATAGTCCGTGTCGTCTTCATCAACATCTTCGAGTTGCCCGACGAGGAATGCTTTGTGAGCTTCGGAGATGACTCCGATCTCGTCATCCGTGTCGAGCCGTATCAAGCGCGGCATGTTTGCAGTCTGCCGAGGGTGCAGGCCGTCGGTCAATAGACTACAAACGTTCGGTGGGAGACCTCCCGGCGAACGCCAACGTGGTCATCATTGGGGGCGGGTTTGCGGGTACGGCGACCGCGTGGGCGCTCCAGCGCCTTGGCATCGCCGACGTGATCGTCCTCGAGCGCGATATCCAGCTCGGGCGGTTCGCGAGTGGCCGCTCGGCAGGGCTCGGTCGCCAGCTCGCCGAGGACGAAGATACGACGGCCTTGACGGTTCGTGGCGCGGAGGTCTTGCGCCAATGGCCGGTGTGGGCTCCGACCGGCAGCATCCTGAGCTTCGACGACACGTCGAACGCGCAGGCGTACATCGAGCGCGCGCAACGGTTTCGCGTGGCCGTCGAGCCCGGGCCCAAAGCCATGGTGATGTCGCGCTGGCCGCAGTTGCCGGAGCTGCGCGTCGCGCGTGCGTTGTGGGTGCCGAGCGACGGCACGATCGATGTCAACGGGCTGCTCGGTGTGTTCGCGAAGGGGCTGCGGATCGAGGTCTCGACGCCGGTGATCAAGCTCGAGTCGACGGGGCGTGGCGCGAACGTCGTCACGCCGCGCGGCACGATCGCGGCGCGCGTCGTCGTCGACGCGTCGGGTGCGTGGGCGGGCGAGCTCGTCGGTAGCGATACGCTGACCGCGTTCAAGCGTCACGTGTTCATCATCGATGCGCTGACGTCGGTGAACACGCCGTGGTTGTGGCACCTCGGAGCCGGCGAGATGTACCTGCGGGTCGATGGCAACGGTGTGCTCGCGTCGCCGTGCGACGCCGCGAGGTGTCCGCCGGGCCATCAAGAAGCGGATCTCGTCGGCGAGGCCCACGTGCGGCGCTTGCTCGACGAAGCCGACTCCGCGCTCGGCGGGTTACCGATCACGCGACGCTGGGCGTGCCAGCGCGCGTTCGCCGAGGATCGCAAGATGCGGCTCGGGCGCGATCCGAATCGGCCGTGGCTCGTGTGGGCCGCGGGTCTCGGTGGTCACGGTGCGACCGCATCGCCGGCGGTCGGCGAGCGCGTCGCGACCGCGGTCATCGAAGCGCTCTAGCTACTTCGACTCGTCGCACTTCCCGACGCCGCCCTCACCGTCGATGTCGTTCGCGGCGAGGGCGCAGGTGACGCGCGACTTGGTCGTCTTGTTCTGGCAGATGTCCATGAACTCGACCGTCTTCGCCTCGGTGACCGCGACCTTGCTCTTCGCGATCTCTTGCTTCATCGCATCGTTCGATGCGGTCGCGCCGGCTCGCTTGAATTCGAGGTCGACCAGGTGATCGAGGAGCTGCTTGCACTGGTCTTTGGACGGACCGCTCTTGCAGCCCACGACCAGGAGGAGGGCGACCGCCACGCTCTTCATGGCGCTATTTTATCATCAGCGTCGAGCGCAACGCATCGATCCGGCGCTTCACATCGAGGGGCGGATGTAGGCCCTCCGCCTGATCGAGCAAGCGAGCCGCCGCCTTGGGCTGCTTGTCGGTCGCCCAGGCGGTGGCGAGGTGGAGCAGGATCTCGGGCTCGCGCGGCGCGAACCGCGAGGCGTGGTCGAGGGCGCGGATCGCCTCGCGCGTGCGACCGCGTTGCAGCAGCAGCCAGCCCCACGAGTCGAGCACCGCCGGATCGCCGGGCGACAGCTCGCGCGCGTGAGCGAGCAGCAGCTCGGCTTCGTCGAGCCGCTCCTTGCGATCGGCGAGCAGGTAGCCGGTGAGGTTGAGCGCGACCGCATTGTTCGGATGGTCGCGGAGGATCGGGGTCAACAGGCGCAACGCGGCGGTGCTGTCGTGCAGGTGATCCTCGAACCGCGCGCGCGCGAGCTGGGCGTCGAGGGCATCGCCGAGCGCGGTCAGCAGCGCGCGACCATCGGCGACCGCGCCGGTATCGGCGGCGGCGATCGCGGCGGTGTAGGTCAGCTCGACGTCCTTGGGCGCCCGCTTGCGCGCCGGTTCGAGCTCCTCGAGCGCGCGCTTCGGCAGTTGCGCGTTGATCAGCGCGGTGGCGGCGAACCGGCGGGACAGCGCGAAGATCGGTGACGTCTCGGCGATGCCGGCCACATCACCGACGGCGAGCGGCTCGCCATTCTTGCCGAGCTCGCCGGTCGCGAGATGGACCTCGGCGAGCGCGAGCGCGCCGGCATCGGCATCTTGCGCGGCGATCCGACCGGCGACGGCGAGCGCCTCGGGGATCCGGCCGAGGCCGAGATCGTGGCCGAGCACCGAGGCCAGTGCGTCGACATCGCTGCGATCGTCGTCGAGCAGCGTGAGGAGATCGATCGCGGCCTGGCGATCGTCGGCTTCGCATAACAACCAGAACAGCTCGTCCGCGATATCGAGCGGCTGCGCCGACCGATCGAACGCGCCGCGCGTCTGCGCGATCGCCTCCGGGAGCTTGCCGAGCCGGCGCAGCGTGCGTGCGAGATCGAGTCGCGCGTCGATGTGATCCGGATCGAGCTCGAGCACCGCGCGGAGCTCGCCGACCGCGCCGGCCAGATCGTTCGCGAGCAACAGCCGTTGCGCGAGCCGGTAGTGACCGTCGGTCGAGGCCGGCACCTTCGCGACGAGCGCGCGCAGCGTCTGTTCGGCGGCCACGCTGTCGCTGCGCGCGAGCTCGACACGCGCGAGGCCGAGATACGCACGCTCGTCGTCGGCCTCGAGCTTGATCGTGCGCTGGTAGGCACGCGCGGCGTCGGCGGGCAGCTCCTTCTCCAGCAATTCTCCCGAGGCGAGCCAGACCTGCGAGTGATCCGGCCAGGTCGCGCGCGCGCGGGCGAGGACGCTGCGCGCTTCGGGCACGCGCTTCGCCTTCGCGAGCGCCTGCGCCTCGAGGATCGCGATCTGCGGCTGATCCGGCGCGGCCGCGGCGGCGGCGGTGAGCTCGGTGACCGCGGTCGCGTAGTCCTCGCGGTACATCGCGAGCCGGCCGGCGAGATAGTGCGAGGTGGTCTCGCGCCCGAGCGGCCGCATCGGGACGGTCGTTGCGTGCGAGCACGCGACGACGAGCGCGAGAGCGACGATCCTCACAATGGAATGTTGCCGTGTTTGCGCGGCAGGTTGCTCTGGCGCTTGTTCGCGAGCATGCGCAGCGAGCGCACGATCGTCCACCGCGTATCGCGCGGCCGGATGATCTCGTCGATGTAACCGAGCGACGCCGCCTTGTAGGGATTCGCGAACGTCTCGCGATAGTGATCGGTGAACTTCGCGCGGGCTTCGGCTCGCGCCGTCTCGTCGGTGATCTTGTCGAGCTCGCCCTTGTAGATGATGTTGACCGCGCCGTCCGGGCCCATCACCGCGATCTCGGCCGCGGGGTACGAGACGTTGACGTCGGCGCGGATGTGCTTGGACGCCATGACGTCGTAGGCGCCGCCGTAGGCCTTGCGCGTGATCACGGTGATCTTCGGCACCGTCGCTTCGGCGAACGCGTAGAGCAGCTTCGCGCCGTGCTTGATGATGCCGCCGTACTCCTGCTTGGTGCCCGGCAGGAACCCCGGCACGTCGACGAACGTGACGAGCGGGAGGTTGAAGCAATCGCAGAACCGCACGAACCGCGCGGCCTTCGTCGAGGCGTCGATGTCGAGGCAGCCCGCGAGGTGGCTCGGCTGATTCGCGACGACGCCGACCGGGCGGCCTTCGAACCGCGCGAAGCCGCACACGATGTTCTTCGCGTAGTCCTTGTGGACCTCGCAGAAGCCGTGATCGTCGACGACAGCGAGGATGATCTTCTTGATGTCGTACGGCTTGTTCGAATCGAGCGGCACCAGCGTATCGAGAGACTCCTCGACGCGATCCGGCGGATCCGAGGTCTCGCCGAGCGGCGGATCCTCGTGGTTATTGCCGGGCATGAACGACAGCAGCTCGCGGAGCCGCTCGATGCACGCGAGCTCGTCGTTCTCGGTGAAGTGCGAGACACCGGATCGCGACGCGTGGGTCATCGCGCCGCCGAGCTCCTCCTTGGAGACCTCCTCGTGGGTGACCGTCTTGATCACCTCGGGACCGGTGATGAACATGTACGAGGTGCCCTCGACCATCAGGATGAAATCCGTGATCGCCGGCGAGTACACCGCGCCGCCCGCGCACGGGCCCATGATCGCGCTGAGCTGCGGCACCACGCCCGAGCTGAGCACGTTGCGCAGGAAGATATCGGCGTAGCCGGCGAGCGACTCGACGCCCTCTTGAATGCGCGCGCCGCCCGAATCGTTGAGGCCGATCACCGGGCAGCCGATCTTCGTCGCGAGATCCATCACCTTGCAGATCTTCTGCGCGTACGCGCCCGACAGCGAGCCGCCGAACACGGTGAAGTCCTGTGCGAACACGCAGACCATTCGGCCCGCGACGGTGCCGTGACCCGTGACGACGCCGTCGCCGAGGATCTTTTGATCCTGCATGCCGAAGTCGCTCGAGCGATGGGTGACGAACTTGTCGAGCTCGACGAAGCTGCCCTCATCGAGCAGCGCCGAGATCCGCTCGCGCGCGGTCAGCTTACCGGCCGCGTGCTGCTTCGCGATGCGCGCCTCGCCGCCCGCCTCGGCCGCCTGGGCTTCCATCTGCTCGAGCCGAGCGATCGGATCTGGTTTCACGGCGCGTATCGTAGCGATTTGTCCGTATAGTTCGAGGGTGGCGAACGTAAAAGGAAGCGCGATGACCTCGCGGATCCTGTGGGTCGAGCTAGGGCATGGTGCCGCCGGTTTCGATCGCCTGCTCGCCGCGGTCGGCGGACCGCTGCGCGCGCAGATGTCGCGCGGGTTCGTGAAGGCGAACTGGTATCCGTTCGAGCAGTTCATCGAGCTCAACGAGACGATCGATCGCGTGTTCGGGCGCGGCGACTACGGCCTGATGCGCATGCTCGGTCGCTACAGCGCCGATGCGAACCTCACCACGATCTACCGGCTGTTCTTCAAGGTCGGCAGCGTCGGCTGGATCCTCGGGCGCGCGGTGCGGCTATGGGGCGCGCACTACGATGCGGGCTACTTCGAGGTCGCGACCCGCGGCAACCGCGCGGCGGTGCTGCGACTGCGGGGCTTTCCGACGCCGCATCGCGTGCACTGCGACGCGGTCGCCGGGTTCGTCGAGCGCTCGCTCGAGCTCTCGGGGGGCAAGCGGACGATCGTCGAGGAATCGAAGTGCCGCACGCGCGGCGACGAGTACTGCCAGTTCGACGTCAATTGGGACTGAAGTCGATGGAGATCGCGAACGTGCCGGCGTCGGTCGGCAGGCGGAGCTGCGAGACCCTCTGTTGCACGCACCGCTCGATCTCGGTCAGGCCGTGACCGGTGCTCGAAGCGCCCTTGACGCTCACCAGGCCGCTCGTCGCATCGGTCGAGAGCGTCAGCGTGACCCGGCCGGTCGCGGTCGGGTCGCTGCGCAGCCCGTGCTGGTAGCACGAGCGGAACACGCCGATCCGACTGCGCAACTGTTGGCCGGTCGCGCCCGACGGAGCCGTCACGATCACGACGCGCATGCCTTGCGACGGCGCCACGCCACCTTCGATCGCCTCGAGGTGCGAGACCAGCGAGACGTCGATCCGTCCGACCGTCGTGTGGCTGCCCGTGAGCTCGAACGGCAGCGACTTCTTGACCCCGAGCACGGTGATCTCGAGCGTGCCGCGCACGGGGCTGCGCGCCACATCGCCGCGTGTGATCTCGACGAGGTAGCTGCCGTGACGTAGCGTCTTGACCGCGAGCTCCTCGCGATCGAGCGCGGTCGCGTCCATCACGGACACATCGCTGCGGCCGCCTTGCCACGACACGCGGGTGCCATCGGGGGCGACGAGCGTGAGGTCGAGGTCGGCGCCGCGATCCCACGTGCCGTTGATCACGAGGTCACCGCCGAGCTTCGGCTCGATGGTGCCCGAGGCTGTGACCGTCGCGAGCCGCTCGGCGTCGCCACGTTGCGCGTCGCTCGCGAGCTCGCCCATCACGAGCGCGGCGTCTTGCTCGCGGCCGACGCTGCGCAGACAGCGCGCGGCGGTCGCGGCGGTCGCGATCGTGGGTTGCAGCGTCGCGAGGGCGATGCGATGGCCGCACGCTTGCGCGAGCCGGCCGGTGCGTTCGTACGCGTTGACCATCCGCTCGTGGAGCGCGACCTTGTCGGGATCGAGGTCGACGAGGCCGGCGAGCGTGCGCAGGCTCTCGTCGCGCTCGCCATCGCGGCCCGCGAGATCGGCGAGGTAGCCGAGTGCTTGCGGATCGAGGCGGTCGCGCTCGAGCCAGCGCGCAGCGATCTCCTTGGCATGCGAGAGGTCGCCGGCATAGGACAAGGCCTGGACGAGCGCGCGGTGCTTCTCACGGCTATCCGGCGCCTTCGCGAGCGCATCTTCGGAGGCTGCGATCTCTTTGGTCAGCGCCGGCGCGACGCCGGTGTAGCTCGCGAGCGCGGCGCTGCGCGTCCACACCTTGCGCATCGCGATCATGTTGCGACCGCGGCCCATGCCGATGTCGCGCTCCTGCTCGAACCGTCTCGACGTGCCGGAGTCGCCGCCGGCGCCGTCGAGGTCGATGCCGCTGAAGTTCGCCTTCTTCTCCGGTGCCGGTGCGGTCGCCGCCGGCGCCTTGTCCGCGCTCGGCATGAAGTTCATCGGGTACGTCACGGTGTCTTTCGCCGCGGTCGCGACGGCACCGCTCGACGTGACCTCGTCGACGGCATCTTCGCCGGTCCACTGCACCGTCGGGCGATGGCGATCGACGCCGAACGCATCGAACATCGCCTGCGACTCGAGGACGAGCAGCGAGGTCTCGCGCGACATCACGCCATACGCTTGCGATAGCGCGATCTCTTTGACGTGATCTTCGCCCTTGCCGGCGCGCTCGAGCTCGCCGATCGCGAGCGAGGCCCACAGCCGCGGCACGAAGCCGTTGGCCGGACCGGCGGCGGCCGCGAGCTTGATCGGATAGCGCTGCTCCCACGGTTGGCCGGCGAGCGTGCCCTTCAGCACGACATCGCCGGTGACGTCGTTCGTGAGCCGCGCGGACAGCAACACCTCTTGGCCGTTGCGGATCGACGGCAGCACCGTCGGCGCGCTGTCGGCGAGGCCCGCCGGCAATTCGATCGTCGCATCGCGCAGCGTCGCGCCGTACGTGGTCTCGAGGGCGGCGACCGCCGTCGAGGTCGCGGTCATGCCGGGCAGCCATGCGAGGTAGCTACCGCCACCGCCGCGGGCGGCCGCGGTGAGCACGGCCTCGTCGGAATCCGTGCCGATGCCGATCGTCGTCACGTGGATGTCGGGGCTGGCTTCGGCGAGCGCGTGCTCGACGTCGGCGGCCTTGCGGAAGCCGGTCGTCGCGAAGCCATCGCCGACGTAGATCACCCACTTGTCGCGCTGCGCGTCGGTCAACACGGCCGCGGCGGTCCGCACGCTCGTCACGAGGTCGCTCGCGCCGGCGAGCCGTTGCCCGGTCAGCCACGTGGCGAGCTCGCTCGAGGTGCTCGCCGAAGGTGCGCGCAACGCGCCGTTCGATTTGCATTCGCTGTCGCACAGGAACGTCGTGAAGCGATCGCGGCGATCCATCTGCGCGACGAGCTGGGCGGCGAGCTCGCTCGCGTGCTTGAAGCGCTCGCCGACCATCGACTGGCTGTCATCGATCACGATCGCGTAGTCGCGGGCCTTCGCCTCGGTCCACCGCGGTAGCTTCGGTTGCAGGGCGAGCACGGCGGTCGGGCGAACGTCGCCGGCGACTCGGGTCTGCTCGTCGATGACCTTCGGATCGATGCCGACGCCCTTGGTCGACGCGAGCTTGGCATCCGGCGCGACGGCCGCGCCGCCGGCGAACGTCCACGCGCGCAGCTCGGCCGCGGTGTCGGGCTTGTAGTCGATCACGAGGTCGCCGCGCGGCACGAAGCCGCCCTGGCTGAACGTGAGTGCATTGACGTTGCTGCGTGCGGGATCGGCGACGAGCGCGTAGTTGCTCGTGCGCACGAGGTTCGGCGTCGCGCCGCGGACCTCGACATCGACCGACATCGCATCCGCGACGGTCGAGCCATCGCTCGAGTGCGGCAGTGGGTACACGTACTGGCGCCACGGACCACGCGGCGTCACGACCTGCGTGTACGCGATCTTGATCGTGCGCTGCCCCTTCGCGGGGATCGGGAAGATCTTGAGCTCGAACTTGCCGCCGCGCTTCCAGTCGAGCAGCGCGGGGTCGCGCCACGGACCGGGCACCCACACGATCTCGTCGGGACGCGCGATCTGGATCGGCCGCGCGCGATCGATCACGCCCTTCCAGATCTTTCCGGCGCGCTCCTTGTCGACGAACGCACCGTCGACGAACTTGTTGTCGACGTCGAGTGCGAGCCCATCGATCTGCGCGTCGGCGGGCAACGGAAATTGATAGACGCCCTCGAGCTGCGTCGGTGAATCGTTGCGAAACACCTCGGTGATCTCGGTGCGCGCGATCGGTCCGGAGATCCGGACCTTGACGTCGTGCTTCGCGAGGGCGAGCTTCCAGTCGCGATCGCGCGATTCGCCCGGCTTGTATGCGCGCAACGCGCCGAGCCCGGCGAGCCCTTGATCGGCGGCGGGCACCGCGAGCTCGGACCACGCGACATCGTTCGCGAGGCCGACCGTCGGGCTGACCGACAGCGCGCCGTGATCGATCATGCCCTCTTCTCCGGCGCGCACTTCTTCGTGAGCACCGGTCTTGTCGGCGAGGACGACCATGCCGCGCACCACCTGGACCGAGGTGAGGTCGGCGGCGACGGTCGCCTCGAACCGCGTGCCGACGATCTGGATCTCGCCGTTCGGCGTGCGCAGCAACGCACGGCGGGTCTCGACATGCGCGACGTCGGCGACGATCCGACCACTGGTCAGCGTCATCCGGCGCGCCTCGGCGGCGTCGAACGCGAGCGTGGTCGCGTGATCGAGCACGACGTGCGTCCCGTCGACGAGGTCGAACGCAGCACGCGTGCGCTCGTCGGTGCGGACCTCGGCGCCGGCGGGGAGGCTCGCCAACGCACGCAGGGGACTCCACGCACCCTGACCGACGCGCACCGTCACACCATCGGCCTGGTCCGCGGCCGCGCGCATGATCTGCGCGAGCTTGCCGATCGGACCGTCATGACGAACGTCGACGATCGGCTGCGTCGACGCCGGGCGATGCGTCGCGATGTAGATCGTCCCGGTGGCGGCGAGCGCGGCCACGCCGGCGCCGATCACCATCCATCTGGGAGGCGCGCGTCGCTTCGCAGGCGCGCGCCGGATCTCGACGACCTCGACGACGGGTGTCGCAACGACCGGTGCGGGCTGTTGCTGATCGACGAGCACCAGCAGGCGATCGACGAGGCCGCCATCAGCGACATAGTCGGCACCGGCGGCGGTCGCGTGGTTCGCGATCTGCTGCGCCTCGTGACGGGTGTCGCGGCAGGCGTCGCAGCTCGTCAGATGTTCGGCATGACGGGCGATCGCATCGCGATCTCCGTCGACGATCGCGGCTAGATCTTCGGTGACTCGTTCGCAGGGTGACATCACGACATCTCCTCGGCGGGCAGCACGTCCCGCATGCGCGCGAGTGCGCGGCTGATCCGCTTGCGCGCCGCGGCCTCGTCGATCCCGCAGGCCACCGCGATCTCGCGGTGACTCAGATCGGCGACGTAGCGCATCACGAGCGCCTCGCGCTCGCTCGGTTTCAATTGCTCCAGCGCGGCGCGAATCGTGCGCGCGCGCCGGCGAGTCTCGAACGGGTCGCGCGAGGCCGGATCGCCCGGCACGATCGCGAGCTCGAGCGCATCGCCGAGGTTCACACCTCGCTTGCGGGTCTCGAGCACGTGCGCGCAGACATGGCGCGCGATGCCGCACAGCCACGCCTTCACGCTGCCATCGCCGCGATACGTCGGCATCGCGCGGTGCGCCCGCAACAGCGTCTCCTGCACGACCTCGTCGGCATCGGCTTGCGAGCCGACCAGCGCCATCGCGAGCCGCCCGATCACGCGATGATGCGTGCGCGCGCAGGCGGCGACCGCGTCGCGGTGCTTGCCGCTCGAGATCATCTCGAGGATCGGATCGGTCACCGTCTCCGGCACTTCGCGCTCCGATCGTGCTGCGGCTTGCATCTCGTCTCCCACGTGGGGTCGAACGCCCGGTTCGTGACCATCGATCTCGGGAATCGCGCAACCCCGCGAAATGTGACCACGGTCGCATGTTGTAAAACCGAGGTGGGGGTGTGGTATTGCCCCGGTGTGAGACACTTACTTGCTGTTGTCGTCGCCGTGACCGCCGCCGCTTGCGGTGGAGGTCAAATCCAGAATCTGCAGTTGCACTGGCAGGACGCCGACATGAAGGTCGCGCCGAGCCCGACGGTCGCGCAGGCGTTTGCGAATGTGCCGATCACGTTCGGCATTCGCGACACGCGTCCCGATCCGACGGTGGTCGGCAAGTACGAGGACGATGGCTTCGTCGTCCGCACGACCGACAACGTCGCGCAGTACTGCAGCAACCGGTTTGGCGACATGCTGCGCGGCGCCGGTGCGCGCCTCACCGAGGCACCGCAGGCGATCCTCGCGGCGGATCTCGTCGAGTATCGCGTCGACGAAGGCAGCAAGTTCGCCGGCGTCGTGCGGATTCGCATGACGGTGCGCCGTGCCGGCCAGCCGGATTGGTCGAAGGACTACGAAGGCACGAGCAACCGCTGGGGCAAGACCCACAACCCCGACAACTTCAACGAAGCGCTGTCGAACGCGCTGGCCGAGGCCACGACCAACATCCTCCACGACGAGGAATTCGGTCACGCCCTGATGTACGGCGGCTCGCCGGCGCCGACGCCGATGCCCGGCGCACCGATGGGACCGGCCCCCGCGCCGATGGCTCCTCCGACCGCTGCCCCGTCCGCTGGACGTTGAACGTGACCGAGCCCGACGTCCTCGTCATCGGCGCCGGACCGTCCGGCGCCATGGTCTCGGCGCTGCTCGCGCAGCGCGGCCATCAGGTGCTCGTCCTCGAGCGCCAGCAGTTTCCGCGGTTCTCGATCGGCGAGAGCCTGCTCGCGTACACCGCCCAGCTGTTGCTCGAGGCCGGCATGCTCGATGCGGTGCTCTCGGGTGGCTTCCAGTACAAGAACGGCGCGACGTTCGTCTGTGGCGAGCAGTACGAGGAGTTCAACTTCGCGGATAAGGTCACCGCGGGGCTCGGCTTCACGTTCCAGGTCCAGCGCGCGAAGTTCGATCACCTCCTCGCGAACGAAGCGCAGCGCTTCGGCGCGACCGTGCGGTTCGGGGTCGAGATCACGGCGGTGACCGTCGGTGACCACCCGGAGGTCACGGCGCGCAACGCCGCGGGCGACACCGAGGTGTTTCGACCGAAGTTCGTGCTCGACGCGAGTGGGTTCGGACGCACGCTCGCGAAGCTGCTCGATCTCGAGCTGCCGTCGAACTTCCCGGCGCGCGGCGCGCGGTTCTCCCACCTCAAGGACAACACGCCGTCCGGCACGTTCGACCGCCAGAAGATCCGGATCGGGGTCAACCCGACCGATCGCGATGTCTGGTCGTGGCTGATCCCGTTTCCCGACGGCACGAGCTCGCTCGGCATCGTCGCGAGTCGCGAGCATCTCGACAGCTACAAGGGCACGCCCGAACAGCAGTACTGGGCGATGATCGCCGACGAGCCGAAGCTGCGCGAGATGCTTCCGGATGCGAAGATGGTCCGTCCCGCCGTCGAGATCGCCGGCTTCGCCGCGAACGTCAAGACGCTGCACGGGCCCGGGTTCGCGCTGCTCGGCAACGCCGCCGAGTTCCTCGATCCGGTGTTCTCGTCGGGGGTCACGATCGCGTTGCACTCCGCGAAGCTCGCGGCCGCCGTGCTCGATCGCCAGCTCCGCGGCGAGACCGTCGACTGGCACACCGAGTTCGCCGAGCCGCTGATGTTCGGCGTCGAGACGTTCCGCACGTTCGTCACCGGTTGGTACGACCGTAGTCTGCAGGACGTGATCTTCCACCCGACGAAGGACGCGTCGATCCATCGGATGATCTGCTCGGTGCTCGCCGGCTACGTCTGGGATCCGGCGAACCCGTACAACGGGCCGCAGTCGGGGCGACGGCTGCGCGCACTCGCGGCGATGTGTCGAGAACACGCAGGGTGAGCTACGCGATCACGGGCGCGGCGGTCGCCAATTGTCTCGGTACCGACAATCGCACGGTGCTCGATCGCGCGTTCGCCGGCACCGACGCGTTCACGGTGGGGTACTACCCGTTTCCGTTCGCGACCGTGCTCGGGGTGATGCCGGTGCTGCCGGCCGACGGGCTCTCCTGCGTGATGACGCGCGTCGCCCAGATCGCGTTCGCATCGGTGAAGCAGTTGCAGGTAGCGGCCACGATCGAACGGTGGGGCGCGCGTCGGGTCGCGTACGTGTTCGCGAGCTCGACCGGCGGCCTCGAGGAGACCGAACGAGCGCTCGCGCCGGATCCGAGTCTGCCGGTGGCGGCGCCCTACAGCTACGCCAACCACGGCGTCGACGCGACGACACCGGCGATCATGGAGTACCTCGGCATCGCGGGCGTCCACCTCGCGATCTCGACGGCGTGCTCGTCGGGGTTGAAGGCGCTCGAGTCGGCGATCCGGCTGATCGATCGCGGGCTCGCCGATGCGGTCGTCGTCGGGAGCGCAGACTCGCTGTGCCGCACCACGGTGTTCGGGTTTCACAGCCTCGGCCTGACCGCACCGACCGCGACGCAGCCGTTCTCGCGGGAGCGTGCCGGCCTGACGCTCGGCGAGGGGTCGGCGTACCTCGTGATCGAGCGCGAGGGCGACGCGTCGCGCCGCGCGGCCCTCGCGTCGGTCGGCGGCACCGGCGCGGCCTCGGATGCGTTTCACCACACGAGCCCGCACCCCGAGGGGCTCGGCGGTCAGGTCTGCATGCGCGAAGCGCTCGATCGTGCGGCGTTGTCGCCGAACGAGATCTCGTACGTCAGCGCGCACGGCACCGGCACGCCGCAGAACGACGCGACCGAGGCGATCGCGGTCCATCGCGTGTTCGAGCGGCCGATCCCGCTCACCGCGACCAAGAGCCTCACCGGTCACACCCTCGGCACCGCGGGGTTGACGAGCGTCGTGCTCGCGATCGAATCGCTGCGCCGCCAGGAGATTCCGCCGACCTTGCGCGTGACCACCGACGAGGCGCTGGGCGTGCGGGTCGTCGATGCGCTGACGCCGGCGCGCGTCGAGCACGTGATCGTCAACGCGTTCGGGTTCGGCGGCAGCAACGCGAGCGCCGTGATCTCGAGGCGCGCGTGAAGTTTCACATCGCCGCGACGACCCTGTTCTCGACGCATCATGCGTCGGCCGCGGACGTGCTCGCGGGTCGCGTGAGAGACCCCACCACGCCGGCGTATCCGCTGCTCGCCGGTCGCGCGCGGCGGTTCACCAGCCTCGTGACCCAGATGCACATGGAGGTCCTCGGCGCGTTGCCGGTCGAGCCAACCGCCGCCGTGTTCGCGACGGTGCACGGCGAGATCCAGACCGCCGAGAAGCTGATCGCGGATTTTCGTGCGAACGCGCTGGTCAGCGGTGCGCGGTTCGCGCTCAGCGTGCACAACAGTCCGTCGGGTGTGTACTCGGTCGCGACCGGGAGCACGTCGCCGACGACGACGGTCACCGGAGCGAACGCGCTCGCCGCGGGCTGGCTCGAGGCCGCGCTGACCGCGCACGATCGCGCGGTGCTGTTGAGCATCGCCGACGAGCCGGTGCCGGCGGTGTTTCGCGGGCCCGATCAACCCGTCGGCGTGGCCGCCGGCTTCCTGCTCGGGGCGACGGGACGCGCGGCCGAGCTCGTGTTCGCGACCGGTGAGGTCGAGGTCAACACCGTGCAGACGCTCGCTCGGATCGTCGACGCGTACACGCGCGATGCCGCCACGGTGATCGCGCTCGGTAGCGTGCAACCGGGCACCACCCTCGAGCTTCATCTAGGTGCGCGGTGAGACCGATCGAGGACTACCTGCCGCATCGCCCGCCGATGCTGCTGATCGACGAGCTCGTCGAGGTCACCGACACCAAGGCCATCGTACGCACCACGATCAAGCCCGATTGCGTGTTCGCGCGCGACGGCATCGTGCATCCCGCCGCGATGATCGAGTTCATGGCGCAGTGCTGCGCGATCCTGATCGGTGGACGCCCGTCGGGCAAAGGCCCACGGCTCGGGTTCATCATCAGTTGTCGCGAGGTCAACTTGCTGGTCGACAGCTTCGTCGTCGGCGACCAGCTCGAGCTCACCGCCGGCAAGATCCACGGCCAGGACGCGCTCGCGGTGTTCGGCTGCACGGTCTCGCGCGGCGGTGTGCTGTGCGCGACGATGCAGTTGTCCGCCGTCGACGCCGAGGTGATCGATACCCAACCGGTGGACGCATGACTCGCAAGGTGGCGCTGGTCTCGGGTGCGAGTCGCGGCATCGGTGCGGCGATCGCGCGCACGCTCGCGGTGGATGGCTTCGATGTGGCGCTGACCTGCGTCCACCGGCGCGCGGACGCCGACGCGCTCGCCGACGAGATCCGCGGCCTCGGCGCGCAGGCGTGGGTCGCCCAGTTCGACGTCAAGGACGCGGCGGCGTCGAAGGCCGCGATCGAGACGCTGCTCGCGGCGACGCCGATCCACGTCGTCGTCAACAACGCGGGCGTCTCGAAGGACGGTCCGTTCCCCGGACTCTCGGTCGACGCGTGGCACGACGTCGTCGACACCACGCTGGATGGGTTTTTCCACGTCACGCAGCCGCTCGTGATGCCGATGGTCCGCCGCAAGTGGGGCCGGATCATCAACATCTCGAGCATCTCGGGCGTGATCGGCAACCGCGGACAGGTCAATTACGCCGCCGCGAAGGCCGGCCTGATCGGTGCGACCAAGGCGCTCGCGCTCGAGCTCGCGAGCCGCAACATCACGGTCAACGCGGTCGCACCGGGCCTGATCGATACCGACATGATCGTCGGCGCGCCGATCGAAGAAATTCTGAAGCACATCCCGATGAAGCGGGTCGGGACCGCTCAGGAGGTTGCTGATCTCGTGAGCTATCTCGCGAGCGACAAGTCCGCGTACATGACGGGCCAGGTGATCGCGATTTCTGGAGGCCTGTGATGTGGTACGCGTGGTGTCGATGAGGCCGATGCGTAGAGTGGTAGTCACGGGAATTGGCATGGCCAGCCCGCTGGGGTGCGACTACGCCGCGGCCACCGCGCGCCTCAAGGCGAACGATCACGGCATCACGACGATGCCGGAGTGGGATTTCCTGTCGCATTTCTCGCCGCGCGTCGCCGCGCCGGTGCACGTCCCGAAGGAGCTCGAGATCCCGCACAAGGCCGCGCGCACGATGGGACGCGTCGCGCAGCTCGCGACGATCGCCACCGGTCTCGCGATCAAAGACGCTGGTCTCACCGCCGAAGAGCTCGGCGATGGCACGGTCGGCCTCGCGTACGGCAGCACCCACGGCTCGTCGCAGGCGAACGAAGATTGGGTCAAGAAGCTGGTCAAGCAGAACGGCTTCCTCGGGATGACGTCGACGACGTATCTCAAGTTCATGAGCCACACCACGTCGGCAAATCTCGCGATCTATTTCGGGATCCACGGCCGGGTGATGAGCACGTCGGCCGCGTGCGTCAGCGCGAGCCAGGCGATCGGCGCCGGCTACGAACAGATCGGCTGCGGCTTGATCGACGCGATGGTGTGCGGCGGCGCCGAAGAGCTGCACTTCAGCCACGCCGCGGTGTTCGACATGCTCCACGCCGCGAGCAAGGCGTTCAACACCACGCCCGAGCTCACGCCACGCCCGTTCGACCAGCGCCGCGATGGCCTCGTGGTCGGCGAGGGCGCCGGCACGCTCGTCCTCGAGGAATACGAGCGAGCGGTAAAAGCTGGCAGGAAGATCTACGCCGAGATCATCGGCTACGGCACCAACTGCGACGGGACGCACGTCACGAACCCCCAGGCCGATGGCATGCGGGGCGCGATGGAGCTCGCGTTGAAGTCGGCGGGGCTGCGCCCCGAGCAGATCGACTACGTCAACGCGCACGCGACCGGCACGAGCGTCGGCGACGTCGCCGAGAGCCAGGCGACGTTCAAGCTGTTCGGCGATCGCGTGCCCGTGAGCTCGCTGAAGGGCCACATGGGCCACACGCTCGGCGCGTGCGGCAGCATCGAGACCGCGTTCGTGATCGCGATGCTGCGCGAGGGCTGGATCGCACCGACCCGCAACCTCGAGGTCGTCGGCGACAACTGCGCGCCGCTCGACTACGTGATGCGCGAGGCGCGCAGCGCGAAGCTCCAGCGCGTGATGTGTAACAAATTCGCGTTCGGTGGCATCAATACAAGTCTGGTGCTAACGACGTGCTGAGAGCGCTCGCCGTCAAAGCGCTCGCCGTCGCGGCAGTGCTGGCGGCGATCTGGACCCTCCCGACTGGATGGTCGGCGCTGGCGGTGTGTGTGATCGTCGCGGCGACGGTCGGGTTCTTGACGTTCGCGGTGTGGCACCCGAGCAGCCAGTTCTTCGCGCCCGTGATCCATCATCTGCCGGCGGATCAACCGATCGTCGCGCTGACGTTCGACGACGGTCCGGATCCGATCTTCACGCCGCAGATCCTCGACGTGCTCGCCGCGCATCACGCGCATGCGACGTTCTTCGTGCTCGGCTCGCGCGCCGCGCAACATCCCGACGTGATCCGCCGGATCCACGCCGAGGGCCACACGGTCGGAACGCACACGCAATCGCACCGGATCGGCTTTCACTTCGCGAGCCCCACCGCCGTGCAGCGGGAGATCTCCGAGGCGATCACCGTGGTCGCCGGTCTCGTGCCGGAATCGCCGACCTTGTTTCGCCCGCCACAGGGCCTGCGCACGCCGATGTTCGGCTCGGCGTGGCGGCGGCTGCGCGGGCTGACCTGCATCACCTGGTCCGTGCGCGGCCTCGACTCGTTCGCGACGACGCCCGAGCAGATCGTCGCGCGGATCGCGCCGCACCTCGAGCCCGGCGCGATCGTGACGCTGCACGATGGGGGTGGGCTTGGCGGTGGCACGGATCGAGTGCCGACCGTCACGGCACTCACCACGCTGCTCGACGAGTGCGCCACCCGCGGCTTGCGTTGCGTCGCGCTCGGCGGTAGTGGAACGGCGTTACCGTGATCGACGTCGACAACCTCATGTATCCGCTCAAGCGCAAGCTCGGGCCGCTGTACTGGCTGTACCGCGCGATGCGAGCGTTCGGTGTCGGCCTGTGCTTCGCGTTCTTCTGGGGTGGCGCGGTGGTCGTCACGTGGTTCTGGCTGCCGTGGCTGCTGCTGTGGCCCGGCACGTTCGAGGTCAAGCGCCGGCGCGTCCACCGCACGATGCGCCGCGGGTTCGACCTGTTTCACTGGACGATGAAGTCGATGCACCTGTATCGCCGGACGTCGCCGTCGGTGAACGCGCGGCCCAACGGGATGCCGGCGAATCAGCCGTGCGTGTTGATCGCGAACCATCCGACGCTGTGCGACGTCACGTCGATCGCGTCGCTCTACCCGAACGTCGTCGCGGTCGCGCGCCCGAGCCTCGCGAACAATCCGCTGCTGCGGTTCCTCGTGCGGCGCATGGGCTTCATCCCGGTCGGCATCCACATGCTGCAGGAGTGCGAAGAACGCCTGCGGAGCGGCTTCGACGTCGTGATCTTCCCGGAGGGCACGCGGTCACCGTTCGGTGGTGGGCTCCAGCCGTTCCATCGCGGACCGTTCGAGATCGCGGCCCGCGCGAAGGTGCCGCTCGTGCTCCTGAAGCTGACCTGCGTGCCGCCGGCGCTGTCCAAGCGGATGCCGATCTGGAAGCACCCCGACCACTGCGCGGTGTTGACCGTCGAGCCGGTCGACATCATCTATCCGGCCGACAGCAAGCTCGGTAGCAAGGCGTTGTGTCGCGAGATCGAGCAGCGCTACTACGAGATGTTGGGTTATTCTGCTCCAGCCGCCGAAATGAGAGAAGCGAAGTGACCACGTCCAGTCTGCAGCAAGAGATCAAAGAGCTCATCGTCGAGTCGCTCCAACTCGAGGGCGTCGACCCCGCGACGATCTCGGACTCCGACGCGTTGTTCGGCAGCGGGCTCAACCTCGATTCGATCGATGCGCTCGAGCTCGCGACCGCGATCGCGCGCAAGTTCGACATCAAGGTCAGCCAGGACCAAGACACGCGCGACGCGTTCCGCTCGGTCGATCACCTCGCGGCGTTCATCACCGCCCAGCGCGCGGCTTAGACCACGCAGGTCATCAGCGTGTGCATCGTGCCGATCTCTTCGTCGGTGACGAGGCCCAGCCCGGCAGCCGCGATCAGCTCGATGAAGTCCTGCGAGTGATACATCCGGCTCGTGCCGTTCGCCATGCACGTGAAGTAGAGGCTCGTGCCCTGGACGCAGAGCTCGCCGACATCGTTGGGCTGGCGATCCCAGAACGACTCCATCACGCAGAGCCGGCCGTTCGGACCGAGCGCCGCCTTGCCGCGCTCGAGGAGCTCCAGGATGTCGGCCTCGCCGAAGCAGTCGAGGAACTGACTCATCCACACGACGTCGAAGCCGGTCGGAAACGCCTTGGTGTGATCGAGCAGGTTCAAGGGCACCGTGCGCAGCCGCGACGCGACGCCGGCCTCGACCGCATTGCGCTGGAGTTGTGCGAGCTGGCCCGGATGATCCAGCACGGTGACCTCGACGTTCGGATCCGTCGTCAGGCAGTGGATCGCCCACTTGCCGGTGTTGCCGCCGACATCGAGCAGGCGCTTCGGTGCGGGCGCAAACACGCGCGGGAACACCAGCGGAAACGCGCTGTCGGAGTAGAAGTGATCGAACGCGAACCAACTGTTCTGCACGTGCGCCGGCAGTTGCGTCAGACCTTCGTAGATCGTCGGCCACTCGCCGAACACCTTGAGCCCGGCGGGCGTGCCGGTGCGCAGGCTGTCTTCGAAGTGCGCGGCGCCCGCGTAGCAGATGTCCTGGACGAAGTTCGCGTTGACGTTCGTCATCTCGTCGGTGAGCCACAGATAACCGGCATCGGTGAGGGAGTAGCTCCCCTCGGCGAGCTGCACGAGCTGGAGCGCGAGGCAGCCCTCGAGCAGCACGCGCGCCGCGTAGAGCGTGACGTTCGCGCGCGCGGCGACCTCGCTGGGCGTGATGCCGTCAGACTTTGCCGCACGCACCGCCGCGAGCACGCCCATGTTGCGCGCGGCCATCGCCGCCTGGAAGAACAGCGGAGCAAACGCCAGGGTGTGAACCTGGCGATACGCCTTTGGAACCTGTTTGCGGCCTCCAGCCATGCGCGGACTCTAGTCCTTCGCAAACCGCCAGAGGGCACGATCGGGCTTGAATTCGGACCTTCGGTAACTACACTACCGTCGCCCATGGAACCTACCTCGTCGAAGGCCGAAATCCTGCGGGAAATTCAGCTCATGATGAAGGAGCTGTTCGAGCTCGACGAAAAGCGGGTGCAACCCGAAGCCCGGCTGATCGACGACCTCGAGCTCGATAGCCTCGACGCGCTCGATCTCGCCGTGAAGGTCGAAGAGACCACCGGGCTCGCGCTCGATGAACAAAAGCTCCGCGAGCTACGTACAGTCGAAGACGTGATCATCGCGATCGACAAGCTGGTGGGCCCGGATGGCGTCGCGGCGCTTCGTGCGCAGCGCGCCGCTCAGCATTCATGAAGCGTCTCGCCGCACTGATCCTCGTGATGCTGTGCGGCAGCGCGGTCGCGGATCCACCCACGACGTTGCTCTCGGGCACGCCCGCGACCGGGGCGGCGGTCGATCCGGCGTTCGCGCACCTCAAGCTCGATCGCCTGCGCTGCACGTTCAGCGAGGCGAAGCACGTCGCACTGCTCGCGAAGCCGCTGACCTCGACCGGCACGATCTACTTCGACCACGACAAGGGCATCGCGCGCGTGCAGAAGACGCCGAAGCCGCAGTCGGTCGTGGTGACGAAGACCGCGGTGCGGATCAAGACCGCGACGAAGGTCGAGGAGATTCCGCTCGACAAGAGCAAGGACCTGAAAGCCTTCGCGCTCGTGTTCCCGACGCTGCTGCGCGGCGATCGCGCGGAGCTCGAGAAGTCGTTCGCGATCGGGCTGTACGGCAAGGACGCTGATTGGTGGGCGCTGTCGTTCACGCCGAAGTCGGATTCGCTGAAGAAGATCGTGACGAGCGTCGTCGTGATCGGTCACAAGGACGAGCCGGTCGCGCTGAAGATCGTCGAGGCGAGCGGCGACACCACGGACACCCAACTGACCGAGCTCACGAAGAATCGCGACGTCCCCGATTCCGAGATCACGGCGGCGTTCGGGAACTGATGCGCGGGCGTCGAGTCGCGACGCTCGTCGTCCTGGCCGTGACCGCGATCGGCTTCGCGCTCGCGGTGCCGCACCTCAAGTTCACGACGAAGATCACCGATTTTCTTCCCGACGATACCGAGAATCGCGGTGCGCAGATCGCCGCGCTGCTCGCCGAGAGCGAGCTGTCGAAGGTGATGGTGATCGACCTCACCGGCGACCACCTCCACGATCGCGCGATGTCGCTGCTCGACGATCTCCGTACGCAACCGGACGTGTTGCTCGCGCGCAGCGGCTTCACCGAGACCGACGTCAGCGACATGCTCGCGTTCCTCGGCGCGTGGCCCCCGACGACGTTCTTGCCGGCGAGCGCGTACAGCGACGCCAACGTGCGCACGCGGCTCGCGACGTTGAAGGACCAGCTCGGTAGCCCCGCCGGCGTGATGTTCCGGCAGACCGCGCCCCGCGATCCACTCGGCGGGATGTGGGAGCCGCTCGCGGCGCTCGAGGAGACCCGCGGCGAGGCGATCGTCGACGACGACGGCGTGCTGTTCACGCACGACCACGTCCACGCGATCGTGTTCGTCGAGACCGTGTCGTCGCCGTTCGACAGCGACAAGCAGCGTGCGTTTCGCGGCGTGCTCGACGCCTGGCTGAAGGCGAACCCGGGCGTGACGATGCAGACCGCGGGCACGGCGCAGTACGCGATCGCTTCGGAGGCGCAGATCAAAGGCGACGTGAATCGCATCGGTTGGTTCTCGACGATCGGGATCCTCGTGATCTTCCTCGTGCTGTTCGGATCGATCCGGATGATCGTGATCAGCTTCGTGCCGATGCTGTTCGGTAGCGCGATCGCGGTGCTCGGCTGCCAGGCGCTGTTCGGCGAGATCCACGGCCTCACGATCGCGTTCGGCACGTCGCTGCTCGGCGTCGGCCTCGACTACGTCGAGCACTACTACGCGCACTTCGTGCTGACGCCGGAGGTCCCGGCGCTGACGACGATGAAGCACGTCGGCCCGAGCCTCGCGCTCGGTGCGGTGACGACGATCATCGGCTTCATCGGACTCGGCGCGTCGGGGCTGATGGGCCTGCGCCAGATGGCGGTGTTCGCGGTGATCGCGATCGTCGCGTCGATGGTCGCGACGTACTGGATGGTGCCGCCGTGGATGCCGGCGACCTATCGCCCGCCGCGCACGCTCGGCATCGTCAATCGCTGGACGCTCGCGCTGCTCGTGCGCGTGACGGCGCGCCATTGGGGGCGCGCGTCGCGGTTCGTGGTCGTCGCGCTCGTGGTCGTCTCGACGGTGATCGGGATTCGCGCGATCTCGTTCTCCGACAACGTCAACATGCTGGTCAACGACTCGGGCCCGCACGTCGTCGAGGATCGCGCGGTGCGCTCGCGGCTCGGGCCGGAGTCCGAATCGTTCGCGGTGATCACCGCGGCGACCGACGACGCGCTGGTCGCGGCGATCGGCACCACGACGACCGAGCTCGAGCAGGCGCGTGCGCACGGCTACGTGACGTCGTTCGTGCCGCTCGGCCGGATCGTGCCGAGTCACGACGAACAAGCCGCGCGCTTCGCCGCCGCCCGCGCCGCCGAGCCGCGGATCCGCGCCGCGATGACCGCGCTCGACTTCGTGCCCGAGGAATTCCAGCCGTACTGGGACGCCCTCGCGGCGCCGCCGAAGTTCCTCACGCTCGCGGAGCTGCGCCGCTCGCCGCTCGCACCGCTGCTGACCGCGTGGGTGCCCGCGCAGTCCAAGCCGATCGCGCTGATCCCGCTGACCGGCGTGACCAACCTCGCCGCGCTGCGCGCGCAGGTGCCGGATGCGACGATCGTCGTACCGGCCGAGACCATCGTCGATCTGTTTCACGGCGTGCGGATTCGCACGGTGGTCGCCTCGCTGGTCGGGCTCGCCGCGATCTTCCTGTTGTTGCTCGGGCGGTATCGCAGCCCGAAGAAGGTCGTGATCGCGCTCGCGCCGGCGCTGCTCGCCTGTATCGCCACCGTCGGCGCGCTGGTCGCGATGGGGACCTCGCTGACCATCCTGCACGTGATGTCGCTGCTGCTCGTGGTGTCGCTGGGCGTCGATTTTGGCATCTTCTTCGTCGACACTACGGCCACTCTCGAAGAGGCTGCGCGGACCATGGTCAGCATCCTCACGGCCTCGATCACGACGATCTTGTCGTTCGGACTGCTCGGCCTGAGCCATAGTCCGGGGCTCGCCGCGCTCGGTGTGACGGTCACGCTCGGCGTGACGTTCAGCTTGGTCGCGTGTTTCTTGCTCGCCTCGATGGCGGGTCCAAATCTGGTGACGAAGAGATGATGAAGGCAGCCCTACTTGTCCTCGCCGCGTGCGGCGGCGATCCGCGCCACGCCGAGATCCCGACGAGCGCGCCGGCCGAATATCCCGGCGTCCTGCACGCGCCCGCCACGTTGCACCCCGACTTCATGGTGCGCCAGACGCTCACGATCCACACCCAGCACGACGGCAAGCCGGTCGACGCGGAGCTCGAGGCCGTGCTGCAGAAGCAGGGCGACACGCTGCTGATCCTCGGCTTCGGCCCGATGAACGTGAAGGCGTTCACGCTGTCCGAGAAGGGCGACAAGATCACGTTCGATCAGTTCATGGGACCGAAGCTGCCGTTCTCGCCCCGGAACATCGTCGTCGATGTTCATCGCGTGTTCTTCATGCGGCTGCCGGCGCCGACCGATCCGAAGTTCACCGGCACGCAGCAGGGCGAGCTCGACGGCGAGCACGTCGAGGAGACCTGGAAGGACGGCGAGCTGCGCGCGAGCGTGTTCACCCGGCCCGAGATGAAGGGCGCGATTCGGGTGCAACTCTCCGAGGGCTGCGGCATCCGCCACTGCGAGCCGGCGTCCGCGACGCTGCGCAACGAATGGTTCGGCTACACCTTGGGGATCAAGAACGAAGACTTCGACCGACTCTGATGCAACTCGTCCTCAAGATCATCTCGGGGCTGTTCCTGTTCGCATCGCCGTGGGTGCTGTACTGGACGCTGTCGCAAGGCGACATCAAGGTCGCGTCGCTCACGCTCGTCGCGTGGGTGATCGTGCGCACGATTCCGATCCTGATGTCGGCGAAGCGCGAGCAGCGCCGCGCCGCGCTCCAGCTCCCCGCGATCGCGCTGTTGTTCGCGGCGCTCGGTTGGCTCTCGCACAACGGCACCTGGCTGATGGTGCTGCCCGCTGCGACCCAGGCCACGTTCGGCGTGACGTTCCTGACCTCGCTCGAGGGCACGCCGCTGATCGAGCACTTCGCGCGCATGGTCAAGCCGGACCTCAGCGTGCCGGAGCAGGCCCACTGCCGCGCGTGGACCCGGGTCTGGGGCTACTACCTGATCGCGCTCGCGGCGTTCGGCCTGGTCCTCGCGAAGTTCGCGAGCCTCGCGGTGTGGACGATCTACGTCGGCCTGATCAGCTACGGGATGGTCGGCGTGCTGTTCGGCGTCGAGTACTTCGTACGCAAGCTGCGGTTTCGCGATTACGGCCGCAATCCGCTTGACTGGCTCCTGGGCAAATTGTTCCCTCCTCGATTGTAGTGAGCTGATGGTGGGCTCGATTCTTCATCGCGATGGTGCCCCGGAGCTGGTCGACCAGGCTCACCGGGTCGCCGCGGCGCTCGGCTCGCCGACCGGCCGGGTCGTGCTGTCGTGCAAGCACGCCGACGCGTTCATGCCGGGCCTGCTCGGTGCGTGGCTCGCGGGCGCGACCGTCGAGCTGTTGCCGAACGTCCAGCCCGGCACGCTCGATCGCGTCGATGCCGATCCGGACATCGCGTTCGTGCTCCACGATGGCGTCGCCGAGCAAGGTCGCTCGCCGAAAGCGCGGTTCGTGCCCGAGTTGCTGGCACATCCGACGACCGTGCGCGCGACCGGCTGGCCCGTGATCGCCGCGCTGATGTCGACGTCGGGTACGACCGAGCGCCCGCGCTACGTCGCGAAGACGATGCAGCAGCTCGTCGACGAGCTCGACGTGCTCGCGAGTGTGATCCCACCGGCGCGCTGCGTGATGTCGACGGTGCCGCTATCGCATCTCTACGGCATGCTGTTCGGTGCGTTGCTGCCGCTGCGGTTCGGCGCGCGGATCGTCAGCCACGATGCGCTGCTGCCCGCGGAGGTCGCGGGCGTCATCACGCGTGAAGGCGTCGATCTGATGGTCTCGACGCCGGCGCATCTGCGCGCGATGGCGAACGCGCCGATGCCGCGCAACCTGCGCGTGCTGTCGAGTGGCGCGCGGATGCCGCCCGAGCTCCACATGACGCTCGCGACCGGTCACAACTGGCCGATCACCGAGATCCTCGGCTCGACCGAGACCGGTGGCATCGCGACGCGAGGCCATCCGCTGCACGGCTTCACACCGCTGCCGCGCGTGACGGTGACGGCGCCCGAGGGCCAGCTCGTCGTCGAATCGCCGTGGTGCGGCGAGCCGCGGGTCACGCTCGAGGATCGGATCGAGCTCGCGAGCGATGGCACGTTTCGCTATCTCGGTCGCGCGAACGAGCTGATCAAGGTCGCCGGCAAGCGCGCCCACGCGCACGAGCTCGAGGCGACGATCCTGAAGGTCGCGGGCGTCACCGATGCCGCGCTGATGGTCCACGCGACCGACGGCAAGGAGCCGCGCGTCGCGGTCGCGATCACGATCGCCGAAGGCTCGTCGGTCGGGCGCACCGAGATCGCGGCGGCGATTCGCGAACAGTTCGACGCGGTGTTCGTCCCGCGGATCATCAAGATCGTGCCGCGGATCCCGCGCACCGAACGCGGCAAGCTCGACGCGCACACGCTGCGGGCGTTGCTCGGCGTCGAGACCGTGGCGACGACCTCCGAGATTCCGATTCGTCGGATCGGCCCGAACCACTACCTCGCCGAGATTCCGCCGAACCTCGTGTTCTTCCACGGTCACTTCGACGAGTTCACGATCCTCCCCGGCGCGGTGCTCGTCGAGCGCGTGATCTGGCCCGTCGTCCAGGCCGAGCTCCCCGAGGTCCGCGTGCTGCGCGGCCTTCGCCGGTTGCGGTTCCGCCGGCCGGTGATGCCGGATCAGCAGCTCGACGTCACCCTCGATCGCAGCAACAACCGCCTGACGTTCTCGGTGACCTGCGCCGAGACCCAGGTCGCGAGCGGCGTCCTGTTGGTGGAATGAATGCGGCTGTGCGCGATCATCCCGACCTACAACAACCCGGCGACGATCGGCGAGGTCGTCGCGCGCGTGCGCGATCACATCGAGGAGGTCGTCGTCGTCGATGACGGCAGCGCGGAGCCGGCGCGCAAGGTGCTAGAACAGCTCGCGAGCAGCGGGCAGTGCCAGGTCGTGTGGCGCGCCAAGAACGGTGGCAAGGGTGCGGCCGTCAAGACCGGCCTCGCGTGGGCGCACGAGCACGCGTTCGACTACGCGCTGCAGATCGACGCGGATCTCCAACACGATCCGTCGAAGATTCCGGAGCTCGTCGCGAGCGTCGCCGGTGGCACCAACACGCTCGTACTCGCGAAGCCGGTGTTCGATGCGAGCGCGCCGAAGGGCCGGCTGCGCGCGCGCAAGATCACCGTGTTCTTCGCGATGGTCGAGACGCTCGGCCGCAAGGTCGGCGATCCGCTGTGCGGCTTCCGGGTCTATCCCGTCGAGACCGCGCTGCGCGTCAAGGCGCGCGGCGATGCGATGGACTTCGATCCGGAGATCGCGGTCCGCCTCGCATGGGCCGGTTGCGACATCGTCCACGTGCCAACCCCCGTGATCTATCGCACCGCGGAGCAGGGCGGGATCTCGCACTATCGTGGCTTCGCCGACACGATGTTGATCGCGGCCACTCACTTCTGGTTGTGTACCGAGGGCGTGCTGCGCCTGCTGTCGTATCCGTTCCGCGCCCTGTACCGGCGGGTGCGCCGTGGCTGATTGGCGGAAGATCCCCGAGGTCGGCACCGTGTTCGGGGTCCGCGCGATCGTGACGTTCGCGCGGATCTTCGGGCGCCGGCTCGCCGGGTGGTTCCTCTACATCGTCGCGTTCTACTTCACGCTGTTCAAAGCCACCGCGCGCCGCGCCTCGCGCGACTACCTGCGCCGGGTCGGCCAGCCCAGCGGGTTCTGGACGATCGTGCGCCACATCCACACGTTCGCGCAGGTCAGCCTCGATCGGCTGTTCTTCCTCACCGGCAAGATCAAGTCGTTCGAGTTCGAGCAGAAGAACCACGAGCTGCTCGTCCAGGCCTCGAAGTCCGGCCGCGGCGTGCTGCTGCTCGGAGCGCACCTCGGTAGCTTCGAGGTGATGCGCTGCCGCGCGAAGGAGTTCAACGTCCCGATCAACGTCGTCGTCGACTTCACGAACGCCGAGCGGGTCAACAGCGTGTTGCGCTCGCTCGCCCCCGACATCGATACGCGGTTGATCTCGATCGGCACCGACGCCGTGACCGCGATGCTGGAGATCAAGGCCGCGATCGACCGCGGCGAGCTGGTCGCGATCCTCGGTGATCGGCTGCCGTCCGGCACCAAGGGCCAGCGGGTGGTGACCTCGCAGTTCCTGGGCGCGGACGCGCTGTTCCCGGCCGGCCCCTGGCTGCTCGCCCACACGCTGCGCTGCCCGGTCTACTTCGTCGCCGGCGTGTATACCCGACCGAGACATTACGCATTGCATTTCGAGTTCCTCGCCGACGAGGTAAGACTCGACCGCCACGAACGGGCCGCCGCCTTGACTCGCTACTCCCAAACCTACGCCTCCATGCTCGAGACCTACGCGCGATCGGCACCGTTGAACTGGTTCAACTTCTTCGATTTCTGGAGCGCTCCGTCGTGACCGAGCGACTCGCGATCGGCGACGCGCGCGTCACGCACGGGGACGTCGCCCGGGTGGCGCGCGGCGAGCTCGCGCTGGCGCTGACCGAGAATCCGGCGTGGCACGAGCGCATGCGCAAGAACCGCGCGGCGGTCGTGACGCGCGTCGAGAGCGGCGAGCCGTTCTACGGCGTCAACACCGGCTTCGGCGCCTCGGTCGTCAACTCGATCTCGGCCGAGTTCGGCGCGAAGCTCGCCGTCAACCTGTTCCGGTTTCACGGCACCGGTGTCGGCCCGCTGCTCGGCGCCGACGAGAGCCGCGCGATCCTCGCGACGCGCCTCGCGCAGCTCTCGGTCGGTTGGAGCGGCATCCGGATCGAGGTCCTCCAGGCGATGGTCCGCCTGCTCCAACACGACATCCTGCCGTGCATCCCGGAGCTCGGCTCGGTCGGCGCGAGCGGCGATCTCACGCCGATGTCGTACGTCGCCGCCGCGATCTCCGGCGAGCGCGAAGTGTATTTCCGCGGCCGCGTGTGCCCTGCCGCCGAGGCGCTCGCCGCGCACGGCATCGAGCCGCTCACGCTCCAGCACAAGGAAGCGCTGTCGATCATGAACGGCACGAGCGTGATGACCGCGCTCGTCTCGATCGCGCTCGACCGCGCCGATGCGTTCGCGCGCATGCACGCGCTCGTCACCGCGTGGACCTCGTGGTTGTTGCGCGGTCAGCCGGCGCACTTCGACGAGCGCCTGTTCATCGCGAAGCCGCATCCCGGTGCGATTCGCTACGCCGGTTGGGTCCGCGCCGGCCTCGCGTGCGGTGCGCGCCCGCCGCTCGGCACCGGCAAGGTTCAGGATCCGTACTCGATTCGCTGCGCGCCGCACGTCGTCGGCGTCTTGCTCGAGGTCCTCGAGCAGGCCGCGGCCACCGTCGAGATCGAGCTCAACAGCGCCGGTGACAACCCGCTGATCGACGAAGAGACCGGCGCCGTGCTCCACGGTGGCAACTTCTACGGCAGTCACATCACGCACGTCGCCGATACGCTCAAGGTCCAGCTCGCCCACGCCGCCGAGATCCTCGAGCGTCAGCTCGTGCTGCTCTGCCACTCGAAGGCGACCTCGGGCATCCCGGAGAACCTCGTCAAGCTGGAAGGTCCCGGGCAGACCTCGCACCACGGCTTCAAGGCCGTCGAGATCCTCGCCTCCGCGCTCGTCGCTGAAGCGATGAAGCAGGCGAGCCCGGCGAGCGTGTTCTCGCGCAGCACCGAAGGTCACAACCAGGACAAGGTCCCGATGGGCGCGATCGCGGCGCGCGACCTGCGCGGGATCCAGAACCTCGCCGATCACGTGCTCACGATCTCGATGCTCGCGTGCGCGCAGGCCACCGATGCGACCAGCCGCGCGAGCGAATTGCCCGCGCCGATCCGCGCGCTGTACACGGCGATCCGCGAGACCTGCCCGGCGACCGATGAAGATCGCCGTCACGACGAGTTGATCGGCCGCTGCCTCGCGCTGTTCCACGCCGGCAAGCTGCCGGTCTAGTTCGCGCTGATCGGCCAGAACTGCCACGCGACCCCACCCTGCGTGTCACGCACGACGACGCCGACCGTGCCGGACTGCGGATCCGCGGTCTCGACGCGCAGGTACGCCTTCGCGAGATCGAAGTCGTGCATCGAGCCGCACGAGGTCAGCCAGTTGATGTCGTCGGTCTCGGGGAAGTCGACCTGCAGCGGGATGTCGGTCGTCGGCGCGACGGTGATCGAGGTCTCGGTCGTCGCATCGACGCCGTCGATCATCACGACTCCGAGCGACGGGTTGTCGGCGTGGTCGCCCATGTAGACGAGCTTGTGCGCGATCAGGCTGTGATACGCGAACTCCATGCGCAGGCTGACCGGCACCGGATCGGTGGCGGCGACCACGAGCTCGGTGCGCGCGGCGGCGAGCTGAGCGTCACTCGCGGTCGTGACCTGCCAGTGGCCGTCGGCGGTCTGCGACAGCGTCGACATCAGCGAGGTCGGCGATTCGACCGTCACGCTGATCGGATCGACCTCGAACGGCACGTCGTCGACGCGGCCGAGCAGGCCATTGACCTGCGAGGTCTCGCCGGCGGCGATGTGCGGCGGCGTCATGGTCACCGCGATCACTCGATCGTGGCCGAGCTGCCACGCCGGATCGACCTCGTTCGTGCACGCGGCCAGCAGGAGCAACCACGTCCAGCGCATCACAACACCGCCCGGATCCCGACCGATGGGATCAGCGGCAGCGACTCGAACCCGCTCTTCTGGGTGTAGTCGTAGCCGTAGAATTCGGTGATCACGCTGCGATCGAGATAGACGTTCTGCACGTCGAGGAACATCAGCATCTGGGTCGTGCCCCACTTCCATGCGTAGTCGACGCGCACATCGAGCTCGTGATGGAGCGGTGCGCGATCGGAGTTGATCGGCCCCGAGATCGGAATGTGGATGTTGCGATCGCTGTCGAACTCGGCGCTGACGACCGGCGTCTCCGGCAGTCCGGAATAGAGCTGGAACCGTCCGCCGATCGTCCACCGCTTGTGCTTCCAGCTCAGCGCCGCGTTGAGGCTGTGCGGTTGATCGTAGTCGAACAGTCGCGGCGTGGCGCCGGGAGCATCGACGCGCGTCGAGTTCGAGTACGAGTACCCGAACCACCCGAACCACGCTTTGCCGTCGGTGATCATCGCGAGGATCTCGGCACCTTTGCTGTTGCCGCGGCCGTTGTTGCCGAGCGAGCCGTCGCCGTTGTGCGTGATCAGGTTGTAGCGCTCGTTGTAGTACAGCGAGCCTTGGATCCGAATGCCGAGCAGCGGCACGTACTCGAGCCCCATCGTGAGCTGGGTCGCGCGCTCGGACTGGAGGTCCTTGGTCAGCAGCTCGGACTGAAACTCCGGCGGCCGCGCGAAGCTGCCCGCGCCGAACCGCGCCGTCAGGTCGTGCTTCACCTTGAGCTGGATATCCGTGCGTGGCTGGAGCGCGACCTCACCGGAGCGCTGGAACATGTCGGCGCGAAAGCCGGTCGTGATCCGGATCCGCGGATCGAAGTACGCCGACAGCGATGTCCACGCCGCGTAGTCGGGGTACCAGATCGTGCCGCGGAACGACGTGCTGGTGTCCTTCGGATCGTATGGCTGATATGGCTCGCCCTCGCGACGCTCGACGGGGATCGCGATGTCGAGCCGCGCGTGACTGACCTGCGCCTCGACGCCCGAGCTCCACACCACGTCCTTCAGCCCGATCGCCTCGGGCGAGCTCCGCGTCACCACCGCGCGCGGCGTGATCGATGGCGTGTACTGAGCGAGCTTTTGATACAGCCCGACATCGGCTTCGACGTCTTGCAGCATCCCCGACAGCGCGAGGTTCGCGGTCCACGGTCCGTCGTGATACTTCGCCGCCGCGGTGAGCCGAAGAAACCGCGTGCGCGTGTAGAGGTGCTTCGCGCCGGCGTCTTCGTCCTTGGTCGTGTAGAGCTCGAGGACGTCGGTCGTGCCGATGCTCGACAGCGACACGTTCCAGCTCGAGTTGATCTCGCGATCGATGCGGAGTTGCTCGTCGTAGTACGACGGCACCGTCGTGAGCGAGAGGTCGACGCTCGATGGGATCACCAGCGGCAACACGAGATCGATCACCGATCGCCGAAACCCGATCATGTAGCGGGTCTTGTCGTCGAGCTTGCCCTGCGCGACCAGGCCGCCATCGATCAGCGAGACCTCGGCCTGCGTCGTGCGCTTCTCGTCGCCGGGGCGCGTGGTCAACGCGACGATGCCCGACGACGAGCGGCCGTATTCGACACCGAACCCGCCGGGGATGAACGTCAGCGACTGGACGGTCTCGACCGGCATGATCGCGCGGAAGCCAAACGGGTGAAACAGGATCGGAATCTCGAAATCGTCGACGAGCACCTTCGAGTCCTGCGGCGACGAGCCGCGCACGACGACGCCGGAGTAGCCGAGCGGAATCTGTACGTTGACCACGCCGGGCATCGCCGACAGCGTGCGCACGACGTCACCGCCGGTGCCCGGCAGGCGCTGGATCTCTTCGCGATCGAGTTGCGCGGCGCCGATCGCGGGCGTCGGGAGCTGGCCCTTGACCTCGATCTGCTCGGCGGCCGTGCCCTGCAACATCACGACGTCGTCGAGCACCGGGCCGGTCACCGTCGCGAGGGCATCGTCGTAGCGATCCGAGCTGATGATCAGCGTCGAATTGACCGGCGCTTCGATCGAGTACCGGCCGAGGTCGTCGGTCTTGACGAGCACGGTCGACGCTTCGACCGTCACCGTTGCATCGCGGATCGGTTTGCCCGCCATGTCGATCACGCGCCCGCTCGCGCGCAGGATCACGGGCGCCGCGGGCGCGGGCGGCGGGTCCTCGGCACGCGCGCTGCGGCTCGCGAGCAGCAACACCGTACCGAACACCACCGCGCGGAACATGTCCGCACGAAGGGTAACTCACCGGCCGGTGTGAGTCCCATCGCCGCATAGCCCTTGTCGACTTCGATCACGGTCCCGGTGCTTCCGCGGGCCAACGGGCTCGACAAGAAGCCCGCGGTGACGCCGACCTCGTCGGCGGTGATCGGCTCCCGCGGCGGTGCGACGAGCGTCGTCTACTCGATCATCCGATCGATCGACCGATCGCCTCGGCCGCGCGCGACTTGTAGGCACCCGGCGAGATCACGTCGACGCGATGGCGCCCACCGGCGCCCGGCCTCGTAGGCGAGCACGCGGGCATCCGACTCGACCGCGGCCTTTGCCGACGACACCGGGCCGCCTCGGCGAGCGCCTTCGCGATCGCGAAGCGAAGCCGCGCTCGTCGCCGACGCCGGCCACGAGGGCGTGCTTCCCGTGGAGATCGATCGCCAACACCGGCTCGTTCATCGCTTGGAAGCCGCGCGACGGCAACCGCCTCGGCGCCCGAAACCAACGTAGACTCGGGGCGTGTGGCGCACGCTCATGCTGCTGGGGCTGTTCGGCTGTATCAACCAGGTCGCGAACGCGGTCAATCCGCCGCCCGCCGGCGGTGGAACGATGACCTGCGCGCAGATCGTCGAGAGCTGCGATAGCCAGTGCACGCAGCCGCTGTGCCTGCACGGCTGCACGAACAACGGCACGGCCGAGGCGCAGCAGCAGCACGATGCGCTGTTGTCGTGCGGCGAGAAGAACAGTTGCACCGACGAGGCCTGCATTCGCGCGAGCTGCCCGACCGAGGTCGACGCGTGTCAGGGCCCAGCGCCGGCCACGACCGATCCGGCGCCGCCGGCTAGCTGATGAACGCGCGCGTGATCACGAACGCGAGGATCGCGACGAGGATCGCGCCGACCACGAGCATCCACGGCTTGAACGCGTACTTCGGTGCGCGAGCTCCATGGTTGAAGCCGGCCACGCGCGGCGGCAGCGCCGGCCGCGGCTGCGTGTAGAGCGGACGATCGAGACTGTCCTGCGCGGTCGGCGTCGCATCGCGCGGCGGTTGTTGCGCGGCGATCGGCGGGCCCCACGCGGGATACGCCAACTGTGGTGGTGGTGGTTGCGGCGGTGGCGCCAGCACGGGGCTCCCCGGCGGCGGTAGACCGGGCAGGGGGGGCGCGAGCACTTGCTGGGCCGGCACCGCGGGCGTCGGCGGCTTCGCTCGATGCGACAGCGTCGGGCTCGGCGCGGCGGGTGGTGGCGGCGTCGCTGGCCGATTCGTTCGTGACAGGCTCTGGCTGTACGACGCGCTCTTGCTCGGCTGGCTGTGCGACGCCGGATCGCGCGCGATCGGTTGTGGCCGCGGCGTGCGGCGATCGCGCGCCTGGAACAGCCGCGTATCCTCGTTCGCGGTGAAGTGCTGATGCGGCGGTGTGTTGCCGTCGACCGGCGTCATCGGCAGCCGAGTGGGCGGCTCGTCGTCGAAGCCGCCGCCCGTCGTGCTCTCGGGATTGTCGTCGAACGCGTTGTCGAGGATCGGCGCGATCGCGCGCGTCGCCTCGTCGCTCGGTGCCCGCGTGCGCTTGCGCGGCTGGGTCGCGGCCGGCACCTCCGACGAGTCGCGCGGTGCGGCGGCGCGCAACTGGCGCATCTGATCGCCGGAGAATTGCGCGAGGCGAGTCTCCTCGTCCTCGAAGGAAGCGATCACTTCGCGCGCGGCGATCACACTCGCCTCGTGGTCGCGCGCGCTGAACGCATCGGCGGTGTGGATCCGGATCACCGTCGCCTCGGAGGCCTCGAAGTCGTTGCGCGGCATGGCGCGATGAACGGTCGCCGGCGAGCTCTCGCGCTCGACCTGCTCGGTCGAATCGATGATCTTCGCGAGCTCGGTCGCCGGATCACCGACGGTGCTATCGAGCGAATAGCGCAGCGAGCGCAGCTTCGCGCCGAGTGCACCCGCGCTCGGAAACCGGCGATGCTTGTCGCGCGCGAGCGCCGTCATCACGATCTGGTCGATCGCCGCGGGCAACGTGCGATCGACCTCGCTCGGGCGTTGGATCCGCGGCTCGCGCACCGCGCGCAGCGCTTCGAGGTCGCCCAACTGCGAGAACAACCGCCGGCCGCACAGCAGCTCCCACAACAGAATTCCGACGGAGAACACGTCGCTGCGTGGATCGAGGTGCTCGTTGCGCGCTTGCTCGGGCGAGATGTACGCGAACTTGCCGCGCACCGCGCCACCGTGGGTCGCGTCTTGTTCGGCGCGCTTCGCGATGCCGAAGTCGGTCAGCTTGACCTCGCCGGCGCGCGACAGCAGGACATTCGACGGCGACACGTCGCGATGCACGAGCGACATCGGCTTGCCGTCGGGGCCGCGCGACATCACGGCATGCTCGAGCGCCTCGCAGATCTCGGCGCCGATGTGCAGCACGAGGTCGAACGGCATCTTCCGGCGCTGAGCCTCGAGCGCGCGCTGGACCGAGCCGATGTCCTTGCCGTCGACGAACTCCATCACCAAGAAGTACTGACCGTCGTCGCCGAGGCCGACGTCGAAGATCTGCACGATGTTGCGATGCTTGAGCAGCGACAACACCTTCGCCTCGGCGATCAGCAGCTCGACGAACCGCCGGTCCTGCGAGAGGTGCGGCAGGATGCGTTTGATCGCGACGGGCTTCTGGAAGCCGCCGGCAGCCACGGCCTTGCCGCGGAAGATCTCTGCCATGCCCCCGACGCCAATGCGGTCGAGCAGCTCGTAACGCGTCACGTTTGGCTAAGTTACCATGATTGTCATGGATGCGATCGTTCAGCTCGTCGACGGAGCGCTCGCGGCCGGCCTGGGGTCCGGAGCCGCGGTCTCGGTCGGCGAAGGTGGCCGAGAGGTGTTCCGGCTGGTGCGCGGCCACACCTCCACGCTCCCGGCGCGCGGCGAACCTGTCACCGACGCAACGCCGTGGGATCTCGCGTCTCTCACCAAGCCGATGTCGACGGTCGCGTGTGCGATGCGGCTGGTCGGCGATGGCCAGCTGGACCTCGATGCACCGATTCGCCGCTGGCTCCCCGCGGCGGCGAGCCCGGCGACCGTGCGCGCGCTGCTCGGCCACGCGGCCGGATGCATCGCGCACGTCGAGTTCTTTCGCTGGCTGCGCGGCACTCGTCCCGCCGATCCGCGCGCCGCGTTGATCGAGCGCGCACAGCGCGTCCCGATCGCAGCGTCCGTCGCGCCGGTCTATAGCGATCTCGGTTTTCTGCAGCTCGGCCGGATCATCGAGCTCGCCGCCGAGCGCCCGCTCGAGCAAGCGTTCGCCGACTTCGTCGCCGGTCCTCTGAACCTCGCCGCGCGGTTCGCACCGGCGCCGATCGCGGGTGCGGTCTCGACCGAGCTCGACGAGCGCGGCATCGTGACCGGCCTGGTCCACGACGAGAACTGCTTCTACGGTGGCCGCGTCTGCGGTCACGCGGGGCTGTTCGCATCGATCACGGACGTCGCGGCGTTCGCCGCCGAGATGGTCTCGCCGACGATCTTCCGCTCCGCCGTCGTCGACGAATTCTTCACCAGCGCTCCCACGCCGGGCGCGACCTGGCGGCTCGGCTGGGACACGCCCTCTCACACATCAATCTCGCAAGCCGGCGACCGGTGGCCACGCACCGGCGCGGTCGGTCACACCGGCTTCACCGGCACGTCGATCTGGCTCGACCTCGCGCGCCGGCGTTGGGTCGTCCTGCTCACGAACCGTGTCCATCCAACTCGTTTCGGAACGACCGCCGACGCGATCAAGTCGCTCCGTCGCGCCGTCGGCGACGCGGTCGTCGATGCACTCGGGTGAACCGACAGTTCGATCCTCGCGACCGAGCTGGCTTGCCGAACTGGCACGGCCTGCCGTTGATTCGCGCGAGCGTTCGCACGGTTACGCGCTGGCGCACTGCTTGCTGATGCAGCCGCACATGACCAAGCTCTTGATTGCTTCTGCACTCGCACTATCGGCCGCACCGGCGGTCGCCGGACCGAACCCGCCGCCGGCGATCTCGCCGACGACGATCCAGATCGGCCTCAAGGTCGACGGCGGCAAGGACCAGCGCCACTACACCGTGAAGCTCGTCGACAAGGCCTGCGGCTCGGTCAACGCGAAGACCGCCGCGATCCATGACGAGATCAAGGTCTGCGCCCACGTCGACGGCGCGAACGTTCACCTCGACGTTCAGTGGCAGCTCCACGAGAAGGATCGCGACATCGAGAACGACTCCGAGATGGTGATCACGCGTGGCGTGACCCAAGAGCTCGACGGCGGCACGGCGAAGTTGAGCGTCGCTCTGACGTAGCGCCTAGTGGCGCCTGCCGTTGACGCGCGCGGTCGCTCGCGAGCGCGGCTTCTTCTTCGCGAACACGTTGTCCTTCTTCTCTTTCTTCACCATCGTCGCGGTGCGGCCGCGCGGGAAGGCGCCGGGCGCACCGAACATCGGATCGACACCGCGATCCGCGCACGCCCACAGCGAGATCACGATCGATAGATCGGCGAGCGCGCGCCGGCTCATCGACGCGGGGATCACGAGGCCGTAGGTCTCGGAGACGAACCGCAGGTCGCGCAGCACGCGGCCGACCTCGTCGCGGTTGACGTCGCCGTGCCAGTACACCACGCGCGTCATCAGGATCTCTTGATGGCGGCGCAGAAACTCGCCCATCGACAGCGGCTCGGCGATCCGCAGCGACGGCGGTTTGCAGATCTCGAGCAGATCCTCGAGGTACTCGTTCCAGTGACCGGCGAGCCGGCGGTTCTCGGGCCGGCGCAGAAACTTCACGCGCTCGACCGAGAAGTCGGCCTTGACCGTGGTGCGAAACCGCGGCTTCACCGCCATCAGGTCGTAGAGCACCGGCGGCTCGGTCTTCGAATAGTCGGTGTCGTGATAGCGCCACCAGTTGCGGAGCTGTGGCCAGGTCCGCAGCGCGAGCACCGGATCGCTATTCGAATCGACGATCACGAAGCGCTCGCCCTCGGCGCGGAGCACCGTGATCCAGTGCGTCCACTCGTCGACGCACAGCAGGACCGGCATCTGATCGCGCAGGTACTTCACGAGCAGCTTGCGCGCCTGTTCCGGATCGCTGCGGCGCTCGAGCACGAGGTCGCACTCGAACTCGCGAGCCGCGCGCGCGAGCTGGATCTCGTCCGTGCCCGACCACCAGTGGGTCTTCGCGGTCTGCGCGACATGCGTGACATCGACCATCCGGCCGAGCGCGAGCAACGCGTGCTTCAGCGCGAATGGCCCGCAGGTCCACTCATTCGGTTGCGGGTAGAACCCCGGTCCGGCGAGCGACTCGGCCACGGCTGCACTCTAGCTCAAAGGCCCTGGCTTCGCGCCTGCCCGCCTTAGGCATTTAAGCATAGCAAAATCAGTTATTTGGGGCCCACTGCCAGCGCCGTCCGACCTGGACAGAGTCCCGCGGATGAGCCTCGATCAGGCGCCGCCAGCGGTCGAACGCGAGCGCGTGCTCGGAACCTGCCGCCGCCCGATCGATCGCTTCGAGCAGGAACCGCCGCTGGGCCTCGAAGTGATCGGGGGTCCAGGCGATTTCGCTGACATCGAGAGTCGTCTTCGACTCGGCGCGGCGCTCGAGCCACTCGATCAGCTCGCGCTCCCACCGCGCTTCGGCGAACGGTCGAGCCTGGGCGGCGGTCGTCGTCAGCAGCTCGGCCGCCACGTCATCCGAGATGATGATCTCGGCGCTGGCACCCAGACGCTGATTGGAGAACACGACCATTCACCGCACCCTAGACAACGGGTGTGACAATCCCGCATCAGCGATCGGTCGTAGGCGCAACACCTGCGCGGACGACCGAGCTCGCGAGCCCGAAATGGTCCAGCAGCCGGGCGCACGTCACGCACGGATCGACCGGCTCGTCGGCGTCGAACAACGGCCCCTCGTTCGCGATCTGGATCGCCCCGGGCCCGAGCCCGGCGAGCGCCTCGGCGAGTGGTTCCCCAGCGAGCTCTCCCGCGGCGATGCCGAGCCGGCGCTCGGAGACCTCGAAGTAGCCGGCGAGCGCGTTCGCGAGGGCGCACCGTCCGGCCGGCACGAAGCCCTCGGGCCAGCGCGCGCTGGTCAGGCGATCGATCCAATCGATCATGTACGCGTTGAAGCTCGCGTAGATCGGCGCGACGAGCCCGACCGCGCGCGCGTCGATCCATACGGTGCCGTCGGGGGGCATCACCGCCGCATACCCGCAGCCGAGGTGCGCGAGCGGTAGCGCGGTCGACCACGCGGTCACCCCGCGCGGCGCGGCGATCGGCGCGATCCGATCCAGCCGCAGGAGGCCGTAGTACGGCCCGACGCCACCACCCGCGACCGTGCGAGCATACGCACCGAGCTCGCCGGGCAGCTCGCGCGTCGTGGTCGGCACCAGCTCGTAACGATGGCGCGCGGCCCCGAACCGCACCAGCCCCGGGTCGGCAGCCTCGAGCGCGACGAGCGTGTCCCGCAGCGTCGCGAGCAGCTCAGTCGTCACCGATCACCATCACCGTGATCTTGCGGCGATGCGGCGCGGCGCGGTGCTCCCACAGATACAGGCCCTGCCAGGTGCCGAGCACCATCGCGCCGTCGACGATCGGGATTCCGATCGAGGTCTGGGTCAACACGGTGCGGACGTGCGCCGGCATGTCGTCGGGACCTTCGTCGTCGTGCGCGAACATGCGATCACCGTCGGGGACGAGCTTCGCGATGAACCGCTCGAGATCCGCGCGCACCGTCGGATCTGCGTTCTCCGTGATGATCAACGAAGCGCTCGTGTGATGGATGAACACCGTCGCGAGGCCCTCGCGCGCCCGCGAATCGCGCACAATTTGCGCGACCTGCGACGTGATGTCATAGGTGCCCCGCGCGCGCGTGTCGACGGTCAGGTCTCCGCGATGAATCATGCACCTGCGTTATACTCCGCCAGTGATTCGCAGGTCGCTCCGCTATGTAGAGGACCTCTCGCACGGGTTGCAGCGCCAACTCGCGACCGCCTATCGCTCGAAGGACCTGATCGCGTGGGGCCTGCGCCAGAAGCTGCGCGAGGGCTACACGATGCGAGATTTTCGCGCGGACCTGCTCGCGGCGCTCGTCGTCGGTGTGGTCGCGCTGCCGCTGTCGATGGCGCTCGCGATCGCCTCGGGCGTCGGACCGGAGCGCGGCCTCTACACCGCGATCATCGCCGGCGTGACGTGCTCGCTGCTCGGCGGCACGCGTTCGCAGGTCACCGGCCCGACCGCGGCGTTCGTCGTGATCCTGGTGCCGATCGTCAACAAGTTCGGCGTCGCGGGGTTGCTCGTCGCCGGCATGATGGCCGGCGTGATCCTCGTGATCATGGGGCTCGCCCGCCTCGGCAAGCTCATGCAGTTCGTGCCGCATCCGGTGACGACCGGCTTCACGATGGGCATCGCGATCACGATCGGCGTGCTCCAGTTGAAGGACGCGTTCGGCATCTCCCTCGGGTTTCCGAAGACCGAAGGCACGCTCGAGTACATCGGCGCGCTGTGGGATCAGCGCGGCCTGATCAACTTCTGGGAAGTCGGCATCGCCGCGTTGACGGTCGCGATGCTGGTGACGCTGCCGAAGGTCTTGCGCGTCATCCCGGCGCCACTGATCGCGCTGACCGCGGTCTCGGTGCTCGTCATCATCGCCGCGCACGTCGCGCCCGACAGTTGGCACTTCCACGCGATCACGATCGGCGACCGGTTCAGCTATCCGCTCGGCAATGGCCTCAAGGGTCACGGGATTCCGCCGCTGCCGCCGCTGCCGGTGCTGCCGTGGCACGAATCACCGGGCTTCACGCTCGACTACCACACGATCCGCCAGCTCCTGCCGAGTGCGTTGGCGATCGCGATGCTCGGTGCGATCGAGTCGCTGATGGCCGCGGTCGTCGCCGACGGCATGGCAGGGACGCACCACGACCCGAACTCCGAGCTGATCGCGCTCGGCATCGGCAACATGCTGGTCCCGTTCTTCGGCGGCATCGCGGCGACCGGCGCGCTCGCTCGCACCGCGACGAACATCAAAGCCGGCTCGAGGTCGCCGCTGTCGGCGACGATGCACGCGATCTTCGTGCTCGCATGCACGATCGCGCTGGCACCGCTGGTCGCGTATCTGCCGATGGCCGCGCTGGCCGGCCTGTTGATCGTCGTCGCGCGCAACATGTCGGAGGCCCGCCACTTCGCGCGGATCGCGCGGATCGCGCCGCGTCACGACGTGATGGTGATGCTGACCTGCTTCGTGCTCACCGTCGTGTTCGACATGGTGATCGCGGTGACGGTCGGCGTCGTGCTGGCGGCGCTGTTGTTCATGCGCCGGATGTCGGTGCTGACGAACGTCGAGCTCGAGACCGCGAGCGACCTCAAGGTCGACGTCCCGCCGGGCGTGCGCGTCTACGAGATCGCCGGCCCGTTGTTCTTCGGGGCGGCGCAGAGCGCGATGGAGGTGCTGCACACCGTCGGCGACAAGGACCACACGTACATCCTCGAGATGCAGCACGTGCCGACGATGGATGCGACCGGCCTGGTCGCGCTGGAGTCGGTGCTCGATCGGCTGCGGCGCTCGAAGGTCAAGGTGATCTTCTCGGGCCTGACCTCCGAGGTCCTCGAGATGTTCGAGCGCGCGGGGATCAAGCGCGAGCCCGGCAAGATCGCGTATGCGCCGGATGTCGAGACGGCGATCAGCATGGCGATCGTGCACGGCGCACGTCAGTAGACAGATCATCGAGGTGGCGGACCGGCCTCCAGGATCGCCGACCCCGCTCGATCCGATGCGACGAGGATCGCGAACCGCTCGACGCGATCGAGCTCGTCGGTCGACAGCGTCGCGTAGTCGAACCAGCCGCGCAGGTCGGTGTAACCGTCCTTGTAGAACGTGACCGCGCCACCCTGCTGCCGCGCGTAGACCTTGACGTATGTCGCGGCGAGCGCACCGCGATCGGACGCGCGCTGGACGCGGACCTGGCCGTACTGCGAAGCGACGTGGGTCACGAGGTCGTTCGCGTAGTGAATCTTCGCCTTGCGCAGCCCGGCGCCGACCGCCTCGACGACCACGTTCTTGCCGCGCAATTGCGCCGGCCACGGCACGCGCTGCTCGACCGCGAGGAGCGCGACGCGTTCGCGATGTCCCGGCTCGATGAACGAGAACCGCGAGACGTCGCTCTGGACGAACGGCTGGCGCGAGAACAGCAGCTCGACATCCATCTCGAAGTAGCGCAGCTCGAGCTCGGCGACGTGTTGATGCTGGAGCACCACGCCATCGCGATCGACGGCGAGCTCGAACGTCGGTTGGCGCGCGGCGAGCTCGCCCTGTTGCTGATCGCGGCTCTGCGGATCGACCGAGGTGGTCGCCGCGCCGTCGAGCTCGGCGATCATCGCGGCGAGCGCGGCGAACCGCGTGCGCCAGCGATCGACCGGATTGTCGCGCCACCGCATCACGAGCTCGCGAGCTCGCATCGGCTCACCGGCGAGGCATGCCGCGTACGCCGCGAGATAGTCGTACTGCATGCGCTCCGCGATCGACTGCGGTTGCACACGACCGAGCGTGTAGAGCAGCGCGTCGACGCGATCCTGCGCGGCGAAGTAGCTCGTCGCGGCGAGCAGGTCCTCTTGGGTCGGCGCCGGGCGATGCGCGACGAGCTCGAGGAAGCTCGTGTATTGCGCCGCGAGGCCACTGTTGAGGATCCGCAGCTTCGGCCCGAGCTTGTGCGCGCGCGCGTTGGTGAGCGGCGCGAACTCGAGGTGCTCGTAGCCCCCTTCGTCCTCGGCATCGAGCCCGATCATCTCGAGCACCGGTCCGGCATCGTCGATCCGGCCCGGTTCGGCGCGCAGGAACGCGCGAATCCGCTGCGGATCGCGATGCAGCAGCGCGTAGCCCCACACGTTCGAGTCGTAGACCCGCCGGCGTTCGAGCGCGGTGATGATCTTGACGAAGCCATCGCGCTGGCGCAACCGCCACAGGAGCTTCGAGAGATCGATCGCAGCGAGGTTCTCGCGATCGAGGAACCCGACGACCTCCTCGAGCGTGCCGTGCTGCGAGACGTGCGCCCACGAGGTCGGATCGGCGACCGCACCTCCGGCCGTCACGGCGATCAACCCCGCACCGCCATTCGGCGGTGCTGCGACAATGTGATCGAGCCGACTGACGTGCACGGGAAAGTGCGCGAACCGTCCCGGCGTCGGGAAGTAGAACGAGTACTCGTGGCCGTGCGTGCCATACGGCTCGAGCAGGATGTCGATCGTCTGGGTCGCCAGCGCGCCGCCGACCGCGATGCTGCCGCGCGGAATCTGCACGAGCGCCGCGACGCGCTGGCGCGTGCTCGTAGGATTCGCGACGACGACCAGGCCGGTGTACACGACGCCGGCGGCGAACGGGCCGGTGACATACTTGTCGACCTGTTCACCGTCGACGTATTGATGGCGATCGTCCGCGCGGACGTAGCTCTGGCCGACGACGAGCGGCGCGCCGATCGGTTCGAGCGGACCATCGACGAGCTGCGATGTCCCGACCAGCGCGTTGCCGGCGGCGGTGATCGTGAGCTTGGGACCATCGGCGACGAGCGCCGCGGGTTGCACCATGAACGGCAGATCGATCACCGCGAGTGCGCACATCGCCTCGGCGAAGCTCGACATCGCGAGCCCGAGCCACGGCGACAAGAAGCTGCCCGATTCGTGGCGCGCGTAGGCGAGCCACAGCCGATTCGGCAGGATCATCGTCTCGCGGCTCTCGATCGGCGTGCGGTGCCACCAGTTGTGCTCGGCGAGCTCCTGGGTCGTGTCGGCGGCGCGGAACATCGGCGCCTCTGCTTGCCGGCGCGCCAGATCCGCCTTCAGGAGATCCTCGCCGGCACCGGCCTCGGCGTCGGCCTCGTCGCGCTCGGGCGGCGCCTCCTTCTTCGCCTTTGGACTCGCCGCTCGCGAGCGCTGCGGTGCCGCTGCGGGTGCCGGCGGCGGGGCTCCCGGTGCCGACAACATGACCGTCTTCGCAGACGCCTCTGCGCGGCCGAACGCGTTCGCCTGCAGCTCGGAGAGCTCGTTCGCGCCTTCGAGCGTCGCGGCACCGAGCAGCGCGTCGACGAGCCGCATATCGGTCGTCGGATCGGGAGGCAGCACCGCGACCTGATCGGCGAGGATCCGCACGAGCGCCGGTTCGGTGCGCAAGCGGCGGTCGAGGAGCGCGAGCTCGAACGCGTTGAGCTTCGCGAGCTCGCTCGGCTCGAGGTAGCGCGCCACGTCGTTCTCGAGCAGCCAGTGATCGATGAACGTCTTGGTCCGCTTGTGCGCGAGGTGCGGCTGGACGACCGCCTCGAAGAACGCTCGGTCCTTGAAGTACAAGAACAGATGGAGCTCGTGACACGCGTGCTTCGAGTAGCGCTCGCGACGCTCGCTCTCGTCCATCGCATGCCAGCGCGTGATCCACGCAAACTCGCGTAGCGTCGGGTCGTCGCGCAGCGCGAGCAGATACGCGTGCGCGCGCTCGAGCGAGTCGATCAGATGGACCTTCGCGGTCGCGAGATCCAAGATCTCGAGGCGGTCGCCGGAGCGGAGCGACGCGATCAGCTTCTTCTGCATCGCGTGGCGATCCGGATCGAGCGCGACACGCAGACGCAGATCGCGCGCGGCGAGTGGAGGCTCGGCGAGCCAGGCCGTGCGCAGTGTGTGGCCGGCCGGATCGTCGACGTGCACGCTGATCGCGGTCGCGCGACCGAGGTCGGCCAGCGGGATCGTGATCACACAGTCTTGGGCTACGAGGTTCGCGAGGACGATCGGCGGCTCGGCAAGAAAGTCGTAGCCGACATACGTCTCGTGGTCGGTCGCCGAGCCACCACCGCCGACCGCTCGCGAGCTCGACGGACCTCCGCGTGCCATGCCGGCGATCGGCGATGCGAAGCCGCGCCCACGGCGCGCCTCGGCGATCCCGGTCGTCGTCGCGCGCCGCGCCCAGGGATCGAGCAACAAGCTCGGCTTGTCGAGCAGCAGGCCGGGATAGCGCCGCGCGGTTCGGCGATCGAGCACGTAGCGATATTCGTCGCCGAGCTCGCGTCCCGAGACGTAGGTGACGGCCCGCTCGGCATCGCGCCGGCTGCGTCTGGGACGATCGGCGCTCGGCATCGGAGCGGCGGGTGCCGGCACGAACCCGGTCGCGGTCACGTGGACGCGCGTGTGTGCGGTCGCGCCGTCGAGCACGATCTTCAGCGCGCCCACGGTCGAGAGCTCCAAGATCGCCGGCCCGCGTGGCGACAGCTCGACGACCTCGCTCGCCGACACCGCACTCTGCTGGACGACCGCGCTTGCGCCGACGACGATCAAGCGCCGCGAGATGCCGGGACCGCGCACGTGATACTCGCCGGCTGCGAGCCCCGAGATCCGCAGCGCACTCTCGAGCGCGGTGATCTGTGCTTCGGTGACGTGGCGCTGCGGGACGTGTGCGCGCACCTCGACCAACGACATCCGGCGGATCACTTCCTGCGTGGTGCGAGTCGCCGGTACCGCGACGAGCACGTCCTTCCCCGCCTCGGCGACGAGGTCGACCTGATGGCCATCCGGATCGCCGAACGTCCAGGTCTGCGAGCTCGAGCCGAGGGTCGCGGTGATCCGCTGGACGCCGGGCAGCTCGCCGAGCTCGATCCGACCTCGCGCGTCGGTCGCGAGCTCGAACGTCAGCTCGAGCCGCGCCCAGTGATGCACGAGCACGACGCTGACCGGACGCTGGGCGCGTGGCTCGCCAGACTTGCCGAGCGCCGAGATCACGTAGCCGGCCGCGGTGCGTGCGAGGTAGAGAGCCTCCGTTGCGTTGGTGGCGTACATCGTCGCGATGTCGACGTCGACCTGCGTGGCCAGTGCTTGGTCGCGCTGTTCACTGATCAACTTGACCGTACCGCGCACCACCACTCGCACATCCGCGACGTCGTCGCCGAGCGGCAGCTCGAGCACGGCCGCTTCGTGGTCGACGAGCGCGAGCGGTTGCGACTTGGTCGTCGCGACGCCGTGACGATCGGTGAGCGTGATGTCCCACGTCGTGCGCTCGAGCAACGCGAGCGAGGCCGGTGCTTCTCCGCACTTCAACTGGACGCGCGCGATCGCCTTGGGTGCACGACCGGCGGTCAGCTGTTGGCGGTCGAGCGCGAGGTCGAGCTCGAGCGAGTAACTCTCGGTCGCGAGCTGGAGCCGCTCGACCTGCGCGAGATCGCCGTGGATCAGCAGCATCGGCAGGGTCGATGACGTCGTCGAGAACGGCACCGTGAAGCTGCCGCGGTCATCGGCGATGTACTCGCGCTCGCCGACCCACGCGCGCGCCCCGGCGAGCTCGCGACCAACCTCGTCGAGCACGACCACGACCGTGCCTGCCGCGCCCGCGCGCGCGACGTGGCGCAGCCGGCCCTTGTGGATCACCGCGCGGCTCGAGATGCCGTTGCCGATCAGATCGATCACGTACGTGCCGGGCCGTGCACACATCGCGAGCGCGATCCGCCGGCGCACGCGGCGGACCGGCGGCTCCGGGTAGCGCAGCACGAGCTCGTGACTCGCGGCGAGGCCATCGAGATCGAGATCGACGCCGACCTCCTTGCGATGGTGCTGGAAGTACGCGAGCGGGTCGACGCGGAACACGTTCACGACGAGCTCGGGCACGTGCTTGACGTCGACCTCGAGCACGACCGGCTCGTCGGTGCCGAACCGCGTGCGGTTGTGCACGCACCACGCGAGCTCGATGCGCTCGCGGACCGCCGCGGCGCGCGCGGGTCCGAGCTCGCGAGTGGCGCGATCCGGATCGCCGGTGCCGGCGAGCAAGTGGGTCTCGGCGATCACGGCGCGCAGCCACGCGTCGTCGAGCCAGTTCGCGTAGCGATCGGCATCGCCGATCTGGCGCTGCAGGAGATCGCGGACGAGCTCCTCGTCGCCGCCCGCGAGCGGCAGGCCGGTGATCCGCGCGTAGTCCGCGGCCTGCACGAGCTCGTCGTTGCGCACGTTGTCGCGGCGCAGCGCGAACCCCGCGCTGCGCGGCAACTGCACGTACGCCGCGAACAGCGCGCGATCCGGCTCGGCGTCGCGCCGCCGCTGCGTGTCGAGCAGATGCCACAGCACGTGCGCCTTCAGCGAGTTCGTGGCCGGCGCCAGCTCCGAGACGAACGCCCACAGCTCGACGAGGTACGCCTCGCGCGCCTCGCGATCGAGCGCGAGGTCGACCGACGCCTGCGGGCGCAACCGCAACACCATCGCCTCGATCCATCCGCCGTGGCCGCGAACTTCCTTGCGCTGCACCGCGAGCTCCTCGAGCTGGGCGCGGGTCATCTCGCCGTGGATCTTGACCGGACCGAACGGCTCGCGCTGATCGAGATCGGCGGCGACGAGCATCGCGAGCTGCTTCGCCGGCGTATGCGAGAGCCGCGACAACATCACGCGCCGCCGCGTGGCATCCCAACTGAAGTCGAACAGCTCGTAGAGTCCCTCGGCGGTGACCTGCGCGAGGTCGCTCGAATACTCGAACGCGCGCTTGACCAGCGCCGCGCCGTCGAACGCGCCGGGTGCGAGCCGGGTCGGCCGCGACGGATCGATCGCCGCGACGTCGGCCTCGTGTCCGTGCTGGACGTGCAACCGATCGCGCAGCTCGTCGGCGGCGCTGTCCGGATCCGTCACGACCCGATACATCAGTTGGCGCAGTTGCAGCCGGCGATACGATGCGTTGTGACCGTGGCGATCTTGCCACGTCGCGATGATCTGGTCGGCGTCGTCTAACGCGCCGCGATGTTGCGCGTGCAGGCACGTGAAATAGTCGTGGTCCTCGCTACCTGGTAACAGCGTCGCGCGCGCGGCGGTCCGGTCGTCGGAGAGAGCTAGCGCCTCGAGGATCTCCAGGTCCATCGCGCGAGCGTACTCTGCTAGGCTGCGCGCCAATGCTCCGGCTGGCGCTGATCCTCGTCGCAGTCTCCGGAGTAACCGCGACTGCGAAACCGAAACCGAAGCGCACCCGCGGCTACCACGCCGACAACATGCCGCGCGGCTGGACCTGGCCACCCTCGCGCACGATGGAAGCCTCGGCGAAGGCCTGCGAGGCGCAGCTCGATGCGCTCGGCGTCGCGTGGCAGTCGGCGAAGCGCGAGGGTCACATCGTCGATGCCATCCTGGTTCCGGACGGGCAGATCGGCGGCATCGCGTACCTCGCCGAGTACGCGAAGACGGTCCCGGTGATGGACTGCCAGCTCGTGGTCGCGCTCGCGACGCTCGCACCGCGCCTCTATGACGCGGGCGTTCGCGAGGTCCACGTCGGCAGCACGTATCGCTGGAGCAAGGTCCGCGTCGGCGGCAAGACCAAGGACGTCCTGTCGCGTCATGCGCTCGGGCTCGCGATGGATGTGGTGTCGTTCGTCGACGACTCCGGCCGCGAAGCGAACGTCTCGAAAGATTACAACGACGGCGACGAGCTGCTGCTCTCGATCGAGCGCACGGTCGACGACAGCGGCATTTTTCGTACGGTACTGACGCCGAAGAACGATCCCAAGTCGCACCACGATCACTTCCACTTGGAAGCGAATCCTGACTACAGCGACCTCGACGACAAGCCTGCGTCCTGAAGCGGTGGGGCAACCTGCTTGGCTAAATGCACTTGAGTTGCAAGTGCTTGCGTGCTCCACGCCGAGGGCGTAGAGTCGACGAATGGCGAGCCGGCAAACTCTCGACGAGCTCCGCTCGGCGGTGCGCGGCAAAGGCCTGCGCGCGACGCCATCGCGTCTCGCGGTGCTCGAGCTGCTGCGATCGTCGGACACGCCGATGTCTCACGGCGACGTCGCCGATCGTCTCGCGAGCCAAGCGTGGGATCGCGCGACGATCTATCGCAACCTCACCGATCTCGCAGAGGTCGGATTGGTCCGGCGGACGGACGTCGGTGATCACGTGTGGCGATTCGAAGCCGTGACCGAAGACCACGCCGGCGGCATCCATCCTCACTTCGTCTGCACCGAGTGCGGCGTCGTCGAGTGCCTGCCCGAGCTCGAGCTCGCGATCTCGACGCGCCCGGCGACGCGCCCGGCGACGCGCCCTGCGACGCGCCCTGCGACGCGCCCTGCGACGCGATCGAAGCCGCCACGCGCGGTCAAACAACGTCAGGTCGAAGTCCAGGTGCGTGGCTTATGCGATACCTGTGGCTAGTCACCCTGCTCGCGGCGTGTAGCGCGAGCGACGACATTCCGAGCCCGCAGATCGCGAGCATCCAACCGAACCACGGTCCATCGGGTTCGGTCGTCATGCTCGCCGGCAGCTACTTCTGCCAGCGCCCCGACAACGGCCAAGAAGATCCGACATGCGATGCGGTCGGCGTCGTCGACTTCGGCACCGTCCCCGGCACGACGACGACGTGGGCCGATAACGCGATCATGGTCGAGGTCCCGCACGGCAACACCGGCGACGTCGACGTCTCGGTGTCCGCCGCCGGCCGGATCTCGAACGCGATCTCTTTTACGATCGACTGAGCCCGGCTTTGCCGGGCGAAGAGCGCCGCCGAATGGCGGTGCGGTGTAGATCGACTGAATTACTTCCAGCCGAAAGTCATCGGATAGCTGACCTCGACCGCGGCCTTGGTCGGTTTCGGAAACGCGATCCTCGACGCGACGCCGGCGACGCACTTCTCGACCTCGTCGTTCATGTTGCCGGTCGTCTTCGCGTTGCCGACCTTGCCGCTGACCTCGATCTCGAACACCAGCGTGATCGATCCGGCGATCGCCGGGTTGCCGAGCAGCGGCTTCTCGTAGCAGAGCTGAAAGTTTGCCGCGTTCTTGTTGAGGTAGCGCGTGACGACCTCGCCTCCGAGCTTGCCGGCGCCCGACACCTCGACCTTGCCCTTCGTGATCGTCGGCGCACCGGTCTTGCCCGGCGGCGGCGTGAGCGACGCGGTCGCCACCGGCGGCGGCCCAGGCTCGCCTTCGGCCACGCGGGCTTCGGGCGACGCGGGATGCGCGAGCTCCGGCGCGGGTTGGGGCGGTGCGGTCGCTTCGGTGTCGCTCGTCGGCGGCGCCACGGCAGGTTGCGGCCCGGCGGGCGTATCAGCACGCTTGCCGGCCGCCGCACACGCTGCCAACGCCACGAACCAGCTGAGTCGCATCGCCGTCGAGTATCTCACGGTGTGACGTGGATGCAGGCCTCGTACCACGCGGCACCGAGGCGTTCGTCGCGCACGACGATCCACACCGGAATGTCCTCGGGGCCATTCAGGTCGGCCGCATCGGGCGCGATGAAGTCGGTGAACAGCGGCCTCAAGTTCCCGAACGCGTCGTGCCCACCGCCCGACGTGCCCGTCGACAGCGAGCCGTCGCCGATCACCCATTGGTACGTGATGCTCTCCGTGAACGTCCGCTCGCCGCCCGCGATCGTCGGCGCGACGTAGGTCTCGCGCACGCCCTCGGGCTCGACGGGGGTCAGCCGGAGCTTCTGGTGCGGCGCGACCTCGAGCTTCGTCGCGCTCGGGTCATCGCACGCGTCGAGCGCCATCGGCTGCGGGTTCGTCATGTCGGCGTTCGGATCGCTGGCGATCAACCCGGCCATCGTCGGATTGTGGTTCGCCGTGATGTCGTCGGGGATCCGCGGCATCACGCGCAGCGACTTCTCCGCGAAGATGTCGTCTTTCGGATCGGCGTCGACACCGCCGAGCTGCAGCTCGAGGCCGTAGTAGATGCCACCGAGGCCGTGGAGTTGGTCGGCGTTCAAGTAGTCGAGCAAGACCCCTAGTAGATTTCCGTCGGGGTTGATCGTCGCGCACAGCACCGGTCGCGGAAACGTATCCGGATCCGGCATCGTGCCCTGCGCGAGCACGGCGTGCGGCGAACCGGGCTGGCAGCGATCATCGGCCGGTGGCGAGCACAGCGTGAACGTGTAGCGCAGGTCGCGCGTGAAGTTGCGATCCGCGACCAGCGCGCAGACCTGGCTCGGCACGACCTGATCCAGCAGCATCACCGGATCGGTCGTCGTCGAGACGTCGACCACTTGCTCCGGCGGATCCGCGGTCATCGCGAACACGCGCAGATCGATCACCACGTCGGGATCCTCGAACGTCCCGCAGCCGGCGACCACGATCGCGAAGGCGAGCCACTTCACCATGTGCCTTTGACTCCCAGCGTCGGCAGGATCGGAAAGCTCGTGATCGGCGAGCGCTGGCGATAGCGATAGTCGTACTGATACGCCTCGACGTTCGTCGTGTTCAACACGTTGATCACGTCGATGTAGAGCCCGAAGCTCCAGCGCTCGAACAACCAGTCGCGCTCGACGCGCGCATCGAGTTGATAGAAGTTCGGGTCGCGCACCGAGCGCGCAGCTCCCCGTACCGGCACGTAGCGACCGGTGTCGGCGTCGTAGGTCGCACCGATCACCGGCGTGTCGGGCCGTCCGCTCGCGAGCTGGAACCGCGCACCGAACTCGAAGCCGCCGCCCGGCTTGTAGCTCGCGACCGCGTTCAGCACGTGCGGTTGATCGAACGTCGTCGGCACCCAGTCGCTATCGGGATGGCGCTTCTCGCGCGCGCGGCTGTACGTGTACGACAGCCAGCCGTAGAGATGCTCCGTGATCTCGCGCTTGATGATCGCCTCGACACCGTACGAGTAGTTGCGCGCTTCGTTCGTGAAGTTGACGTACGAGTACGAGCCGTCGGCGCTCTGCGTGACGTCGTCGCTGAAGATCACGAGGTCGTGACGCTCGACGTAGTAGACCTCGCTGTCGATCGACCACACGTGATCGGGGCGCCACTCGTAGCCGAGGCCGTAGTGCATGCCGTGCTCGAGTTGCACGCTCGGATTGCCGAACCGGCGATCGAGCGCCTCGGGTTGCGGCGGCTGCGTGAACCGGCCGACGTAGCCCTTCAGCGTCCACTGATCGTCGAGCTTGTAGCGCGCGACGATCCGCGGATCGAGCGATTCGCGATACACGCCGTCGAGGATGTACTGGTCGGCGCGCAGCGTCGGCACGATCTTCAAGCGATCGGTCACGTCGATCCCGAGATCGATGTACGCGGCGGTGCCGAACAATTGCGACCCGCGAAAGATCTGGGTCGGCGTGATGTCGACGCCCGACGAGTTGATCAGCGAATCGTCGACCGGAATCAGCGCCTGGTACGTCGTCACGCGCGACAGCATGTCGATGCCGGTATCGAGCGTGAGGCGCTGCGCGATCTTGCCCTTGACTCGCATGCGATACGAGAAGTCGTCGTTGATCACGCCGACGCTCGAGAACGGGCCCGACGCCATCGCCTGCCCGCCGCTGAACAACACTTCGTCGCGACCCCACGCCGGTGACATCGTCAGCTTGAGGTCACCCGACAGCGGACGCTCGTACGAGCCGATCACGCGCAGGAACTTCACCGAGCTGTTGAGGTCCTGCGAGACCGAGGCATCGGGATCCTGATTCAGCACGTGCAAGCCATCCGACGAGCCGATCACGAACAAGCTCGCGTGGCCGTCCTCGTGGAGATTGTAGTCGGCGCGCGCCTGATAGTCGTAATAGACCGGCGTCACGACCCGCTGCGCGCCCTTCGCGGGCGTCGGCAGCACGAAGCCGAGGAACACGTCGATGTACGAGCGCCGGCCCGCGAACGCGACCGAGAGGTCATCGGTGATCGGTGCGCGGATGTAGCCGCCGGCGTCGAGGAAGTCGACCTTCGCCGAGCCGTGCACGCCATCGCTCTTGGTGTTGCGGCTCTCGAGCGCGACGACGCCGCCGTGATGGCGACCGAACCGACCGGGAAAACCGCCGGGATATAGATCCAACGACTCCAACATCTCGGCGTTGAAGATCGACGGGCCGCCGAGGAAGTGAAACAACCCCGGCACCTCGTGGCCGTCGATGAAGATCCCGGTGTCGTCGGGATTCGAGCCGCGGACGAGCAAGAGGCCGAGACCGAACGGCGCGCGCTGAAGACCGGGCAGCGTCTGGATCACGCGGATCGGATCGCCGAACGTGCCCGGGATGTTGGTCAGTTGCTGGCGCTGGAGCGACCGCTTGGTCACCTCCATGTTGTCGCGCTCGCCCTCGATCACGGTCTCGTACGGGTTGCCGCCGCGTGGCCGCATCCACAGCCGGACTTGCAGCGCTTCCTTGTTCGAGATCTCGATCGGCCGCTGGAACCGATCGTAGTGCTCGTCGATCGCGAGCACGGTGTACTTGCCGGGCGGCACGCCGTGAAAGAAGAACGCGCCGTCGCTCGCGGTCACCGCATCGAGCCCGAGCTCTGCGATCGAGACGATCACGCCGGCGAGCTGCTTGCGGGTGCCACGCTCGACCACCTCGCCTTGCAGCGTCACCGGCGCCTTCATCGAGCCCGCGTGATTCGGCGGACCGTCGTGCTGGGTCGGCGGCGGCGGCAACGGCGGTGGTTCTGGCACCGGCTGTTGCTCGATCGTGAAGTTGATCGTGGTCTCGACCGCGATCGCGCCAGGCTTGCCATCGATCTCCGCCGGGTCGAACACGTACTGCATCGCGGCGGCGACCGCGGCTTCGTCGAAGCCATCGCCGACCGTGTCGAGCACGTCGACGCTCGTGACGATACCGCTGGCGTCGATGTGGATCCGGACCTTGACCTTCGCCTGCGTGCCGGCGGCGAGCGCGGCGGGCGGATACTCCGGCGCCTGCGCCTGGATCAGCTTCGGCGCCTTGGTCACCACGTTGGTACGTTTGGGCGGCGGCGCCTTGTCGGGTGGCCTCGCGTCCTGCGCGCGCGCGATCGCGCACAACGCGCAAAGCACGGCGACAACCCGAAGCATGGCGCGCAGTATACGACCGCGAGCGCGCTAGATCTGTTGCCCGACTACGACTGACTACGACTGTGACTGTTGCCGCAGGTGCGTCAGCAGCTTGTCGAACATCCCGCGCATCGCGCCCTCGAGCGCTTCCTTGCGGTAGTTCTGCAGAAACTGGCCCTTGAACTTCGAGCTCGGAATCTGGACCTTCGCGCCGCCCGAGAGGAACGACAGCATCTTGCCATTCTCGTCCGAGATCGCGAGGCGAAGCTCCGCGTCGATCTCGACGTAGCCGCCGTTGGTCGCGACGTCCATCTTCACGACCGACAGATCGATCGTGCGTGGATCGAGGCCCCAGCGCTGGGCATCGGCCGCGGTCATCGTGACCTGCGGTGCGGCCTTGAACGAATCGAGCAGCGTCTGCTTCACCACTTCCGCGTTCTGTTTGCGGCTCGGCTTGTCGGCTTTGCCGGGCGAGTCATCGCTCGACGACTTGATCATCACGTACAGATCCGGCGCATCAGCGACCGCATGCGGCGAGTGACCGAAGCCCGAGGTGTGACGCGCGTGCACGGGCCTGCTCGCGACCGCCGGCTCCGCGGCCGGCAGCTCGTCCGCGAGGTTGTTCGCCTTCGCGACCGAGATCGCAGCTTCGCGCGCCTTCTTGCGCACGCCTTCATCGGTGTCATCGGTGGCGGCAGCTCGCAGCGCGGGCAGCGCCGCCTTGTGCTTGAGCTTGCCGAGGGCGTTCGCCGCGATCATGCGAATCTCTGCGGCCGGATCATGGAGCGCGGTGACGAGTGGCTTCAACGAGCGCTTGTCGCCGAGACGTGCGAGCGAAACGGTCGCGGAGAGCCGCGACTTCTCGTTCGAGCTCGACAGTTGCTTCGTGAGATCGTCGACGGAATCCGCGCGCGCTGGGGTGGCGTGCCCGAGGGCGAGCGCCATCGCGATCGCGCCGACGAGACTCACCCATGAACTGCGTCGGCTCATCCCGTGCTTGGATTAGGCGCCACGGCACCGACTCAGTCAACGTTTTCCAGAACAACAGATCCTGGCTGCGCGCGTGTACGATGAAGTGAACGCATGGATTCACCTGACCCGCAATTTCGGATCGGCGTGCTCGTAGGCGGTGTAGCGCTGGTCGCGGTCATCACATATCTGCGGTTCTGCGGGGCGTTGTCATTACCGGATAAGCCGCCAGCGCCCACCGGGCCCACGGGCACACAGCGAGAGTTGCTGACGCAAGGCACGGCAACACCGGGCATGTACTCAAACTTCCTCGAACGAGATGCCGCGAGTGCAGGTGTGCGCACACCAACACCTGACGAGATGGGACGCAAGCTCGCATATCACGGTGACGATGCACGACATGTGCTCGAGCTCGGACAGCCCGCGATCGAGGTCGCGGGTTTGCGGTTGCGCATCGAACGATCAGGTGATGCGGTCGTGTTGCAGATCCAGAATTTGTTGAAGAGCGATGTCGCCTACGAGGTCGCGACGACGCCGAGCATCGGCACCGGGCTCTGCAACTCCGTTCGCCCGCTCCCGATCAACGCGATGGTGTTGTTGAAGGGCGCGACGGAGACCCGCACGGAGTGCACGTTCCGCGACGGCATCTCGATCGCCGTCACGAAGGTCGAGACCGTCGAGGTTGGCTCGCTGTCGACGTACTACTTGAGCGAGCTTCCGCCGTCGTTGGTCGGCATCGAAGACCGAATCGCGCGCGGCCATCATGGCGTGGAAACGAAGGAACCTTGCAGCGCGGTGGTCTCTCAGGTGGTCCGATCCGGCATGGATCGCGGAGAGATCGGCTGGCGAGATCTCGTGGACTTCTATGCCCGCCACCGGTGCCAAACCTACCAATTCCCATCGTCATATCGGGCATTTAAGTCCGATAACGAGCGCCCCGTGCCGGTCATCGAGTAGAAGATTTATTGGCTTATCGCGTAGATAGACTTGCGCACGGTCACTCCGCAGGCTTAGCCTGTTCCTAGTTACGCGGAGTTACGGGTGACCAAGTCCGAGCTCATAGAGAAAATCTCAGAGACACTGAAGCTGCCGGCCGGTAAGGCGGAGGCTATCGTCAATACCATCTTTGACTCGATGGTGAAGGCGCTGGAACGCGGCGAAGGTATCGAGATCCGCGGCTTTGGCAGCTTCACCGTTCGCAAGTACAAGGCCTACGAAGGTCGCAACCCGCGCACCGGCGAGACAGTTCATGTCGCCGAGAAGCGGTTGCCTTTCTTCAAGGTGGGTAAGGACTTGCGTGAACGAGTCAATGCGGGCCTGGGTACGCCGCTGCCAGCGGACAAGCCAGACGAAGCCGACGACACCGATCCGAACGAGCCCGATTACGACGAGGAAGACTGAGTAAGTCGCCGTTGATTATCGGTTTCTTTCGATCGTACCCGCCTCGCCGTCGACCGTGATCAACTCGCCATCCGCGAGCAGCGTCCATGCGTTCGCGCATCCGACCACGCACGTGATGCCGAGCTCGCGCGCCAAGGCCGCGCCGTGATCGAGTAACCCACCGGTTTCGCTCACGAGTGCGGCGCACTTCCCGACGAAGACCGCGAGCGCCGGAGTTACGGCACGCACGACGACGACGTCGCCGGCGCTCGCGAACATCGAGCTCGCGAGTGAGGCAAATCGGACAACACGCCCGACGACGCGCGGGCCGTGGCCGACGCCACGCAGCTCCGTGGTCGGTGGCGTCGAGGTCGGACCGCCGACGACGAGCGGCATCTGCCATTGGTGCGCACGGTCGTTCGCGGCGCGCGCCGCGGAGGCCTTGCGTCGGATCGTCTCGATCTCGAGATCGTAGTCGCCGGGATCGAGCCAGAAGATGTCGTCGCGATCGATGCCGCGCGCGTCGGCGGCCGCGAGCAACGCGTTGCGCGCGTCGAGCTGCATGCGCGCGAACAACAGATCATCGCGCTCGGCGAGATCCGCGACGATCGCTTCGAGATCGATGTTCTCGCTCGTGATCTCGGTCGATGGTGGTGCGCCGTTCGAGACCGCGATCGCGCGATGCAGCAGCTCTGGTCGTTCGCCGAACGTCGGCACGGCGACATCCCACGTCGGCGACATCGCGCCGATCCGCCGCACGACCTCGGCGAAGTCGATCGTGCCTCGTGCGGCGGCGGCGAGCGTCGCTTCGATCGACGACGGCCGCTGCGCGTGGGTCTTCGCGACGCGGCTGCGGAGCTCGGCGATCCGCGGTGCGAGCTCGTCCGCCCACACGTGATAGACGACGTGATAGCTCGTGCGCGCGGCGAGCAGCAACTCGATCCGCGCCTCCATCTCGCGGCAGGTGCTGACCAACGCCGCGGACAGGTCGGCGCCGAAGCCGGGATGCGACCGCGCGCGCGGCGTCGAATAGAGATAGCCGGCGCAGACTCGCAGCTCGTAGGCTCCGAGCTGGAGGCGCTCGACGATCGCGACGAGCTGCGCCTGCGCCGGCGACAGCGGATCGGGGTTGTGGGTGACATCCCACGTCCAGGTTCGGCCATCGCGCAACGGTGCGAGGACGATCGGCGGCGGTGGCGAGAGCCGGCGAGCTTCGCGGATCACGATCGGTCGCGCCTGCACCACCCACGTCTCGAGCACGTCGTCGCGTTGCATCACCTGGACGAGCTCGACGTCCGCCGGTCCGCCGATCGCACGCTCGGCGCGCAGGGCTTGGACGACCGCGTGATGGTTCGGCAGCTCCGCCGGCACCTGCGAGCGCGGGACGCGCGTGAGCTGCTCGCCGCGTTGGATCAACAGATCGTCGCTCTCGCCCGAGAGCGGTCGGGTGTACACGGTCAGCCGTTCGCCCTCGATGAAGCGCTGCACGATCACGCCGACCGCCACCTCGTGCGTGCGTTCGCTCGCATACGCGACCGCATGCGGCGTCAGCGCGCTCGACCAGACCTCGCGAATCGCGGCCTCCACGTCGGCGACGGCGACTCGCACGACCGAGCGAAAGATCCCCGCGGCCGAGCCCGCCGCCCCATCCTCGACGGCGGCCGAGCTGCGCACCGCGAGGATTGGGCCGAGCTCGCGCAGGTGGTCGTTCAGGTCGAGCTCGACCGCTTCACCCGCCGCGAACCGCGCGAACACCCTCGCGGCGATCGCGAACCCCGCGGGGACCGGCAAGCCGGCCGCGATCAGCCTCGCCAACCCGGCGGCCTTGCCACCGAAGTCAGCGGTCGCTTCGCGAAGCTCGCAGATGTCGTGCACGGCGCCTCGACTAACCATATGATCGTTTCGTGCGATCCGCCGTTGTCGTTGCCATGACCCTGCTCGTAGCGAGCACGGCGTCCGCCGACGACAGCAAGCTCGAGAAAGAAGACGTCCCGCTCCAGACCACGGTCACCCTGCGCGGCAAGGACAAGCTGTGCTGCGGCTACCCGCTCGTCGACGAGCTCCAGTGGGCGCTGCGGTTCTATTGGCTCGCGTTCGAGAACGACTACGACGACGTGCAATCGCCGAACGTGCCGGCCGGTGGCGGCCTGAAGAAGGTCCCGCCGACCACGCACGTCGAGCTCTACACGCCCGAGGGCTACTACTTCGGGCGCGTTCCGGAGCGGTTCGCGTGGTCGCTGCGGCTCGAGGGCTCGGGCATCATGCGCGACGGGCGCGTCATCAACTACACCGGCAGTTGCCGGTTCGGCTATGGCACCTGCTTCGAGCAGCTCGACGTCGCCGAGCATCCGTTCGGCCGAGGCAACAAGGGTCGGCCGTTGATCCCGTTCAAGTCGGTCGCGATCGATCCGCGCCTCGTGCCGATCGGCGAACCGCTCTACATCCCTGAATTCGATGGCATGGTGCTTCCGGATGGCTCGATCCATGACGGCTGCGTTCGCGCCGACGACACCGGCGGTGGCATCAAGAAGCGCAAGATGGACTTCTTCGTCGTCACCTACGGCAATTTCCGGTTCCTGCTCGAGGAGCTGTTGAACGTCACGTGGATCACGCCGCACATCCAGTCGCCGCGCTGCGAATACCTGCGCGACCTGTGATACGACGAGCGGATGTCGCTCTTCCTCACGATTCGCGAGATGCACAAGGTGCTCGGTCAGGTCAACGTCTGGCTCGACAAGGCCGTCGCTCACGCGACTGCCAAGAAGTTCGAACCCGAGACCATGCTGCACTGGCGGATCGCGCCGGACATGTTCCCGCTGACCCAGCAGATCCAGTTCACGTGCGACCAGGCGAAGTTCGCGGCGTCGCGCGGCGCGGGCAAAGAGACGCCGGCGCATCCCGACACCGAGAAGACGATCGCCGAGCTCCGCGCGCGGATCGCGACGGTGACGACGTACCTCGACACGTTCAAGGCGTCGGACTTCGACGGCGCGGGCGATCGCACGATCAGCCTGCCGCGGTGGGAAGGCAAGAAGATGACGGTGCTCGACTACGTGACCGAGCACGCGATGCCGAACTTCTTCTTCCACGCGACGACGACGTACTTGCTGCTGCGCCACAACGGCGTCGAAATCGGCAAGCGCGACTTCCTCGGTACGCTCAACTACCGCGCTTAAGGGAGATCGATGCTCGACGGGTTGTTCGTCGGCCCGGCGGTGCAAGCCGTCGCGGAAGCGCTCGCGTCGTCACACGCCGACGGGACGTTGGCGGTCGTCGGTCACGCGAAGCTCGCACACGCGCTCGCGAAGCAGCAGACCGTGCTCGCCGTGGGGCTTACCGAGCGCGCCGCGAAAAAATTCCCGGGTGCACTCGCGGATCTCGCGTCGGTCGCCACCGGTTCGCTCGCCGCCGTCATCGGTGTCGACGTCGCGAGCGACGACGCGTGGGAAGCGGCGCTGCGCGAGTGGACGCGCGTCGTGCGCGATGGTGGCGCGATCATCTTCGTCGATCGCGGTCATGCTCCCGAGGCAAGTCGTCGTGCGTTATGCAGCGGGCTCACCGAGCTCGAGCAGCGTCGATCGGGACGGTTGGTCGTGACGAGTGGCCTCGTCTCGCACTTGACGTAACGGAACACTTGCTGGCACCTGGTGTGCAGAGTTGCGGTTCGCCATGGCAACCGCGGTTCCCTCCAGTCCTGTCCTTCCACGCGGGCGGGTCCTGATCGTCGACGACGACGACCTCGTACGCGCCACGACGCAGGCCGCGTTGACACGCCGCGGCTTCGACGTGGTCGCGGTGGGCAGTGGTGCGGAAGCGCTCGGTTAC
>JBDTJY010000304.1:0-4308 GCA_039935615.1 Kofleriaceae bacterium
TCGAACGCGCTCAGGCGATCGGTCACGACGATCACGCGCTCGCCGCGCTCCTTGTCGATGTAGCAATCGCGGACCTTGCCGTCGTAGCGCGGCAGCGTGCGTCCCGCGAGCGCGTGCCACGGCGTCGAAGCGAGGGTCTGCGCGAGCTGAGCGTGGAACGTGGCGTCGGTGATCACGACGTACGTCCTCCAGCAGCAGGGCCAACATCAGGGCCGAGTGCACGGTCGAGGATCTGCGGTGCGAACCGCAGGTGATGATCGAGATCGAACAGCGCATCGAGTGCGTTCGCGTCGAGCCGCGAGCTGATGTCGGGATCCTTGCCGAGCAGCTCGCGGAACCTGCCCGGCTTCGCACCGGTGAGGCCCTCTTGCGCCGCCTCGTTGATCGCCGCGAGAGCCGAGCGCTGGACCATCTCGTACGCGGTCTGGCGCGCGAGCCCGGTCTTGACGAGCGCGAGCAACACCGCCTCGGAGAAGAACAGCCCGCCGAAGCGCTCGAGGTTCGCGCGCATCCGCGCCGGGTGGACCACCAGGCCCTGCACGAGCGACGTGCAGCGCGCGAGCATGAAGTCCGCGAGGATCGTCGCATCGGGCATCGCGACGCGCTCGACGCTCGAGTGCGAGATATCGCGCTCGTGCCACAGCGCGACGTCCTCCATCCCGGCCTGCGCGTAGCCGCGCAACAGCCGCGCGAGCCCGGTCAGGTTCTCGCTCAGGATCGGATTCTTCTTGTGAGGCATCGCCGACGAGCCCTTCTGGCCCGCGCCGAACCCTTCCTCGGCCTCGCCGACCTCGGTGCGCTGCCAGTGGCGCACGCCGAGCGCGATCTGTTCGATCGCGGTGCCGAGCATCGCGATCGCGTTGAACACGTCCGCGTGACGATCGCGCGCGACGATCTGGGTGGCGACGGTCTCGGGCTCGAGCCCGAGCTTCGCGAGCGCCTCGGTCTCGATCGCCGGATCGAGGTTGCCGTAGACGCCGACCGCACCCGCGATCTTGCCGACCGAGATCGCGTGACGCGCACGCACGATCCGGCTCGACGCTCGCACGACCTCGGCGTTCCACCGCGCGAACGTGAGGCCGGCCGTGATCGGCTCCGCGTGGATGCCGTGCGAGCGCCCGATCATCGGCGTCTTCGCATGCTCGCGCGCCTTGTCGGCGAGCGCGTTCGCGAGCCCGATCGCGCCCGACATGATCCGGTCGAGCGCACGCGTGGTCTGGATCGCGAGCGCGGTGTCGAGCACGTCCGACGACGTCATCCCGAGGTGCAGCCAGCGCGCCGGCTCACCGGCGAGCTCCTCGACATGCGTGAGGAACGCGATCACGTCGTGCCGCGTCTTCTGTTCGATCTCGAGGATCCGCTGAGCATTCAGCTTGCCCTGCGCGGCATCGCGGACCTTCGCGGCGGCGCCGACCGGGACCGTCCCGGCGTGCTCCATCGCCTCACAGACGGCGAGCTCGATCGCGAGCCACAGCTCGAAGCGATAGGAGTCGTCCCACAGTGCCGCCAGCTCTGGCCTGCTGTAGCGCGAGATCACGCGCCGTTAGTACCACAACCTACTTACTTCGCGATGAACCAGATCCCGAGCGCGACGACGCACGCGAGGATCACGCAAACCGAACCCCACACGACGAAATCTCGCCAGCGCCGCGCACGCACCGCGTTCGGATCGCGCGGCGGCGCGAGGTAGCCGAGCGCGAGCTGCGGCCGCTGCGAAGCTATTTCAGAGATCGCTCGCAGCTTCACTTGATGCTGCGGACGCGGCACCTGCGGCGGCAGTGGGAGCTCGCCGGACGACGCCTGTCCCGGCGGCTTCATCGATCGAACTTTGATCGGCGTCGCCGCTTCGCGCACGAAGTCGGGCTCGCCCGGTTTCGGCAGCGTCGCCTTCGGCGTGTTCGGATACCTCCCGGAGTCGTAGATGTTCGTCTTGTCGTCGTCGTGCTTGGTGTCGTGCTTGGTGTCGTGCTTGGTGTCGTCCGTCGGAAAGCCGTCGGCCGCTTTCGGAGTGCCCTTCAGGGTCGGTGTCTTCGACCGATCGTTGGCCATCTACCTGCCCGTCGATCCGAAGCCGCCACTCCCTCGTTCGGTTGCCGCCAGCTCGTCGACCTCGACCAGCTCGGCTTGCACGACCGGCGCGATCACGATCTGCGCGATGCGATGCCCGGGCTCGATCGTGAACAACTCGGTGCCGTGATTGATCAGGAGGATCTTGATCTCGCCGACGTAGTCGCTGTCGACCGTGCCGGGTGAGTTGGTGCAGGTGATGCCGTGATCGCGTGCGAGGCCAGAGCGCGGACGGATCTGACCTTCAAAACCGTCCGCGATCTTCATCGCGAGCCCGGTGCCGATCGTGACGCGTTGGCGCGGCTGGATCGTCACCGGCTCATCGATCGCGGCACATAGATCCAGCCCGGCGGCGGACGGCGTCATGTAGCGCGGGATGACCGCATCCGGACGTAGCTTCTTGATCTGAACGCGCGGCCCCATCGATCTCGATCTTACCCGAAACGCAAGAACGTGCGAGTGACCGTCTCCGGCCATCGCACGTCCTACACGTCGACGAAGATCAGATCGATCAGATCACGTAGTTGTGAATCTCTTCGGGGCCCGGGTTCGCCTCGAGGGCTTCCCGGCGCGACAGGCGGATCTTGCCGTCGCGATCGACCTTGATGCACTTCACGACGACCTCGTCGCCCTCTTTGAGGACGTCCTCGACGGCGCGAATCCGGTCCTTCGACACTTCACTGATGTGAAGCAGGCCGTCGGTGCCCGGCAGGATCTCGACGAACGCGCCGATCTCGACGATCTTCTTGACGATGCCGTTGTAGTACAGGCCGACCTCGGGCTCCATCGTGAGGCCGGAGATCAACGCTTGGGCCTGCTCGATGGCCTTGGAGTCCGCCGACGCGATCGAGACGATACCGCTGTCGTTGATGTCGATCTGAGCGCCGGTCTGCTCCTGGATCGCGCGGATGGTCTTGCCACCGGGTCCGATGATGTCGCGGACCTTGTCGGGCTTGACCTGCACCGTGACGATGCGCGGGGCGTAGATCGAGACTTCATCGCGAGGCGCCGACATCGCGGCGTCCATCTTCTCGATGATCCAGATCCGGCCACGCTTCGCTTGCTCGAGGGCTTCCTCGAGGATCTTGCGGGTCAGGCCGTCGACCTTGATGTCCATCTGCAACGCGCACACGCCGCGGCGCGTGCCCGTCACCTTGAAGTCCATGTCGCCGAGGTGATCCTCGTCGCCCAGGATGTCGCTGAGGATGACGTAGTCCTCACCCTCCTTCATCAGGCCCATCGCGATGCCGGCAACCGGCGCCTTGGTCGGCACGCCGGCGTCCATGAGCGCGAGCGAGCCACCGCACACCGACGCCATCGACGACGAACCGTTCGACTCGAGGATGTCCGACACGACGCGAATCGTGTACGGGAAGTCCTCGTACACCGGCACGATCGCCTCGACCGAGCGCTCGGCGAGGAAGCCGTGACCGACTTCGCGGCGCGACTGGCCGCGCAGCATCTTGACTTCACCCGTCGAGAACGGAGGGAAGTTGTAGTCCATGTAGAACGTGCGCTTCTTGTCGCCGAGCAGCGTGTCGAGCTTCTTCTCGTCGTACTTGGTGCCGAGCGTTACGGCGACGAGCGCCTGGGTCTCGCCACGGGTGAACAGCGCCGAGCCGTGCGCGCGCGGCAGCACGCCGGTCTCGATCGTGATCTGACGAATCTCGTCGGGGTTACGACCGTCGATCCGCTTGCGCGTCGACAGCGTGTGACCACGCGCCCACTTCTTGTGGAGCTTGCCGAACGCGGCTTCGAACGCCTTGCCTTCGACGCCGGTGCCGGTCGCGAACTTGCCCTCGGCGACGAGCGTCGCAAGGCTCTCGGTCTTGAGCGAGGCGACTTCGCCGTAGCGCTTCTTCTTGTCCTTGATCTGGAGGGCGCTGCCGAGCTTCTCCCACACGAGATCCTTGACGCGGACCGCGAGGCTCTCGTCGGCGACGGGCGGCGTGAACGGGCGCTTCTCTTTGCCGACCAGCGCGCGCAGCTTCTCTTGCAGCTCGATCAACGGCTGCACGGCTTGGTGCGCGAACAGGAGGGCGTCGATCACGACGTCTTCCTGCAGCTCGTGCATCTCGCCTTCGACCATCATGATCGCGTCCTTCGACGCGGCCACGATGATGTCCATGTCCGACTTCTCGCGCTCGGCGAACGTCGGGTTCGCGACGAACTGGCCGTCGACGCGGCCGATCCGGATGCCGGCGAGCGGGCCCGCCCACACGAGATCCGAGAGGTGCACGG
>JBDTJY010000305.1:0-14236 GCA_039935615.1 Kofleriaceae bacterium
GACCGTCCCCGCGTCGACGCGGCTCATGGGCTGAACGGTCACTTTCCGAACCGGTACGCGAGCGTGCCGAACAGGAGCAACCGCGCCGGACCATCGCCGGCGGCAACCTCGAGCGAGAGAGCGGTGCGCCAACGCTGGAAGATCGAACGGCTGGCCGAGATTCGGCCGATCCCAGCCCACGCGAGCTCGCCGGCCGCGTCGACGCGCTCGAACGAGCCTCCGAAACCCATCGACCACGTCGCGAGCGGACAGTCGAGGCTCGCACGCAAGCCGTACTCGTCGACGAGCGAGCCGACGACCACGAACGGCGCGCCACTCAGGAGCCAGCGCCGGCCCGGCGCGTGCCACGTGCCGGACACGTCGGCGAACGTCGACGTGAAGCCATCGCCGCGCGATACGCGCGTGCTCGCAGCGAGATCGACCGTGTTGTCGAACGCGTACCTCGCCTCCGCCTCGGCGAACGTGCGCGGGCCGAGCAGCAGCTCCGGCGCTTCGACGGCGAGCGCGCGATCGAAGAACGGCCGATCGTAGCCGAGCTGTGTGGACGCGGTCAGGCGGCCGCGCTTGGTGCGCGCGAACGCCGACACGCGCGACAGTCTCGCTCCCTTGCCGTCTTGATCCGTCGCGAGATCGACGTCCGCATCGACGTGCAAGAGATCGCGCGGCGTCGCCAGGGAGCCCGACACGGCGGCGAGCGCACGATCGAGGTGGCCGGTGTATTCGTCGATCGCGATGCCGGCATCGACGCGCGCCCGCGTGCCACCGACGGTCGCGAGCTGCCAGCCGAGGTCGGCGCCGGCGCGCGGGGCAGAGGATAGTCCGAGATCCGATCCGGGGCGCAGACCGGCGAACGCGGTGACGTCGAAGTGCGGATCGAGATCGACCCGGAACTTCCCGCCATCGATCGTACCGAGCTCGCCCATCGGCGCGCCGGGCTGTCGCCCGATCGCGGTCGCGTAGCGCGCACCGGTCGGCGCGTACTCGAGGCGCATGAGGTAGACGTCGAAGCGCGCCTGCGCGTGTTGTAGCGGCGCGCTGAACAGCTCGGGTGTCGCAGCGAGGTGCGCGTCGATGACGTGATCGTAACGCCAAGCTCCATTCTCGACCGCGAGCTGCGATGACAGCGAGAGATCCTGCGTGCTCGTCGACGAGTTGCTCGCGTCGGCGGCCAAGAACGCTGATAGAGCGATCTCGCCGCTGACGATCGTCGTGTCGCTCGCGGGTGCGGGTTGCTCGCGCGACGCGAGGAGCTGCACGGCCGGCAGAGCCGTGGGCTCGTTCCGCCACGGCGGCATCGCGACCGGCGGCGGCCGCGGCGTGACGGCGGCGACCGGGACCAGGCCCTGCGGAAGTGCGAGCACGCTACCCATGGCAGGTCGCACACCGTCGATCTCGAGCTCGGCGTCGTGCGCAGCGACGGCGGCGACGCGCACCGCGATCGCGTGACCCTCGACGGTGGCCTGCCAGGTCGCACCGATCGCGAGGCCGTCCGCGGTGCCGGCGTCGACGTAGATCGTCGTCGGCGTGGTCGCGGTGACGTGCGCATCGCGCGCGTGCGCGCTCGCGCTCACCGATACGATCGCGATCGCGATCGTGCGCTTCACTGGCGCAGACCTCCGCCATGGCATTCGGACGCGACGCACGTCGCGGGGCCGTACGTGTAGTTGCTGTTGCCGGTGTGGCGCGGATCGGTCTGCGCCTGATCGTGCCAGTGACAGCTCGTACACTCGATCGGGTTCGGCGCGATCGCGGAGGTCAGACTCTGTCCTGCGATCCGCTGGGTGTGGCAGTCACCGCAGTCGAAGCCGACGTGCGAGCCGGTGGCGATCCGAAACACCCCGTGCTGCACTGGATCGGAGACCGGATCGACGGCCGGGCACCATCCCGAAAGCTGGATCGCCGGATCCGGATCGGGATCGGGGGTCGCGGTGCCATGGCACGTGTAGCAGTTGGTCGTGTAACCGAGTGCGGGATCATGGACCGGCTTCTTCGTGCACGACGACACCGCGAACATCCCCATCTGTGCACTCGCGTACTCGGCCTGATGGCAGCTAACGCAGTCGAGCCGATCGGTCGCCGCGGGGTGTGCGTTCGTGCACGAGATCACGAGGACGATCGCGAGGTATTTCATCTCACCCTCCATGGGCACCGCCGTAGTGACAGCCCGAGCGCGCGCAATTCTGATCGCCGCCCTGATGGCCGGTACCGGGTCGACCATCTTGCGCCGAGTTGTGACAACCGCTGCCGACGCAGGTGTAGAGCTGCGGCATGCTCGCCGTGGTGTGGCAGTTCACGCACTGCGAGGCGTGGTGGTTCTCTGGAAACGCGGGATGGTTGAAGGTCGTGCCGGTCCACACCGTGGTGGTGTGGCAGTCGCCGCACGCGCTGCCGAACGTATCGTGCATCCCGCCCATGATCGCGTTCGCGCGGGTCTCGTCGGCGGCGTGACACCCGATGCACTGCGACGGCGCGGCGTTGTACGGATCGCCGGTCTTGTGGCACTGCACGCACGGCGTCGAGTTGTGCTTGCCGGTGAGCGGGTACAGCTTGTCGTGATCGATATGCGCGGGGCGCCAGCCGAGCACCGAGTGACAGTTCTCGCAGGCGAGGAAGCCGTTATCGCGCGTGTGATCGGGATGTGGGCGGCGGTCGATCACGGTGTGGAAGTGACAGCTCCGGCACGACGGATCGAGACCGCGGAACGTCCCGGCCTGCGCATCCTTGTGGCAGCTCCGGCACGGCTGCACCGCGTGCGCGCCGACCAGCGGCAACCGCGTGCGTTGATGATCGACGAGCAGCTGATCTGGCTTCCAGGTCGCCGGCGAGTGGCAGCGCTCGCAACGATCGCCGAGTCGACCCGCATGACGATCCTGGTGACAGCCGCCGCAGTCGACGAGGGCCGGCAGCGTGCGGCGTGCCGGCTGGTGGCAGGCGCTGCACGCGGTCTTCGCGTGGCCACCGACGAGCGGCGCATCCGTGGTGCCGTGATCGAATGGTGGTTTGATCGCGACGTCGCGCCACGTGGTCTCGCCATGACAGCTCTCGCACGCGCGCGTCGCGGCGGCGAGCCGGCGCGGCTGATCGAGCCCCGACTTCGAATCGCCATGCTGCGCGCGATGACACGCGACGCAGTCGTGCGACGCCGGTCCGAGCTTGTAGACCTCGGTCTCGATCTTCGATCCAGCGCGCGCGATCTTCGGATGGCACCGCGCGCACTCGGCCTTCGCGTGGCGGCCGCGCAACACGAAGGACTTCGCGTGATCGAAGCCGGGCGTCGGCTTCCACACGGCGCCGGCGTGACATGTCGTGCACGCACGACCTGCGAACTGTCCGACGTGACGATCGTCGTGACAGGCACCGCAATCGGCCGGCAGCTTCACGAACGTCTTGGTGTGGCAGCGTCCGCACGCGACATCGTGCTTGCCGACGAGCGCGAGCCCTGCCTTCGCGTGTGCTTCTTTGGTGAACGTCGACGGCGACCACGCGACAACGTCGTGACAGGTCGCGCACGTGTCGTGCCTGTCTGGGGTGGTGAACTGACCACCGTGCGGATCGGCGTGGCACGTCTCGCACGACGGATTGCCTCGCTTGAAGCCCGACGGCTTCGGGGACGCTGGATGGCATTTCACGCACGGGATCGCGCGATGCGCGCCCTCGAGCACGTAGCGAGTCTTCGCGTGATCGGCCACCTCGAACGTCGCGGGCTGCCAGCCGGCGACGTTGTGACAGCCCTCGCAAGGTCTACTCGCCTCCCCTTTGTGGACATCCGGGTGACAGTCGAGACACTTGCCGTGCGCGACCGGCCGGAACCGCGTCGACGTCGGCTTCTTCGGATCGTGGCACTTGTCGCACGGCACGCTGACATGAAGGCCACGCAGTGGATACGTGGTCCTGTCGTGAAATTCGATCTTCGTCGACGTCTTGGTCCACGCGTTGGTCTCGTGGCAGGTCTCGCACTTCGCGCCGAGCGTCGGCTTGTGCGGATCGGCGTGGCATGGCGTGCATGTCGCCGCCGGCATGCGATCGTTCTTCTCGCCGTGGCACGCCGCGCACGCCGGCTTCGCGTGGCCGGCGGTGAGTGGCAACGTGCGTGGTGCGTGGCTCGTGCGATCGTAGTGAAGCTCTTTCCAAGCGGCCTCGCGGTGACACGTCGCGCACGCGGTCGCCGCCTTGCCCATCACACCGGCGTGAGGATCCTTGTGACACGTCTTGCACGTGTCGAACGCGGGATGGAGCTGCTTGAGCTTCTGGGTCGTGCCGCCGTGGCACTTCGTGCACTCGACCTTCACGTGTGCGCCGACGAGCGGATACTTGGTCTTGTCGTGATCGAAAGCCGTCGACCTCGTGCGCCAGCTCGCGGTGTCGTGGCACTTCGTACACTCGGTACCGAGCGTCGGCTCGTGCACATCGGCGTGGCAGCGTACGCACGCGGTCGGCAAACCGAGGTACGTTTTCGGCCGCTCGTCGGCGCTAAGCGCGTCGGCAATCGGACCGAACAGGAACGCGGCCTTGTGACAGTCGCGGCACGCGACCTTGGCGTGACCGCCCGAAAGCACGTACGCCGCGAGCGTGTGATCGAAGTGATCGCGATCGCCGGGCCACTTCACGAGCGCCGCACTCGTGCCGCGATGATCGGGATGGCAGCTCGCGCAGTCGTTGCCGAGTTTGGCGTGATAGCCGGCCTTCGCGGCGAGCCGCTGGTCGAGCGCCTTGTGACACGACAGACACCCGGAGACATTGATCGCGCCGCCACCGCCGGAATGGCAACGCACGCAGTTGTCGATGCCCTCGAGCGTGGTGTGGTCGCGAGCGAGCGGACCGGGCGAGACACTCTGGGCGTGGACCACCGTCGCGACCATCGCCACGATCGCGATCGCGATCAGCGTGCGGATCACAGGCCGAACCCCAAATAGATCGCGATGCTGACGTGAAGCGACGCGGCGAGCAGCATCACGATCACGAGATTGCGATGCAGGCCGCGCCAGAATGACGCCGCGCGAGCGAGCGACTCGATCAGATCGACGCGCGCGATCAGCCGACCGATCTGCGCGGCGCCGCGCCCGATCTCGGTGGCATCGGCCGGCGTCGCGCCCGCGATCCGCGCGACCGAGCTGGCGTCCCGTTGCAGATCGCGGAGCCGCCACAACGCGCGCAGCGCGATGACGACCGTTCCGAACCCAGTGCTTGCCGTGCCGGCACGCTCGACCACACGCTCGACGCGACGCTCGACCAGATCGGCGGCTTCCACCGCGCCGATGCCGAAGCCGCGCAACGCCATCAGCGCGCGATCGACGTCGGCCGCGAGCTCGTCCGCCGGCTCTTGCCGGCCATCGGAGATCCGTGGCACCAAGCGGTACAAGTAACGGCCGAACAGGCCCGTCACCACGACGATCACGAGCGATCCAGCCGAGACGATCGCCGGCCACGTCCGCAGTGTGAACGCCGAATGAAGAAGCACGAACGCCGGGCCGGCGATGCCAGAGAACACGTGCCAGTCCATCCACGCGCGCATCGAGCCGAGCCAGGCAACACTTACCAACCGACGCCGGACGAGATACAAAAGGTTGCCCAGGATCAGCGCGATCCCGATATTGCCGTAAAGGTGTCCGAGATTTCCGGATGACCGCAGCCGGTGGTGCAACGGAGAATCGAACCGCGCATCCCAGGTCAACTCGTAGTACTTCCAGTGATACGAAAGGACGACGGCAAACGCGATCGTCGTGAGCGTCAGTCCCGCGACGAGCGGCCACGAGCTCGCGGAGCGCGTTGGAATCGCGCGGAGGCTCATCGAAGCCGACGACTTCACGGGCCGAGTGTGCCTCTCCACACGTCACGCAGGTGCGGGCCGCGAGCCATATTGTATAGTGGCCGCAGTGAAGCTGATCCTTACCGTTCACGCGGTGCTCGCGCTGATCGTGATCGGGTGGATGGTCGTCAACGCGGTCCGGGAGCATCGTCGCGAGCAGCGCGCTGCGCAGATCTTGCGCTTGCACGCACGTCCCGACGGGCCCCCGACCTTGCACCCGGTGATCGACGCCGAGGTCTGCATCGGTTCGGGTGCGTGCGTCCGTGCGTGCCCTGAAGATCGCGCACTCGTGATGGTCGCCGGTCGCGCGCACCTTGCACACGCATCGGGCTGCGTCGGCCACGGCGACTGCTTGCGCGCCTGCCCCGTCGACGCGATCACGTTGGTGTTCGGAAGCGCACGCCGCGGCGTCGACCTGCCCGAGGTCGATCACCGTTTCGAGAGTAGCCAGCGCGGACTGTTCATCGCCGGTGAGCTCGGCGGCATGGGGTTGATCGCCACGGCCGTGCGGCAAGGCGTGAAGGCGACCGAGGCGATCGCGAAGAGCCTCGCTGGCGAACCGCGGTCCGATCTTCCGTTACTTGTCGTCGGCGCCGGACCGGCGGGGATCGCCGCGATGCTCACGGCCCACCAGCTCGGGATCCCCACGCGCTGGATCGAAAAGGAGGCGTCACTCGGCGGCGCTGTGCGCTCGTATCCACGTGGCAAGGTCGTGATGACCACGCCGGTCGAGCTCCCCCTATACGGTCGCGTGCACCTGCGCCGTACGTCGAAGGCTGCGCTGATCGAGCTGTGGAACGACGTGCTCCTGCGCGGCGATATCAAGCCCGAGTACGGCATCACGCTCGCGTCGGTCACGCCCGATGGCGATGCGCTGCTCGCGACCACCAGTGCCGGGCCGATCCGCGCGCGTCGCGTGTTGCTCGCGACCGGGCGCCGCGGTCGACCCCGCCAGCTCCGTGTCACCGGTGAAGAGCTCGCGCATGTCGCGCACCACGTCGAGGATCCTGCCGATCACGACGGCGAGCGGATCCTGGTCGTCGGCGGCGGCGACGTGGCGATCGAGGCTGCCCTCGCGCTCGCAGAGCGGCCGAAAACGCGGGTCACGCTCTGTCATCGCGGCGCGACCTTCGATCGCGCGAAACCCGACAACCAAGAACGCCTCGCCGAGGCCGAGCACGCCGGGCTCGAGGTGTTGCGCGACGCGCAGGTCGAGCGGATCGAGCCGCACTCCGCGACCATTCAGACCGATGGCGTGACGCGTACGATCGACGTCGATCGCGTGTTCGTGCTCATCGGATCGGACCTGCCGATCGAGCTCCTGGCCGCGACCGGGATCCGCGTCCAGACCCATCGAGGAACCGCGCCCGTCGTGGTGTAACAGGGTCGATGTTCGAGTCTGCCGCCGCGAGCTCCATCGATCAGCACCTGCTCGACTCGCTCGAGCGCGCATTCGCGAATCACGCTGGCGACGCTGATCAGCTCGGCATCGCCGAGCTCCGCGTCGCGCTCGGGTTGCGGACCGAATCGATCGCGAAGCGGATGTTCGCGATCTTCGACGTCCGCGGCAACGGCACGATCAGCCGCGACGAGTTCATCGCAGCCGTGCGCAGGCTCGTGGCTCGGATTGGCCGAGGATGATGACGGTCGAACCCGTTCGCATCGACGACCTGACGAGGAGCTACTTCGCAACGGCCAATACCAATCATGACGACCGGATCTCGTTCGACGAGTTCGTGACGCTGACCGCACGCTACCCGGCACTCCTCGCCGAAGCACGGTGGATCGCGCCGAACGAGGACCTGCTCGCACGACTCGAGCGACGTATTGCCCCGGAACATCGCCTCACGAATCACCGTCGCGAGCTCGTCGTCCTCGCGATCTGGATCGCAGCCCAGCTCGCGATGCTAGGTGCCGCGTTCGCGGGCAGCCACGGCACTGCGACCATCGACTCTGCATGAGCGTTTCTAATGCAATCTTCCTGAACGTCATGAGGGTGAGCGGAGGTAGTGTGGATAGGGTTATGACGATCCGATCGCATTTCACCGAGCGTCACGGACCGCGCCGGATGTTGCCGGTCCATGCACTATTCGTCCTGATCTTCGCGGTCGCTGCGCTCGGGTGTCAGCACGTGCGCGCGTCGCAACGAGAGCGCCTCGCAAGCCCGGCGATGCAATTCGAGATGGATCCGGTCGCGAACTCGCAACGTGATTCGGTGCTCGAGATCACGGAAGGCGGGACCTATCCAAGCGCCGGTCCCGGGACCGCCGGTGCGGGTTGTGGCTGCAATTGACGAGGTTCCTGATCGTCGCAATGCTGCTCGCGGGTGCTTCGGCCGCGAGGGCACAACCGAGCGCAGATCCGGTTCCAGCACAACCGACAGTTCCGCCGGACCCGACGGGCCGTGATGACACGCCGAGCGGAAGCGACTATCGCGACGTCTTGTCCGATCCGCCGACGCCGAGGCCCGCCGACGATGGCGATCCTCCGACCGGAACCGTGCGCGCTGGCGCGTATCACGACAGCGATGCGACGACCGTGTGGCGCCTGCTCGGAAATCTCGGTCACACCTACGGGCAATGGGAGTTGAACGCAGGTCTCGGCATCGATGCCGTGACCAGCGCATCCGTCGATGTGCGTTCGTCGCCGGTGCTGAGCAAGGTCGACACCGTGACGGGCGCATCCGGTAGAACCTCGACCTCCGGCGGACAGATGACCGATACGAGGTACCAGGGCACGTTCGGTGCGGGCTGGAAGGGCAGCGAGGGTCGTGCGGTGAGCCTGACCTCGGCGATCGCGAAAGAGACCGACTACGCGAGCGTCAGTGGTGGCGTCAACGGATCGTTCGACGTGCTCGATCGCACGACGACGCTGTTGGGGGGCATCACGCTGACCGACAACTGGGTGTCGAGCGTGATCGACACGACGCTACATCACAAGATGAACGCGATCGCATGGTCGGCCGGCGTCGCGCGCGTCCTGACGCCCGACGACGCGCTTCGATTGCGTTACGACGGCAAGCTCTCGTCCGGCTACCTCGCGTCACCCTATCGCAGCGTTCGGTTCGGAGACTGGACCGCGACGCTCGGTAGTCAGCAGATCACGTTCATGAACGTGCTCGACACGTTGCCCGAGCGCGAGCCTGAAAGCCGGCTGAGCTCGGCGCTGGTCGCAGAGTGGGTGCACTCGCTCGCGCTCGGTGTCGGACTTCATCCCGAGGTCCGCGTCTCGCACGATAGTTGGAACGTCGACAGCGTCAGCGCGGGGCTCGATCTGCGCATCGCGCGGCCATCGTGGCGCCTACAGACCGGCTATCGCTTCTATCTGCAATCGAGCGCCGATTTCTTCTCTGACAAATACGTCAATGGCGCATCGATGTACGCGTACTACACCTCGGACAAAGAGCTCGGCCGACAAGTCGGACACCTCGGTCAAATCGATCTCTCGCTCGTAGTGATCGAGCCCGACGGCCCGGGCGACTCGCGGATGTTGCTGAACCTACAACTCGATGCCGTGCACTATAGCTATCCGGGTTTCATCCTCCTGCCCTCTCGTGACAGCGTGTTCGCGTCGATGGGCCTCAGCTGGGAGATGTAGTCACCGGGCGCGCGACTCGCCGCGATCATGGCGTCGATCCGGTCGAGTACCTGCGCGATCGTCGTCAGCCTCGTGGATTTCTCATGAGTGCGCATCATGCACATCGAACGTTCGCATCGCACGGCTCAGCTGTGAGCGGAGCTTAGCGGCCGAGCTCTTCCGGTCGACGATGCAACCGCTATCGTCCGTCCCATGCGACGTCTGTTTGTACCGCTTCTTGTTCTCGCACTGATGTTCGTCGCGGGCTGCCAGAGTGACTGCTTGCAAGACGCTCAGGCCCGCGGCTGGGTCTTCGTCGTGCTCGGTGCGTTCGGCGCCGGGTTTCTGACATCGCTCACACCGTGCGTGTACCCGATGATTCCGATCACGCTCGCGATCTTCGGTGCGCGCGGCAAGGACGTGCCGCGACGGCGAGCGATCACGCTCGCGATCGCCTACGTCGGCGGCATGTGCGTCATGTACGCGGCACTGGGCGTCACGTTCGCGATGATCGGCAAGGCCGGCGCGTTCGGCACGCAACTCGGGAGCCCGTACGTCGTGTTCCCGCTGGTCGCGCTGTTCCTCGCGCTCGCCGCGTCGATGTTTGGTGCGTTCGAGCTCAACCTACCCGCGAGCGTGCAGGCACGGCTCAACCGGATCGGCGGCAAGGGTTTCGGCGGCGCGTTCGCGATGGGCCTCGTCGGTGGATTGATCGCCGCGCCGTGCACGGGCCCGTTCCTCGCGAGCCTCCTGATCTACGTCTCGACGAGTGGCAACGCGCTCGGTGGCGGTGGTCTGTTGTTCGTCTACGGGCTCGGCATGGGCGTGCTGTTCTTCGTCCTCGCGGCATTCGCCGTCGCACTCCCGAAGAGCGGCGCATGGATGGACGCGGTCAAATCGATCGGCGGCATCGGCCTTCTGTTCGCGGTCGTCTACTACTTGATGCCGTTCTTGCCGTGGTTGCGCGATGCGGTGGTGCCGACGAGAGGCTTCTTGATCGTGGCGATCATCGTCGTCTTGATCGGCCTCGCCGCCGGTGCAGTCCAGAAGTCGTTCCACGGTTCATGGGGCGAGCGCGCGCAGAAAGGTTTCGCGGTCGCGATGGTGCTCTCCGGTGCGGTCGCGATCTGGTTGTGGCGCCAGGCGCCGAAGCAACACGTCACCTGGCAAACCAACGAGGTCGCCGCGCGCAACCAGGCGAAGGCCCAGCACAAGCTGCTGATGATCGATTTCTCGGCGGCCTGGTGCAACCCATGCCATGCGATGGAGCGCACGTTCGGGACCGACGACGTCTACGCCGCGATCACGAAGGACTTCATCCCGCTCAAGTTCGACGTCACCGAGCAGAGCGACTTCAACGACGCGCTGAAGGCGAGGTTCAGCTCGATGACGTTACCGTCGGTGCTCTTCGTCGATCCTACGGACGGCACGATCTATCAGCGCATTCGCTCCGAGGTCGAGCCCGACACCATGCTGAAGGTGATCGAGGCCGCGGCCGCGCACCAGGTAAAGCTCAAGACCGGTGGGTGCTAGTAGGACACACCGACCGAGTATCCCGGTCAGCACTGTGAACGTACGATTACGGGTCGCACAAAAGCGAGGTGCGATCGTCGCGTGTGTAGATACGCGGTGTGATCCTCATGATTCCCATAGTGGACCGGAGCCTGTTGTAGTCACCCACGATGAAACGAGCGCTCGGGTTGATCGAGTTGTCGAGACGCGACTTCTGCGCGTTCGCATGTCTGGGTGCAGCCGGAGCGACGCTCGCTGCGTGTTTCGAGAGCGGCAAAGGCGCGGTTCAGACCGGCGGTCTCGACGGCACTGGCGACGGTATTCCCGACGCGCCGGGGGGCCCAGGCTCGGGCTCTGGCTCGAACGTGGGGCCGCACCCGGATGGTGGAACCGGACCGACGCCGGATGGTGGCGTCGCGGCGACGTGCTCGGGTACATATACGGACGTCGGCGCGCCTTCGTCGTACACCGTCAATGTTCCGAAGTACGTGAGCGCGATCGCGATGTTCGTCCTCAAGGACTCGAGCGGGTTCTACGCGATGACGTCGAAGTGCACGCATCAAGGCGTCAGCCTGAACAACTACTCCGGTGGCTCGTTCCACTGCAATGCGCACGGTGCCGACTTCGACATCAACGGAGCGGTCCTCGACGGCCCGACGTCCAGGGCGCTCCAGCACTACTCGATGTGCACCCTCGCGAGCGGCAACCTCGGCGTCGAGACCACGATCAAGGTGGCCGCCACGGTTCGATTGATGGCCTGACCTAGTAGGTCAGCGCGAGCCCGATGCCGGTATTCGTTCCGGTGCGCGACGTCAGCGGAGCGAACTCGGAGTAGCTGAAGTAGAAGAGGTCGACCTTGAGCTCGCCTTCGACGTGCGGCGTGAACAAGTAGCTCAGCTTCGCGCCGATCGTCTCGGACCACAGCGACGACAGCTCGCGATCGAACGCCATGTACTTCTGCACCGTCGTGTAGTTCTCCTGATAAAAGCTCGCGGAGCCTTGCGTGTAGAACCGCTCGCGCAGGCGGAGCTCGAGCGAGCTCGACAGGCGCGTGAAGTAGCGCGCGCCGATCGTGTGACTCGTGATGCCCCACGTATCGAAGTAGTAGCGGTAGTCGCCTTGGATCGACGAATCGTCGCCGAGCGCGCGGTTCGCACCGAACACGATCGCGTGACGGAACCGCGTATCCGGATCAGTCTCCATCACCCACTCCTCGGGTGCGGCGTCGAGGTTGGGACGAATCGGAACGAAGCGGTACGCGCTCGATTGAAATCCCGAGGCATAGCCGAGCTCGTAGGTGAGCTGTGTGACGAGCGTCGGCGAGACGATCTGAGTCCACGAGGCGGAGATGCCGTGGTTATCGAGACTGCGCGAAAAATTCGCGTCGTCTGCTCGCCCGACATCGTTGAGGTTCAAGCTGTAGCCCAACGACAGGGTCGTGTCCTTGTCGAACAGCTCCTGGTCGAGTCCGACGTTGAGCGAGTTCGAGAGATAATCGTTCTCGTGCGAGTACGAGTAACCACCGTGCAATTTCGTCGAGCCGATGGTGTGCGAGACGGCCGCCGACGCTTGCTGGCGCGTGTCGTGGATCGTGGTCGCGGAAGCTTGCGAGACGATATCGACCGAAGCCGAGCTCACGACGTCGGCGATGTAGCCGAGCGTCACGGTCGTATCAGGCGAGACGTCGGCCGTGCCCTGCACGAGTGGCGAGATCACGGTCGTGTGATCGCTGTCCGTGTAGACCTGAACCTTCGAGACGAAGCCGGTGTCCCCACGTGCCGCGTGAGCGATCGCGAGCGACGCGAGTGCGAGCTTCAGTTGCATCCGCAACCGCCGCCCGAGGAGCCGTAGCCACCCGACGAGCCTTCGCGGGACTCCTGCATGTGAAGATCGAGCTCGTCCTCGGCCGGATCGGGACCGAACGTCATGTTGCGGTGAGCGAGCGTCTCGCGCTGCCGCGGTCGCACGTGGACGCACGCGGAGGCAGAGCTAGCGATCAGAAGGCCGATCAGGAGCTTGCGATTGCGCTTCAGCGCGAACAGCGCGAGCGCGATGACGATGCCGAGTCCGCCGGTGTCGCCCGCGGCGTTGCAACCACCGACGTTGTTGGTCGAGCCGGCGCCGGCCTCGACGAGCGGCACCGCACCGGCCGCGACATCGTCGTTGATCGTGTCGTTCGGAAACGCCGCACTGCCGGTGCCGCCATTGCCGTCGACGACGGCGAGATATGCGGTGATGTTGCCGGTGCCTGCGGGTGGCGCGGTCCAGCACACATCCCAGGACGTGCGACCGTTGTGCTGTTCGTGGATCGCGGCACCGCTCTTCGAGATCGCCACGATCGGATCGGCCGGGACCGCGGTACTGCACGCGCTGTTGATCACCTGCTGGAAGCCGCCGGTCGTGTGATCGGTCGCGTCGTCGAGCTCGAGCGCGAAGCCGTTGTCGTCGCACGGCTTGAATGGCGTCGCATCGATCTGACCGCAGTTGTCACCGTTCGCGACGTACTGCAGCCCGGCCCATTCGTTCAAGAGCTGGACGCGTAGGTGATACTGCTGCGCGGGCACCCAGCCGGTCGTGAATAATTCGGGATGATCGGCCTCGAGCGCGATCGAGATCAGGTGCGGCGCGCCTACGTGGCAGACCTCGCAGGTGTGATTCGCCCAGCGCGGCGCACCGTCGAATGGAATGCCGCCGCCGCCGTCGTTCGCGAGTGCGTCTTGATCGAATTGAAACGCGGTCGGGAACGCGGCCGCCGAGCTCGCCATCGCCATCACGATCGCCGCCGCGAGCTTCATGGACATGCGGTTGCTCCGGTCAGCCACTGGGTGATCGCCGTGTACTGCGGATCCGTAGGCCCGCTGTAGATCGCGCCGCCTTTGTGCTCGTAACCGCCGTCGTTCGACGGCAACGGTTTGCGCAGCAGCCAGTTATCGGCCGGAAGTTGGTCGAACGCAGAGAACCCAGCGGCCGACAAATAGTTCGCGTGCTGCTCGGCATCGGTGAGCGGTGCCGCTGCTGCGATCGAGTCTGCCGGTGGCGTCGCGCGCAGCTTGCCGATCGAGTACACGCGCAGCGCGCTCTCCGCGTTGCCGTGGCACGCGTTGTAGCTGCACTGGGCGACGAGGACCGGCTCGGCCTTGCAGCGAAACACCATCTCGTTGAGGCCGGTGGTCGGATCTGGCGCCGGTTCGTTCGCGATGGTCGTGCACGCGCCGAGCACGAGCAGGAGCGGAAAGCGCGAAAACATCGCGCCGAACCCTAGCGAACTCGTCGAACGGAGTCACTGTGAACGTGCGGTTTCCGGTGCGTGCGCGATGCGCACATTCGAGGTCTCAGCACCGC
>JBDTJY010000306.1:0-9343 GCA_039935615.1 Kofleriaceae bacterium
CCACCATCCGCCACAGCTCGCGCCGCGAGATCGGATCGACGCCGACGCACGGCTCGTCGAGCAGCAGCAGGCGCGGCTTGCGGATCAGCGCGCACGCGAGGCCGAGCTTCTGCTTCATGCCGCCGGATAGCTTGCCTGCCCGGCGGGCGGTGAACGGCGCGAGGTCGGTGAACGCGAGGAGTTGCTCGAACGCGGCCGCGCGCTCGCCGCGGGGCAGGTCCCTGAGGTCCGCATAGAGCCGCAGGTTCTCGATCACCGTCAGGTCCTCGTACAGCCCGAAGCGTTGAGGCATGTAGCCGATCGCGGCATGGATCGACTCCGGGTTGGTGGCGGGATCGAACCCGAGCACGTCGAGCGAGCCCCCGTCGCGCGCGACCAGCCCGGTCATCAGTCGGATCAACGTGGTCTTGCCGGCGCCGTCGGGGCCGACCAGCCCGGTGATCGCGCCCGCGAGGACCTGGCCGGTGATCGCGTCCACCGCGGGCGCGCCGGCGCCGAACCGCTTGGTGAGCGCGTCCATGCGCACGAGCGCGTCGGCCATCACGGGCTCCCGATCGACCACTTCACGGTGACCGGCATGCCCTGGCGCAGGCCCGGCGCGAGATCGTCGACAACACCGCGCTGCCCTTCGGCAGCGCTGCCTCGCCGGGACAAGCCCGGCTCGTCGACAACACCGCGCTGCCCTTCGGCAGCGCTGCCTCGCCGGGACAAGCCCGGCTCGTCGACAATCACGCGCATCCGATACACGAGGCTGGTGCGCAGCTCGGGGGTCTCGACCGACTTGGGTGTGAACTCGGCGGTGGGCGAGATGAACCCGATATGGCCCCGGATCGCCCGCGTGCCGCCCGCATCGGAGAACACCGACACCTGCATGCCGGGATGCACGCTGCCGAGCTGGAGCTCGGACACGTAGGTCCGGACCCACACCGAGTGGGTCAGCGACAGGACGTAGACGACGTCGTTCGGCGAGATGATCGCCCCGGGCTCGTGGACCCGCGAGGTCACGACGCCATCGGCGGGCGCGACCAGGTGCGCATCGCCGAGCGCGGTCTGGGCGGCCGCGAGCTGCGCGCGCGCGACCTCGACCTGGGCCTGCGCCGCCGCGATATCCTCGACGCGATTGCCCTGCGCGAGCAGGCGGTAGCTGTCCTTGGCGCCGGCGAGCCGTGCGTCCGCGCTGCGGCTCGCCGCGACGATCTCGTCGTGCGCGGCCCCGGTGATTGCTCCCTGCGCGATCAGCTTGGTCGAGCGCTCGAGCGACGTCCGCGCGTTCTGCGCCGCGGCCGCCGCGTCGTCCACCGCCGCTCGGGCCCTCGACAGCTCCGCCGGGCGCGCACCACCGACGAGCTTCTTCAACGTCGCGTCGTGCACCGCGACCTGCGCCTCGGCGATCTTCACCTGATCTTCGAACGGGCGGATCTCGAGCTCGGCCATCGCCGCGCCGGCCGTGACCTGCTGGCCCTCCTCGAAGTGCATCGTCTCGAGCCGGCCGGCGAGCCGGAAGCCGAGGTCGACCTCGCGGATCTCGACGTTGCCGTAGAGCGTCACGGCGGTGTCGTCGTGGGGATGCCCGATCCGACCGGTGGCATACAGCACACCGACGAGCCCGGCCGCGACGACCACGATCGCGATCACGAGGCGTAGCGACCAGCGCTTCACGAGATGACCTCCGAAGCTGGGTCCACCGCGAGCCCGCGCAGCAAGATCTCGACGTGGGCCGAGGTGATCGCGCTGCGATCGAGCTCCAGCTTCAGATGCGGCGTCAACGAGTACTGCCACACCGCGAGCAAGAACACCGGCGATAGCACGAGCGGCGCGACGACCGCGGCGGAGATCGGACGAAACTCGCCGCGATCGATGCCGCGCTGGATCACGCGCTGGATCAACGCGAGCATGCGCTTGGGGCCGGCCTCGCCCCAGATCCGCGCGATCTCGGGGAAGTTTGCAGCCTCCGAGATCAACAGCTTCAGCAGTGCGGGGAACGGGCCATCGAGCGCCATGGCCTCCAGCAGCCGCAGCAGCGTCCGGACCAGGTTCGGCGTGGGGCCGTCGAAGGCGTCGAAGAACAGATCGGCACGGTCGAAGCCCGAGTCGATCGCGTTGCGGATCACGGCTTCGAGCAGCCGCTCCTTGTTCGCGAAGTACAGATACACCGTCGCCTTGCTGACCCCGGCGGCCGCGGCGACGTCCTCGAGCCGCGTCGCCGCGAACCCGTTCTCCGAGAACAGCCGCAGCGCGGCGGCGATCAGCTCCCCCGGGCGCGCATCGCTACGCCGCGACCAGCGCTTGCCGTGTGCCGGCGCACGCCTCGCATGTGGCTCGCGGGTTTGTTGCGGTGAACGACGTGCTCGCGGTGGTTTCGTCATGCCGTCGACGCGATCGAGACAATTCGATACATGTCTCACCGGTAAGATACTCCTGTCCTTGCGTCGAGCAAGCCGATCGGCCCGAACACCTCGCCCGAGCGCCACGGTGCGATCGCATGGCGCTCGTCGATCAGCTGCCGAGCAGTGAACACACGCGTTCGCCGGCCGGTGAACGCGCACTCCCGTTCACGGTACGATCGAACGTGCCCAATGTTGTGCCGAGCTCGCGGCCGCGCGCGCCGCGCTCGGGCTGTAGCTTCATTACCGGGCGATCCGCGGCACACGGGCGCGGACGACGTTCCGGAACCGTCGCACATCGCCGCGGGCGGCGGCGGCGGCAACGCATGACTCTCCGGCGCCGCGAGCGGTTCTAGGGTCACGCCGTCGTGCGGCCGGAGCTCCGCCTTGCGGTCACGGCATCGCGAGACCGTTCCACGCGACGAGCTTCTTCTTGCTCTTGTCGGAGTAGACGGTCGTCGGAAGTCCGTAGCGCTCGCGCTTGTCATGGCCGAGCGTGACCGTGTCGCGCGTCGACTTGAATTTGACGATCGCGCCAGCCTTGATGCCGGCTTCCCACTCGGGATCCGAGATGACGATCGGCGCCGGCGTGGTGTTTTCCCACTGGAGGCCGGTGTCGTGGCAGTTCTCGTAGTACATCGGCGAACCGTCGGTCCGGAACTGGATGATGCGGTTCGTCGCCGTGCACGAGCGGCCCATGAACTGCTGCTTCGTCTGCACGAAGCTGACCTCGAGGCCTTCCTTGATCCTCTTCGTCGACTTGACCGTGCCTTCGCCGCTATCACCGACCCAACCCATCGAATCGAGCTTGGACTTGTTGCCGGCGTTCGCGCGGAACGCGGCCTCGAGGAGGCCCTTGTCCTTGTGGAGCATCCCGCTCAGGTCGCCGCTGGCGATCGGGAACTTATCGCGGTCCGCTTTGATCGGGCCGTACGCTTCGATCGCCGCGTAGTACGCCGCGGCGCGAGCGCCGCGCGACCAGCGGACGTCGTCCGAGGTGCGATAGATGTACTCGGTGTACGCCGGGTCCTTGTCGACCGACCCACACGCGACGAGGCGATTGAACAGCAGACCCAAGATCGGGTTCTGCAGCGCATCCGTCATGTCGTTCTCGGTGGCGTGCTTCTGATCCTTCAGCACGGTGACGAAGTCGTCGTGCAGCTGCTTCCAGCAGCCCTGGTACGCCTTCTTCGACGGACCCCAGAACTTCTTCTCGAACTCGTTCGAGTGCGCGAGCTGGTCCTTGTACTTCACCGCTTGATCCGTCCACGCCTTCACGCCCGCCTGCGGAGCGGTGACGAGCAGCGCCTTCATGTCGGGATCCTTCGCGGCGCGCGCGTCGACTTCCTTCTGGATCAACGTCGCGGCGAGACGGCCCATCGCTTCGGACTCGAGGCCGACAGCGCGCGCGTACGAGTTGCCCTTGAACGGCGCTTCCGCGAGCGCCTTCTCGAGGCCCGCGTCGCTGAGCGCCTTCAGGTCGATGTAGTTGACGATGTACGTGGAAAGCCCCGCGTCGAAGTAGGTCTTGTCGCTATTGAAGATGTAGCGCTGCGTCGTGAGGAGGTTCGCGAGGCGGACGAGCTCGTTGGGCTCGGTCAGGCTCATGTCGAGGAACGCGAACAGCTCGGAGTTGACACCGGTGCCGCCGCCGAGCCACTGGGGCGTGTCGGCGCGTCCGTAGGTGCACCCCATCAGCACGAGCTCCGCGGCGAGGAACTGGCGCTCTTCACCGCCGACTTCGTCATCGAGCTTGAGGTCGGTGCACAGCTTGTTGCCATCCGCGGCGAACTTCTCTTCGTTCACGCGGAGGGTGATGGACTCGACGGCTTGGGCCTGCGACTCGCCGGTCCAGTTCATCCAGGTTTGGAGGATGATCTGGTCCGCGTGCGCGATGCCCGGATCGCTCGGCCACAAGCACACCATCTGCGCCGCCGCGATCATGCTCTTGTAGTCCTTCTGCCCAGCGTCGATCGTGCGGCTCAGCGAGCTCGCCGATTTTCCGTGCGCAGTCGGATCCTTCACGCTCTTGCACCACGTCGGCGCTTGCGCCTTTGCGGTGGCAACGCCCGGATCAGGGGCGTCCACCTTCTTCGCCACGATCTCCGACATGTCCTCTGCATGCACCACTGCCGGCACCGCGGCGAATGCGGTTGCTGCAGCCACCACTGAACCAAATCGAGCGAACGTCATGCGTAGCCTCCCGCTCGGGAGGCTACAACAACCCGCGACACCGCGTCATTCAAGCTTCCTTTGATCCGGATCGACGGCGCGCCGTTGGCGCCGAACCCTCGAGATCAGGTGCAGTCGCCGCCCGAGCACGTGTCCGAGCAGGCCGTGTGGGCCGGGTCGCACTTGTTGGAGCACTTGCCGCCGGGGCAGTCGACGCTGCATCCGCCCGCGTTGGCACCGTCGGGGTCGGTGTCGACGCAGTCGGTCTTGCAGCCGCCGCCCTTGCAGTCGAGGTTGCAGTTCGCCATGTTGATGCACTTCAGCTCGCAGTTGCCGCCGTCGCAGGTAGCGTCGCAGCGGCCGGTCTTGCAGAAGAACTTGCAGTGGCCGCCGGGGCAGGTCCAGCTGGCGCTGACGCCGGACGCGGTCTTCGTCCCGTCCTTCGCGACGCCTACGCCGCGGATCGGCGCACCGATCGGGAAGCCGTGATCGCAGGAGGTAGCGAGTGGAACACCATCGGAGTTCTGGGGGCGATCAACGGAGTTGCACGCGTCGCCGCCGCTGCTGCTGGTGCTGCTGGTGCTGCTGGTGCTGCTGGTGCTGCTGGTATCGCCGCCGCCGCTGCTCGAGCTCGTGGCCGGTCCGGCGCCGTTGCTCGACGAGGACGGACCGAGCGGTGTGTTCGAGCTCGTCTTGAGCACGCACGCCGTGACTGCCGCGAACAAGAACAGGACGGAAGCCGTCAGCCATTTCGACATGGAGTGGACGATATCGCTAATCGTGCGCGGGAGCTGACAGCCGGCCGGGATCTTCGACTACGGATCGGCGGCGGTGACAAGTCTCTCCAGATCGTCGCGACCAACGCTTGTCGGAAGCGCTGCGAGGCGCCAATTGGCGAACGACGGTACTGCAGCCGCCAGATCCAGATGGATCACGCCGAGGTTACTTCTTGCCCGGTGCGGGCCGGTTCCACAGGTCGCTGTACTCGCACGCGAACACGCCGTTCTTCGGCGCGCACATCTTCGCGACGTCGGCAGGGGTCCACCGAGGGTTCAGCTCGCCGATGGAGCGATTCGTGAGCACGGTGCCGCCGTTCGCCAGCACCATGTACGCGATCACCTCGAACTTTCTAACGACACCCTCCTTCGAGGTCAGGATGATCAGGCCGTCGGTGAACACGAACTTGCCGGAATCGGTGTTGTGGAACGACTGGTTGCCGTATCGGCCGGACTCCTTGTACGTGTACGTGCCGTTGGCCGCGAACGCGTAGCTCGTGCCGGCGACCGACGCCGAGGTCGTCGTCGAGCCGTTCATCGATCCGGTTCCGGACCCGTACGTGACGAGCCCGGCGCCATCGCCCCACGCGCCCACGAGATCCGCGAGCGAGATCGCATCCTTCATGGTTCCAGCCAGGCCATTGGCAGGCGCCGTCGGCGCAGCCGGTTGCGGTACGGCCGGCTGCGCTGCGCTGCGCTGGGGGAACGCGAGGCTGGAAACGATCGCGTCGCTATCGGCGCGGCACGCTTGCAGCGTGGTCGCGTTCGACGCGAGCACCACCAACGTTGTCAGCTGATCGCGCGTCGTGACGATCGCGACTCGTTCGAACACCGGCGTCGCGCCGTCACTTGCGATGATCGCACCCGTCGCTTCGACCAGCGATCGCCCGCCGAGCGTGCGGCGCGAGACCTTCGGCGCGCTGTCCTTGATCGTCCCCGCGACGGATTTCCACTCGCGCAGGAACTCCGCATCGAGGTCCGCACCAGCGCTGCGCGACTCGTACAGCGAAACGATGCAGAAGCGCGTCTTGTCGAGGTAGGTCAGACTGACGTGGTCGCCATCGGCGGCCGGAGATTCGTACTTCCACGTCGCGGGAAGCGCGAACGACAGCCCGTGGAACTCTCTGCGTTCCGCCGGTGGAGCGGCGATCGCCGACGCGCAGACCACGAGGGATCCGAGGACGAGGCCGGCGCGTTCGAGCATCCTCTTGTAGTAGGCGTTAGGAGCGGGCGAGTCAATAAGCCTCAGTTGGGGCCTCGTTGTGCTCGGCCAGCGTTCGACGGCGCCCCTCACCGCGATCTTTGTCTCCGAGTGTCACCGTCTCGGACCACGGTGCATGCGCTGGTCCGCGAGCTCGTGACGATCCATCGGGACCGAAGATCGCGTGGACGTATGATGGTGCGAACAGCAGTCTGGCGTATCCGACCGTGCTCGTGTTCACCGCGGATCACGCGCTCGCGATCGCCGACGAAGCGGGGGTGCGACTCGTCCGCGCCGGCAAGCCCGTGTGGTCGGACGTTGGCCCGTCACACAAGGCCGTGGTGACGAGCCGCTATCTCGCGGCGATTCCGAGCGGCGCCGGTCAGCATGGCCTCGCGATCTTCGAGCTCGCGACGGGCAAGCGGACGAACGTGCTGAAGCTCGGCGTCCAATCGATCGGCAGCGACGGTGAGGCGTTCGTGGCGCAGCTCGGCAACGAAGAGCTCGACCGCATCACGCCACCGGCAACGATCCAGAAGCTCGGCACGGTGCCGGATGATGCGATGACGAGCGATTCGATCCTGACCGGGCCCAACCAGTTCGCGTTCGCGACGATCAACAAGCTCGTGGTCACCGATCGCAAGCTGAAGACGACGTTCACGCTCGACGACGACGAGGTCGCGGTCGCCGGCGACACGATGGCCGCCGGCAACGACGATCACATCGCCGTGTTCTCGATCGCGAAGTGCGTGACGAAGCAGATGCCGTGCGCGACCAGCACGTGGGACCTGAAGAACACGGGCCTGACCCACGCGATCAATGGTGCGGCCGTGAAGATCGACGTCGACAACGACACGATGTACTACCTCGACGCGAGCGGCCACTGGCAGGCGAAGCTGTACGTGCGCGAGCTCACCGCAACCGCGCAGACGATCTTCGCGATCGCGGCCGACGGCGACGTGGCGAGCTTGATCGCGATCGATCGCAAGACGGGCAAGCGACTGTGGGCGACGCAGCTCGGGCCTACGGGGGACAGCATGGCGATCGAGATGCGCGACACGTTCATCGCAGCACAGGTCGGATCGAAGGTCTACGTCGTCGACGCGGCAGGAGCAATTTGAGCTCCTGAAGATGAAACACGGTCGTCCGAGCCGAGATCATTGTCCCCTCGGAGGCCGGTGGTGACAAGATCATCGGCAGCGTCGCAGCCTCTTACCGGCTGGGGGCTCGGCCACGGGCACGAGTTGCACCACCACTGCCCGTGCACGCAATCGCATACGCCGGCGTCGGCGGGCATCGGCCGGCAGTCGTTCGAAGCGTGCTCGTCGAGGTAAAGCGAGCAGCCGGCGAGTAGCGCGAGGCAGGTGACGAGACCGACGAGTGGCGGACGCATGCCCGCGCCTTCAGCAACGCGCCGGACACCCGCGCCGCATCAATTTCCGCGATCTGCCGACTGTCACCGCCGGCCGCGTGTTCGTCCGCGCTCAGCCGATCGCGGCCCTGCCTGCGGCCTCTCGCGGACTCGAGCGCGACGAGCCCGCTCACGCTCCCGTCTGATTCCGGCGCCGTGACGACTCTGATAGGCTTGAAAAATGATGCGCTCCCTCGCGTTGTTCGTTGCGATGCTGCTCGGATGCGGTGGGCACAAGTCCGAGGTCACCGAGCTCGCAAAAGAAGCGGCTACGGTGACGGATCTGACGGCGGACGAAGGCGGCGTCGCCTGGCTGGCTTCGGGCAAGGACGGGGTAGAGCTAAAGCTCCTCCAGAACCACGGCAAGCCGATCGTCGTCGCCAAAGGACTGCTATTCCGCGTAGCACTCGATCACGATCACGTTTTCTGGTCGGATGGCCAAGGCATCTGGCGCAGCCCGCGTGACAAAGTCGCGGCTGACCGCATCGTCGATCTCGACGACATCGCAAGCACCCTCGCTCTCGATGAGGGGTATCTCTATTGGACAACGCCGACGAAAGCCGGCCGGATTGCTCTCTCCGGCGGAGCCGCCGAGGATGTCGCTACCGCACCAGAGGGCGGAAGGCTCGAACGGATCGCCGTCGATGTGGGGCACGTTGTTGCATCGGTCGCGGTAGGCAAGTCTACCGAACTTTGGGAGCTAGACGGTCAGCCTCACGAACTTGGAAAGTATCCTCAGGACACCGTCAACCTGTTCCTTGATGGCGACAAGGTACTGTGGAGCAGACATAGTTCGAGCTCTGAAACGCTGATCACTGGTCTCGACGGTCATGAGATCGCGGTTATCGCGGGCGCGGCAATCGATGCCACGGGTGGGACCGTATACGTCGAACGGGACGACGGCACGTATGCCGTCAGCGGCGGCAAGACAAAGAAGCTCGGCCCGCGCACGACGCAGGCGAAAGTGGTCAACGGTACCCTGTATGGAAAGTTCGAGGAGTCCGGCAACGTGATCGGCACGATCCCCACGAGCCGCTAGGCTTTCGGACTTCCCTTGTTCTGGAAATCCGCATCCGCCGCCTGTGGATCGAACTGCTTCCCCATTACATCCGACAGGAAGTGACGCCAAGCGATCGCGGCTTGATGCCACTTCGGCTGCTCGGTCTCGAACATCGCTCGACTCTTCGTCGCATCGACAACAGCGCCGCCGACCGTCCTGTAGTCCTCAGCGTACTCGTCGAACTGGTCCAGGCGATCGGCCTTGTACCTGTCGATTCGCGTAGCGATCGTTGCTCCCCTTCACGTCCGTCCGCGAACCAAATAGCGAGTCCGCCTCATCGAAGAGCAGGATGTAATTGCTGCTGCGCGCCTCGACGAAGAGGCGGTGCAAGTTCTTTTC
>JBDTJY010000307.1:0-33515 GCA_039935615.1 Kofleriaceae bacterium
GTGGCCAAGAGCTGCCGGGCTGCTGCGAGCTCGGCACGGTCCAGCGGCCCTACGCGCATGGCTTGACGGTATCATCCGCGGACATGCGCGCGATGATCCTGTGCGCCGGCCTCTCGACCCGGCTCGGCAAGCTCGGTACCGAGCGGCCCAAACCGATGCTGCCGGTCTGCGGCGTACCGATCCTCGCGTACGGCATCACGAACCTGGTCGCCCACGGCATCACCGATCTGGTGATCAACCTGCACCACCGTGGCGACGTGCTGCGCAACGAGCTCGGCGACGGCCACGCGTTCGGCGCACGCATCACGTACCTCGAGGAGCCGGCGCTGCTCGGCACCGGCGGCGGCCTCCGGCACGCGCTGCCGCTGCTCGATCCCGACGGCCACGACGAACCGTTCCTCTCGATCAACGGCAAGTTGATCTTCGATCTCGACCTCACCGCGCTCGCCGCCGCGTATCGCGCCGCGGGCCCGATCCTCGGGATGATGGTCGTGCGGCGCGTCCCCGATGCGAAGGCGTGGGGCGCGGTCGAGGTCGCGAGCGACGGCCGGATCACCAACATCCTGGGCGACGGCGAGCACATGTTCTGCGGCGCCCACGTCACGCGCCCGTCGGTGATGGCGCGGCTCCCCGCCGGCGAATCGGACTCGATCCGCCAGGGCTACCTGCCGTGGTTGCGCGCCGGCGAACCGGTGCTCGCGTACGAGCACGCGCAGGGCTACTTCGCCGAGCACTCGACGCCCGAGCGCTACCTCGATTCGAACTGGTCGCTGCTCGCCGGCACGGTGCTTCGCCATCCGCCCGGGCGCCTCGCCGGGATCGATCCGACGGCGCGCATTCATCCGACCGCGCGGCTCGTCGAGCCGCTCAAGATCGGCGCCGGCGCGACGATCGCCGCGAACGTGACGGTGGGCCCGTTCGCGGTGGTCGGCGAGGGCGCGGTCGTCGAGCGCGACATCGCGCGCACCGTGGTGTGGTCCGGCGCGATCGCGAATGCCGCGAACGCGGACGAGTCGATCGTGATCTAGTGGCACGTCCCGGTGCCGCCGCACACGCCGCTGTGACAGCTCGCGTTGTCCGAGCACGTCTGCCCGGCGCACTCGCCGCACAGGGTGTTGCCGCAATCGACGCCCTGCTCGAAGCCGTCCTGGACGCCGTCGCTGCAGGTCGGAGCGGCACAGGTCCCCGCATCGCAGGTGCCGGTCTGGCAATCGCTCGCGACCAGGCACGCGGCGTCGAAGCCGCACGCCTGGCAGCTCCCGCCGCAATCGACATCGGTCTCGTCGTTGTCGCGCACGCGGTCGTGGCAACTGTCGGCGATCGTGGTCGGAAGACACGTGCCGGTGTCGCACGGGATCAAGTGCACGCCGAAGCCGATCGAGAGGAACGCACTGTCGCCGGTGGTCAGATCCGGTTCGAGCAGCGCCTTGACGAACGAGTTCGCGGCGACCTCGTCGGCGGTCACGCGACCGTCCTTGTTGGCATCGAGGATCTGGCCGAACGGCGCGTGGTCCTGCGGGTTGCTCATCACCATCTGCTGCAGGCTCGTCGCCGCCGCCTGCAGGGCCGCATCGCCGGCGATCTCGCCGCGGATCAACCCCGTGAAGCCGGTGCCATCCGGCGTCAGATCGATCTCGCCGCGATTCAACACGAACCCGGTCGGATCGGCATCGATGAACACCGGCAGCACGAGCGTGCCTTGGGCGCCGTGACTCGTGGTCGCGGTGCGATTCGACGCGAACACGCCGTCGACGAAGCGGCCTCCGACGGGCACCGACGTATCCCCCGGCCGGCCGATGTAGCTCACGCCGACCGAGTCGTCGTTGTCGAGCGCGTCGGCCTGGATCAGCACCGTCGAGGGCAGCAACCCCACGGCGCCGATCGAGCTCGCATACGTCGTCAGGTCGCCTTGGCTGCTGAGCGACGCGAACGTCATGCCGATCCGGTTGTCGACCGCACCGTCCCCATCGAGATCGTCGCCGAGGGTCCGCGCGTCGTTGTTGTTCATCGAGATGGTGTAGTGATCGATCGCGTAGCGATGCGTCGCACCGGTGAACGGTCCGACGACGTCGCCGGTGCCGGCGGCGCTCGTGCACGCGGCAAGAAATGGCAGAACAGACAAGAGGCGCATGGTGATCGGATGCCAAGCACGATCGAGACCAAGGTCCGACCACCGGACAACCTGCGAGGTACGCGCGTGCCCTCGAAGATCCGCGAAAAATCTGACAGGGATGTCGCGACTACGGACAGCCGAGCGCCGGCAACCTGGCAGCTTGCTCGATGCACTCTTTCGCGGTCTCGCGAACGTTGACCTGTGCGCGCATCGCGTTGTCGCGATCGGTCTCGGGATTGAGCGAGGTGTCGAGCGCGAGCTGCAGCGCGTCCGGCAGCGCCTTCGCGAGCGGACACGCCTTCTGCGCGGCGGGCGACGTGCACGCGCAGACCTTCGTCGCGTACGCCGCGCACGCATCGCGACCGCGCTGGACCTCGCCGGTCGGCAGCGGTGGCAGCCCCTTCGACGGCGGCGTCGGCGTCGACTTGCTGCACGCCGCGAGGCACATGACGAGCAGCCACTTCACGTGGCCTCGACCCGCGCCAGCACGCACGAAATGTTGTCGACGCCGCCCTCTTCATTCGCGGCGGAGATCAGCCGCTCGACGGCGCGATCGAGGTCGCGCTCGCTCATCAAGATGTGCTGGATCTGATCGTCCTTGAGCATGCCGGTCAGCCCGTCCGAGCACAGCAGGAACGTATCTCCGACGTGCGGCTTCTCGGTGATGATGTCGACCTGCACGCTCTCCTTCATCCCGAGCGCGCGCACGATCACGTTCTTGTGCGGCCAGTTCTCCGCCTCTTCCGGCGTCACCCGCTTCATCCGGATGTAGTCGTTGATCAGCGAGTGATCCTCGGTCAACTGCACGAGCTCGGTGCCGCGCTGGCGGTAGCACCGCGAATCGCCGACGTGCCCGATGATCATGTGATCGTCGAGGAAGTACTGCGCGACGCAGGTCGTGCCCATGCCCTTGAACCGCTGCTCCCGCTGCGACCGCTCGTAGATCTCGAGGTTCGCCAGCATGATCCCGGTGACCATGCGGTTGATGTCCTTGCGCATGTCGCGATCGACCTTGTACGGCCAGGTCAGGATCTGCTGCTTGCCGGTTTCGGTGAAGTGGTCGACGATCAGCTCGACGGCGAGTCGGCTCGCGACCTCACCGCTGGCATGCCCACCCATGCCATCGCAGACGATCGACAGGCGTTCGCCGGTCTCGGGAACCGCGATCGAATCCTCGTTGTGATCGCGCTTACGGCCGATGTTGGTGTCGCCCGCGAACCTGACTCGCGCGCCGTCGAGGGGAAACGAGGTGCTCACGGAAGTCAGATTGTAGCAGCCCCGCATGGATTGACTCCACTCGGGGACCTGACCATCCTCTGGGGATGGGTGGTGTGCGACCCGCACTCGGGGCATGGGGCGGCTACGCCGACGGCAACTCGACGCTGGTCGGGATCGTCGTCGTCGTCGTCGCGGTGGCAGCGATCGCGTACGTCACCCGAAAGTGGTGGAGGCGGTAGTGGCGGTCCTCGCACGTGGCGCGGTGACCGATCGGCCATGGGGCCAGACGCTCGGCGCGCTCGCCAAGCGTGGTCTCTCGGGGCAGCTCACGGTCACCGCCGACGGCAAACCGTATCGAATCGCGTTCGCCGACGGGGCGATCGTCGGGGCCTCGTCGCCCCTCGCCAGCGACGCCGCCGTGCGGATCGCGCTGACCGGCGGCCTGATCTCGTCGACGTCGGTCGCCGACCTCACGCGCCGGGTGGCCTCGTCGCCGCATCGCGACGAGATCGACGTGATCGCCGAAGCGGCGCGGCTCGGCGCGGATCAGGCGCAAAAGCTGCGACGCCGGCTCGTCGCCCAGCGCGCCGCCCGCACGTTCTCCCTCGAGAAGGGCGACTTCGTGATCGAGGATCAGGTCACGGTCCCGGTCGTGCCCGGCAGCGAGCTCGACGTCCGCGCGGTGATCAACCTCGGGGCCCGCGGCAACCTCTCGGAGACCCGGCTGTCCGACGAGCTCGCGAGCCTCGGCGTGTGGTTCAGGCTCGTCCCCGACGCCGTCGCCGACCTCGCTCAGTTCGGGTTTACCGAGGTCGACAAGCCGGTCCTCCAGGAGCTGATCGGCGGCGCGAACCTCGCGGATATCGAGCACGCTCACCCCGAGCTCGGCGATCGCGGCGTGCGCGCGATCGTGTATGCACTCGCCGCGTACGGCGCGTGCGAGGTCTCGCCACACGAAGTGCCGTCGGGCCGCGTGCGCAAACCGTCGACGCCGCCGATGCGCTCGGGGGATTCGAACCCGCCGGCGCTGCGCGGCACGGCGAGCGGCACGCATCGCATCGTCGAGGGCTTGCAACTGCGCACGCCCCGCGCGAGCACGCAGCCGCCGCTCCGCACGCAGACGCCGTCGACCGGTGTGCCGCGCGGCCCCGCGTCGCAGTCCGGTCAATCGCCGGTCGTCGCGCGCACGCCGACGCCGACGTCGACGTCGACGCCGCGGACCGCGACCCCGACGAGTCATCCCGCGCTCACGCCACCGACGGCGTCACGCACGCAGACGCCGACGCGCGCGGGTCGTACGCCGACGCCGACCGAACCGGTGCTGTCGCGCGCGCCGACGACCCCGATGGTGGGTCGCACGGTCACGCCGCGCCCGCCGACGCCGCCGGCTCCGGCGCTCGGGCGCGCGATCACGGGGCGCACGCCGACGCCGCAGGATCCGACGGGGCCGCACGAGTGGGTTCGCACGCCGACGCCGACCGAACCGTTCACGGCACGCACGATGACGCCGCTCGCGAATCGCGCGCCGTCGCCGGGCGGCCCGGTGATCTCGAGGACGACCAGCCAGAGTCGCGCGCAGGATCCCCCGCGTCCGGTCGCGCCGCCGGCGCGCGCGTCGCGTCCGTCGTCGAGCCCGCTGCCGACCCGGTCGCGCACGAACACCGCCGCGACGCTCGAGACCGAGGCGCTGATCCGCGATCGTTTGTTGTTGCTCGAGCGCAGCGCCGATCACTTCCAGCTCCTCGGCATCTCGCAGGACGCGACGCCGGATCTGATCCGCGCCGCGTACTTCACGCTCGCGCGCAAGCTCCATCCCGATCGCCTCGCCTCGCTCGGGATCCACGATCCGAACCACGACGCACAGCGCGTGATGGCGCAGATCAACAACGCGTTCGCGCTGCTCAACGACCACCTGAAGCGGCTCGAGTACCTCGCCGTCCTGTCGCGCGGCGGCGAATCCGTGGTCCGCGCCGAGGATGCGAAGGCCGACGAGATGGCGATGAAGATCATGTCCGCCGAGGAGGCGTTCCGCCGCGGCGAGATGGCGCTGCGCCGCGAGCAACTCGAGGCCGCGATCGTGGAGTTCTCGACCGCGGTCGAGCTCCAGCCGCAGGAAGCCGAGTACCAGGCGCTGCTGGTGTGGGCGAAGTTCGCGGCGGCGACCGACAAGCAGGTGATCGCGCACAAGACGCGGATCGAGCTCCAGCGCGCGGCCGAACGCTCGGTGCAATCACCGACGGCGCGGTTCTATCTCGGACGCGTCGAGCGGATCCTGGGGCGCGAGCGGGAGGCGCTCGAGCACTTCTACGAGGTGCTGCGGATCAAGTCGAATCACGCCGAAGCGTCGAGCGAGATCCGCGTGCTCGAGACCCGGCTCAAGAAGCGCTGAACCACTGCGCGAGCTCGCCGGCCAGCGCGCGGGCCTCGTCGCCCGAGAGCGTCATCGCGGCCTGGCGCGCCCACGCGTCGTGCAACCGCCGAAACCGCATGAGCGCGAGCTTCGCCGGCTTCCAGTCGCCGCCCTTGTCCTTCTCGCGAAACGCGATCGCCACGGTCGCCCAGCCCGCTTTCTCCCACACGCGGCGGCCGAGCTGCTCGCGGACCTGGTCGCCATCCTGCTCGAGATCGAACTGAACCTCGTCGAGCTCGGCGACGTTCATAGCAGCTCGAGCTCGGTCACACCGTCGGCGCGATGTGCGCGCACGCGCACCGTCGCTTCGCGCGCGCTGCCGTCGCGGTCGATCCGGATCTGGAGCTCTTCGCCGATCTCGAACAGGAACGGCGACCGCGCCAAGATGATCGGATCACCGTTCTCGACCACCTCGAAAACGTCCACTGGGGCATCGCCGTTCACGAGCACGATCAGGACAGCATCGCTCGTCGCTGGCTTCCCCGTAACCACGACCGACGGCGTATCACGCGTTGCGCTTGCGCCTCAAGCTCTTCTACCTTGGGGAGCCTTGGGTTACCCTCTGATTCGCGGATGTTAAAGCCGGTCGAGAAGCAGCGCGTAGCTGAGGAGATCGCCGAACAGCTTCGCTCGCTGATCCTGAACGGCCAGTATCCGCCGGGATCGAAGCTCCCACCGGAGCGCGAGCTGTCGAAGCGGCTGCGCGTCAACCGTGCGTCGCTGCGCGAGGCCTTGAAGAAGCTCGAGCACCTCGGGCTGGTCCGGATCCGCCAGGGCGACGGCACGCGCGTCCAAGACTTCATGGAGACCGGCGGCATCGAGCTCGTGCGGCACCTGCTGCCGCTCGCCGGTGGCAAGCCCGAGCTGATCCGCGACCTGCTCGAGTTCCGGCGCATCATGGGACGCGAGATCGCCCGGCTCGCCGCGGCGCGAGGGGTCAAAGATGGAACCGTCCGTCTCCGCGCGCTCGCCGATAAAGCCGATCAGACCACCGGTGCGGCCGAGCTGTTCGACCTCGATTTCGAGTTCTACGTCGCGGTCGCCGCGATGTGCGGCAACCAGGTCATGCTGCTGTTGATCAACACCGTGCGCGATGGCGTGCGCGGCTTCATGCCGCTGCTCGCGAACCTCGCGGGGCCGCAGGAACAGGTGCGCAAGCATCACCGTGATCTGATCTCGGCGATCGAGCGCGGTGATGTCGCCGCGGCCGGCAAGATCGCCGATGACTATCTCAAGATGGGGGCGGACCTGGCCGCGAAGATGGGTGGACGACCGGAGCTGCAGCCGCTGCCCTTCCCCGAGTAGCGATGCCGAGCCTGACGCGCAAAGAGGTCGAGGACATCGCGATGCTCGCGCGGCTTCACCTCGAAGCCGAGGAAGTCGCGAAGCTCCAAGACGAGCTCGGCAAGATCCTCGATCACTTCCTCGTCCTCGCCACCGTCGACACCGACGGCGTGCCGCCGATGACTCACGCCGTGCCGATGGATCTGCGGCTGCGCCCCGACGAGCCGGGCCCGTCGCTGCCGGCGTCCGACGCGTTGCGAGGTGCGCCGGCGCGCGAAGGCGATCTGTTCGTCGTCCCGGCGATCATCGGTGGCGGTCGCGAGTCATGAGCGCGGAAAGCTCATGAGCGCGGGGAGCGCGGAAAGCTCATGAGCGCGACCGAGTGGCTCTCGGTCACCGAAACGGCGCACAAGATCGCGACCGGCGAGCTCACCGCGGCGCGCGTCGTCGACAGCTATCTCGCGCGGATCACGAACGTCGATCGCGAGCTCGGCGCGTACCTCGCCGTCGATAGCGGGGAGGCCCGCAAGCACGCGCAGGCGATCGACAAGAAGCGCGCCGCGAATCAGCCGATCGGGCCGCTCGGCGGCGTGCCGATCGCGCTCAAGGACACGCTCGTCACCAAGGGTCTCGCGACCACGGCGGGCTCGAAGATCCTCGAGGGCTGGATCCCGCCGTACGACGCCGCGGTGGTCGAGCGGTTGCGCGCCGCGGGGGCGATCGTCCTCGGCAAGGTCAACTGCGACGAGTTCGCGATGGGCTCGTCGACCGAGCGCTCCGCGTACAAGCGTACGAAGAATCCGTGGGACACGTCGCGGGTCCCGGGCGGCTCCTCGGGCGGGAGCTCGGCGGCGGTCGCGGCCGGGCTGTGCGCGGCGAGCCTCGGCACCGATACCGGCGGCTCGATCCGCCAACCGGCGGCGTTCTGCGGCGTGGTCGGACTCAAGCCGACGTACGGCCGGGTCTCGCGCTGGGGCGTCGTCGCGTTCGCGAGCTCGCTCGATCAGGTCGGCCCCTTGACCCGCACGGTGCGCGACGCCGCGCTGCTGCTCGAGGTGATCGCCGGGCTCGATCCTCGCGACTCGACCTCGCTCGATCAACCGGTGCCGAAGTACACCGACGCGATCACCGGCGACATCAAGGGACTGCGCGTCGGCATCCCGCACGAATACTTCAACGTGACGATCGACGACGAGATCCGCGCGGCGATCGAAACCACCAAGCTCGCGCTGGTCGAGCGCGGCGCGATCCTCGTCGAGATCTCGCTGCCGAACACGGCGCACGCGCTGCCGGCGTACTACATCGTCGCGCCCGCGGAGGCGTCGTCGAACCTCGCGCGCTACGACGGCATCCGGTTCGGCAAAGCGGCGCCCGGTGCGAAGAACCTGATGGACCTCTACCTGCGCTCGCGCGGCGCGGGGTTCGGCCCCGAGGTCAAGCGCCGGATCATGCTCGGCGCCTACGCGCTGCGCAGCGGCTACTACGACGCCTACTACAAGAAGGCGCAGCAGATCCGCACGCTGATCAAGCGCGACTTCGACCAGGCGTTCCAGCACGTCGACGTGGTGCTGACGCCGACGACCCCGACCGCCGCGTTCCGGTTCGGCTCGAAGGCGACGCCGCTCGACATGTACCTCGCGGACATCTTCACGCTGTCGTGCAACCTCGCCGGGATTCCGGGCATGAGCGTGCCGTGCGGGCTCACGGGCGACGGCTTGCCGATCGGCGCGCAGTTGCTCGGGCGGCCGCTCGATGAAGCGACGCTGATCCGCACCGGCGCGGTGATCGAAGCGGCGGTCGGCCTCGGCGCGCGGCGGCCCGGAGGCATCTCGTGAGCGACGAGCTGCTCGATCAGTGGGAGCCGGTGATCGGCCTCGAGGTCCACGTCCAGCTCGCGACGCGCTCGAAGGTGTTTTCGTCGTCGGCAGTGCGGTTCGGTGCGTCGCCGAACTCGTTGACCGATCCGGTCGTCCTCGGCATGCCGGGCACGCTGCCCACGTTCAACAAGCACGCGCTCGAGCTCGCGCTGCGGCTCGGCGTCGCGACCGAATCGAAGATCCGCGCGAAGTCGCGGTTCGCGCGCAAGCACTACTTCTATCCGGATCAGCCGAAGGGCTACCAGATCTCGCAGTACGACGAGCCGCTGTGCGAGGACGGTCATCTCTCGCTGATCGTCGACGGTGCGGTCCGCCGGGTCCGGCTCACGCGCATCCACCTCGAGGAAGATGCCGGCAAGAACACCCACGTCGGTGCGTTCTCGCACGTCGATCTCAATCGCGCGGGCGTCGCGCTCGTCGAGGTCGTCAGCGCGCCCGAGATGCACACCTCCGACGAGGCGGCCGAGTTCATGCGCTCGCTGCACCGGCTCGTCCGCTGGCTCGAGATCTCCGAGGCCGACATGGAGAAGGGCCAGATGCGCTGCGATGCGAACGTGTCGGTGCGTCGCCGCGGCGAAGATCGACTCGGCACGCGCACCGAGCTCAAGAACATCAACTCGTTTCGGTTCGTGCAAAACGCGATCGAGCACGAGATCGCGCGGCAGATTCGCCAGCTCGAGGCCGGCGAGCGGATCGTGCAAGAGACCCGGCTGTGGGACGCCGAGCGCGGCACCTCCGAATCGATGCGCTCGAAGGAGACCGCCGAGGATTATCGCTACTTCCCGGATCCCGATCTGCCGCCGATCGTCGTCGACGGCGCGCTGATGGGCGGCATCCTCAGGACGCTGCCGGAGTTGCCGCATCAACGCTTCGAGCGCTACGTCAAGGCGCACGGGATCTCCGCCGACGACGCACGCACGCTGGTCTCGGATCGCTGGCTCGCGGAGTACTTCGACGCCGCGGTCGCCGCGCATCCCGGCAATCAATCGGGGCGCATGCTCGCGAACTGGTTGTTGACCGAATTACTCGGCGCGCTCAACGCCGACGGTAAGACGATCGAGGATGCACCGATGCCGGCGATCCGGTTGTCCGCGCTGGTCCGGCTCGTCGAGGACGGCACGATCAGCGGCAAGATCGGCAAGGAGATCTTCGAGGAGTCGTACAAGACCGGCGAGGAGCCGCTCGCGATCATCGAACGCCGCGGCGTGCAGCAGATCAGCGACGAAGCGGCGCTCTGGGAGGTCGTCGACCAGGTCGTTTCGGCGAACGAAAAGCAGGCCGAAGCCTACGCCGCGGGCAAGGATGGGCTGTTCGGGTTCTTCGTCGGCCAGGTCATGAAGGCCACGAGCGGTCGGGCGAACCCGGTGATCACATCGGATCTATTGCACAAACGGCTCGGTCGCTGAGCGGACTTGACCTTCGCCCAAAGATCCGTAAAGTCCGCGATTCGTAAAAGCATTTCGCGGAGCTCCAGTCATGTACGCCGTAATTCAGACGGGTGGAAAACAGTATCGGGTCGAGCCCGGTAAGACCGTATTGGTCGAGAAACTCGAAGGCGACGCGGGCGCCACGGTCACGTTCGACCAAGTCCTGCTGGTTTCGTCGGGCGATGGCGCCACCGTGACCGTCGGTAAGCCGATGGTCGCAGGTGCGTCGGTGACCGGCGAGATCGTGGAGCAAACACGCGGCGAGAAGCTCGTCGTGTTCAAGCTCCGCCATCGGAAGAACTACGTTCGCCGCAACGGCCATCGTCAGGATCTGACGGCGGTCAAGATCGCCGGCATTCAGGCGTAAGAAGAGAGATAGAACCCGCCATGGCTCATAAAAAAGGACAAGGCTCGACCCGTAACGGTCGTGACTCCCAACCCAAGATGCGAGGCGTGAAGCGCTTCGCGGGTCAAGTCGTCAAAGGTGGCGCCGTGCTCGTCCGTCAGGTCGGCACCAAGTTCCACGCCGGCGAGAACGTCGGCATCGGCCGCGACTGGACGCTGTTCTCGAAGATCGACGGCATCGTGAAGTTCGAGCGCCACGGCAAGTCGAAGATGCGCGTCGCGGTCTACCCGGCGGGCTCCGCCGCGGTTGCCCCGCACGTCGCTGCGGCTGCTTGAAGCTCGACGACGCGAGCGTTCACGCGCTCGAGTAAACCGCGATCGTGGGTAGCCACGATCGCGACGCCGTTTCGGGCGGTGTGCGTTTTTAGCAGCTCGACGAGGGTCTCCGCGTGCCGCGCGTCGAGGCCGTTGTCGGGTTCGTCGAGGACGAGCAGGCTCGGTTCGCCGATCCACGCCGCGCCGATCACCGCGCGCCGGCGTTGCCCGAGCGACATCCGCTCGAGCGCGAGGTCGCGCAGCTCGGCGAGGCCGAGCGCGGTCACGAGCTCCGGCGACGCGACCGCGCCCTCGCGCGCGGCCGAGACCAGCGCCCACAGCTCGCCACCCAGGAGAAACCCCGGTGGATCGGCGCCCTCGGGGACATAGCCGAGCGCGCGGCGTGCCAGGGTGCGATGCCGGCGCGTGCCCCAGACATCGTGCCCGGCGATCGTGATCTGGCCCTCGGTCGGTGCGAGCACCCCCGCGATCGCCATCAACAGCGTCGACTTGCCGCACCCATTCTTGCCGACGATGCCGACGACCTCGCCGGCGGTCGCCACGAGCTCGAAGCCGCTGACGACCGTGCGACTCCCTCGCCGCACGACGAGCTGCTTGACGACCGCCCGAAACTCGGACGCCGCGACACTCATGTCAGCCCCCTCGAATCCAGCCCAACGTGCCTTCGCGGCGTTAGCCGTCCGCCCGCCCGCCGGCCGTCCGACTCGCGGCCAAGACTGCACAACCCGCGCAGAAAATAGGTCGCACCTATTTTCTGCGCAACCCGCGCAGAAAAGCGGTCGCACCTTTTTTCCAGTCGGTGCGACTTGGTTTCCGTCACGCGCGCCTCCACGCGAGGGCGCCGACCGCGGCGAGGGCGACGACGCCGGGTCCGCCCAGCCAGCCGAGGAGGATCACCGCGAGCGCCGAGGCGACGAGCGCGCCGATCACGACCCGCGCGGCGACGGCGACCGAGCGTTCGGCCCACACGACGAAGCGCGTGACGAGCACCGCGAGCGCGGTGGCGGTCGCGAGGGCGATGCCGGCGACCGCGAGGATCGTCGGTACATCACCGAGGAGGAGCGCCGCGGGGACGATCGCGATCACGGTCGCCGCGACGTAGAGCTTCCAGATCGTCCAGCCCAGCATCACAAGCCGCGCCTGCTCGGAGATGCCGAGCGATTGCGCGAGCCACGCGCTGGCGCGATGCGCCTCGACGAGCGGCAACAGCGCCGCGACCCAGCCCGGCACGAGCACGACCGCGATCACGGCCGTGGCGAGCACCCCAGCGGCCTCCGGCTCCAACTGGTTGTTGCGCACGAACAGGCCGGCCGCACCGCCGGCGAGGAGGCCCAACCCGGCGGCGCGGATCAGCGCATCGCCGGCGCGGCGGACCAGCGCGCGCGCGTAGATCTGGCGCAGCGCGGACGTCGCCCCGAGCCAGCGCACGTGGGCGGCGTGAGGCGGCCTCGGACGCCACAGCGCGACGCTCGCGATGATCGGCGTGAACGCGGTCGCCAGCACCAACCCGAGCACGTGCTCGCCGACCAGCCACAGCGCGAGCCACGGCAGTTGAAACACGATCAGCGCGACCACCACGATCGCCGTCGGAGATCGATGGGGCAGCGAGCGCAGAAACCGGGTCGCGTCGTCGCGCACCAGCAACCGCGCGACCGGCACGTAGAGCAGGAGCCAGGTCACGCCGAGCGCGATCGCCACGCTCGGTGCATGCAAGGTCAACTGGGTCAGATCGTGCGGCTGCATGCCCGTGCCGCCGAAGATCACCGCCGCGACGATGCCCGCGCCGAGCCACACCGGCAGCGCTCGACGCGCCGATGGCACGATCACGGCGCGCATCCAGACGGCCAGCCAGCTCACGGCCTGGTATATACCCGCGCCAGGTTCGCAAAAGTCCGGGTCATGCTGCAGTTCATCGACGAAGCAACTATCGAGGTCAGGGCCGGCGACGGCGGTAACGGCTCGGCCGCGTTTCGTCGCGAAGACGGCGTGCCGCACGGCGGTCCGTCGGGCGGCGATGGCGGCGATGGCGGCAGCATCACGGTGATCGCGGATACCCATCTGTCGTCGCTGCTCGACTTCAAGTTCCGCCGCCTGTTCCGCGCGAAACGCGGCGAGGACGGCCGCAACAAAGATCAATACGGCGCCGCCGGCGAGGACATGGTGGTCCGCGTTCCCGTCGGGACCGTGATCTACGAGAACGACGATCTGCTCGTCGATCTCGACTCCGAGGGCGCGACGTTCGTGATCGCGAAGGGCGGCATCGGCGGCAAGGGCAACATCCACTTCAAGACGCCGTGGAACCAAGCGCCGACCCACGCCGAACCGGGGACGCCCGGCGAGAAGCGGATGATCCGGCTCGAGCTCAAGCTGCTCGCCGATGTCGGGCTGCTCGGTTTTCCGAGCGTCGGCAAGTCGACGTTGATCGCGGCGGTGTCGCGCGCGCGACCGAAGATCGCGGACTACCCGTTCACCACGCTCGTGCCGAATTTGGGCGTGGTCCGGATCTCCGACGAGCGCACGTTCGTGATTGCCGATATCCCGGGCCTGATCGAAGGCGCCGCCGAGGGTGCCGGGCTCGGTCACCAGTTCCTGCGGCACGTCGAGCGCTGTCGCGTGCTGGTCCACATCGTCGAAGCGACGTTCACCACCGGGCCCGATCGCTCACCGCTCGAGGACTTCGCGATCCTCAACCGTGAGCTGGCCAGCTACGCTCCGGAGCTCGCGGACAAGCCGCAGATCGTGGTGCTGAACAAGTGTGACGCTATCGACCCGAACGACGTTCCCGAGATCCAACGCGAGTTTGCAGCGATCGGTGTGACGTTGCTCGCCATGTCGGCGGCGACCGGCGACGGGGTCCAAGCCGTGCTCGAAGAAGTCTGGAAACGGCTTCACCCGACCCTCGGGAAGTAAGTTCCCGTCAGCTTGAACCACCCCTAGCCGGGTGTTACAACCGCTGTATTCCTAAAGGAATTGCGACAGGAAGCCCTGACGCAATCGGGACGCCGGTCAGGCCGGCTGGAGATCTATGCGAGCACTTCCGAAGGTCGTCGTTCTTTCATCGTTGCTCCTGTGCGGAGCTGCGCTGGCAGGCTCTGGAGATCAGAAGACGCCCGCACCAGCCGGTCCCGCCACGGGCTCCGCCTCTGTACCCGCACCGCCTCCCGAGACCGCGCCGGTCGATCCGAATTCGGTCAAGCCCGAGGACATGCCGACGGCGGTCCGCATGCGCCGCATCGAGCAACGTACGCAAGCGCTGAAGGAGCGCGCGTGGCAGTTGAAGGCGCGCGTGCAGACGCTCAAGGAGCAGATGCTCGGCGGCGGCGTCGGCGCGCAGGCGTTGATCTCGCATGAGAACGAGATGGGCAGCTCGTTCCATCTCGTGAAGCTGACGTACACGCTCGACGGCACGCAGATCTTCGCGCGCGCCGACGACAGCGGCGAGACCCTGTTCAAGACCAAGTCGTTCGACGTGTTCACCGGCCCGATCTCGCCGGGCAATCACCAGCTCGCGATGGTCGCGACCTACAAGGGTCACGGCTACGGCGTGTTCGAGTACCTCTCGAAGTTCACGTTCACCGCGCGCAACCAGAGCTCGTTCGTCTCGAGCGAGGGCAAGATCTCGCGCGTCGAGTGCCGCGGCTTCGAGAAGGGCGGCGCGTCGACGCCGATGGAGAAGCGCGCCGCGATCGACTGCAAGGTCACCGACGTCGCCCCGGACAAGCCGGCCGACGCACCGAAGGCGACCACGCCGGGCAACACGCCGCTGCCGGCGGCACCGCCCCCCGCACCGACGGCCGCGCCCGCGGGGAAATAACTCATGCTGCATCTCAGGACGATCGCGACCGCGCTCGCGCTCCTGACGAGCGCGACGTTGGCTCACGCCGACGATCTCGGCAACAAGCTCTCGAGCTACGAGCAAGAGGCTCGCAACCTCGGCACCGATCTGCCACGTCCGAATCAGACCAGCGCCTCGCAGAGCCAGCATCAGCTCGTCGACGCGCAGGTCGCGTTCCAGCTCGGCGACTACGATCAGGCCGCGCTGATCCTGTTCGAGCTCACGGGGAAGTCGGTCGGTCCGGAGAAAGAGACCGCGACGTACTACCTCGGCGAGTGTCTGTTCCAGAAGGGCGACAAGGGCGCCGCGCACACGTACTTCGCCGAGATCGCCGGGATCCCGACGAGCAAGTACTACCAGGCGTCGCTGGTCCGCCTCGTCGAGATCGCGATCGTGCAGAACGATCCGGCCGGCGGCCAGGACGCGCTCGCGAAGCTGACCAGCGCCGGTCAACCGCTGCCGCAAGTGCCATACGTGAAGGGCAAGCTCGCCTTCTCGCAGGACAAGTTCGACGACGCGATCGCCGCGTTCAACGAGGTGCCGAAGGGCTCGGACTTCGAGCTCCAGGCGCTGTTCTACAGCGGCGCCGCGACCGTCGCGAAGAAGGACCTCGCGCGCGCGACCGAGATCTATGCGGACCTCGTCAATCGCAGGCCGCGGACCGCCGTGGATCGCCGCGTGATCGAGCTCGGTCAGCTCGCGCTCGGCCGGCTGTACTACGAGCGCGAGCAGCCGTCGAAGTCGATCGACTCGTACCTGCTCGTCGATCGCCACAGCGATCTGTTCCCCGATGCGCTCTACGAGACCGCGTGGGTCTACGTCAAGAGCAAGCAGTACGACAAGGCGCTGCGCGCGCTCGAGCTGCTCGAGCAGAGCGATCCGCAATCGTTGAAGACGCCGACCACGCGGATCCTCGAGGGCAACCTCCGGATCCGCAAGGCGCAGGCGATCCGGCTCTCGCAGGTCAACGGCACGATCGGCCAGGGCGACACCTCGGACCCCGGCGTCGAGTACGACAAGGCGACCAAGATCTTCACCGACACCCACGACCTCTACATGCCGTCGTATCAGACGCTGTCGGCGCTCGTCGACGGCAACCTCGACGCGGCGGCGTTCGTCGAGCAGATCGCGGGTCGCAACTCGCACGTGTTCCAGTCGAGCGCGCCGATTCCGGATGCCGCCGCGCAGTGGTTGCGCGATCAGCCGGACGTCCAGCGCGTCGTCGGCGTCGAGACCGACCTCGGCGAGACCTACGCGAACATCGTCGCGTCCGAAGAGATCATCAATCGGCTCGAGGGCGTGCTCGCGACCGGCGATCGTACGACCGTGTATCCGAAGCTCGCGTCGCGCCGGCATCGGATCGCCACGATCCAGGATGACCTGATCAAGATCCGCAGTGCGCTCGCCGACGACCAGCTCAGCCTCGTCACGAGCTCGGGCGATCTCGCGCAAGCGTCGGCGAATCGCAAACAGCTCCAGCAGCAGTTCGCGATGCTCGGCGATCCGGAGAAGGCGTATGCCGACCGCGTCCGCGAGACGCGCGGCAGCTACGAAGCGTTCGACAACGCGTTGACCGGCGTCTCGAGCGACCTCGATTCGACGCAGGCGATGGCCGTCGCGATGCGGACGTACGCGATGACGCCGAACGTCGATGCGGCGATGAAGGACACGGTCAAGACCACGCTCGATGCCGCGGGCAACGAAGCGCAGGCGATCGAGGACGAGCTGACGTCGATCCGCAACGAGGTGCAGCTCGGCAAGGATCTCGCCGGCGTCGGCGATGAAGGCATCGCGGCGGCGCGCACGCTGCGCGCACAGATGAAGACCTCGCAGGATGCCGAGCAGCGCCTGCTCGACGGCTTCACCTCGGCGAGCCGCGATCGCGGCAGGAGTGGCAACCTCGCGGCGCTCGGCGATCGCGCCGCGCAGCTCGCGGCGAACCTCGACAGCACCGATCAGTCGATCGATCGCGCGGTCGCCCAGGGCCTCGACGAGGTCAAGGTCTTGCTCGCGCAGGAGCAGCAGAACCTCGCGGCGTACAAGACCGAGCTGACCGAGCTCGAGAGCGACGCGCGCGCCGTGGGCTCGCACGTGCTCGCCGAGTCGTTCAAGGACGTCAAGGCGAAGTTCTACGACGTGGTCGTGCGCACCGATGTCGGCGTCGTCGACGTGTCGTGGGCGCAGCGCGAAGACACCGACGACGATCTCAAGCGGTTGAACCTCGCGCGCAGCCGCGAGCTCAAGCAACTCCACGACGAGTTCCGCGACGTGCTCGAGGATCAAACCAAGAAGCCGAGCGAACCGCGCAAGTCGGACCTGCCGCCGATCGGCGAGGAGTCCCAGGCGTCGCCGGATAAGGCACCGGCGGGCAACGGCCGCGTGAAGCCGGGCGAGAAGCCCGCGCCGAGCATGACGCCGAGCGTGAAGCCCGACGAGGGCAAGACCGCGCCGAAGAGTAAGACCGCACCGAAGGGTGGTTCGAAGTGAAGGCGCTGCGCAGCTTCCTCGTCGTCGCGCTGCTGGGTGGCGTCGCGTTCGGTCAACCCGGTGCTGCACCAGCACCTGCCCCGGCAGCTACGCCGGTACCGGCCGAACCAGGTCCGAACGGACCCGGGCTCGGCGTCCCACCGCCCACGCCGAATCGCGGCCATGCCGTCAACACGACTCCGCTCCAGCTCGATCCCAAAGAGCTGGACGAGCTCAAGGACGTCGAAGCCGAGTACGACGCGTTCGTCAAGGCGGCCGACGAGCACGACAAGCGGATGCGCTCGATCGCGCGCCGCGAATACGATCAGCGGACCGGCGAGCTCGAGCGTCGCTATGCCGAGCGGATCGCGAAGACCGAGTCGGATCAGACCAAGCGCCACGCCGACACGATCGCGCTGCTCGAGAAGTTCCTGCAGAACCATCCCGATCACGAGACGTTCACGCCCGATGCGATGTATCGGCTCGCCGATCTGTATCTCGATCAGGCGAACGAGGACGTCGATCAGAAGATGGCGGCGCAAGAAGCCGCGACCAAGGCCGGTAATCCTCCGGCGCAAGATGCGGCCGCGCTCGTCGCCGACTACACGAAGTCGCTCGACCTGTGGCAGCAGATCCTGACCAAGTTCCCGAGCTATCGCCAGACGCCGGCGACGCTGTACTTGCTCGGCTACTACCTGAAGAACATCGATCACCGGAAGTCGCTCGAGATCTTCCTCGCGCTGTCGTGCTCGAACAAGTTCAAGTGGGACGCAGTGCCGCCGGTCGTGCCGACCAAGGCCGAGGCGATCAAGCGCGTCGAGCAGAAGCAGTTGCGCGATCCGTACGCGGATTGCACGGCGTATCCGGGCGCCGAGCTCGAGCTCGTGCGTCACGCGTGGGTTCGCGGCATCGCCGACGAGCACTTCGCGATCGCCGGCGAGCTCGACGACGCGATCGCCGCCTACAACAAGGTCGCGAACGGCGGCAACGACTCCAAGCTCTACGCCGAGTCGCTCTACAAGCTCGCGTGGAGCTACTACAAGCGGGACTTCCTGCTCGATTCGATCAAGCGCTTCGATCAGAGCGTGAAGCTCTACGACGACACGGTCGCCGCCAATGGCCAGCCGCCGCTCGAGCTCCGCGACGAGTCGATCCAGTACATCGCGGTCGCGTTCACCGATCCGTGGGAAGGCGAGACCGATACCGATCCGAAGAAGGCGTTCGATCGGGCGAAGAACTTCTACAAAGGTCGCGAGAACGAGAAGCACGTCCGCGACGTGTGGGTCGCGATGGGCCACGCGTTCGCGGATCTCCAGGCGTGGGACCAGGCGGTCGACTCGTATCGCATCGCCCTCGGACCGCCGTGGGAGCTCGATCCGCACAACCCGCTGGTCAACCAGGAGATCGTCAACGCGTTCGAGGCGAAGGGCGACAAGTTCGCCGCCGATCAGGCCGCCGCCGAGCTCGCGACGAAGTACGCGCCGGGCACCGCGTGGTACGCGGCGAACGAAAAAGATCGCGAGGCGATGGAGAACCAGCGCCGGATCGCCGAGCGCGCGCTCTACGCGGCCGCGCGCAACACCCACTCCGCGGCGACGACCGGCCGCAAGGACTACGAGGCCTCGGCGAAGAAGGATCCGCAGGCGAAGTCCGACTACCTCGCGCTCTACGCGAAGGCGATCGAGCTGTATCGCACGTTCATCTCGACGTACTCGGACTCCGACTACGTCTACGAGTTCAGCTTCCTCGAGGGCGAGGCGCTGTTCTACGCCGAGCGCTACCCCGAGGCGATCGTCCAGTACCGCTGGGTGCGCGATCACAAGGACATGGGCACGACCTACTACCTCGACGCGGCACGCTCGGTGCTGCAATCGCTCGAGGCCGAGGCCGCGGCCGAGGTCGCCGCGAACAAGCTGCAGCCGCTGAAGATCCCGTCGGTGGCGGATCTCCAGGCGATCCCGCAGCCGTGGCAGCCGCAGCCGATTCCGCCGACCTACATCGATCTCCAGGCCGAGTATGACAACTATCAGAACGTCGTACCGGATCCGGCGGCGGCGCCGCAGCAGGGCATCAACGCCGCGTTGATCTCGCTCGCGTACCTCCACACCGACGACGCGATTCGCCGGTTCGAGAAGGTCGAAGAGAACTTCTGTCACACGCCGTCGAACGATCCGCGCGATCCGAAGGCGGTCGCGCCGGCGGCCAAGGCCAAGGACGGCATCCTCGCGATCTATCAGGCGCAGAACAACTTCGACGCGATCCAGGCGACGAACAACAAGTTCATCCAGCTCGGTTGCGGCGACAAGTCGGCGATCGATCTCGCGATCAGCCAGAACCGGTCGTTGAACTTCCAGCGCGCGGCCGACCTCTACAAGAAGCAGCAGTACATCCCGGCCGCCGAGGCGTTCTACCGGTTCTACAAGAACGCGCCGCAGACCGATCCGGATCTGCCGACCGCGCTCTACAACTCGGCCGTCGCGTACAAGCTCGGCGATCGTCCGAAGACCGCGATCGGCCTGTTCAAAGAGTTCACGGCGAAGACCGACAAGCGATTCAAGGAGAGCCCGTACTACCTCGACGCGATGCGCCTGACCGCCGCGAGCCAGCAGGCCGCGTTCCAGTACGACGACGCGATCAAGACGTACCTCGAGCTCTACGACGTGACGAAGAAGGCGAAGAAGCTCGGCATCAAGCCGCCGGATCCGATTCCGGGCGAGAAGCCGATGACGCTCGACCAGATCGGTCTCGACGCGGTCTACAACGCGGCGTACGCCGCCGAGGTCAGCCGCGACTTCAAGCGCGCGATCGACCTCTACACGCAGTACGGCAAGATCGAGCCCGATCGCCGCAAGGACGATCGCGCCCTGTGGTCGATCGCCGGGATCGCGCGCCAGCAGGGCAACGTCGGCGACATGACCGAGTACCTCGATCGTTGGCGCGCGCGGTACGGCAAGGACGCCGGCAACGCCGACGACTACGTCAAGTCGTTCTACGACACCGCGAAGCTGTGGCACCAGAAGGGCCGCACGCCGCAGGCGAAGGCGGCGGAGCAAGCGACGCTCGACGCGTGGAAGAAGCTGGGCTCGGCGAAGAACACGCCCGGTGCGAAGTTCGCGGCCGAGTTCGCGCTCGACGATGCGGAGAACTTCTACGCGGCGGTGTGGACGCCGATCGCGATCAAGAAGCAGATCACGTCGTCCAACATCAACGAGGTCAAGAAGCAGATCGCCGCGCAGAAGGCGGAGATCGAAGGCCCGCGCAAGAAAGCCGAAGACAAGTACATCGAGCTCGATCAGTACGGCGTGCTCGAGGCGTCGATGGCCGCGAAGGTCCGGTTCGGCGATATCCAATACGATCGCGGTCAGAAGATCGCGGACATCCCGGCGCCGAAGGTGCTCGAGAAGAACCCCGACGTGCTCGCGCAGTTCGAGCAGCAGCGCGACGAGGCCTTGAAGAAGGATCTCGAGGAAGCGAAGCGCGACTGGGCCGAGGTCGTCGATCTCGCGAAGAAGGGCGGCGTCTCGAACAAGTGGAGCCAGCACGCGAACGAGAACCTCGCGCGCGAGTTCCCCGACGAGTTCAAGACCCTGCGCCAGGAGCTGATCCAGGGAGTGGATACGCCATGAAGAAGATCCTTCTAGTGATGGCGCTGGGGGCCTGCGGCGGTGGCGCGGCGAAGACCCCGACGACGCCGAAGGCCGGCGCGGGGAGCGGCAGCTCGCAATCGATGACCGATACCGGCGACCCGACGATGGGGCCGAACGTGAGCGGCGGCTCGGACGCGAGCACCGGCTCGGCCGGCTCGACGGCGTTCGGCGGCAACGATCCGCAGGCAGGTGCGGAAGCGGCGGTCGTGTTCCCGAACCTCGATCCGGATCCGGCCCAGGCGAAGTCGCAGGTCGATCAGCACCTCGCGGTCGCGCGCCAGGCCCTGTCGGCGCCGACCCCGGATGCCGACACCGCGCTGCGCGAGGCCAAGGAAGCGCTCAAGATCGACGCGACGTCGATCGACGCGGCCGCGTACTACGCGTTCGCCTACTACCACAAGAAGCAATACGACACCGCGGAGCTCGTGCTCGACGACGTGTTCAAGCGCGACTCCGCGAAGAAGAACGCCGGCATCTACTACGTGTACGGCCTGGTCTACGACCACACGAATCGCCCCGAGCAAGCCGTGCTCGCGTACAAGAAAGCGGTCGAGCTCAACCCGAACTTCGCGAGCGCGCTCGTCAACCTCGGCGTGCACCAACTCGAGAACAAGCAGTACGCCGAGGCGCAGGGCACGTTCGAGCGGCTGACCAAGCAGTTCAACCGCAACGACGCGATCACGCTGTCGTCACTCGGTTCGGCGTATCGCGGCCACGCGTCCGACTACCCGGCCGGCTCCGGCGATCGCAACACGCTGATCGTGGAAGCCGAAGCCGCCTATCGCAAGGCGACGCAGGCGAACCCCAACTACGGGCCTGCCTACTTCAACCTCGCGATGCTCTACCTCGACGCGGATCCGTTTCCGTCGGGCGGCGGCAGCCTGGACACCATGCAGCGCCTCAACGCGGTCAAGGACTTCCTGGACAAGTACAAGAACATGCCGGGCGTCGACATGAAGCTCTACGACGAGCGCATGAAAGACGTCAACAAGGCCATCAAGCGGGAAGACAAGCGCCGGAAGAAGGGTGGCAAGACCCCATGAGGTACCGCATGCTTGAACCAGTGCGCCTGACCTTAGCTCTTGTCCTCGTCGCCGCGACCGTGGCTCCGGCGTTCGCCGACACCGAGCGTTGCTCCGATGACGCGAACGGCGACAACGGCGAGAAGAAGCAAGGCAAGTTCCACATCGAGTACTCCGGCGGCAAGCCGGTCACGGTGATCGACACCGTCGTCGCGGTGTGCGGCAAGGTCCCGCGCCCGAGCGTGGTCTACGTGCTCGCGCAGAAGAACCTCGCGTACGAGTGGGAGAGCCTGAAGCAGGACTTCATGCCGCTGATCCTTCAGACCGTGAAGAAAGCGCCGTTCTGATGGCGGCTCCACGTCCTCCACAGCAGGCCCCCCAGAACGGCAACGGTAACGGTAACGGTGCACCGCGCCCGCGCATCCTGCGCATCGGCATCTTGCTCGGCGGCAAGATCGTCGAGGAGCGACTGATCCGCGAGCACATCTCGGTGTCGGTCGGTCAGTCGATGAAGAACACGTTCTCGATCCCGGCCGAAGGCCTGCCGCTCGAGTTCACCCTGTTCGCGCTCGATCAGGGCAAGTACTACCTGCGGTTCCTGACCAAGATGGACGGCCGTCTCAGCGATGGCGGCAACGTGTTCACGCTCGATCAGTTGAAGACCAAGGGCGCGCAGAACGTCGGCAGCTACTGGCAGGTCCCCCTGTCGTCGACCGCGCGCGGCAAGCTGTCGCTCGGCGATCTGACGGTGCTGTTCCAGTTCGTCACCGAGCCGCCGCGCCAGCCCAAGCCGATGCTGCCGGCGTCGGTGCGTGGCACGTTCGCGGATCGCTTCGATCCACGGCTGTCGGTGATCCTCGGCGCGTCGATCCTGGTCCACTTCGCGATCGTGATCGTCGCGTTGACGATGGATCTGCCGACCGGCACCGGCATGGCCGATCGCGCGTACAACATGGTCTTCACGCAGGACCAGTACACCGTCGACGTCCAGAAGCCCGCCGACAAGCCGGCGGACAACACGGGGTCCGCCGCGGCCAAGCCGGTGGCCAAGGCGGCCGACAAGCCGGCGGTGAAAGACAAACCGGCCGTCGATCCGAACGCGGGTCGCGATGCGGCGAAGGACATCGCGATGCAGGAAGAGCAGGCCAAGACGATGGCCGACCTGCTCACCGGCGAAGGCGCGAACGGGACCAGCGAAGGTGACATGAGCAAGCGCCGTCCCGGTGCCGACCTCGGTCAACAGATCGCCAACGTGCGCGATGGTGGCAAGACCGTCGCGATCGGTGGCGGTGCAGGTCGTGGCCCACGCGGCGATGGCGATGCGCGCGTCGGCAACGGCAAGGGTCCGAACATCAACGGACCCGGCGGCACCGAGACCGCGGGTGGCCCGAAGATCGAGCACGCGCCGACCGGTCGCATCCAGGTCAGCGACAAGCAGACCTTCGACGAGTCGTCGCTGACCCCCGACGTCATCCTGTCGAAGATCCAGAGCGTGTACATGGCGCAGATCAAGCGCTGCTACACGACCTACTTGAAGAAAGAGGCGACGGCGCGCGGCAAGATCACGCTCAAGCTCACCGTCAACGAGACCGGGCGCGCGGTGCAGACCTCGGCGAACGGGTTCGCGAGCGAAGTCGACGAGTGCGTGAGTAGCCTGATGAGCAGTTGGCGCTTCCCGGTCCCGAAGGACAAGGACAACGAAGCGACCACGGCGAGCTTCGCGCTCACGCTGCAGTTGCTCCCGGAATGAGCGGAGCGGTCGTGTGGCTGACCGGGCTGTCCGGGGCCGGCAAGACCACGCTCGCGCACGCGGCGGCGCAGCAGCTGTCGTGCCCGACGGAGATCATGGACGGCGACGAGATCCGAGAGTTTCTCTCGGAGGGCCTCGGCTTCTCCAAACCCGATCGCGATACCAACTCGCATCGCATCGGGTTCGTCGCGCGGCTCCTCGCGAAGCACGGCGTGCTCGTGTTCGTGGCGTCGATCGCGCCGTATGCCGAGACTCGCGCCGAGCTCGCCAAGCGCTCGCACGCTGCTGGCCACGAGTTCGTCGAGGTCTACGTCCACGCGCCGCTCGAGACCGTGACCGAGCGCGACGTCAAGGGCCTGTACAAGCAGGCGCTCGCGGGCAAGCTCGACCACTTCACCGGCGTCAGCGATCCGTACGAGCCGCCCGAGCACCCGGCGCTGACGGTGCACACCCACGTCGAGTCCCTCGCCGAGAGCGCCGCGCGGTTGATCGCGGTGCTCCAGGCGCGCGGCCTCGTTCACTGATTCGTGTAGATGAACGCGTCGTCGCCGTCGGTCGTCGTGAGCACGAGGATGGTGTCGCCGATCACCGACGGATCGAGCGTCGCGGTCGCGGCGAGAAACGTGGTCGTGTCGTCGGCGTTGTCGGACAGCACCGCGAGGATCTGCTTGTCCCACTTGTCGGCGGTGGTCGCGGTGCCCGCGGTCGAGTCGTGGATCTCGGAGAACTTGCGGTTCGAGAGCTCGACCGCCGCGGCCATGTCGAGCGGCCCCGAGCCGAGCGGGCCCTTGAACGCGCGGGTGACGCTGACGCCGAGCTTGTGACCGTCGAGCATGATCTCGAGGTCGGTCTTCTTCGACGTCGGCGGGTCGTAGACGATCTCGGTCTCGCTCTTCAAGAACGTCGCGAGCTCGCAGCGCGCGAGCTCCTCGTACGCGAAGATCTCCGACAGGCCGGAGCTGCCGCCGGCGTTCGGGGTCGCGGCCATGTGCTGGCCACCGGCGGTGAGTTGCGGGCGATCGTCCGGATCGACGTAGCCCGTCGTCCAGTTGAAGTCGACGAGGACCTGCTGCGGCGCCGTGCCGGCGTCGAGCTCCATGTCCTGGAGCACGCCGCACATGCCGGACAGGTCGCCGAACCCGGCGAGCGGCACGCCGGCCGGGCCGTCGATCGCGATCGGCGCGATCGGCGCGTCGATCTGGACGACGATCGGTGCATCGGTGGCCGCGTGATCCGGCGACGAGCCGCAGGCGGCGAGCAGGACCAGGAGGCAGCGGCGCATTCGTCGCGGAAACTACACGACCAGCATACCGGCCGCAACGGTCGTGTTCGTGGCCTCGTCGACGAGGATGAACGAGCCGGTCGTGCGGTTGCGGTGGTAAGGATCGAAGATCACGGGAGTCGTCGTGCGGAGGCGAACGCGGCCGAGATCGTTGAGGCCGAGCTGGCTCGCCGGGCGCTGCTCGCCGGTGTTGACGTCGAGGCCGAAGCGGATCGCTTCGACGATCGCGCGGGTCCACCGCGTCGTGTGCTTGAGCGCGTAGCGGCCGCCGGCCACGAGCGGCTTGTCGGTCATCCAGCAGATCATCGCGTCGAGCTCGTGCGCCGTGATCGGTTGGTGATTCGAGCGCGCGATCATGTCGCCGCGGCTGACGTCGACGTCGTCCTCGAGGTGGAGCGTGACGCTCATCGGCGCGAACGCCGCCTCGACGGCAACGCCGTGCTGTTCGATCGTGCGGATCCGGGTCGTCACGCCGCTCGGCAAGACGACGACCTCGTCACCGGCGCGCAGCACGCCGCCGGCGACCTGGCCGGCATAGCCGCGATAGTCGTGATGGTCCTCCGATTGCGGCCGGATCACCCACTGCACGGGGAACCGCGCGTCGGTGAGCTCGTCGACGAGCGGGACGTCCTCGAGGTGCTGGAGCAGCGTCGGGCCGTTGTACCAAGGCATCTCGACGGCGCGTTCGACGACGTTCGCGCCGGTCAGCGCGCTGATCGGGATCGACACGAAGTCGTGGACGTCGAGCTGCGCGGCGAGCGCGCGGAAGTCCGCTTCGATCCGGCGGAACACCGCCTCGTCCCAGCCGACCAGATCCATCTTGTTGACCGCGAACACCAGGTGCGGGATCCGCAGCAGCGACGCGATGTGCGCGTGCCGGCGCGATTGCTCGACGAGGCCGTGGCGCGCATCGACCAGCACGATCGACAGCGCCGCCGTCGACGCGCCGGTCACCATGTTGCGCGTGTACTGCACGTGGCCCGGCGTGTCGGCGATGATGAACTTGCGCTTCTTGGTCGCGAAGTAGCGATACGCGACGTCGATCGTGATGCCTTGCTCGCGCTCGGCGCGCAGGCCATCGGTCAGGAGCGCGAGGTTCGTGCGCTCGTCGCCGCGGCGGCGCGAGACCTCCTCGACGTGCTGGAGCTGATCCTCGAACGCGGTCTTGGTGTCGTAGAGCAGCCGGCCGATCAGCGTCGACTTGCCGTCGTCGACCGAGCCCGCGGTCGAGAACCGGAGCAGCTCGCTGTGTTCGTCGAGGCCGAACCGCTCCGGAAACGAGATCGCCGCCATCAGAAGTAGCCCTCGCGTTTGCGATCTTCCATCGCCGCTTCGGTGAACCGATCGTCGGCGCGGGTGGCACCGCGCTCGGTCACGCGCGCGGCGGCGACCTCGGCGATCACCTCGTCGAGCGTGCTCGCACCGGACCGGACCGCGCCGGTGCACGTCATGTCGCCGATCGTGCGAAACCGAACCAGCTCGGTGCGCACGCGCTCGTTCGGCAACAGCGTCATGAACGGATTCGCCGCGTAGTACATGCCGTCGCGCTCGAACACCTCGCGGCGATGCGCGAAGTAGATCGCCGGCAGCGGGATGTCCTCGAGCCGGATGTACTCCCAGACGTCGAGCTCGGTCCAGTTCGAGAGCGGGAACACGCGGAGGTGCTCGCCGCGCTTGACGCGTCCGTTGTAGAGCGACCACAGCTCGGGGCGCTGGTGCTTCGGATCCCACTGGCCGAACTCGTCGCGATGCGAAAAGATCCGCTCCTTCGCGCGCGCGCGTTCTTCATCGCGGCGAGCGCCACCGATCGCGGCGTCGAACCGGTGCGCGGCGATCGCGTCGAGTAGCGTGGTGGTCTGGAGCCGGTTGCGCGACGCGCGCGGCCCGGTCTCTTCGGTGACGCGGCCCTGATCGATCGAGTCCTGGACGTGCGCGACGATCAGCCGCTCGCCGAGCTCGGCCACCCGCCGGTCGCGGTAGGTCAGCGTCTCGAAAAAGTTGTGCCCGGTGTCGACGTGGAGCAGCGGGAACGGAAACCGCGCCGGCCGGAACGCCGTTTCGGCCAGCCGGAGCAGCACGATCGAGTCCTTGCCGCCCGAAAACAGCAGGACCGGCCGTTCGCGTTCAGCCGCAACCTCGCGAAAGATATGGACCGCCTCATCCTCCAGCGCGCGTAGATGAGCTATCGTCCGCAATGACAGACATATATCCGTTGCGAGCTCGGGTGTCCAGCTAGATCCGAAGCCCTTCCTAAGCGTTGAAAGATCCATGCGAAGTCTGCGGATCGGAGTCGTGATCGCCGGCCAGTTGGTCGAAGAGCGCGTGTTCTCGGGCGCGGTGACGTTCGGCCAAGCGCTGCGCTGCGCGATCTCGTTGCCGCTCGACGGGCTGCCGCGCGAGCACCTGTTGTTCGCGCGCGACGAAGGCGCGTTCGTGCTGCGCCCCGCGAAGGGGATGCTCGCGCGCGTCGCGATCGGCGGTGAGGTCCAGGACGTCGGCGAGACGCGGTTGCCGCCCGGTGCGCGCGGCAAGCTCGCGATCGGCGACGCGACGATCCTGTTTCAGGAGATCTTGCAGGTCGTGCGGCCAAAGCCGCGGTTGCCGGCGTCGCTGCGCGCCCATCACTTCGATCGCCGGCTCGCGACGATCATCGCGGCCTCGCTGGTCGTCCACATCGGGATCGCCGCGTGGGCGTGGTCGGGTGACCTCGACACCACCGTGCTCGGCATGCGCGACGTGCCGCTCGCGTTCCAGCACGACACCATCGACGTCCAGCTGCCGGATCACGTCGAGCGGATCGATCCGACGACGATCGGCCCCGCCGTCGCGACGCCGGTCACGCCGACCCATCACCTCGTGCAACCGGTCGTCAGTCGGCCGAGTGATCCGGATCGCCTCGCCGAGGATGCGTCGCGGATGGCGAGCATCTTGACCGGTGACGACGGCACGCACGGCTTCGGTGGCATGAACCACCGGCAACCGGGCGCCGACCTCGCGCGCCAGATGGATGACGCCGCGAATCGCGTCGTCACGATCGGTGACAACGGCCACACCTCGCGGGTCGATGATCGCGCCCGGATCGGCACCGATCGTGGACTGCAAATCCACGATCCGACGATCGAGACCACGCCGATTCCGGCGCACGTCGAGCACGAAGGCCGCATCGTGATCAAGCCGCTGCCCGGTGGCGGCGACGATTCGACGCTGACCGCGCAGATGGTGCTCGAGAAGATCGGGACCGCGTACATCGCGGGGCTCCAGCGCTGCTATCGGCTCGGTCAGAACGAGGATGCGGGGCTCGAGGGCAAGGTCGCGATCGAGCTCACCGTCGACGAGCACGGCCGGGTGACCGAGCCGTCGGCATCGGGATTGACCGATCAGGTCGACAAGTGCATCGGTGGCTTCATGGGCTCGTGGCACTTCGGTATCCCCAAGGACAAGGATGGCCAAGCGACCCAGGCGACGTTCAAGATCGCGCTCGTGTTGAAGAAGAGCTAGGGATGCGCGGGTTCGCGTTCCTGGTCCTCGTCGCGTGTGCGGCATCACCGCCGCCGACTCCGGAGATCTCGATCGTCGTGCCGCCGGCGTCGCCACCGCCACCACCGCCCGACCACACGGCGTCGAACGAGATCCTCGCGGCGTACGGCCACGACCACGCGCTCGGCGTCGACCGTCGCGCGCCGACCCCGGCGGAGCTCGCGGCGGCGCTCGACGCGGAGTCGGTCGATCCTTCGATCACGCCGGAGCGCTGGCGCGAGATGAATGCGGCGACCCGGATGATGTACGCGTGGGAGGCCGGGCAACACGCGGCCTGGCTCGTGGTGTGTCGCGCCGACGTCGCGACGTGGTGGCAGCGCGCGAAGGCGCTCGACGACGCGATGGCCAGCGAGCTCGCGACGCCGGCCCCGAGCGACTTCTACGCCGGCATGGCGATCTGGCAACAGCGAGCTGTGTGGTGGAAGCAACAGCTGACGCCGTCGGTGCTCGCGCGCGACGAGGTCGGCGCTTGGCACCGCATGGTGGTCGCGCGCAATGCGTGGGCCGCGCCGCGAGCGCCGCTCGAGCAGGCGATCGCCGGAGCCGCGATCATCTGGCCGGGACGCGAGCTCGAAGCCCTGGACCGCGAACAGGCGAGGATGTGCAGCTCCGAGCTCTCGCTGCGCGCGTGGCCGCCGCCGCGGACGCGCGAACCGGGAACCCCGTTTCGAACCCCGCAGCTGCCGCAGCGCGAGTCCGGACGAGTCACGCGCGTCCGCGGGACCGAGGTTGACGTCACGCGACGCGACCGCGAGATCACGATCGAGTCCGTGCCCCCGTGCAAGCGCGTGCACTGCACCGGCATCGATTGCGGCATGGACGCGGGCCACGGCTGGCGCGATGTCTGCGCGACCAAGCAGATCAAGCGCGTCCACGACGTCGCGTTCGTGCTCGACCTCGACAGCCCTCCGGTCGTGTTGAAGGTCGGAGATCCGGTGGAGTTCTTCCTCGCACCGGACGGTCACGCGGTGCTCGCGACCGCGCCGCACTACGCGCTGCCGATCTACTAGTTCTCGACTAATTCTCGACGCTGCCGGACGTACACGCGGTCGCGGGTCGCGGCATCCCACGCTGATCGGTCGGCGGGCACATCACGCCCGCACCGTGCGCGGGACCGGTCGGGGCGGGCAGCATCGTGAAGCTCGCGCCGCCGTTGTCGCCGAGCGCTCCGAGCATCGGATCGACGAACGTCGTCGTCGGCGTGCACGGCGCGTCGTTGCCACCGCCGACGACGTGCCCGCGTGGGAACTGCACGTTGCCATCGCCGGTGCCGGTGACCTGGCACTGCATCGGCGCGCCCGGGTTCTGCGCGGTGTTGTTGACGAACAGATCGCTGACCAGCGCCAGCGTCGGGTTGCCGCCGATCGCCGCGCCGAAATACGGATCGCCGCCGTCGGAGTGGTTCGCGGCGAACGTCGTGAACGCGATCGTGCCGTCGCCGCCGAACAGCGACACCGCGCCGCCGAGGCCGGCCATCGCGGAGTTGTTGGTGAACGTCAGGTTGAGCAACTGCAAGGTCGTGCCGTCGGCCTGGATCGCGCCGCTGCCCTTGGTCGCGGTGTTGTTCGAGAACGTCGACGCGGTGATCGCGAGCGTGCTGTTGTGGAAGTACAGCGCGGCGGCGGTGTCGCCCTGGTTGCCGTCGAACGTGCAGCGATCGATCGTGGTGGTCTGCTTCGCGTGATCGGGCGTGCGGGCGAGCGCGCCGCCGAGCGCGCCGACGCCGCTGTGGTTGTTCGTGAAGTGCACGCCGCAGAACGTGTGGCTGGTGTCGTCGCCGCCGTCGATGCCGATCGCGCCGGCGTTGCCACCCGAGCCGGTCTGGTGCTGGCCGTTGGTCGCGACCACCGAGCACATGCCGGCGTCGTCGCCGTTCGCGCCGTTGCCGGTCGCGACGTTGGCGTCGAACACCGAGTCGTAGACATCGAGCTGGCTGTTGAGCGAGTTGATCGCACCACCGCTCGAGCCCTGGTTGTCCTGGAACACGCTGTTCGCGATCACGGCGCGACTCACGCCGAGCAGCGAGATCGCGCCGCCGCCGACGTCGGGCCCCAGTTGCTCGGCCTGGTTCGCGAGGAACTGGGTGTCGATCACGACGAGCTCGCCGTCGCGGAAGTACAGCGCGCCGCCGTAGCCGTCGTAGTGGCCCTGCGAGCACGGCGCCGGTGCCGGTGCGTACATCATGGTGCCGTGCGCGCGACCGTGGGCGAGCGTCAGGTGCTGCAGCGTCAACACGGTGTGGTTGACGCGATAGTCGTGATGATCGAACGACATGATCTGCACGGCGCCGCCGCCGTCGAGGATGACCTGGTTGCCGCCGTCGATCGTGGTGTCGACATCGGTGCGCACCGTCAACGTCGTGGTGATCGCGATCGTCGTCGGGCCACCGCACGCGAACGTGATCGTGCCGCCGGCCGCCAGCGCCGTGACCAGCCCGGCCTGCGTGCACGATGTCACCACCGTGGTCGGGCTCGACGTCTCGACCGGCGTGACCGGTGCGCCGCACGTGGTGCCGGGCGGCGTGATCGGACTGCTGTCGACGATGGGACCACCGCCATCGCTACCGGCAGGATTGCCACCGCAACTCAGGACGAGCACGACGAGCCAGCGTCCAGCCATCGCACGACGATACACGCTCTCGATGTAGGTCTCGCGGCTTCGCGACCGGCCGGGTATGATCGTGCAAATGCGTGCGGCGCTCGTTGTCCTGATCGTCGCCACCAGCGCGCTCGCGGCTCCGCTCAAGCCGCGCTGGGAGACCGTGCCGCTGCCGCCGGTGATGCCGGCCGCCACGACCACCGGCTCGATCAAGGTCGACGGTGCCGACCTCTACTACGCGCGCTACGGCAAGGGCGATCCGGTCGTGTTGCTCCACGGTGGGCTCGGCAACTCCGATCACTGGGCGAACCAGGTGACGGCGCTGCTCGACGCGCGCCACGAGGTCATCGTCACCGACGCGCGCGGTGAAGGCCGCAGCACGCGCACCGCGAAGCCGCCGTCGTACGAGCAGATGGCGACCGACACGCTCGCCGTGCTGGACGCGTTGAAGGTCGCCAAGGCCGCGTTCGTCGGCTGGAGCGACGGTGGTGAGGTCGCGCTCAAGATCGCGATCGGTCATCCCGAGCGGGTCGCGAAGCTGTTCGTGTTCGGTGCGAACTACAGCGCCGAAGGTTCCAAGCCGCGCCGCAACGGCCCGTCGGCCGCGTTCACGGCGTACGCGGTCAAGTGCAAGGCCGACTACCAGAAGCTGTCGAAGACGCCGAAGCAGTTCGACGAGCTCGTCGACTGGCTGCTCCCGGTCTGGCGCAACCCGATGGGGTTCACGAAGGATCAACTGCGCAGCATCCAGGCGCCGACGATGATCGCCGACGGGGATCACGACGAGGTGATCCAGATGGCGCAGGTCGAGGAGATGGCGCAGTTGATCCCGCACGCGAAGCTGCAGGTGTTCAAGGACGCGAGCCACTTCGCGCTGTGGCAGGACCCCGACAGCTTCAACAAGGCGCTCGTCGAGTTTCTCGCGCCGCCGTAGCGCCGCCGCGTGTCGATCGAGTTCGCCGTCGCGGTCGGCACGAAGGGCTTTTCTCGTCGCGCCCGACCACTTGGAGACAGCCAAACACCCGCTACTCGTTGTAAAGTCAGCATATGGGCGTTGGCGGAGTGCGGGACGATCAAGCTGTAACGGCTCAGCAGCACGCGCAAGAGGTGACGGAGCCGCAGCAGCCAACCGGGGTTGGTACGGCTCGCGTTCGGATGTTGATGATCGGCGGGATGCCGGGGCCCGATGCGGTCGTGAAGCTGCTCGCAGAATATCCGAGAGAGCACGACGCGATCATCTATGCGTGCATGACGACGCTCGGTAATTCGTACGTGCAACAGGTCATCAAGGCAAGCGCGGCCGCACAGCCGAAGGTGCAAGCATCGGTCGCGGCGCCGCAACCACAAGACCCTCACGTGGCGGATGAAGCCGCGAAGTTGAAGGTCAAGGAATCGGTCGCGGAGCTCAACGCGACGACCTACGCAACGCTCTTGGTCGCGGCGAAGGATGATACCGACAACAAGCAAGGGCGTTGGAAATTCCTCAACGTTCTCGATCGCGTCGACGACCCGCTGACCCGTCACAAGATGATGGAGAAGTTCAAGGCGCTAACCGGTCAGCCCCTCGAGATGTTCATTGCGCACGCTGACTGGGGTGGCAAGCGCGACCAGGACCAGGCACTTGCGATGATCTCGGCCAAGCGTGGTCAAACCGAACGTGAGCTCGAAAAGATGCCGCCCGGCGATCGCAAGCAACTCGCGGCCAAAGCGAATGCCTGGGCTGAGGAGGTGCTCAAGGTTACTCGGAGCAAGGACGCAGACGACGACGACGAGGCGGTGAAGATCGCGCGCGTGCTAGGACCGCGTACGCCCATCGAGATCGAGATGATCCGTGCGGCCATTCGTAAGACTACGAACGGCGAACGTACGATTTACCAAGAGCTCGACAGGTCGTTGTCGAAGGGAAACGAGGACGAGGCGGTTGCCGGACTCGACGGCGATCCCGTGCACTCGGCCATCATCGGAATCGCGAACGCCGGCAAAGACGCGGAACGGGTCAAAGAGCTCCTCGAGAACCTCACGTCGAAGCAACTCGCTGAGGCGAACGTACGACAGGCGATCTTTGGTCCGAACTGGGCAGCCGCCCATATCGCAGAGGGCCCGGATCACGAGGAGATCGTCAAGCTCCTCGCCGGGGACAAGGCAGGCGCCAACGCCGTTCACATCGTGGACATGCTGAAGGATCCGGCTGAGGCCTATCGCATGACCATGGATCCCGACGAGCTCCAGCGCTCGAGGAAGACCATGGACTCGCGCAAGACCGACAACGTTTTGAAGGAGCTCGAGAGCAAGAGCCCAGAGGAGATCAACGCTGCCCGCGATACGTGGAACAAACAAGCTGCGACGACCGGGGGCAAGAACTGGGATC
>JBDTJY010000308.1:0-19572 GCA_039935615.1 Kofleriaceae bacterium
GATCAGCAGACGGCAAGGACGTCAAGGGCTTCGCGCGCGCCTCGGCAAAGGCCGCGCGCAAGCTCCGTTCGACCGATGTCGATCACCTGTTCATCGATGCCGCCCTCGGCGCGATCGATCGGATGTCGCTCGGCATTGGCGTGCGAGGCGACGACGTTGGCTCGCTCGGCAAGGCGCGCCAGGCAGCCGAGTGGCTGCGTCGCGTGCACGGCGCGAATCGCGCGACGATGGACGCGCGCAACGACTTCGTGAAGGCGAACCTTCGCCTGGTCGTCAGCATCGCGCGTCGCTTCAACCACGGCCGGATGGCGCTCGCCGACCTGATCCAGGAGGGCAACCTCGGCCTCCTCAAGGCGGTCGAGCGCTACGACTATCGCCGCGGCTTCCGGTTCTCGACGTACGCCTCGTGGTGGATCCGCCATGCGATCAGCCGCGCGCTCGCCGACAAGGGCCGCGAGGTCCGCCTGCCGGTCCACATGATCGACGCGCAGCACCGCCTGACGAAGGCGCGCCGCCAGCTCACCGGCGAGCTCGGTCGCAACCCGACCTCCGAAGAGATCGCAAAAGCGACCAGCATGCCGATCGACAAGGTCGAGAAGATGCGGAGCTGGCTGCTCGAGCACTCGATCTCGATCGACAAGCCGGTCGGCGACGACGAAGGCCGCACGCTCGGCGAGGTCCTCGAGGACCCCGATCGTGAAGAAATCTCGCCCACGGGCGATCTGGAGTGGGAGGCCCTCACGAACGAGGTTCGCGACATGTTGCGCGAGCTGCGCCCGATCGAGGCCGATATCCTGCGCCAGCGGTTCGGCCTGGGGACCGAGCAGGAGCTGACCCTCAAGGAGATCGGCGACAAGTACAACCTCAGCCGCGAGCGGATCCGCCAGCTCCAGGAGCAGGCGCTGGCCAAGATGCGGCGGGCATTGGCACGCCGAGACCTGATGTAGTAGCGTTGCCTCCCATGTCGAGGCGTCTGCCCATTCTGTCGATTCTTGCGCTGGTGCTGGCTCTGGCCGCGTGCGGCTCGAGTGATACCAAGCTCAAGGTCACGGGCATCGAGCCGGATCGGGGGGACATCGAAGGCGGGACCTACGTCCGCATCAAGGGCAACCGCTTCATCGCGGATGGTGCCCGCAATGCGAAGGTCTACTTCGGTTCGCGTCAGGGCACGGTCATTCGCTTCGCGAGTGACAGCGAGCTGATCGTCGAAGCACCCGGCGGCAAGGTCAACGAGCAGGTCGACGTGTTGATCATCTTCGAGCCCGGTGGCGAGCTGAAGATTCCGCACGGCTTCACGTTCGTCGAGAAGACGACCGCGACGCCGAACGTCAACGATCTGAACACCGACAAGAAACCCGCGCCGTAGCGGGCTTCCCACTTCCTAGAGGAAGTTCAGTCGGAACAACTGCTGGCCGAGCAGCACGAACGAGTCGTGGCCGCAGCCGCGCTCGCCGTTGACCTTCACGAACGTGCCGTTCGAGCTGCCGAGGTCGGCGAGGTACACGCGACCATCGCGCAGCGTGACGCGCGCGTGGAGGCCGGAGACGTAGCCGTCGTCGGGGAAGTTGATCTCGCCGCGCTCGCGACCGAGCGTGACGCTCTCGCCGAGGAGCGGGAACACCGCGCCGGTGACCTCGCGCCCGATGATCACCGTGAGCTTGCCCCAGTAGCCCGGGTTCGGGCTGCCCATGAGCTCGGTGCCGTCGGCGGTCGGCTCGGGCGTCGGAATCACCTCGAAGCGGAGCAGCTCCTGGCCGATGCGGATGATCTGGCCGGACTGCAGCTCCTCTTCGCCGGTCATCTTCACGAACACGCCGTTGAGGCTATCGAGATCGCGGACCACCGCATTCGGCACGCGGATGTCGAGCATCGCGTGGACCGGTGACAGATAGCCGTCGTTCTCGAACACCGGACCGAAGCTGCGGCCGAGCTTGTTCTCGCCGGGACGAAGGTCGTGCGTGCCGCCCTCCGAGCCGTCGGGGCGGATCAGCGTCATCGACAAGCGCGCGCGTTGCGGTTGCGGCGCCGCCTGCGGTTGCTGCACGGGCGCCGGCGGCTGCGGCATCTGCAACGGCGCCGAGCCCTCATCCATGCGGAACCCGCACGTGCCGCAGAACCGGAACGACGGTGGAACGTCGCTGCCGCACGACGGACAGCGGCGCATGCCAGCGGCCGCTTGCGGAGGCGGCGAGAAGCCCGGCGAGAAGCCCGGGACGCCGGGCGGCGGTCCCATCGGCTGCGGACCCTGTGGGCCGGGACCGGGGCCCATCGGGCCACCCATCGGGCCGGGACCCATCGGGCCGCCCATGCCCATGGGCGGACCCATCGGGCTCGGGTTCGGGCCACCTGGACTCCCCGCGCCGAGCGGACCCGACGGCGGCATTCCGGGCATGCCGCGGTTCGGTTGCGGAATCTGCGCCGACGGTCCACGCACCGCCGCGCCGGGCGCTGCCTGTTGCGATGGATCGGCCATCATCGTCTTCATCATCGCCACGTCACCACCCGGCGCTTTGGGAGCCGTGAGCTCGGCTCCGCACCCCAAGCAGAACTTGTAGTGGTCCTGGTTCTCTTTGCCGCAACGGTTGCAGACGGTCATGGTGGCTCCTCAGACGATTTCGACGCGCAGTAGCTGCTGACCCAAAAACACGTAATCGCCGTGCTTCAGCACGTGCTCGCCGGAGACCCGGACGAACGTGCCGTTGCGCGACCCGAGGTCGGTAACGGATAGCACGCCCTGCGCGAGCTGGATCTGGGCGTGCCGACCCGAGATGAACGGATCATCGGGAAAGTTGATGTCGTTGGTCTCGCGACCGATCGAGACGAACTCGGTGTCGACGCGAAACACCCAACCCGGCGTGCCGCCGCGCAGTTGTTGAGCGATCTCCATCGTCGCGCCGCGGATCATGCTCGCCGAGTAATACGTGCCCTCGGTATCGGGGACGTCGTCGGCGACCTTCGCGGGCATGATCGTCAGCACCTGCTCACCGACGAGGATCGTGGTGCCGGCCGTGATCTCCACGGTGCCCTGGATCCGCACGAACACGCCGTTCAACGAGCCTTCGTCGCGAACGATGAGCTGATTGTTGTAGTAGCGAAAGTTCGCGTGGGTCGGCGACAGGAACGTGTCGTCGGGAAACGAGATCGGGCACTCGCCACGACCGGCGAGGTGATCGGTGCCGGCGAGCGTGAACGACACGCCGTCCTCGCCGTCGCCGCGGATCAGTGTGAGCTTCGCGCGCGCGGCCTGCAGTGCGCCGCCGAAGAATAGCGTGCTGCGGCCCGGCTTCTGCACCGCGGCATCGGGCTGGCGCGGACCGACGCGGGTCTGGACCTCGAAGTTCATCGCGCCCTGCGCGGCGGCGGCTTGCAGCGCCGCACTGACCTTGTTGCCGCACGTCGGGCAGAACTTGAAGTTCGGCGGGATCATCGAGCTGCACTTGCCGCACGTGATGCCGAGCGCGGCCCCGGCGTTCGTGACGGCGGGCTGCGAACCGTTGGTCGGCGCCACGATCGGCGGCTGCACGCTGCCGCGTTTCGGGCGCGGGTCGAGTGCGACGGGCTGGCCGCAGCGCGCACATTGCGGCACTCCGATCGGAGTCAACGCGCTGCACGCGTCGCAGACCAAACCGACGTCCATCTCGCTGGAATTCTACCCTCTTGCGAAATGGTGCGTCAAAGAACGGGGGCTCTAGATCAGCTAGTGGTCTAGCGTTTGATCTGCCCGAGCGACCGGGCCGCCGCCTCGCGGACCTGCGGGACGTCGTCTTTGGCCAGCCCGTTGAGGGTGTCACGTGCCTTGGGACTCGCCACGTGGCCCAGGGCGATCGCGATCGCCTCGCGGACGAAGCTGGAGGGGTCGGAAGCGGCCTTCGCGAGCGCCGTGATCTCGGTTCCTCCGAGGAGGTTACCCAGTTCTCCGAGCGCGAGCGCGGCTGTCCGGCGATCGCTCCAGGTCGGCGAATCGAGGGTCTTCACGAGCGCCGCGACGAGCTCGGTGGGGGCCGCATTGTGGCGGTGCGCGAGGATCGCGACCGACATCATGGCCGACGCGCGGACCTGTTCGGCGGGATCGGTCAGGGCCTTGGCCACCTGCGTCCCGGCACGTGTGGAATCGAGCTTCGCGATGACCGAGACGGCGAGGGCGCGGACCTTCGGGTCGTCATCGGTCAGGTGCGCGGCGACCCCGGGCTCGATCGCCTTGGCGATCGTGTCGAGCGCGGCGATCGTTCTCGGATCGAGCGTGGTCGGCGTCAGCGCGCCCAACGCGAGCCGGTCCGGCGACGCATCGAGATCCGCGAGCACCGACACCACGACGTCGCGATGCTCGGCGAGCGCTTCGGTGAGGCCGGCCGCGATGTCATTCGCGTGATCCGCGACGAGCTTCCCCGAGGCGGCGACCGGCGGCAGCGGGCCGGGCAGGTCCGCGATCGCGTCCTCGGCGAAGAACTTGCCGCCATGCATCGGATAATTGCCGAGGTCGGCCGGTTGTGCCGGCGCGACGCCGGTGCCACTCGTGCGCGCGATCGCCCACACCAGCTCGTCGGCGCTCTGACCCGCGCGCGCGAAGTAGGCGCGGACCAGCGGACCGAGGGCCTTGGGTTCGGCGAGTTGACCGAGCGACCACGCGGCGAGCCGCTGGGTCTCGGCGCGATTGTCGTCGAGCGAGGCGAGCAGGGCCGCGCCGCCGGCGGCGTACTTGCGCGCGCCGATCGCATACGCGCACGCACCGCGCACGAGGTCGGTCTGCGACGCGTCCTTGAGCGTCGCGACGAGCGCCGGACCGACCCGCGGATCGTCGATCTGCGCGAGGCCGAGACAGGCCAGCACGCGGATCGAGGCCAACCGATCGGTCGTGACCTTGAGCAGTGGCGCGACCGCGCGGCGATCGCCCGAGCGACCGAGCGTGAACGTCGCCGCCTCGCGGATCGCGCCCTCGTGGTGATCCATGAGCGGCATCACGTCCGCGATCACGCCGGGGTCGCCGAGCCGGCCGGCCGCGACCAGCGCGTCGACGCGAACCTCGCGATCGAGCGTCTCGGCGAGCGTGCCGATCCGGCGCTGATCCTTGGTCGGCTCCTGGCGCGCCATGTGGACGAGCGGCGGCGCCGCGCCCTTGTTGCCGAGGTGCCCGAGCACCTGCACGGCGATCCGCTGCTGGTTGACGTCTTTCTCGTCGCGCAGCGCTTCGAGCAGCGGGCGCAGGCCGTGCGCTCCGACGCGATCGAGCTCGGCGCGCGCGGCCTTCTTGACCTCGTCGTTGCCGTGATGGATGCGCTCGACGAGCCGGGGCACGTAGCGCAGGTAGAGCCGCACGAGCACGCGGCGATACACCGGCTTGTGCGCCATCATGAACGACAGCGGCGACAGCACCTTCTCGAGATCGCCGAGCGTGTCGGTCATCTCCTCGAGATCGATCGCCTGCTCGCCGGCGCGCGCGATCACATCTTCGTTGGTGTCGTTGCGTAGCACGTCGCGAAGTAGCTCGCTCGCCTTCATCGGCGTGCCGGTCTGGACGTAGAGCTGCGCGAGTGCGAACGCCGCCTTCGAGTTTCGCGGATCGAGCTGCACCGTCTTCTCGTACGCCGCGATCGCCTCGGGGAGCCGTTGCATCTCGACGTAGCGCTCGCCGAGACCCTCGTACGCGGTCGGATCGTTCGGCGACTTCGCGAGTGCTTTTTGCTGCCACTCGATCGCCTCGTCGTCCTTGCGGGCCTCGGTCTTGATCTCGCTGATCTGCTTGTAGACCTCGCGCTCGCGGCTCGGCACCGCCTTCGCGAGCCTGAGGAGCAGCGCGACCGCTTCGTCGTACTTGCGCGCGGAGCGATACGCCTTCACGAGATCGAGCGTGACGTCTTGATCGTCGGGCACGAGCGCGACCAGCCGCTCGAGCGTGGCGCGCGGCTCGCCGTCTTGGCCCTTGCCCGGGTGCGAGTAGTACTCGACGAGGAAGTAACCGGCATCGAGTTGATCCTGCGGCACCGTCGCGGTCGCGACGACGACGGGTGGCGTGCCGGGATTCTTCGGATCTTTCGGCGGCGGCACGGGCGCCGGCGCCGGCGCATTCGGCACCGGGCGCGCGAACGCGGTGGCCCACCGCTTCTTGTACGCGTTCTCTTCCTGCGGCAGCTTCAACACCACGGTCACGATGTGGCGGCGCGCATCGCGCCGAGCGAGCCGATCGCTCGGCTTGGTCCCGAGCAGGCTTAGCACTTTTTCCCAGTCGGCGAGCGAGCTCGTGAAGTTCGAGTTGCCCTTCATCGACTCGTAGAGTGCGGCGCGGCCTTTGTAGAACTCCGGGTTCCTGGGATCGAGCTCGATCGCCTTGTCGTAGTTCTTCTTCGCTTCGGTCTGATACGCGGGGCCGTGCTCCGCGAGCACCTCGCCGAGCTTCGCGTACGCGATCGGCTTCTTCGACGCGATGATCCGGATCCACGTCGCCATCGCGCGGGTCTTGTCGCCCTTCTGGAAGTACTGCTCGCCGAGCGTCACGAGGTGACTCATGTCATCGGGCTCGAGCTTCGCGAGCCGCTCGTACTCGACGATCGCGAGGTCGTCTTTACCGAAGCGCGTATACAAGTCGGCGATCGCGCCGAGCGTGCCCGGATCGCTCGGGAACCGTGCTTCGAGGCGCAGCAGCGTCTCGAGCGCCTTCTTCTCCTGGCCGCGCCGCCAGTAGCGCTCGGCGAGCTCGAGCTGGAATCGCGCTTCGCCTGGAGCCGCGCGCACGACCGCCTCGTACTGCGCGAGCGCCTCGTCATCGCGGCCGGAGTTCTCGAGCAGCGTGATCAGCCGGCGCTGGGTCTCGAGCTCGAATGCGGACTTCGCGACGGCTCGCTTGAGCGCGGCGATCGCCTTGTCCTGCGCGCCGGTCTCCTCGTAGAGCTTGCCGAGCGTGTTCCACTCGAAGTGACCGCGCGTGCTCTCGGGCCACTCTTTCTCGTACTGCGCGAGCAGCGCGGGTAGCGCCTGCTTGCGGCGATAGATGTCGATGATCCGACCGGTGAGCTCGACCTCGAGGTAGTAGCCCTTCGGCGCGAGCTTGATCGCGCGGCGGTACTCGGCGGTGGCCTCGTCGTCCTTGCCCATGCCCTCGAGCGCCTGCCCGCGACGCGCGACGACCTCGACGCGGCGCGCCGGATCGCTGCCCAGCAATTTCTCGGCGGCGGTGTAGCTGTCGAGCGCGACGTCGCGCTTGCCGGCGGCAAGCATCGCGTCGCCACGTTCGATCCAGAGTTGCGCGTTCGTCGGATCGAGATCGAGGAACTGCTTGAAGTAGGTGTTGGCGCCGTCGTTGTCGCCGGTCGCGAGCGCCAGGTCGGCGAGCGCGCGCAGCGACTTCTTCTTCATGTCCTTCTGCGACGCGTGCGCGAGCGCCTTGTCGTAGGCGGCGCGCGCTTCCTTGTTCTTTCCGGCGGTCTTGTCGAGCTCGCCGATGTCGATCCAGGTCTCGGCGTCGTCGTCCTTCGCGGCGACGGCCTTGGTCCACAGCTCGGTCGCGCGTTGATCGTCGCCGGTCGTGTGCATCAGCCGGCCGAGCACGACGAGCGCGGCCCAATCGTCGGCCTTCTTGTCGAGCTCCTTGCCGTACTCCTCTTTCAACAGATCGACGGTGCGGTACCGGCGATACATCTCGAGGAGCTTCGCGAGCGCCGACCCGTCGTGTGGGTTCCGCGCGAGGATGCCCTTGTAGCGAGCGATCACGTTCTTGTCGAACTGATCGCGCGTGGCGCCCCAGTCGGCCGGCTGCGCGGAGGCGACGATGGGCACGCCGGCGAGGGCGCAGGCGAGCAGGAAGGGGAGGCGCCTCACTCCGAAAGCATAACCTAGGCGCGGATGCGGGCCAGCAGCGAGCCGAGGTGGGTGCGTCGCTTCTCGATGCAGAAGTCGCGAACCATCCTCGCCTGACTCTTGGCCATCGCGACGAACTTCACGCCGAGCCCCGACGCCATCCTGTCGTCCTTGCGGTAGCAAATCTGGCCCGCCGCCCAGATCGATTCGTCCATGCCCGGCAGATCGATCTCGAGGCCCACCACGAGGCCCGGCGGCGGCGCCAGCATCGCGATCGACGACATGTTCAGGCCGGTGTCGGACAGGTTCGAGGCCAGCGCTCGAATCGGACGGTCGTGCACGTACGACGTGACCATCGATTCGAACGGGATCCGGTAGCCCAAACGGCGCTCATTCATGCAGGTAAACCTCTGGTAGACAGATGTAGGATAAAAGCGTACCCACCCTTGTGGACGGGCCCAAGTTTTCGGAAGTTATCGATTGGTGATCAGGCCGTATCCGTTCGAACAGCTGCCGAAGGTCGAGCACCTCGCGCTCGGCAATGCGGTCGCGCGCTGGCTCGCGATCGCGCCGCGCGGTCGCCGCGTCGAGGTGTTGGTCGGCGGCGCGGCGACGCTGCGCGTGGTCGGCGGTGCGCTCGGCGATCCATTCGCGGCGAGCTGCGAGCTCCGCGTGCGCGGTCAGACGATCGAGGTTCGCGCGGCGAGCGGGTTCGTGCGCGGCTTCGCGCAGAAGCTGCTCGGCGGACCGGACGAGCTGCCGGCGCCGCGGCCGTTGAACGAGACCGAGCACGCGATGTGGTCGCTCCTGGTCGCCGCTGCCGTCGAGGATCTGGGGATCGCGGGCGAGGTGTGGCCGCACCTCGAGCGCGGCAAGCGCACGGGGACGGTGGACGCGATCCTGCTCGAGGCGCGGTTCGCCGGCACGCCGTGCACGATCGAGGTCGTCGTGCCGCATGGACTCGCGCTCGCCGCGCCACTCGCGCTCGCTGCGAAGGCGCCGGCCGCGATGTCCGGACCGATGTGGGCCGATCGCTATCTGCTCGACCTGCCGATCGTCGTCGGTCGCTGCGAGCTTGCTCGCGCGGACCTCGCGCGGCTGTCGATCCGCTCGGTCGTCACGCTCGATCGGCCGCTCGCCACGGCCGAGCTCGTCGTGCTTGGCGGTGCGGTCGGGCTCGCGACGGGCAACGATCCCCTCGTCGCGCGGGTCGCGACCGAGTATGTTCCGCGCGCGATGGCACTCCCGGACGACGCCCGCGTCGAGCTGACGGTCGGACTCGGGACGACGAAGCTGTCGCTGCGCCAGGTGATGGGCCTCGCGGTGGGCGAGGTCGTGTCACTCGGTCGACCGCTCGCGGGACCGTTCGAGATTCGCGCAGACGGCAAGCTGATCGGGCAGGGCGAGTTGGTAGACGTTGACGGCGAGCTTGGCGTGCGCATCGTTAGCTTCGCTCAGGAGTAACTAATGCCGACCTACGAATATCAGTGCAAGAAGTGCGGGCGCGAGTTCGAGTACCAGCAGCGTATGAGCGATCCGGAGAAGACGCTGTGCGAAGCGTGCGGCGCGGAAGCGCTCGAGCGGATGATCTCGCGCACCGCGTTCTCGTTGAAGGGCGGCGGTTGGTACAAGGATCTCTACGCGTCGTCGAAACCCGAGAAGTCGGCGGACGGCGGATCCGGGACGACCGCGAACACGGACGCACCAGCGGCGGCCTCCGGGGATGCCGCGAAGCCGGCGGCGGCGCCGGCCGCAGCGTCGGGCACGTCGGGCACGTCGGGCACGTCGGGCACGTCGGGCGGTGGATCGTCGAGTGGCGGTGGATCGTCGAGTGGCGGTGGATCGAGTGGCGGTGGATCGTCGAGTGGCTCCGGCGGCAGTGGTGGCGCGGCGCCGGCGAGCGGTGGCGGTGCTGCCCCCGCGGGTGGCAGCAAGCCGTCCGGCGGCACCAGCGCGAGCTCGCCATGATCGGCCAGATCATCGACGGCAGCGCGATCGCGGCGAAGCTGCGCGGCGAGGTCGCGGCCGCGGCGGCGACGCTGCGCTCGACCAAGCAGATCGTGCCGACGCTCGCGGTCGTGCTCGTCGGTGACGACGTGGCCTCCGCGGTCTACGTCAAGGCCAAGGCCAAGGCGGCGCGCGAGGCGAACGTCGATGTTCGCGATCACAAGCTACCCGCGAACACCACGCAGGCCGAGCTGATGCGCCTGGTCGCGGACCTCAACGCCGATCCGATCGTCGACGGCATCCTCGTGCAGCTCCCGTTGCCGCCGCAGCTCGACAGCGAGCCCGTGCTCCGCGCGATCGATCCGGCGAAGGACGTCGACGGCCTGCATCCGCTCAACCTCGGCTACCTCGCGCAAGGCCGTCCGGTGTTCATCCCGTGCACGCCGAAGGGCTGCATGCGCCTGCTGCGCGAGGTCGATACCGATCCGACGGGCCTGCGTGCCGTCGTGCTCGGGCGCAGCGTGTTGGTCGGTAAGCCGATCGCGCTGCTGCTACAGAACGCGAACGCGACGGTCACCGTGTGTCACTCGAAGACCAAAAACCTCGCCGACGAGGTTCGTCGCGCCGACATCGTCGTCGCCGCGATCGGCCGGCCCGAGATGGTGCAGGGCGATTGGATCAAGGAGGGCGCCGTCGTGCTCGACGTCGGGATCAACCGCACCGCCGAGGGCAAGCTCGTCGGCGACGTCCAGTTCACGTCCGCGATCCAGCGCGCGCGCGCGATCACGCCGGTGCCGAAGGGCGTCGGCCCGATGACGATCGCCTGCTTGCTCGAGAACACGGTCGAAGCCGCGCGCCGTCGCCGCGGCTGAGTCGCTGTCGTCGTCGCCGTGGCGTGGCGTGGCTCGCATCGATCGCTCCGACGGCGATACGTCCGCGCAACGCGCCTCGACGCGGCCGGCTATTTGTTCTTCACGGCGAACAACACGTTCGTGTAGCCGCGAACGCCGGCGGCCTCGATCACGCGAGCGATCGTGCGTGACGACGTATTCGCGTCCGCCTGAATGATCAGCGTCGGGTCTTTGGGGTCGGCGGGCAGCTTCGCCGTGATCTTGTCGCCGAGCTTGTCGTCGTCGGGCGTGGCGAGGACCTCCCCCTTGAACGTGACCTGGGTCTTCGTGATCACGAGCACGAGCGTGTCCTTCGCGATCGGGCTCCCCGACATCGGATCGAGCGTGCCCTGCAACGTCGGCTTACCATCGGCGCTCTTGATCCACTTCATGTCGATGTTGGGCTGCGGGCGCGTGGTCCTCTTGGTCGGCGGGTCGCCGGCCTTGCCGAGCGAGATGTTGACGAGGCCGAGCTTCACGAGCGCGTCCATCACCGCGATCACGTCCTGGTACTTCATGGTGTCGGCGGCGGTCAGCAGCGTCGCGCACCTCGGGTCGACCGCCTTCAAGACATCGACGTGCGGCGGCTCGCCGGGCTTGTAGTCGGAGTGGCCCTCGGAGATCCCGCCGCCGCTCCACGACAGGTTGGTCTGGGTGAGTGCGATCGTGAGGACGCACGTGGGCGTGCTCGAGCCGGATCCCGAGCCGGCCGCGGCCGAGCCGGCCGCGGCCGAGCCCGCCGCGGCCGAGCCCGCCGCGGCCGAGCCCGAGCCGGTCGCGGTGCTCGAGCCGGCCCCGGCCTCGGTCGGCGTCGGAGTCGGCGCAGGTTTGTCGCCGGATTTACAACCAACGATCGCGATCACGACCAGCGCAACGAGGTGTCTCATCGCGCGCAGCGTAACAGACGAGCTAGACGTCGACGTCGACGCCGCCGGAGCCTTCGATGCGTCGCACCGAGACCGGCTTGCCGAGCGCGCGGACGAGCACGATCTGGAGGTCGGCGAACGCTGGAGGATTCTGCAAGAGCTCGTCGGTGCCGGCGTCGACCGCTTGTTCGCGGTACGAGCTGTTCGACGTGATCGCGATCGTCGGCACGGCCGGATGCAGCGCCTTCGCGGCGCGGATGATCTCGAGCCCGCCTGGGAGATCGAAGTCGACGTCGACGAGCACGATGTCGACCTCGCTCGACAGCACGCTCGCGGCGACGCTCGCATCGGCGGCTTGCGTGATCTCGGCGGTGCTGAAGATCGATTTGATATTGCGCGCGAGCGTCGTGCGGTCCTGGCGATCGCCGGAGAGCAGCAACACCTGCACGCCGCGAAACCCGGCGGCGAGCCGATCGATCAGCGCGCCGAGCTGCGGCGTGATGTCCTGGAACTCGATGCCGATGCCGGGCGGACCCGAAGCGATGTCGTCGAGCGAGCGCCGCCACGCGACGACGCCGTTGACCGAGGTCACGCCGACGTTCGGAACCGAGAAATCGAGCGTCATCGCGGCACCGGTCGGCACGTCGGCGTCGGTCTCGAGGAACAGGCCGCCGCGCGACAGGTTGATCGAGTACGCGACCAAAAACGACGACGCTGTCCGGAACTCGACCGCTACCGTGTACGGCATGCGTGGATGCTCCCGATCCGACACTCACCATGAGTATCGCGCTCCGGGTGTGTGGAGAGCAACCGATCGAGCGGACGCACGACATCGTCACAACTTCGATCCGACATCGCTTTACCTGACCCGAGCGGTGTGCGCGTGGCGCACGCCTACAGCAGACGATCGAGGAGGCGCTCGAGATGATCGAGGCTGAGGTATCGCACCTCGATCCGCCCCGCCTTGCCCGGCTCGTCCTCGGTGATCGTGACCGGGCCACCGAGCGTGCGGGTCAGCCGCTCTTCGAGGTCGCGCACGGACGCGGTTTTCGGGCTCGCCTTGCGCGGCTTCGCCTTGTCCGGCGAGCGCCGCTTCTTGACGAGCTCCTCGGTCGCGCGCACCGACAGGCCCTTCGCGACGACGACGCGCGCGGCCTGTTCGATCGCGGTCGGCTCGTCGAGCCCGAGCAGCGCACGCGCGTGGCCCATGCCGAGGCGTTGGTCCTCGACGAGCTGGCGCACGGGCAGGGGCAGCTTCAAGAGCCGGATCGAGTTCGCGATCGTGCTGCGGTCTTTACCGATCCGATCGGCGACCTGCTCGTGCGACATCGCGAATTCATCGACGAGCCGCTGGAACGCCGCGGCTTCCTCGAGCGGGCCCAGGTCGGCGCGCTGCAGGTTGTCGACGAGCGCGCGCTCGAACGCGCCCTTGGTGTCGACCTCCTGGACGACGACCGGGACCTCGTGCAGTCCGGCGCGCTGCGCAGCACGCCAGCGGCGCTCGCCGGCGATCAGGTAGTAGCCGGGGAGCGCGCCGGCCTCGGCCTCGCCGGCAGGGCGGGGTCGCACCACGAGCGGCGCGATCACGCCGTGCGTGCGAATCGACTCGGCGAGCTCGGCGAGCTGGGTCTCGTCGAACTTGCGGCGCGGCTGCTCGGGGCTCGGGTAGAGCTGCTCGATGCCTGCGAGAAAGTACGTCCGCGACTTCGGCTCGGCCTGGCGCACCGGCGACGGCGGTGCCGCGCTCGGCAACAGCGCCGACAGACCGCGTCCGAGGCCGCGCTTCTTGGGATCTTGGGTGGCCATCACGCGGCGGGCTGACCCTTCGCGACGACGCCATCCTTGCCAGGTACCCCAGGTACCGCCGAGGCGAGCGTGCGGAGGAGGAACTCGTCGGCGACGGCGAGGTACGTCTTGGTGCCGGGGCAGCGCAGGTCGTACAGCATCACCGGCTTGCCGTAGCTCGGCGCCTCCGAGAGCCGCACGTTGCGCGGGATCGTGGTCTCCATCACGGAGTCACCGAAGAACTTCGCCACCTCCTCGCGGACCTGGTTCGCGAGGTTCATGCGGCCATCGAACATCGTGAACAGCACGCCGTCGATCTTGAGGTGCGGGTTGTACGCGGCCTTGACCTTCTCGATCGTCGCGGTCAGCGCCGACAAGCCCTCGAGCGCGAAGTACTCGGCCTGCATCGGCACCACGACGCCATCGGCGGCGACCAAGGCGTTGAGCGTGAGGATGCCGAGCGACGGCGGGCAATCGATCACGATGTAGTCGTATTGCGAGACCACCGGTGCGAGGCAGTTCGCGAGGAAGCGCTCGCGCGAATCGGCGCCGATCAGCTCGATCTCCGCACCGACCAGATCGGTCGTCGCCGGCGCGACGAACAGCGTGGTGATATCGGTCGGTCGGATCACGTCTTCGAGGGTGACCTCGCCGACGAGCGCGTCGTAGATCGTGAGCTCGACCTTGTCGCGCGGATAGCCGACGCCGGACGAGGCATTGCCCTGCGGATCGAAGTCGACCAACAGCGTGCGATAGCCGCGAGAAGCGATCGATGCCGCGAGGTTGATCGCGGTCGTCGTCTTGCCTACGCCGCCCTTTTGGTTCGCAACAGCGACGATTCGGGACATGCACGCTCGTATCACTCGACTATGACGATGCAAAAATTTGGACCTCTACTCCCGCTCGGCGTACAAAGTATGCAGATGTAGGACATGTGGGCATGTCCTCGAAGGAGCACTAATGTCGTCAGGAATTCCACGGGTCTACACGTCGTTTGCCGAGTTCGAGCGCGAAGAGCTGCGCCGGTTGGATTCACTCCATACCGGAATCGACGATCTCGTCGAGGAGCGGTTCGCGGAGGATGGCGATTTCGGCCAGAGCGACGCGCCGCGCCGCCGCGGTCGTCCGCGCAAGAATCCGCGCTAGCTCTCGATTTCGTAGTCCTTCAACTTTTTGTACAGCGTCGAGCGATCGATCTCGAGGATCGCGGCCGCCTGCGCCTTGTTGCCGTTGGTCGCGGCGAGCGCGGCCAAGATGCCTTCCTTCTCGAGGTCGCGCAGCGAGCGCGCGACCGGCGGGCGCGGACCGGTGGTGTACGACGGCGTCGGCTGGATCGGCCCCGGCGTCGGCGTGTGCTCGATGATCGGCAGCGGCAGCAGCGGCTGCGAGATCTGCGAGCCGAGCGGCGGGGTCGGCGAGCTCTTGGTCCGTGTCGACGGCAGCGCGGTCTGACCGAGCACCTGCGGCGGCAGATCGCCGGGTTGGATCTGATCGCGATCGCCGAGCACGATCGCGCGCTCGACGGCGTTGCGGAGCTCGCGCACGTTGCCGGGCCAACCGTAGTGCGTCATCACGCCCATCGCGTCGGCGGAGAACCCGGTGATCCGGCGCCCGGCTTGATGCTTGAACCGCGCGAGAAAATGCTCCGCGAGGGTCGGCACGTCGTCGAGGCGCTCGCGCAGGGGCGGCACCTCCATGTGGATGACCGAGAGCCGATAGAACAGGTCCTCGCGGAACGAGCCGCGGCGGACCATCTCGGACAGGTCGCGGTTGGTCGCCGCGATCATGCGGACGTCGACCTCGATCGACTTCTGGCCGCCGACGCGCTCGAACCTGCGCTCCTCGAGCACGCGCAAGAACTTGGTCTGCAGGGTGAGCGGAAGCTCGCCGACCTCGTCGAGGAACAGCGTGCCGCGATCGGCCATCTCGAACCGGCCGGATTTCTTTTCGGTCGCGCCGGTGAACGCGCCCTTCTCGTGACCGAACAGCTCGCTCTCGATCAGCGACTCGGTCAGCGCGGCGCAGTTGATCGCGACGCACGGACCCTTCGCGCGGCGCGACGCGCGATGGATCGCACGCGCGACCATCTCCTTGCCGGAGCCGGACTCGCCGCCGAGGAGGATCGTCGCGTCGCTCGGGCCGACGCGCTTGACGAACTCGACGACGCGCAGCGCGGCGGCCGACCGGCCGATGAACTCGCCGGCGCCGAGCGGGCCCTCGAGCTGTTCCTCGAGCGCGTCGGCGCGGCGCGCGAGCTGGTCGCGCGTATCGGCGCCGACCCACGCCGCACTCGTGAGCTGCGCGATGCAGCTCGCGGCCTGCGCGTCGGCTTCGCCCCACGGGTTGCCCTTGCGATCGATCCACAGGACCGCGACGACGTCGTCGGCGCTGCCGTGCACCGGCGCGGCGATCAACGCGCGGCCACCGGTCTCGGCCGTGACGACGCCACCTTGCAGGACCTTCTCGATCAGCTCCTGCGGGAGCTGGAGCTGCGCGGTCTCGCCCGGGCCGATCGCAGCGGCGACGGGGGCCGGGCGCCGGCCCGCGGACAACACGAACGCGCGGTGGGCATCGAGCGCGGTGCGCGCGGCATCACACGCGGCCCGCGCGACCGCATCACGACCGGCCGCCGACTCGGCGCGCAGGCGATGACCGAGCTCGGCGATCGCGAACAGGTAGCGGCGCGCGGTGTCGTCGCGACCAGTCAGCGCGAACAACTGTGCGCTCGAGACCTCCATCGTGACGTGGCTCGACGCGCGCGTGACCGCGACGCCTTCGACCGGCAGGAACGCCATCTTCGTCGCGCCGAGCACGATCTCGTCGCCGGCCTCGAGCCGATGCACGGTCGGTGGCTCGCCGTTGATCAACGTGCGCGGCTTACCGCTGTCGTCGACCCACGCGAGCGCGCCATCGCGCAGCTCGATCAGCCCGTGGACGCGCGACACCGTCGGATCGGTGAGCTGGATCAGGTTGCCTTCGCCACGCCCGACGCCGCCGCCGCGGAGCGGGAGCTCGAACTCGCGCCCCGCATCCGGACCCTCGATCACCACGAGGCGTGCCAGAGACATGCACCTATCCTACCGCCGGTGCTACGGTTTCGCGATGAAGCGGCTCGCGATCGTGATCTCGATGGTGATGGCGGCGTGCAGCGGCGGCCAGAAGCCCGCGGGGACGGGCAGCGGCAGCGGCATCTACGCGAAGAAGGTCTCGATCGGCTGGGGCTTCCAAGCGGAAGGCCAGACCACGAGCGTCTACGTCCAGATCACCGACGAGACCGGCCGTCAGGTCAGCCATCCGATCCTGAGCTTCCAGGGCGAGTGCAAGCCGATCTCGCCGGCGGCCGAGATGAAGGCGATCACCGGGTGCTCGTGCACCGGGTTCGAGCTCCACGCCGTCGTCGAGGGCAGCGACATCGTGATCCTGAAGGCGCGCACCGATCACGGGCCGGCCGACGCGATGACCCGCGAGGAGCTGACCCGGATCAAAGCTCCGGACGGGGCCGCCATCGAAGCGGGGACCTAGGAGTTTGCTCGGGGTATGTCTTCCTGCTTCGAACTGTTATATTTATTCGCGATGAGGTTCGTCGTCGGGCTCGCGCTGATCGCCGGTAGCACGGCTGCGTGCGTGGCCGACCATCACGGCGATCCGGATCCGGCGCCGATCGTCCAGCCCCACACGTGCGGCACGGACGTCACGCTCGATGGCTCGACCGGCAGCGCGCAACCGACTCAGATCGGCCCGTTGACGCTCGATCAAAACGGCCAGACGATCTGTCTCCATCTCGACGCGACCCAGAACGTCGCCGCCGCGCACTTCTCCGCGACGACCGACGCGCAGCCCGGCATGGTGTCCGCGTTCGCGACCGCGCTCCAGGACGACGACTTCGCGATCCTCCAGGACAGCTGGGACGTCACCGTCGATACCTCGCAGCCGCAGACGTTCGCGAACCTCGAGTGGAACGCGCCGCTGCACGTCCAGACCGATGCGATGCTGTGGATCCACGCGCGTGGCCAGGCGGCGTCGACGATGGTCTCGGTCGCGCTGTTCGAACCGCTCGAGTAGATCGCGCTGCGACGCGAGCGTCAGCGATCAGGTCTGGTGCCCAGATCCGCTTACGCTTTCGCTTACCGCTTACGCTTACGACTCGACCATCAGAGTCGAGCGTCTTGTCACCGCGCCAGCAGCGCCGTAAGCGTAAGCGATCAGCGTAAGCGTAAGCGCGATTTGGAGCGAGCGAAGCGAGCGGTCTGGTGCCGGTGCGAAGCAGGGGGCGCCCAGATCCGCTTACGCTTACGCTGGCCGCTTACGCTTACGATTCGACCATCAGAATCAGAGCGTCTTACCGATCACCGCGCGAGCAGCGCCGTAAGCGTAAGCGATCAGCGCAAGCGTAAGCGCGATACGCCGGCCGCTTACGCTACGACTCGACCATCAGAGTCAGAGCGTCTTCAGGTATTCGATCACCGCGGGCGCATCCGCGCCGAGGTCGGCGAGAAAGGGATGCCCGGCGAGCAGCGCCGGATCGTCTCGCGTCGGCGTCGGCGTGGTCGCGACGCCGACCTCGTCGAGATCGTAGAGGCCGTCGAGATCCATCGTCAGGGGCTGACGCCGCGCCGGCGGCGTCGCCATCACGGCGAGGCTCGCCCACTGACCGGCATGACCATACGGCGCGCGCATCCAGACGTTCGTGAGCACCGGTGGGACGTAACCGCCGGTGCGACGAAACCTGGTGTAGCCGTGGGTGATGTCCTGATCGTTCGCGGCGAGCTCGAAGCTCGCGGTCGCCGCCATCGCGCGACCCGGATCGGTGCCGAGGTCCTCGAGTGGGATGACCTGCTCGGTGTACGCGGTGACGCGGCCATCGGCGCCGTAGTGACCGTGGCAGTGCGCGCATTGATCCTCGAACAGCAGCTTGCCGCGATCGGCGAGCGCGCGATCGATCGAGCGCGGGAACGCCGGCCGCGGGGCGGGCTGGCGGAGGTACGCGCCGAGCGCGGCACCCTGCATCGGGTGCGCGTTCAACCACTCGACGCGAACGCCGGCCGCGACGTCCGCCTCGACGGCGAGCACGTCCATCGAACCTTCACCCGAACCATCCCACGACAGCGTCGTGCGGACCGGAAAACCGATCACGTCGGGCACCTTCGACCACCCGACCGCCGGCGAGAACTGCACCGATTTGTGCGACAGCTCGCCGAGCACACCGACGAACATGTCGATCACCGCGACGCGTCCGGCCGCACCGTCGTGGGTGCGCGCGACGAGCTCGGTGCGGGTCGCCGCACGCTTCGCCATCGCGGCGACGGTCGCGGCGACGATCGGTTGCGCGTACGCCTCGGGCCACGAGATGTGGTGGGCCTCGGCGGCGGCCGCGGCGTAGCGCGCGAGCGTCGCGGCGGACGCGTGTGAGGTCCCGATCTCGGTGAACGCCGCGTCGTACGCGTGGATCCGGATGCGCTTGTTCGCGAGCCCGATCACCGTCGTCTCGCCGCCCGACCAGCGCAGCTTCTCGGCGTGGCACAGCACGCACGCCGTGACGACGAACGGTACGCCCGTGATCGGATCGACCGTCAGGTGCATGCCGAGCGGCAGGCCCTCGCGCAGATCCGGATCGCTGGCCGCCGGATCGGGCGCGCGCTTGACGAAGCCGAAACGATCCGCGAGCTCGCTCCAATCGTGACCGAGCTGCTGCGGGAACATCTTGAACAGCGCGAGGAACACCGGATACGGCATCCCGGTGCGATACGGATCGCCGATGCCGGTCTTCGTGAAGATCGCTTCGCCGGCATCGCGCGACACGTGATCGATCGCGTACTCGAACGGATCCGACATCGGCACCGCGGCCGCCGCCGGCACGACCACGGGCTCGGTGGGCGGCCGGCACGCGACGAGCAGTCCGAGCACCAGCCAGCGCATCACGAGCGCCGCTTCACGACGGCCTCGAGCCAGGTCTGTTCGGCGGCGCCGAGGTTCACGAACTCGATCCCGAGCCCGACCGGATCGCTCATCGCTTCTTCGTGCTCGACGACGCGCCGCACGATCCCGTGGAGGTGCAGCGGTGGTCCACCGTCGACGAGCAGCGTCAGCTCGCACGTCGTGCCGAGTGGCTCGAGCACCTGGCTGCACACGAACACGCCACTCACGCTGAGGTCGCGCGTCGTCGCCTCGACCTCGAGATCGGGCGAGACGTAGACGAGGTTGAGCTCGAGCGAGTGGCGCACGTGGCGACGCCGATTGAGCGGGTTGTCGCCGACGAGCGTGCTCGCCGCCGGCCGGAACGAGCCCCAGCGGTAATG
>JBDTJY010000309.1:0-20640 GCA_039935615.1 Kofleriaceae bacterium
CTGATCGCGGTGCGCAGCTTGGTATCCCAGCCCTCCCAGATCGAAGGATCCGAGGCGCGGTAGTAGTTCAGTACGTGGCGCTTGGCCTTCGCCGTGAACTCCGCGAAGGCGAGGTCGGCGTACTCGCGCGGCATCGCCTTCGAACCGCGGCGCAGTTGGCTGATGAACAGCGACTTGGTCGCCATCGCCATCGCGGCTTCGCCGAGGCCGCGCGTCCGCCACACGCGACCGAACAGGTGCCAGCGGTAGTCCGGAAAGAAGATCGTGTTGAAGATCGTGAGCGAGCGCAGGCGTTCCGGATGGAGCGCGGCGAACGCGAGGCCGTAGACCCCGCCGATGTCGTGGACGACGAGGTGGAAGCGATCGAGCAAGAGCACGTCGGCGAGGTCGCGCACGAACTCGCCCTGGCTATCGAGCGAGAGGTCCTCGAGCGGCGGTTGCGATTTGCCGAAGCCCGGCAGATCCGGCGCGATGCAGCGCAGGGTGGCGAGGCCGCCGACCGTCGTCGCCCACACCGCGTGGGTGTCGGGGTTGCCGTGCAAGAACACCACGGGCGGCCCATCGCCGACCTCGGCGACATGCGTCGAGACCTTACCCACTTCCACGGTCCGTTGCTTCGTGAACGGTTGCGGCCACGCCATGACGGGAGCGTATCAGCTCTCGGTCTCGTACTCGCCGACCGGCATCGTGCCGACCGCCGTCGCGAAATACTTCACGATCGCCTCGGCGGCCTTCTTGTTCATGCCCGGCGCCTTCGCGAGATCGTCGACGGACGCCTGGCGGATGGCACGCACGCTGCCGAAGTGCTTGAGCAGGCGCTGGCGCCGGGTCGCACCGATGCCGGGGATGACGTCGAGCTCGGAGCGCAGCGACGCCTTGCTGCGGCGATCGCGATGAAACGTGTTCGCGAAGCGATGCGCCTCGTCGCGGATCCGCGCGAACACGTAGAGCTCCGGCGAGTTCGAGCGCAGCGGGATCGAGTCCTTGACGCCGCGGCGATAGATCCGATCCGGCGCGGTGCCGGCCTCGAGGTCGCGCTCCTTCGCGAGCCCGACGATCTCGACGCCGTTGTCGCCGCCGAGCGGTACGCCGAGATCGGTGAGCGCGGCGACCGCCATCCCGAGCTGACCCTTGCCGCCGTCGATCACGAGGAGGTCGGGGCGCGTCCACGCCGGATCCTCGGCCTCGTTCGCCTGGTTCGCGCGGCGGAACCGGCGGGTCAGCACCTCGTACATCGCGGCAAAATCGTTGTTCTCGACCGAGCGGATCTTGAACTTGCGGTAGAGGCCGCGCGCCGGAATCCCGTCGACGAACGTCACCATCGACGCGACCGTATCGGTGCCCGAGATGTGCGCGATGTCGAAGCACTCGATCCGCTTGGGCGGCCGCGGCAGGTGCAGGCGATCCGCGATCTTCTGCAGCATCGCCTCGGCGTCGGAGTCCTTGTTGCGGCGCGAGGTCGCAGATGCCGCGGCGTTGCGATCGGCGAGCTCGACGAGGCGCGCGCGAATTCCGCGCTGCGGTTGCACGAGCTTGATCTTCTTGCCGCGCTGCTGCGTCAACCACTCCGCGAGCACCTCGCCATCCTCGAGCTCGACGCCGACGACGATCTCGTCGGGGATCAGCGTGCCGGTCGCGTAGTACTGCTGGACGTACTCCGCGATCACCGCGGCATCCGGCAGCTCCTGATCCTTCTGCTGGAACGTGCGCCGGCCGACCAGCTTGCCACCGCGCACGAACAACACGGCGACCTCGACGAAGTCCGCCTCGCGATACAGGCCCCACACGTCTTGATCGACGAAGTCGTCCTGCACGACGTGCTGGCGCTCGAGCGCGCGCTCGACCGCGGACAGCGAGTCGCGCAGTGCGGCGGCGACCTCGTAGTCCTCGGCCTCGCTGCGCGTCTGCATGCGACCGCGCAAGCGCTGGACGAGCTCGGCGCTCTTGCCCGACAGGAACATCTTCACGTCGGTGACCTGCTCGGCGTACGCCTCGGGTGGCACGAGCACGGCGCACGGACCGGAGCAGCGCTTGATCTGATACTGCAGGCACGGCCGGCCGCGGGTCTCGAGGACGTGATCGGTGCACGTGCGCAGCTTGAAGTGACGGTTGAGCGTGCGCAGCGTCTCGCGCGCCGACGTCGCCGAGTGATACGGGCCGAAGTAGTTCGCGTTGTCGTCGCGGATGTTGCGGACGACCTCGACGCGCGGGAACACGTTGCGCTTGTCGCCGTCGCTTGGCCCCGACGGGTCGAGCAGGCGCAGCACGAGGTACTGCTTGTCGTCGCGCAGCTTGACGTTGAACTTCGGCTGATACTTCTTGATCAGGTGGTTCTCGAGGAGCAGCGCCTCCTTCGCCGACGACACCACGATCGTCTCGACGTCGGTCGCGGTGCGCGCGAGGAAGCCCGCGGCGACGAAGAACCGCTCGTCACCACCCTCGCGGAAGTACTGGCGCACGCGCGTGCGCAGGCTCTGCGCCTTGCCCACGTAGACGACCTCGCCGGCAGCGTCCTTGAATAGGTACACGCCGGCGTCGGTCGGAATCCGCGCGAGGACCTCCTCGGTAACCACGGAGCGAGCTTAGCGCTAACTGAACAAGACGCCGCAGTCGCGCAGCGTCACGAGGATCATCACCACGCCGAGCACCATGATCCCGCCCATGTGGACCATCGCCTCGATCCGTGGGTTCGCGCGGCGGCGGGTCACCATCTCGTAGCCGAGGAACACCAGGCGGCCACCGTCGAGCGCGGGTAGCGGGAACAGGTTGAACAGACCGAGGTAGATCGACAGGCCCATCAGCAGTTCGATGCCGCTGCGCCAGCCGATCTTCCAGGCTTTCGAAAATTCGTCGAAGATTCGCTTGGGGCCGCCGGGATCGGCCCGCTCCGTGCCGACGATGATGCCGTAGAGGCCGCTCGCGATGTTCTTGGTCTGCACGATCGGATACGCGAGCGAATCGCGGAGCGCCTTGAACGTGCCGACCGGCAGGAAATCGGCGTCGAGCGACGGGGCGATGCCGAGGATCCGGAACGGCCGATAATTCTCGAAGCAGGCGCCGATCACGTTCGGCACGTACGCCGCGAGCCAGGTCGTCTCGTTGGTCTTCATGCACGGATGGGTCGGGTGCTCGAGCGCGAGGATGCCGACCGGATCGGTCGCGAACCGCGGATGCAGCGTGACGTCGGACGTGACGCCGTCGCGCACGATCGTCAGCGTGACGTCGTTCTGCGTCGAGTTGATGCGAGCGCGCAGGGAGTCGTTGTCGTCGGCGAGGTAGTGCGTGCCGTTGTTCGCGGTGTACTCGCCGATCGCCATGATCGGCTTGTGATCGACCGCGAGGATCCGATCGCCGACCTGGAGCTTCACGGCCGCGTCGTAGCCGGCCTGGATGCTGCCGACGCCATAGAACCGATAGTCGCTGCGCTCGCCCGCGCATTGGAACAGCGCGAACGCGACGACGATCGCGGAGATGTAGTTCGTGGCCGGGCCGGCGAAGATCGTGATGAAGCGCTGCCACGCCGGGCGATTCGGATAGGCGAAGCGATCCTCCGGATCGACCTCCTCGGCGATGTTCATGCCGCGGATCTCGACGAAACCGCCGAACGGGATCGGTGCGAGCTGGAAGATCGTGCCGGTCTTCTTCGAGACCCGCTTGAGGATCCCGGGGCCAAAGCCGATCGAGAACCGCTCGATCCGCATGCCGCACCAGCGCGCGACGAAGAAGTGGCCGCCCTCGTGTACGACGATCAGGAAGGCGAGCGACAGGATCGCGAGGACCGGATACATGCGCCCTGCAATGGTAGCAGGCCTTAGCGCGGACGCGATGCGCGTGCGGCAAACGCCCGCAGCCGGCCGATCGTGGTCTTGGCCACGACGCCGTTCGGACCCGAAACGCGGACGGAGAGATTGCGCACGGCCAGACGTTTTTGGAGACGGCGATGCATCGCCGCACCGAGGAGGCGAGCACCGCGGAACGCGACCAGCGCGCGCACGCGATGAGCGGCGGTGTAGCGACCGAGTGCGAGCTCGGCATCGCCTTCGTTGGCGAGCAAGCGGCGGAGCGCTTCGCCGACACCGTCGAGCGAGGCCGCGGCGACATCGGGCGTGGTGACGAGCAGCAGCGTGCCTTGCGCGCGGGCGGCGCCGACATCGACGCCGCGGCCGCGGCCGGACGCGTGCGTGACGCGGAGCTCGGGAACTTCAGCGCGCAGCAGCGCGAGCACCGCGTGCGAGTTGTCGCCGGAGTCTTCGTCGATCGCGAGCAGCTCGAACGAGACACCGAGGTTGCGCAGATACTCGGCGGTCCGCTTCACAGCGACACCGACGGCCTCCTCGTCATCACCGAAGGGCAGGATGACGGAGACGTCGAACCGGGGACTATCGGGCATCAAGCCCACGGATTAAGCAGCAACCATGCCGTTGCGATCCAGGCATTTATGCGACGAATCGCCACGGGTTTGCAGCAGCTTAGCCACGCAGTGGTCCGACCTTGGTGCGAAGGCCGTTACACGGGCGCGTGCGCTAAGAGGCGGTTAGCGACGTTTCGCCAGTCATATGAAGCGACGTCGGCAGGCGGTGCCGTGGCGATCGCGCGCGCGAGCGCGCGCGGATCGTCGGGCGGGACGAGCGTGATCGGAAGATCGACGAGGCCGCCGACCCGCGACGCGATCACGGGGACGCCGGCGGCGAGCGCCTCGAACGCGACGACCGGCGAGCCTTCGGTGCGGCCGTTCGGGAGGATCCGCGACGGGATCCACACCACGCGCGCGCGCTGGAGCAGTTGATCGCGGCGCTGGGGATCGACCTCGCCGACGAACTCGATCGGTGCGTCGCGCGCTGCGCGCTCGAGGTTCGCGCGTTCGGGACCGTCGCCGGCGATGATCAGCCGCGTGGTGGAGGCGCGCGCGGCGGCGATCGCGACGTCGACGCCTTTGACCGGAACCAGCCGCGCGAGCACGAGCGCGTAGTCGGTCGGCGTGCGAGGCAGCGACGAGAAGTGCGCGACGTCGATGCCCATCGGCTGGACGATCGCGTCGGGGGCCTCGGCGAGGGCGCGCAGGTGCTCGCTGACGAACGCGAGCTTCGCGTGGCGCGCGCGGAGCAGCCGGATCGTGGGATGGAGCAGGTGCAGGCGCGCGAGCGTGTAGACGTCGCCGCCGTGGCCGATCGCGAGCAGCGGCACGCGCGTGGGGACGGCGGCGATCGCGGACGGGACGAGCCAGTGGGCGATCGCGAGATCCCAGTGACGCGCGCGCGCGACCACGCGGCGGGTGAGCTGCGCCGTGAACTTCGCGGCGGCGAACCAGCGACCACCGGATTCGAGCGCGTCGGGCGCGCCGCCGCGGTAGAACAGCGGCTCGTCGGTCGCCGCCGCGATCACCTCGACGGTGTGGCCGAGCGCGCGCAGCGACTCGACGTGAGCGCCGACGAAGTTGCCGGCGGCGTCGCCGGGCCAGCGTGGGTACGACGTCGTGATGACGCCGATGTTCATCGAAAGCGCGATTCTGCGACGAGGCGCGAGCCCCACGAGCGCAGCAACACGTACGGGATCGGATGGAAGGCGGTGCCGAGGTTGATGCCGCTCTTCCAGTTCGCGCCGTAGATCGGGCGCACCGCGACGTCGACGACGCGGACGTTCGCGACGTGCAGGCGCGATAGCAGATCGTTCGGATAGCCGTAGCGCGTCCACACCGCACCGAGATCGATCCGCGCGAGCGCGTCGCGATGGATCGCGGTGTAACCGCACTGCGAATCGAACACGTGGCGATAGCCCGACGTCACGCGCGTCGCCGCGGACAGCAGGACGTTGCCGACGATCCGCGCCGGCGGCATCTCGGTCCACACGTCGGGGTGCATGAAGCGATTGCCTTTGACGTACTCCGCGGTGCCGGCCACGATCGGCTCGAGCAGCGACGGCAGGTCGCGCGGATCCATCTGGCCATCGCCGGCCATCACGACCGCGACATCGAGTCCGGATTCCAATGCATGGCGATAGCCGGTGGCGATCGCCGCGCCGACGCCGCGGTTCTCGGCATGGCGGACGACCACCACGTCCGGATTGACCCGCGCGCGGTCGGACGTGTCGTCGTGCGAGCAATCGTCGACGACGATGATCTGGTCGACGAAATCGGGAATCGTTGCGACGGTCTTCGCGATCGCACGGGTCTCGTTGAACGCCGGAATGACTACGCCGACGCGAAGCTCGCGATACATCGACGCAGGTTTTACACCAGCGCTGTCATAGAGACGTGCTACTTCCGACGCATACGGAGCGGTTTTCGCTCCGAAACACGAAGGTAGAATCTATGGCAGGCGGAGTTAACAAAGTCATTCTCGTCGGAAACCTCGGCGCCGATCCCGATATGCGGTACACGCCGAGCGGGCAGGGCGTGTGCGAGCTGCGGGTCGCGACGAGCGAGAGCTGGAACGACAAGAACGGGCAGCGGCAAGAGCGCGTCGAGTGGCACCGCATCGTGGTGTGGGGCAAGCGCGCCGAGGTCTGCTCGAAATATCTCTCGAAGGGCCGGCAGGTCTATATCGAGGGGCGGATCCAGACCCGCACGTACGACGACAAAGATGGCAACAAGCGCTACATCACCGAGGTGATCGCGAACGACGTCCAGTTCCTGGGCGGTGGCAATCGCGAAGGTGGCGCCGGTGGCAAGGCCGCGGGCGATGTCGGCCCGCCGCCTCCGAGCGACGGTGACTTCGGCGGTGGCGGCGGCGGTTACGGCGGTGGCGGTGGCGGTGCCGGCGGTGGCCCTGACGACGACATTCCGTTCTGAGCTCGTCCCGCAAACGTCGAGGTCTGTGGGCCAACGCCGATTTCATGCGGCTGTGGTCCGCGCAGGCGATCAGCGCTTTCGGCTCGCGGATCACGCGCACGGCGCTGCCGATCATCGCGGTGGCGGCGCTCGGCGAGTCCGAATCGATCGTCGCGCTGCTCGCGGCGGTGTCACTGGCGCCGGGAGCAGTGCTCGCGCTGTTCGCGGGCGGCTTCGTCGATCGCGGCGTGAAGCGCCGGATCCTGGTGTGGGCCGACCTCGCGCGCGCACTCGTGATCGTCTCGCTGACGATCGCGTGGGCGTTCGGTGTGCTGTCGATCGTCCACGTCTGCATCGTCGGCGCGACCGTCGGTGCGGCGAGCGCGCTGTTCCAGATCGCGGACATCGCGTACCTGCCCGCGCTCGTCACGCGCAGCGAGCTCGTCGACGGCAATTCGAAGTTGCAGACCACCGAGGCGTTCGCCGAGATCTCCGGCCCGGCGAGTGCCGGCGTGTTGATCGCGGCCCTCGGTGCACCGATCGCGGTCGTGATCGATGCGGTGAGCTACCTGTGGTCCGCGCTGATGCTCGGTCGGATCAAGACCGTCGAGCCGCCGGCGAGCCCCGATGGCGCATCGCTGTCGATGTCGGCCAGCATGTGGCAGACCACGAAGGATCTGAAGATCGGCATGCGCGCGGTGTTCCGCAACGCGCTCGTGCGACCGCTCGTGATCGCCTCGATCATCTGGACCGCCTCGTACGGGTTCTTCGTCGCGCTGTACACGATGTTCTGCCTGCGCACGCTCGGCCTCTCGCAGACCGTGTTCGGCCTGATCATCGCGGTGGGTGGGGTCGGCTCGATCATCGGCGCGCTCGGCGCCCGCCCCCTCGCGCGCCGGCTCGGCGTCGGTCCGACGATCTTCCTCGCCTCGATCTTCGTCTCGCTCGCACAGTTGTGCGTCCCGCTCGCGAGCGGCTCGTTCGTGGCGATCGTCGTGCTGTTGTGCATCCAGCAACTTGTCGGCGACGGCTTCTCTGTCGTCTTCACGATCCACGCGGTCACGCTGCGCCAGACCGTGCTGCGCCGCGAGGTCCTCGGCCGCGCGAACGCCGCGATCACCGCGTGCGTCACCGGCGTCGTGCCGTTCGCCGCGATCGCGGCCGGCGTGATCGCGGAGCTCACGTCGATCCGGTTCGCGTTCTGGATCGGGATGGCGATGCCGCTGTGCGTGCCGTTCGTGCTGTGGCCGCTGCGGAGGCTGCCGTCCACGGATCTGATGAGTCAGTCCGCGTCCGAGACTCTGAACGGGGACGGTCGCAACTAGCGCCTCGTAACCGCGCGAGAAGCTTGAGCCTCGAGGGACGGAGGCAACTAACGTGCGACCGCGATCACGCGGCTGGCTCGTCTCTTCATGCAAGTCAGGTTCGGGTCCCGCGCGACCCGCAGGACGCCGTCGCGCGGGTTCGGCGTGACCCGCAACCACCCGATGCGGGTCCGGACCTGCGCGGAGTTAGGAGTGGCGCGGTGCTCGCAGTAGTGGCTCGCCGATGACCCGGTACGATCGAACGTGGGAGCCACTGGCGGTCGTCGTGGTGTTCGTCGTGATCTTCATCGTGACGTTGTTCGGGCTCCGCTGATCTCGCGCACGACGGCGTCGAGCAGGTCGGTGCCCCAGGCGAGCCCGGCGACCGGCACGCGCTCGTTGTGCCCGTGGAACATGTCGGCGAACCGGATGCCCGACCCCTTCTCGATCTTGACCGGCGAGAACCCGTACCAGCGCGCCCCCATCTGCGTGAAGTACTTCGCATCGGTGAAGCCGGGGATCATGTACGGGATCACCGCCGCGTCCGGCTCGCGTACCTCGATCTGACGCTTGATGATGTCGAACACCGGCGACGCGATCGGCTCGGTCACGATCGGCGGCGCCGACCTCATCACGGTGAGCTCGACGTCCGGCCCGAGCACGTCGCGGAGCTCGCGCAGGAGATCGTCGTCGGTCTGGCCCGGCAAGGTGCGGCCGTCGATCTCGAACTCGGCGAGGCCGGGGATCACGTTGGTCTTGTTGCCGGCGCGCACGACCGTGGCGGCGGCAGTGTTGCTGAGCAGCGCCGAGAAGCTGCGCGCGATCGACGCGCCGGGCAGCATGCGTGCGACGCGCGCGAGCAGCGGCGGCCGCGCGAGGAGCTTGACCAGCGGTTGGATCAGCGCGGGTTGGCGCGCGCGGAGGCTGTCGAGAAAATCGGTGACGTAGCTCGTGGTGTGCACGGGCATCGCCGCGGCGCCGAGCTTGACCAGGCTCTCGCCGAGCTTGTTGATCACGCTATCGCGCCGCGGCATCGAGCCGTGGCCCGGTTCGCCGGTGATCCGCGCCTTGATCCAGACGAAGCCCTTTTCGGCGACCTGGATCGGATAGAAGGTCGTGTCGCCGAGGTGCAACGAGAAACCGCCGGACTCGCCGATCGCGTACTCGGCCTCGACCTTCGAGCGATGATTCTCGACGAGGAAGCGCGAACCGAGATCGCAGCCCGCCTCTTCATCCGCGACGGCGGCGAAGATGAGGTCGCGATCGAGCACGACCTCGTCGGCGGCGAGCCGGCGCAGGATCGCCGTGCACATCGCGGCCATGTTCTTCATGTCGATCGCGCCGCGGCCCCACAGGCAGCCGTCGTGCTCGCGACCGGAGAACGGCGGGACCTCCCACTTGGAGGGATCGGCCTCGACCACGTCGAGGTGCGCCGTCAACAGCAGCGGCGGTCGCTTGCCGGTGCCGCGGTGCCGCACGACGACGTTCGTGCGGTGCGGCGCGCCCTCGAGCAACTCCGGTTGAAGGCCGACCTCGCGTAGCGCCGCGGCGACGAGCTCGGCGGCGGCGCGTTCGTTTCCCGGAGGGTTGGTCGTGTCGATCTGCAGCAGCTGCTGGCACAGCCGCTTCGCGTCGTCGGCGAGGCTCGGCAACATCATGGCGCCGCGACTCTACTTGGTTGCTCTGTCCGGTTCGTCCGCCTGACGGACGTTTTTGGCCGGCATCCGTCGGACAAGATCGCAGCGGTCGAACAACAACACAGGTTTGCGAGTGGCACCTTCGTTGCTCATGCGTTCCATCACGACGCCACATGCGTCGAGAAAGAGACCAGTCATGACGATGAAGAAGATGTTCAAGGTGCTGTGCCCGATGGAAGGCAAGAACGGCAACAAGTGGTGGATGCGGCTCGGTACCGGATTCCCGAACAAGGATGACTCGATCAACATCTACCTCGACGCCGTGCCGACGCATGCCGGCTTCACCTTGCAGTTGCGCGAGGTCACCGAAGAAGACATGCGCCAGAGCGCCGAGCGCCGCGCCGCATTTCCGCCGCGCGCGAACGCCGCCGCGGGGCACGCGGGTGTGCGTCACGAAGGTGGTGGTGCACGCGCCGATGCGAGCTTCGATCCGTCGCTGTTCGAGCAAGACAACTTCACCTCCACCCCGAGCGCTCCGTTCTGAGGGCCTGCCATGTCCAGCCAACTCGATGGTTCGCTCACCAACTCCGATTCACTCGCGCCGTGGAAGCGCGGCGAGGTCCCGGCTCATTGGCCGGACTTCGCCGCCGATCGCGTCGACGAGCAACCCCGCAGCGCGCTCGACAACGCGCTGCTTCGCGAACGCGTTCGCGAAGCGCCGCCGATCCTGGTCAGCGAGCTCATGACAGAGCCTCGGCTCGCGCTCGATGCCTACCCGCACGAGCGGCTCGACGAGCTTGCCGATGAGGACGAGCTCGACGACCTCTCGGACGACGCGCTCGTGCTCGAGGACTGCGACGTGGTCGCCGAGCTCGGCGAGCCGGCCGAGGTCCGGCGCGGCTACGTGCCACCGCTGCTCGACCGCACGCGGAGTGTGTTCAAGCGCACGGCCTCGAACCTCCTCGTCCCGATCGGAGCGATCGTGCTCCTCGTGCTCGCGATGGGGGGAACGTGGTCGACCGCGAGCGCCACGCCGGCACCACCGTGGTCGGCGACGACGCCTCCGCGCACGACCATGCCGGCGCGCACGGCGATCGAGCCCGACGATCCGCCGGGCCACACCAAGTCGGGTCGCAAGGAGCTCGCCGGCAAGCTCAACCTCAACACGGCGAGCGAGGACCAACTCATGTTGTTGCCGTCGGTCGGGCCGTCGAAGGCGGAGCGCATCGTCACGTGGCGCAAGAAGAACGGCGGCTTCAAGCGGACGGCCGATCTCAGACGAGTGAAGGGCTTCGGCTACAAGACGTTCAAGAAGCTCGAGCCGTTCCTCGACATCAAGGGTGACACCACGCTCGCTGCGAAGTGAACGAAACCCGCTCTTTGAAAACTGAATCGCTTCGCGTGCAGCCATCGTGCGGGCTGCACGACCTTCTTCGAGCGCAGCCGCTGGTGCGTGCCAGCCCCCTGTGTGCTGGCGGTTGCGCTCACTTTCTTTTTCGAGCACGCCGCTGTGAAGCCATGACGGGCGGCCGAGCGGCGGCCGTGCTCCCTTTTTCGTTGTCGAACGCGACCGCCGATGCGGTTTCCCTCCCTCATCACGTCGGCGGTTGCGTTCGGCTTTTTGCTCGGATCACAGCATCGGCAACGCGACGGAGACCTTGGTCGTCTGCTTCGCATCGACGTGAACCGATCGATGCACGACGATCGGTGAGCCATACGCGAACGTGCCGTCGGTATTGATCGTCGCGATCGGCGCCTGCCAGATCGTGAGGTCGTACGTTCCGGGCGCGAGCTGTTCGAGGCGAAACCGGCCGGTGTCGTCGGTGATCGAGAAGTAGGGCGTATCGAGCCCGAGGATCCACGACGCGGCGAGCTTGCCATCCTCGCCATCGATCTTCGTCACGCCGGGTTTGATCTCGGCCGTCACGAGCCCGCCCTCTTGGAGCTCGAATAACTTGCCGGCACCACCGGGTGGCGTGATCCGGACGCGCGTGCGCTGTGCATCGCCGTGGATCGCGACCGAGCTCGGCATCGGCACGGCGATCTGCACCGTGGGACCGAGCGTGCAGCCGTGCTTCGCGATCACGCCACCCACTTGCGCGCGACCGACGCCGCCGACTCCACGACCGGTCGTGATGCGCTCGATGTAGACGATCGCACCGCGGACGCCGTGATTCGAACCGAGTTGAACGCTCGAGAACGGACCGCACGGTGTCTGGAGCTCGGCCGGCGGCTTGCCCGGCCACGTGACCGTGCCTTCGATCGTGGCGTCGAGCCCAGTATCGGTGACCGCGTAGTGCGGCGGACGGATCACGTTCGCGTAGTTCCAGGTCGGTGGGACCCAGCGCGCATAGCTCGCGCCACCGTATGGATCACCGCCGTAGACGCCACCGCCATACGGATCGCCGCCGTACATCGCGCCGCCGTACGCGTTGTAGACCCGCGCCCGCTTCGGCCGATCGGGTGCGTCGTCGGCGCTGCCCTTGCCACCGACGAACGACATCGAGGCCTGTGCGAGAAGGCCGGCGCCTTCATCGTGATCGTCGCCCGGCTTCGCGGGATCGGGAGCGTGGCCGCCGCACGCTGCAGCGATGACGGCGAGCGTCCACGCGAGTCTCACCACCTTAGTGTGCCGCGCTGCGCGCGAAATTCAAATCGTTGTTAGGACGTACACTCGCTTCCGATGCTCGATCGGCTGGAAGAAGTGGTGGTGACGGCGCGTCGAGCGTTTCCGCAGTGGGCCGATCTACAAGTCATCGAGCGCCCGGGATGGCTGCAGATCGTTACGCCTTCGCTCAAGACCGGCGGCCTCAACGAGGTGATCTACTCGCTGCTCGACGAGCACGGAGCCGACGCCGCGATCGATACGGCCATCGCGATCTACCGTGATCGCGGCCTGAAGTTCCGATGGAACGCGGGTCCTGGCAGTGGCCCGATCGATCTCGGCGAGCGTCTCGAGCGACGTGGACTCACGCCGAGTCGAGGGCGCGGCATGGCACGTTCGACGGATGTCGGAGACGCCGGCGACGCCAGCGATGTCGCCGGTGTTGTCGAGGTCGATCGCGCGACGGTCGGCGACTACACGCGCGTGATGGCTTCGGGCTGGAGTGCAGAGAGCGCTCCGCTTCTCGCATTGCATCACCACTTGCTCGCGGAAGGGCGACAGCGTCTGTTCGTCGCGTATTGCGATGGCGTTGCGGCGGCCGCAGGCAGCTACGTGGCGTTTGCTCGCTCGGCGTTCTTGATGCGCGGTGTCGTCGTCGAGGCGTTTCGCGGCCGAGGACTCTATCGCGCGCTGGTCGAGGCGCGGCTGCGTCACGCACGCGGGCGCGGCATCTCGATCGCGACGACGCACGCGCGCGAGTCCACGTCGGCGCCGATTCTAGAGAAGCTCGGCTTCGAGACCGTGTGTTCGATCCCGATGTACTTCGGATGAGCGTTGATCGTGCCGGTAGCGCAGCGCGAGCCTTCTTCGTCGCCGCGACGATCGCGGTCACCGCGGCGCGTGGCACTGGAACGAACGTGGTCGTGGCTCCGAGTGCGACGATCTGTGGCCGATGGTTGTCCCAATCCCACGGTCCGCACGAATCCGCGTTCACGAAGCCGGCGGTGGGGATGGAGTGCGCAGGACGGCCTGCGCGCTGCCTTGGTGTTCGTATTCGGTGCGACCGCGAGTCTCGACGTGAGGAATTGCGCCGGGCGACCGCGCGTCTCCACCTCCAGGATCGCGCGACCGCGAGTCTCCACGTGAGGAATTGCCTACGGTGCTGGAGCGAGCACTCAACGAGCACGAGAAATCGGCCAGCGGCATCTCGTTGCGCAAGCAGGTCGAGTATGTCGTCGAGAATCACGGGAATGCCGCGTTGCCGAGAGCGACTCCGATATTCCACGCTCGCCGATCAGCGAAACTGCACGCCAATCGCGACGCGCGGCGAGAGTACCCCGAGGCTCTCGCTCGAATAGCTCGCGATCGCGCGACCGCGAGTCTCCACGTGAGGGATCGCGCGACCGCGAGTCTCCACGTGAGGATTTGAGCCGGGAGACAGCGGGTCTCCACAGCCGGCACGCGACCGCGGACTCCACGTGAGCAAGCCGCGCGACCTCGAGTCTCCACGTGCGGGATCGCGCGACCGCGGGTCTCCGGGTGAGGAAGCACGCGACCACGAGTCTCCACGTGAGGGATCGCACGACCGCGAGTCTCCACGTGAGGAAGCGCGCGATCGCGAGTCTCCACGTGAGGATTTGCGCCGGACGACAGCGGGTCTCCACGTGCGGGATCGCGTGACCGCGGACTCAGGAAGCGCGCGACCGCGAGTCTCCACGTGGGATTTGCGCCGGGCGACAGCCAGTCTCCACATGCGGGTTCGCGCGACCGCGGACACCACGTGAGGGAGCGCGCGACCGCGAGTCTCGACGTGCAGGATCGCGCGATCGCGAGTCTCCACATGCGGGTCGCGCGACCGCGGACTCCACGTGAGCAAGCGCGCGACCGCGGTGTCGACGTGCGGGATCGCGCGACCGCGAGTCGCCACGTGAGCAAGCGCGCGACCGCGAGTCTCGACGTGCGGGGTCGCGCGACCGCAAGTCTCCACGTGAGGAATTGCGTCGATCGACCGCAGTCTCCACACCCGCGACCGCGAGTCTCCACGTGAGGATCTGGCTACGGAACTTGGCCGAAGTAGCCGCCGAGCGTCTGCGCAGCGGCGGACAAGATCGCGCGCGCGTCACTGATCGAGATCGAGGTCGCGTACGAGATCCGTGCGCCGGTTCGCGCGAGCGACAGCCCGCTCACGATGTTGAGCGCGTGTTGCTTGCGCAGCAGCGCGGAGAGCAGGTGGCTGTCCGTGATCCTGGTCTTGACATCATCGAGCGTGGTCTCGAACTCTGCCGCGTCGGCTTCGTTCGCGAACACGATGTTGCCGCGCACGAGCCAGCCTTGCTTGACGAGCTCCATCGCGAGCGAGATGCGTTGCGGCACCGGCAACGAGCTAACGCCGAGACCGATCTCGGGCAGCTTGTAGCGGCCAGACTTGGCAGGGCCGGTGTTGCTCGGCGGCTCACCGACGGTGAGGACCAGCGCGGGTCCCTGCTTCTCGTCGCCGGATTCTTTGGTGATGGTGCGAATGCCGGTGAGCCACGCGGGGAGCTTGCCCTTCGCTTCGATCGAGTTGACGGAGCCGTTCGCGGCGGTGAGCGAACCGAGATCGTCCGGTTGAGCGAGGAGGTACCAGCCTTGCCACGGCGAGATCACGACGCGCTTGTCGTTCGCGAACCGCTTGCCGCTGCGCTTACCGAGTGCGCCGGCTCGCGTCGCCGACCAGGCGATCGGGGTGTCCGTGCTCGTCAGCAGATCGCGGATCGAAGATCGCGGCAGGTGCGTCTGCATGACGAGCGTCGTCGCGGCGGCGTCGCGCGGGCGGGGCGTCGAGATCACGAGCATGTCGAGCTTGTCCGCGATGCCGGCGTTGCGCGTGCCGAACAGACTCTGATAGTCGGGCATCGGCCGGAACAGCTCTTCGGCGGCGTTCGCCCACTCGGTGCCGCGCAGCCGATCGAACCGGACGAGCACGGCGAGCGTGTGCCCGGCGGGAAAGTAGGCGAGGAGGTTCGCGGCGGTGCCGGCGCTCGTGGGTGCGCCGTCGACGGCGGGTTGGGTGTCCATCCCGGCGACGCCCGAGCCCGAGCCGGTCGCGATCGCGGCGGGCGATCCGGATCCGGACGAGCCGGTGCCGAAGGTCGAACCGGCGCCCGAGCCGAAGCCGAGTAGATCGGAATGACCGGATCCGGATCCGGCTCCATCAGAGCCGCCACCCATCGCGACGCCGAACCCGGTCGTGCCGGAACCGGCCGACCCGGCGCCGGAACCGTCGAGTGCGGATCCCGCGCCGGATCCCGACGCGGCGACGCGCTCGTTCGCATCCGGCGCCAGCGCGACCTGGACCTCCGCATCCGCGATCGCGGCATCGGCAAGCGCGACCTGCGTCGCATCGGTTGCACCGGCGTCCGCGACCGCTACCTGGGTTGCCGCATCCGGCGCGAGTTGCGTCGCACCCGCATCCGCCTGCGCGACCAACGCCGCATCCGGCGGCGCATCGATCGGTGCGTCGACACCGGCATCGACCGGGCCGGGACCGGGCTCGTTCGCCAGCGCCTTGTCCGCGGCGGCAGACGCGGCCGCCTCTTCGGCCGCGTGGTCCTCTTCGGCTTGTGCGATCTGCCGGGCGACCTCGGCCGGCAACGCCTCGGCGATCGGTGGCGGCGGCGCGACCTCGATGTCGACGAGCGCGACCTCGTGCTCCTCCGTGCGATTCAACCAGTGCATCGCCGCGGCCACCAACGCCACGTGCAGCACGATCGAGATATAGAGAGCGCTGCGGGTCACGAATTCTCGACGGGCGACGCCCTCCGCAGTAGCATTCCGACATGGCGGAGTCCACCCGGGACCTCACCCCGGACGAGCGTGCGTACGTCGACGCAGCGCGCGAGAAGGCGTTCGTGCTCTACGAGGGCGTGCGCGTACCACATCGCAGTTGCGGGATCGCGATCGCGGAGACCTTCGGTGTGCCGTCGCGCCCGTATCAGGCGCTGCGTCGCGGCGGCATCACGGGCAAGGGCACGTGCGGTGCGATCCGTGCGGGCGAGCAGGTGCTCGGCGAGCTGCTCGGCGATCCGGATCCGGTCGGGATGGTGACGCCCGAGCTGCGCGCCGCGGTCACGTGGTTTCAGGATGCGTGGCTGGCCCAGATCCAACACGGCGACCCCGACATCATCTGCGATCACCTGGTCCGCCCCCATGGTGAGTTTGCGGGGCCCGCGCGCAAAGCGTTCTGCACGAACATCGCAGCGGATGTTGCGGCGCTGGCCGCGGAAGCGCTATGCCGGTTCGCGACGCAGCGGCCCGCGATTTTGCCGATCGAACAACTATGAAGCTGACCAAGGAACAGGTGCTGACCGTCGTGACCGAGGCGGGGCAGAAGATGTCGGACCCCAATTACTCGTCGGCGATGGTCGGCGGGTTTTTTCAAGCCCAGCAACAGGTCTCGAACTTCATCAGTGCGCACGAGCAAGAGCTCGGCGGCACCGAGGGAATTATCTCGGTGATCTTTCACTGCGCGCTGGTCGCCGAAGCGTTTCGCCGAGCGGGCGCGCGCGTGCGAACGCTCAGCTACGAAGACCTCGACGGCGCCGCGCAGGGCGATTCGCTGCCGCGGCTGGAGGAGGTCCAGCTGCCTCTCCACGAGTTCATCCAGGCGAATGTCGAGAACGTCGACGCGCAAAAACTGATCGCGATGATCGCGCTCGCGATCGATTCCACCGTCGCCTGAATCGGTGATAAGCCTCCCGAATGGCGAATCCGACCGCGACTTTCGATACCACTCTCGGCTCATTCACCGCCGAGGTGTTCCTCGATCAGATGCCGATCACGGCGAACAACTTCATCAAGCTCGCGAAGTCGGGCTTCTATGACGGCCTGCACTTTCACCGCGTGATCAACGGCTTCATGATCCAGTTCGGCTGCGAGTATTCGAAGGATGCGAACAGCCCGCGCTGCGGAACCGGCAACTCGCCGTTCGGCAACGTCCAGGACGAGCATCCCGCGACCGCGAAGATCTCGAACGAGCCGGGCACGCTGTCGATGGCAAACACCGGTCGCCCGAACTCGGGTGGCGCGCAGTTCTTCATCAACACCGTGAACAACGCTCGCCTCGATTGGTTCTCGCCCGGTCCCTCGCGTCACCCGGTGTTCGGCAAGATCACCGAAGGCATGGACGTCGTGAAGAAGATCGAGACCACGCCGACGTCGGCGGAAGACCGCCCGCGCACGCCGGTCAAGGTCAACAAAGTCACGATCACCGGCGTCTGAGTCGCAGCGCTCATCGCGAGCGCGGACCGCGTCATCGCTTGGGCTCGTCGCCGGTGCCGTGGTCGGCAACTTCGGGCGGTCACCGCATGCTGCGCTCAGCTCGATGGCTGGGCGCTCACCGCGATCCAGATCCGAGCGGCTACGCCTCGGCCATGAGGCCGCTCTTGCGAAGATGCTCGAGTTGCTCCCGCAACTGGAGCTCCTCGAGGTGCTCGCGCATGCCGGGATGGGCATCGAGATAGGCGGCCATCGCACCGCGAAGAAAGGCATCCGCGTCGCCGTCGTAGCGTCGTGCAGCTTGGCTCATCAGTGCTTCCCACTCGGGAGTCGTCGTAGGCTCGGTCGTCACGGTGCCTCCTATCGAAGCCATGAGAAGCATCGATCGTGCCTACGCCAAGCCCCCTACACGGCTAGGGTGATGCTAGAACCCGGCGATGCGAAGGACCCTGATCGCGCTCCTCGTCGCCTCGGCAGCAAGCTGCGGAGGTCCGGCAAAGCCCACGACGCCCCCGCCCACGCTTCCAGAAGACAAGAAGCCGGAGCCGGTCGCACCGGTGGCCGAAGCGCCGAAGCCGGCACCCCCGCCGAAGGATCCGGACCCGATCGACGTACCGCTCGCGTTCGGCAAGGCGACCTACAAGCTCGCCTCTGCAGGTCGGGGCCAGAAGGCCGTGATCAAGATCGGCACCACGGCCGGGACGAAGCAGCAGCTCGAGCTCGCGGTCGACTTCGCGGGCAAGCAAGTCGCGCCGAAGGAGCTCGGCGGAACGCAAGAAGACGTCGCGCCGACGCTCGTGCTCGCGAGCGACCTCGAGGTCGGAGCCGTCGACGCCGACGGCGCGAAGTGGAAGGTCACGTTCACCGGCGTCGACGCGCGCGACCGCGACGGCTCGAAGGCGACGAAAGATCAATTCAAGGCCCAGCTCGGCGTGTTGCTGGGTGTGCAGTTGTCCGGTGCGGTGTCGCCGTCGGGGCAGTTGTCGAACGTGTCCCTCCACGTCGAGAAGCCGACCGATCAGACGATGGCCGCGCTCGAGCTCGTCCGGATCTCGATGATGCCGATGTGGCCGGTCGTCCCGACCGAGGCGATCGGGGTCGGCGCGAAGTGGACCGTCACGACGCCGTACACGATCGCCGATCGGATCGAGGCGATGCAGACGACCGACTACGAGCTCGTCTCGCACAAGGGCACGACGTGGGTGCTGAAGGGTAAGACCAAGCTCGCCGGCAAAGAGCAGACGATCAAGGAGACCAAGTTCGGCAAGATCGCGGGTGACGGTGGCGTCGACGTGACCCTGACCGACGGCGCGTTCGTGCCGCAATCCGTGACCAAGCTGACGAACGACTTCACGGCGAGCGTCGGCGACACCACTGATCCGAAGAAGGCGGCCGATCCGAAGGACAAGACCAAGAAGGACGACACCTCGGTCCAGTTTCACCTCGAGCAAGGTCTCGCGGTGACGCCGGCCGGTGCCACGTCACCGGCGCCGCCCGCGACACCCGTGCCCGCGGCGCCGACGATGAAGGCCACACCGGCGCCCGCGTCCGCGACGAAGCAGAAGTAGTTTCTGGAGACCTGGCCGGCGCGCTCCGGCCGAGACCGGAGCGGCGACGGGGACCGGCTACTCGGCCGCGTGCCGCTCTCGAACGACGCTTCGGTGCGGATCGAGCCTGATCGCGAGTCGGGAGGTCGAATGTCGGATCAGCGACAACCGGGCTCGTAGCTGCTCGTCGCGTTGTGATCGCACGCCAGATTCCGCGTAGGCGCCGTCTCGTTCCTCGAGGAATCGCTCCATTCGGGCAGCTTCGCTTCGCCCGATCGCTCGAGCAAGGACGGCGCATTCGTACGAGTTATCTCGCGCGGTTCGGAAATCCTGCTTGACGGGCCTGGTCTCGATCCGTAGAAGCTTGCGCATGCTGGGCACGCGTCTCCTCGTTACGACTTCAACCCGCTGCGGTTGATCTCTCGAGCCGCGCCCTGCGCCCCGAGCTGATCTGCCGCGTGCAGATCTCAGTCTCGAGGAGCGTTCGTGTCTCGCAAGAATCTCTCGCGCACCGTCATCGAAGGCGGTCGCTATTTCAACAATCAAGTTCAACGTCGCGACTCGAATCGCAGCGAGCGCGCGACTACACGTGCGTGGCTCGATCGCGTCGAGGTCGATGTCGGCGACGCCGAGTACACGGCGCCACCGCCGCGTCGGGTCGTTCGGAAAATGTTCTACGACAAGCTCGCGCCGGCCAAGCGCTGGCTCGCGAGTCAGGTCGGTCGGCCGTGGGACACCGTCTATCACGAGCTACGCACGACCTTCGATCGCAAGACGATCGCTGGCAATCACGTCCTCGAGCACATGCTCGATTGGGTGCAGGTCGGTCCGACCCTCGAGCATCGCTATCATCGCGAGCGCGACTTCATCGTCGATTTGCACGGCACCTTGCGCCACGGACGCTTCTACGGGCGCTCGTGGTCGCGACTCCGCAAGGAGGCACTGTCGTGGGCGCAGAGCCGGCGGATCGTGAAGTTGAAATCCCGTTGGTGGTGGGTTCGCGTTCGTGGTGTCGGCATTGTGTGCTCGAGACATCCGTGCAGCGCGACGCACTACGAGCTCTACGACGGTAAGGACTACGTGGGCCGTTTCCACCAATTCGATCGGGTTGTCGTTCGCGAGCTCAGCCCGGGCGACCTCCAGCGGTTCGCACGGCTACCGTCTGAGCTGCGCTCGCTGATCGTGGTCGTGTCATGATCTCGAGCGATGCGCACGTTCAAGATCGGCGACTGGGAGTTCTGGCTCGCAGAGCGCAATGGCAAGTGGTCCATCTCGGTGCCCGATCGCGGCGGCATGGCCGACAGCCAGCCGCGCATCCCGGCGCAGCTCGCGTGGGCGGAGCAACAGTTCGCGACGTTGCCGTGGCTCGCGCAGACGTGGTCGACGACCTGGGAGCTGCGCGACCTTCGCGCCCGGTCGCGCCCCACCCCAGACCGAGCTCGGGTGGAAACGCATTCTCGAGCGCGGCGAGCGCGTGTTCAATGGTGCCTGGTGATGATGAGTCGTTGGTTCCGTCATGCTCTCT
>JBDTJY010000310.1:0-41790 GCA_039935615.1 Kofleriaceae bacterium
GCGATGAACAAGGTCGGCAAGGAAGGCGTCATCACCGTCGAAGAGGCGAAGACGATGACCTCCGAGCTCGACGTCGTCGAGGGCATGCAGTTCGACCGTGGCTACCTGTCGGCGTACTTCGTCACCGACACCGAGCGCATGGAATGCGTCATGAACGACGCGTACATCCTCATCCACGAGCGCAAGATCTCGAACATGAAGGAGCTCCTCCCGGTGCTCGAGATGGTTGCCAAGCAGGGCAAGCCGCTCCTCATCATCGCGGAAGACGTCGACGGCGAAGCGCTCGCGACGCTCGTCGTCAACAAGCTCCGTGGCACGCTCAACGTCTGCGCCGTCAAGGCGCCGGGCTTCGGCGATCGCCGCAAGGAAATGCTGCGTGACATCGCTGTCCTCACCGGCGGCGAAGCGGTCACCGAGGATCTCGGCCTCAAGCTCGAGACCCTCACGCTCGATCAGCTCGGTCGCGCGAAGCGCCTCCAGATCGACAAGGACAACACGACGATCGTCGACGGCGCCGGCAAGAAGGCGGAGATCGATGCACGCGTGAAGACGATCCGCGCGCAGGTCGAAGACACCACGTCGGACTACGACAAGGAGAAGCTCCAGGAGCGTCTCGCCAAGCTCGTCGGTGGCGTTGCCATCGTCAAGGTCGGTGCGGCGACTGAAGTCGAGATGAAGGAGAAGAAGGCTCGCGTCGAAGACGCGCTGCACGCGACGCGCGCGGCCGTTGAAGAGGGCGTCGTCCCCGGCGGCGGCGTTGCGCTGATTCGCTCGCAGAGCGCACTCGACAGCATCAAGCTGAGCGAGGGCCAGCAGTTCGGCGTGGCGATCATTCGCCGCGCGATCGAGGAGCCGCTTCGTCAGATCGCGCAGAACGCGGGTGTCGACGGCTCGATCGTCGTCTCGAAGGTCAAGGAAGGCTCGGGAGCCTTCGGCTTCAACGCGCAGACCCTCGAGTACGGTGACCTCCTCAAGGGTGGCGTCATCGACCCGACCAAGGTCGTGCGCACGGCGCTGACCAACGCGGCCTCGGTCGCGTCGTTGCTCCTCACCACCGAAGCCATGATCGCCGAGCGTCCCAAGAAGGATGCACCGGCGGGTGGCGGCGGCGGTGGTGGTGGCGGCGGCATGGAAGGTATGGGCATGGGCGGCATGGGCGGTATGGGCTTCTAAGCTCTCGCTCTGTTCGGTCGAGAGCCCGCGGTTCGCGGGCTTTCGCAGTTTCGGGCTACGGTGCGATTCGTGGCGACACCGATCGAGCCGCCCGAGGATCCGCCGGCTCCTCGGCGACCCTGGGGCGCGCGCACGAACCGCACGTTGATCGTGCTGCTCGGCGTGTGGACGCTGTGGACGCTCGTCAAGTCGCTCGGCGACGGGCTGATCGCGGTGCCGATCGCGATCGCGGCGTTCGCGGTCGCCGTCGTCGGCATGTTGGCGATCGAGACCGTGGTGCTGATTCCACTGCGCCGGTTCCCCAGCCTCGCGAGACGGCCCGCGGTCGCCCTCGCGATCGTCGTCGTGGCGGTGACCGGCACCGTGCTGCGCGAGCTCGGCGTGGTCACCATCGACATGCAATCCGCGCATTTCTCGACGACCTACGTCGGCCGCGCCCGCGTCGATGGCCCGTTACAAGCCATGCCGTTCGCGTTCGCTTGCGAGATCCGCTGCCACGGCGAGGATGTCTGCGATGCGATGGGCGACACGATCACCGCAGCGTGCTCGAGCACCGCGCCGAACCGAATCGTGATCGAGCTCTGGGTCGACGATCCGTCCTGCTATACGCCGCTCGTCAAATCGTTCTCGACGTCGTTCATCGCGCAGGCGACGGTCTCGACCAGTCGCCTGCGCTTCGACGCGACGACGCGGGCGTTCGTCGTCGGTGTCTCGTCGTGCCGCTCCGCGCGTCGCAAGGCCGGCGAGGTCCTCGCGCAAGATCTGCTCGCGGCGCTCGCCGAATCGCTCGAGCACCCCGAGGCGCTGATGTGGCGATGCGCCGACCAGTCGATGTCGTCGACGCGCTGCCCCGATCCGTGGCTGACGCCGTGAGCTTCCCTACGTCCGGTGCGCGCGCGCGTTCCACATCAACAGCGAGGCGAGGATCGGCCCGGTGATCGCGACGACGAGGAAGAAGATGTCGAGCACGCCGCGACGGCGCGGCAGGTCGTAGACGATCGACTGGAGGATCGTCAGCACGGCATCCGCGGTGACCGCGGCAGCGACGACATCCGCGAGACCGCGCCGCCAGCGCTGCGCGAGCGCGAACAGCGCGGCGCCGAGCACGACGTCGAAGGCGACCCAACCGTACTGCCATGCCGCACTCGGAAAGAATCGCTCGCTCATGGGCAGGGCGAGCAGCGCGGTCCACACGACGAGCAGCGCCGCGAACGCGCGCACGACGACCGCGGGTCCACGCAGCAGGGTCTCGAGCCCGAACCGAAACAGGCCACCGCGTGCGAACGCCTTCAGCGTATCGAAGACCGCGACGAAGGCGTTGCCGCTCGGCGGATACGACAGGAAGATCGGGTCCCAGTCACGCGGCTTGAACTTGGCCTTGAACGCGCGCAGGCCGTCGAAGTCGTAGAGCGAGCGGCCGAGCCGGCGCGCCGCGCGCAGCGACGAGTTGACCTCGCCGGAGAGCGGCACGAGGCCGAGCGTGACCAGCGGCACCCGCTGCGCCGCCGCGGCGCGCATGCCCGCATCGACGAGCATCTCGATCGTGCCGTTCGGGGCCTCGGGGTCTCGCAAGAAATCTTCGAAGAACCAGCCGGTGCGGGCGTAGACCGGAATGATCCCGAGGAACGCGACGACGCGGCCCTCGCGCTCCGCGACGAAGTAGCGGCGCTCGCCGGGAAACGTGAACGGATCGATCTGGACGAGGAAGCCCATCGGCGCGATCGGACGCGACGCGAGCCACCGCTGGATCAGCGTGTCGACCTGGACGCGGGTCGCGTGGCCTACCGCGAGCTCGTCGATCGCGACCGCGCGCACCGACACACCCTTCGCGCGCGCGCGCCGCAGTTGCTCGCGCAGACTCTTGCTGCTCTCGACGACCTTCGCCCACGCGCCCGGATCCCACAGCGGTTGATCGCCGATCCGCAGCGCCGGCCACGCGGTGGCGTCGCGAAACCGCTCCTCGGTGCCGAACCAGGCCGTGCGGCGATGGGCAGCGCGCGCGGCGTCGACGAAGCGTTGCGAGACCTCGGCGACGCGCTCGGCCGGCGCGATCGGCGGACCGGCGCAGACCCACGCGCTGCCGGTGTCGACGTAGCCGACGCACGCGTCGTCGCCGTCGAACCAGTAGCGAAATCCCGGTTCGAGCACCTGGAACGACGTGGTGTTCCAGCCGTGGCGACGCAGCAACGCGAGCACGCGAGCGCGGTCGCCGGAGTCGAGATCCACGGCGGCGAGCATACCCCGCCTGATGGTGTCGAGATGTCGCTCGCCGCGGCGCTATGTCGCGGCGATCACTCGTCGGTGAACCGCGCGACCGCGTCGTCTTACTTCCGGCGCAGCGTCGCACGTGGCAACGCTCGGTCACGGCGCTGCAACCGATCGATCTGGAGCTCCCACCACGCGAGCACCGCGGCGAGCCCGACCTCGACCGCGAACGCGAGCACGAGGCCGGCGACGATCGCCATCAGCCGCGCGTGGACCATCGGCCAGTCGCCGCCGAGCACGCGCGGCAGGGTGACCAACAGGAACATGACCGCGCACGCCGCGATCGTGAGTGCGATCGCCCGGCGGTATCGATCGACCCAGTGAACCCGACGCGTGAGCCGGCTCAAGCGACGATCGGGCACCACCTGATCAGCGTAGCAGCTACTGCAGATCTTGGATGCAATCGATCTGAGCCTGCGCGCTCGGCTGGGTGGCGTGGCCCGTCGAGCCATCGCACGTGAAGTGGTCGACCACACACGCGTAGGTCGCCTGGTTCGCGGACGACTGCTGCGCGAAGTCTTCGACCCGCACGATCTGTTGGAGGCAGGCGTCGCGGTTGGCGCCGGCGTGCTCGCAGCACTCCTGTTGAGCCGAGGTGGCCTTCGCGTAGGTGTTGTCGGGCTTCTTGCTGCCGCCGCAGGCCGAAACGACAACGGCGAGACACAGTGTGGTGAGTACGGGAGTTACCCAGCGTTCACGCTTCGGGGTCGTCGAGGCGCGCAAGCTCGTGAGGTTCATGGAGTTCGTCGTGGAAGTCATGGTGTCTTGAGGAACGGCCATCGCAAACGCGGGGCCAGGTGTTTCGGCACGGTCGTGGCAATGGGGACCTCCGATGCGACGCTTGGCTTCCCTCCTGGTCTTGGTTTCGGCGTGTGGTGGTGCGCGGTTTCGCGCCGAGCACGCCGGCAATGGCGTCGCGCTGGTGACCCCGCGCGGTGCGCCGGCGGCGCCGTCCGCCGGGATTCCGGTCGGCCAGGGCGCGTACGACGTGCACCTCCACTTCGACATGCCGCGCGCGCAACTGGTCGAGTGGCACGTCCAATGTCCCGGCACCGAATCTCAGGGATCGTTGGGCGAGCCGTTCGAGGCGTACCGCACGCGCCGCCTCGCGCAATTGAAGGCGGAGCGCGAACGCGATCGGCAGACCGCCGGCGCGGTGACGAGCCTCCTGGTCGGAGCGATCGCACCGAACGTGAGCGCGCAGGGTCAGGCCGGACCCGTGCGCGCGGACGCGCAAGTGTCGGGCCAGGTGGTCGGCGATGCAGCGGGAACCGCGGTCGCGAATTCGATCGACATGAAGGTCGAGCTCGCGCCCGGCGACGTCGGCGGCGGACCGGTCGAGACCGTGGTCCACGTCGTGACGACCGCGCCCGGCGCGTGCGTGGTCAGCGCGGTCGCCGACGATCCGAACGTCGGTGGGCGGTTCGAGCTCGTGCACATTCGCGATCTCGAGGCGGAGGCGCGGACGCGCGACGTCGCGATCGACCATGCAGACATCCACGCGCGCGCGGTGTTGACGACCCAGTTGGTCGCGTTCGGCGGCGATCCGGCGCTGCGCCAGAAGCAACGCGACGCGGCGGCGCAGGCGCACGCGGCGGCCGAGGCGAAGGCCGGTGCGGAAGCGAGCGCACGGGCCGAGGCGAGCCTCGTGATCGAGCGCCAGCACGAAGCGGAGGCGAATGCCCACGCGGAGGCGAGCCTGGTGATCGAACGCCAACACGCGGCGGCCGCGCTCGAGCTCGAGCAACGGCAGTTGCGGATCGCGATGGACGTGCGCGTGCGCTGGCGTCTCCTCCTGATCTCGTGGGGCGCCGAGGTCGACTATCGCGCGCGCATGCGTGCGCAGGCGGGCGAGCTCGAGGCCCGACGGCTGCGGATCGCGATGGAGGTCCGTGCGCGCTGGCGCGTGCTGTTGATCTCGTGGGGCGCGGACGTCGAGTACCGCGCGAAGCTCGAGGCGCGCGCGCGGATCGAGCACGATCGCCGGATCGCCGAGCTCGCCGCCGCGGATGCCGAGCTCGCGCGTCGCCAGGCGCTCGCGATCGATCTCGCGATGCGCGCTCGGATCGAGATGCGCGCCTATCTCGTCGCGATGGGTGCGCGCGAACGACCGCCGATGCCGGAGCTGCGCACGGAGATCGCGGGCACGGCGCCGTTCGACGGCGCGACGTGGATCGCGGGACACTGGACGTGGACCGGCGTCGAGTGGTCGTGGAGCGCCGGCGGTTGGACGGATCGCTCGGTGACGTTCGGCGAGTCCGGCGGCGAAGCGCCGGTGCAAGGCGAGGCGCCTGCCATGATCGTCGTCGAGACCCCGCCGCCGGTGGTCGTCGATGCGCCCGTGATCACGACGACGGTCAGCATGCCGACGATCGTCGTGCACGATCACCGCACGGTCACCGCGCCGCCGCCGCCCGTTCGCGATCATCGGACGGTCAGCGCGCCGGTTCGCGATCACCGCTCGTCACCGCCACCGTCGAGCGACAAGCCGAAGGTTCGCGACCACCGCTAGCTATTTCGCGTTCGCGCGCGGCGCACACTTCTCGGCGTCGTCGGCGGTCTTCGCGTTGATCATGCACTCGATCGTATCTTTGTCGTTCGCCGAGACGCACTGGGTGACCAGGGTCTGCAGGCCGTTGTCCATCCGCGCGGTGAACTCCGACAGCTTCGCCTTGCGGAGCTCGTCGCGTTTCTCGGGTGGTGCCTTCGCGATCGTGACGTCGGCGTCGCGCCAGAACAGGAGCGTGCCGTAGTTCCGCACCGCCGTCTCGCAGCGCTCCGGGTCCCCCGAATGGCAGGCGGCGAGGCAGATCAGCAGGACTGTGACGGCGCGCATGCCCTGCCCTACCACGTTCGGCGCCGGGATACGATGCCGCCGTGCGCCGCGCCGGGCTCCTGACTCTGTTGGTCGCCGCGCGCGCGCACGCGACGCCGTGGTCGGTGACCGCCGAGGCCGGCGCCGAGGTCGATACCAACGTCGAACGCGTCGAGACCGGCGCCGGTCTCGACACCGCACCGGTGACGTCACCGGTCGCGCGGTTCGGCGTGCGCACCGAGAAGCACGACGACGTGCTCGGCGGCGCGGGTACATTTCACCTCGCCGACCTCACGCGGATCGCGGGCGATCGCGAGGTCTCCGTCGAGGATGTCACCCTCCTCGCCGGCGACCTGCGCTGGCTCCACCCGGTCGCAGATCGCCCGGTGTCGGCGGGCTTCGCGCTGTCCGCGATCGATGCGTTCCCTCTCGACGACGACTACGGCGCGCGGACGTTTCGCAACCTCGCCGCCGACTTCGTGATCAGCGCGCGTTCGGGAGATGACTACCGGCTCGGCCTCGCGTTCGGCTTGCGGCAATTCATCTACAAGCCGCCGACCGCGCCCGAGCACTTGTTCGACTGGGCCGGCCCGGCCGCGAACGCGCGTCTCGACGTGATGCTATGGCAGCCGTCGGGGCACACGCACAGCCTCGAGCTGTCGACCACGCTCGGCTTCGAACCGCGGACGTACGACTCCACCGCATTCGTCAACGCGTGCTCGCCGAGCTCGGCGCCCGCTCCGTCGTGCACGGCGTCGACCGACTTGACGCGCCGCGATCGTGCCGCGCACGCCGGCGTCGAGCTGACCTACGTCGGCAGCTACATCGCTTCGATCGGCTATCAGCTCACGGTGATCGATTCGAACAGTTTCGGCCAGTCGTTCGCGCGCCACCGCGTGCTCGCGTCGGGGACGATGTCGATCGGGAAGAACTATCTCTCGCTGCTCGCGATCCTCCAGATCGACCAGTACCTCGACGGCCTGCTCGTCGAAGCTGATCTCCAGCATCAGGAATTCACGAACATCGAAGACGAGAACCGCAGCTCCGCGCAGTTTCACATCGCACGTAAGCTGACCGACGATTGGACGCTCGAAGGTCGGGTCGCCTACTGGCGCAACATCTTCGGCAACACGATGGACCTCGCGTTCTCGCGCGCCGTGGTCTACGCCGGCTTCGTCTACAGCAAGTAGAACGCCCGTCACGTCGTCGTGCCGTGGCCAATGGTCGAACCGCTCTTGACTGGGTTTCAATAGCTCGGCTATAGCTCCGCGCGATGAGGACGGAGGACTTGTGCGGACATTTGCGATTTTTGTGGCGCTGCTCGGCGCCGGCTGCAGCGACCTCGAGCTCGACCCTGCCTCGTCGCTGATCCACGCGCGGTTCGATCCCGACGCGCGCGTGATCCCGATGCCGAGCGACGTGCTGCGCAATGCCGCCGCCGATCGCCTCGATCTCCCGAACGATACCGACCAGGATCGCGCGAAGCTCACGCCCGCCGAGGCGGAGTTCTACACGTACCTCGAGACGCTCGACGGCTGGTCGAGCCTGATGTCGGCGACCGTCGACTTCGACGGCGCGATCGACCCGCTGTCGATCGACGACTCGACCGTTCAGCTCTGGCACTGGGGCGCGGTCCCCGAGCGCGTCACCGACGTCCGGATCTCGACGACCGCCGACGGCAAGCAACTTCGACTCGATCCACCGCGCGCCGGTTGGCAACGCGGTGACCGGTACGTCGCGGTCGTTCGCGGCGGCGCGCACGGCGTGACCGGCCTCGCCGGCGAGCGCGTCGACTGCGACGCCGCGTTCTACTTCCTGCGCCAGACGACGCGCCTCGACACGCCCGAGCACGAGCACGCCTTTCCCGGCGGCACCCAGGTCGAGCGCCAGGCCAACGCGACCCGGCTCGAGGGCATCCGCGAGGACCTGTCGCCCGCGTTCGACGCGTTCGCCGCGCAAGGCCTCCCGCGCGACCAGGTCGCCGCGCTGTGGGCGTTCACCGTCACCACGCGGACCGAGCTCGCGATGGATCAACCGTCGCAGCGGATCCCGCTGCCGATCGATCTGATGCTCGATCCGGCGACCCACCACGTCGACGCACCGGCCGCGCCGTGGGATTCGCCCGTCGAGGCCGAGGCGAAGGCGAAGCTGTCCGACCTCGACGGCTTCGCGCTCTCGGGTAGCCAACTGTTCGAGCTCACCGCGCCGGTCGACCCGACGACGATCACCACGAGCACGGTCAAGCTGTACCGGCTGACCGGCACGCCGGTGTTGGTGCCGGCGACCGTCGAGCTGCTCGCCGACAAGGTCCACGTGATCGTCACGCCGACCTCGGGCCGGCTCGACGAGCACACGCTGTACGCGGTCGTCGTCACCGATACCGTGCGCGACGCCGCGGGCCTCGTACCGACGCGGATGCCGATCGGACATTTTCTACAAGCGCACGCCGCGGTCTCGATCGACGATCACAGCCAGGTCCTCGGTGTCGCCGACCGCGATGCCGGCAAGCTCGAGACCTCGCGCACCGAGCTGACCGCCGCGCTCGACGTGCTCGGCCGCGACCACCTCCTCGCCGCGTGGCCGTTCACGACGATGAATGTCTCGGCGCCGCTCGCCGAGCTCCGCACGCGGTCGCAGACGTTCGCGACCAGCCCCGACCCCGGCAACATCGTCCACCTGACGCCCGGCCAGGCGCTGCTCGATTTCCCGTTCGGCATCGGCTCGATCCTGAACGTCGGCGACGTCTACGACGGCACGATCGAGACGCCGATCTTCCTCGATCCCACGACCCGCGCGTTCCGCACGGACGGCACGCACACCGTCGAACCGATCAAGTTCACGATGACGGTGCCGAAGCACCCCGCGCCCGGCCCGATGCCGGTCGTGATCTTCGGCCACGGCCTGATCACGGAGCGCCGGTTCGTGCTCGCCGTCGGCGACGCGCTCGCGGCGAAGGGCTTCGCCGCGATCTCGATCGACTTCCCGTATCACGGCGATCGCACGTACTGCGCGACCGGCGGCCCGATCTCGGTCGTCAACCCGCTCGATGGCTCGCTCGCCTCGCTCGATCCGTGTCAGTCCGGCTCGACCTGCAACGACCAAGGCAAGTGCGTCGACGGCCAGGGCAACGGCAACCACCTCGCGACGTTCGGCGTGATCTCGACACCGATCGCCTCGGGTGCGGTGTTCATCGAGATCGACCACATCGCGAACTCGAAGGATCACTTCGAACAAGCGCTGATCGATCTGGGCTCGCTCGACCGCTCGTTGCGGCTGGGCAACTGGAGCTCGGTGATCGGCCGCGCGGTCGACACGACGAAGATCTACTACTCGGGCCAATCGCTCGGCGGGATCATGGGCGCGGTGTTCCTCGGCACCAACCCCGACATCCCGCGCGCCGTGCTCAACGTGCCGGGCGCCGGCCTGATCCCGATGTTCGACGACTCGACGTTCTTCTCGGCGCAGCTCGACGCGTTCTTCACGCGCCAGCACATCGATCGCGCGAGCTTCGACGGCCGCCGCTTCCTCACCGTCGCGCACTGGTTCCTCGACGCCGTCGATCCACAGCACCTCGGGCCGATCATCGGCAACCGCGCGCTCATGCTCCAGATGGCGACGCTCGACATCATCATCCCGAATGCCAACACCGAGCTGTTGCAGACCGTCACCGGTGCACCGCGCCGCGACTACATCGCCGAGCACGCCTTCCTGACGATTCCGATCGAGCCCGAATACCTCCGCGGCACGAGCGAGCTCGCCGGCTTCCTGAGCGGGGACTTTCAACCGTGAAGCGCCTCGCCCTCCTCCTCCTCGCATCCACAGCCCACGCCGGCGGCCTCGCGGTCGGTGATCAGAACGCCGTCTCCGCCGCGACCGGTGGTGCTGGCACCGCGCGCGCCGACGATCCAGGTGCCGCGTGGCACGATCCAGCCGCGCTCGCCGATGACGGTGGCTGGCGGCTCGGCCTGTCGCTCGCACTCGCGCGACCGTCGCTCGAAGCGCGCGCCACCGATGGCACGTGGTCCGCGACCACCACCGGCGGTTGGTCGACGCCACCACACCTCGACGCGAGCTTCGCGCACGATCACTGGGCCGCCGGGCTCTCGGTCGGCGTGCCGTTCGGCGGCGACGTCGCGTGGCCGGCGATGTGGGAGGGCTCGTCGCAAGCGATCGAGACCAACCTCGTCGACCTCCGGATCGCGCCGTTCGTCGCGTACCGGTTCGGTGCGGTTCGCGTCGCCGCCGGGCTCCACGTCGATCTCGCGCGCCTCCAGCTCGAGCGCGGGCTCGACTTCATCGACACCCAGGGCGACGTCCGCCTCGATCTCTCCGGCCAGGGTGTCGGCGCCGATGCCTCGGCCTACTGGCAAGCGCGCAGCGACCTCGCGATCGCGCTCGCGTTCCGCGGCCGCACGCACCTCGCGTTCAGCGGCGGCGCGAACTTCACGACGCCCGACGCGTTCAGCGACAAGACGCCCGATCAAGCCGCGACCACGCGGATGACGCTGCCCGATCAGCTCGTGCTCGGCGCGCACTGGCAGCGCGGCGCGGTCGCGCTGCTCGGCGATCTCGAGTACACGCGATGGAGCTCGCACGAGTCGACGGTCGTCACGTTCGCCGAACCGCAGACCCCTGCGTCGACCGAGATCGATCAGTGGCACGACACGTTCGCGCTGCGCGCCGGCGCCGAGTGGACCCGCGATCGGCTGACCGTGCGCGGCGGCGGCTACTTCGATCCGTCGCCGGTCCCCGCCGAGCACCTCGTGCCAACCTCTCCGGACGCGTCGCGGATCGGCCTCACCGCCGGTGCGAGCTGGCGGTTCGCCGACGCGTGGGCCGCCGACGTGTTCGGCGAGCGCATGTGGCTGCTCCGCCGCGACACCACGAGCACCGACACGATGCCGGCGAGCTACGGCGGCACCGCGATCATCGTCGGCGCCGGCGTTCGCGCGCGGCTCTAGAACAGGCCGGCCGGAACGGTCCAGTACGGACTGATGTTGTCGGCGCGGAGGTCTTGCCCCGGCACCCACACCGGCGGCGAGCTCGGATCGATGATCCCCGCCATCAGCGACGCCTTGCTGATCGCCGCGATCCAGATCTGCTTGCACTCGAGCGTGCCGTTCTTCACGCACGCGGGCGCGGTGTTGCCCTGCGTGAGCTCGTGGCCGTACGGGCGCTCGCTCGAGAACACGATCCAGTAGTAGTCGGTCGTCGCCCCCGGCGCCCAGTGCGGCCACGTGATGTTGTGATCGCCGGCATCGCCGTTGAGCGCGAGCAGATCGATCGGCGGGCCGCCGCTCGCACTGACGATCATCAAGCGCTGCCCAGGGGTCGAGCCCTGGCCCGCGTTGGTGTTGCGCCACGTCGAGCGCGCCGCGTTGAACACGACCTCTTGCCCGTCGGGCGAGAAGCTCGGGAAGAACAAGTTCGTGTACTGCTGGTTGTTCACGGTGAGCGGCTGCTGGACGAGCGTGGTCGGCGTGCCGAACGTGTGCGCACCGCCGGTGTACGCGTACGACATCACCGCGATCGATCCGCCCGAGACGTCGACCGAGTTGTTACCGACCGGGTTGACCGAGGCGAACGCCACGTTGTTGCCGTCGGGCGACCAGTCCGGCATCGTCGCGGAGCGGCCGGCGAGCGGCGTCACGCTCGCGAGGTTCGACGCCACCGCCGCGCCGGTGTCCGGATCGACCAGCGAGAACGTACCCTGCATCGAGGTCACCATCGCGACCGACTGGGTGTCGTCGGGAAACGGGTTGCCGATCGGCGGGAACGTCGTGTACGTGCCTTGGATCGCCTTCGCGTCCGCGTTGACGACCTCGTTCCACGTCATCGCCTGATCGTCGTAGTGCATGAAGCCGATGTACTCGCCGCCGCACGTACCGCCGACGCACCGGCTGTAGCCGATCCGCGAACCGGCGCGCGACAGCGAGTGGCAGCCGCTGCAGTTGCCCTTCACCAAGGTCGGCGCGCCGGTCTGGCCGAACGTCTGGCTCATGATGCTGCCCTGCGACGACGCCCACCAATAGATCGCCGACGTATCGATCGTGTCGTGCGACAGGTTGAACGTGACCGGCGTGCTCGCGAACTTCATCGCGGGCGCGGCCTGCGCGAGGCCTTCGACGGTGATCACGAGCTTGTCACCGACCGCGGTGTTCGCGAGCGAGATCCAATCGGCCTGGCTGAACGTGTTCTGCGGATCGGTCGTGTAGACGTCGAGCGACGCGTAGGTCGACGCGAGGTGGATGTGGAACAGGTCGTTGCCCGCGGTCGTGTACTGGATCTCGATCGCGGGGATGTTGAGCGGCGCGATCGCACGATCGATCGGGTACTCGATCGACGGCGTGTTCGCGGCCGACGTGCCGAGCGTCGCGGTGCCGAACAATTGATCGGAGTTGGGCGGCGCGGTGCCGACGACCTGCGAGCCGGTCAGGTCGATGTCCAGCGTCGCGCTCGCGCTCTTGGTGCCGCACGTCGCGACGACCTGGGTCTGACCGCCATGCGCGACGGCGGTCAGCGTCGCGTTCGCGAACGTGCCGTAGTCACCGTCGATGCCGAGCGTGCAGTTCGTCGTGATCTCGTGCTCGCCGCTCGAATCGGTGCCGAGCACCTTGTAGTCCTGCGTGGCGCTGCCACCGAGCGGCACGACGAGCGTCACCGGATCTGGAACGACGCGGACCGACGAATACTCGGACCCATCATCATCACCACCGCCGTGATGTGCACACGCCGTCGCAAACGACAGCGACGCGACGAGCGCCGCGACGAACAGGTTCCCCATGGAAAAAAGTGTACGAGTCACGATCGCAATGCGAAAGGGGACGGTTGTCCCCAGCACCAGACGACATGTAGGCCGAGGCTAAGGTTTCGCGCGCAACTGTTTGGCCCGCGCTTCGATCTGCGCGCGCTTCTTCTTCAGTTGGTCGAGGCGCTGCGCCACGGCGTCGCGCGCGCGGCGGGCAGCCTCGGCACGCTTGGCCGGATCGCCCGAACGCTGAGCGCGGGTCAGGCTGTCGATCGTCGAGTGGTCGATCACTTCGCCGAGCACGAACGTCGCCTCGGTCTCGAACGTCGAGCCGCTCGCGCCGTTGAAGGTACCCGACGGGCTCTGGGTGCCACCGGTGTCGGTGCCGCCTCCCACCGCCCCGTTCGTGGGGGCCGCGTCGCCGAGCGATTCCTTGCTGCCGCTCGAGTGCTGCACGTTGCGGTGGGGCTGATCGTCGTCGCTGAGCATCATCTCTTTCGCGCGATCGTTGTGCTTGCGCAGATCCGCGACGTGCGCGAGCTCGGCCGCCTGCGAGTCGAGGCCCGCGACCTGATTCGCGAGCTGCTTCTCGGTCTCGGCGATCACCTGTGCCTGCTGGTCGAGCTCCTCGGGGTCCGCGAGCGGATCGACCTCGGCATCGGGCAGCACGATCTTCTTGGGCGCGGGGCCGAGCATCGCGGTGACCTGGGTTCGCAGTTGGTCGAGCTGCGCCGCGCGCGCGGGAGCCGCGGTCGGCTTCTCGCGATCGATCGCGCCGACCAGGTCCTGGCGCGCCTGCACGAGCGCCCGCACGGCGGTCGCGAGCTGCGTGTTGAGCGCGGCGAGCTGGTTCGCGGTGTCGGCCGAATCGGCGAGGCTCTCGCGCAGCTCGCGATCCCGCCGCCACGACGCCTTCTGCTGCTTCAGCCGATCGACGGCGGTGAGCTGATCCTGGTAGCGCTGCGCGGTCTTGGTCCGCTGCGCCGAGAGCTGCGTGACCTTGGTCTGGTCGGTCGAGACGGTGGTCTGGGCCTGGCCGGTCTGGGCAGCGTCCGCCCAGGCCGTGACGGGAGCCGTCACGAGCAAGAGGCAGACAAGCGTCAGACGGCGCAGCACGGCTACGGTAATAGCACCCCACATGCCACGTCCAAGTCGTGGCCCCGAGCCTATTTAGCCCAGCTCTTACATCTAGATCGTGGATTGTTAGCCACGTCCACCCTCAGATTTCTGAGGCGAGCCGAAGCACCAAGTAACGCAGCGCGGCCGTCGCGTGGGTCGCGATCACCGCGAGTGGGTCCGCGCCGGGGACCTCCCAGACGAGGTAGTCGCGCCCCTCGGCGTCGACCCGCGAGTGGTACCTCATGCGGCGAAGGCGACGACCGTCGGCGAACTCGAGCGCCTCGCCGGCGACGTCGATCGCCTCGTCGAGCGGCATCCCATACTTCGACATCACGCGATCGAGCGCGGCGAGCGACAGCGGTCCGGCGACACCCTCGTCATCGCTGATCTGGACCCGATCGCCCGCGATCTCCGCCCACGTGCAGGAGTGGCGGCCATCGCCGAGGATTCGCTCGTCGAGAAGCAGGCGGGTTGCCATCGCGGCCATCCTACAGGAAAGTCTCGTCATGTCCCGGCTGCTCGCGATCGCGAGCTTGTTGATCGCCTGCGGCGGACCGCAGATCGCGGAACATCCGAAACCGGATCTCACCAAGAGCCTCCCGGCGACGCTCGAAGCGACGCGCCCGAAGACTGGCGATCCACGGCCGGTGCACGTGCACGTGTGGGCCGACAAAGGCGTGCGTGCGTTGCCGCGATGGAAAGAAGACATCACGGATCAACTCGACTACGCGGGGCAGTTGTTGGCGCCGCTGCTCGGGATCCGGCTGACCGTCGATTCGATCAAAGAGTGGGACCACGCCGGCAACGACGTGCACGAGGGGCTGAAGGCGCTGCCCGCGGCCGAGCCGAAGCTCGACGACGAGACGATCTGGGTGATCGGCTTCATCGCGCCCGGTGACACCGCACAAACAGCGATCATGGACCTCGGCTCGTCGGAGCTCCTCGGCCGCTACGCCGTCGTGCGCGCGTGGGCAGAGAAGCCCGAGACCGAGGCGCTCGCCGCCGTGCTGCCGGATCTCTCGCAGGGCCAGCGCGCCGAGGTGATCGCCGCGCACAAGCGCCACAAGCAAGCGGTCGTGCTGCTCCACGTGCTCGCGCGCACGCTCGGTGCGATCGACGCGGCGGACCCGAGCTGGATCGAACATCCGCTGTACTCGGCGAAGCAAAGCACGTTCGCGGATCGCAATCGCGATCTCATGCAGATGGCGATCGACGCGCGGCTCGGCGGCGGCACCGATCAGGTGATCGCGCACGACCTGCTCGAGGCGATCGAGAAAGCCGCGTGGGGCGCGTGGATCCCGAACGACCACGACGACGTCACCAAGACGCTGCGCAACGTGCTCGATTCGGCGAAGGCGGGCAAGACCGCCGCCGACGTGCCGCCCGCGGCGTACGAACAATTCGATCGCGTGCGCGAGCTCGCGAAGCGCGGTGAATACACGCGCGCGTTGAGCGAGCTCGAGAATCTCATGACGGCGTATCCCGGCAACGGCACGATGCAGGAGCAGCGCTGCGAGATCTTGATCGAGAAGCCGACGTCGACACCGAAGCCGCCGCCGAAGGGACAACCGCCGGCGCCGCCCGAGCACCTCGGCGTGCTCGACAAGGCGACGCGCCAGGCGTGCTCGCGGGTCTCCGAGCTCGTGCCCGGTGATCCGTCGCCGCACCTCGCGGTCGGCGACGCGCTCGCGAGCTTGCCGAAGCCGGACTACGCGGGCGCGCGCGAGCAGCTCGTGCACGCGGCCGAAAAGATCGCGAACTTGAAGCAGGGCCAGCCCGAGGCGTGGCAGCGCCTGGTCTCGATCTACATGCGGATCGGCGCGCTGACGTGGGTCGAAGAGACGATCGCGGCGGGCAGGCTCGACAACAATCCGGCGGCCGCCGAGGCCGCGCAGAAGCGCGCGCGGTTCGGCATCCCGAAGCATGCGAAGTTCGTGAAGCCCGAGGATGAAGGCCCGTTGCTCGCGGCGACGATGACCGCGGTCGGCTTGATCGCGGGCAACAAGCTCGCCGAAGGTGAGCGCTCGCTGGCGGCGGCCGACAAGCGCTGGCCGAATGCACCCGGACTCTCGGCGATGCGCTGCGATCTGTTGTTCCGCCAGACCCATGTCGACGGTGCGCGCGCGGCGTGCAATCGCGCGCTCGCGGTCGACCCCGACGAATCGTGGGCGCTGTATCTCGGTGGTGTGCTCGCGCTGAAGGACACCAGCGCCGCGGGGACCAGGTCCGGCGTCGACAAGCTCGAGCACGCGATCGTCGTCGACCCCGATCTCGGCCAAGCGTGGCGCGCGCTCGGCAAGGCCTACGATCGCGCGAACAACACCGCGGCGAAAGGCGAGCTCGCGAAGGCGTACCTGGCGAAGTTCGGCCAGGCGCTTCCGTAGTTGACCTGCGCGCACCGAGCGGGGACCGCCGTTTGGATCAGCCGCGCCGCGCCGACCGAGCCGACGAACGCGAGAGCGCCGCGACGATCGCACGCGCCTTCGTCTGACTGGGCGTGCCGCGGTTTGCGGAGCGGCGCGTCGACTTGCGAGACGGCCGGGTCCGGGAGTCCTCGAGGCTGGCGGTCGCGCTCGGATGATGAACACGAGCGTTGCGGCGAACCGTCGTGGCTCCACCCGCGCGCCGATCCGAGGCGCTCCGCTCGGGCGCGGCGGTGTCGACGTACAAGGTGCGATCCTGCTTGTCCGGCCGTGCGACCGCGCGCGCCTTGGCGTCGGGGCCACGGCCCACACGCCGCCCGATCAACTCTCCGCCATCGAGGGTGACATCGAGCGGCTTTGCCGGCCGCAGCTTCACCGGGGCAACGCGGCGGCTACCGCGGAGCAGGTGCTTGGCGCGGGTCCGCTGGAGCGCACTGCCGACCGACCGAACGGCCTGCGCGAAGGCGACATCGTAAGACGCTGCGCGTTTCTCGATCAGCACCGAAGGCCTCCCGGCAAGTACCAGCTTGATCCGGCATGCGCTATCGATGCCTCCCTTGGGTCCGTTGACGTCTTCGAGGCGAACCGTCGCGCGCTCCACGAACGTGGCCGTCCCGAGCCGGCGCGCGAGTTGGTCGCGAATACGCTGTTCGAAACCCGCGCCGAGCTTGAACGCGGAACGGATCGCGATCGGAGTCTCGAGAGACGTCTGGGTCATGATCTCAATGTAGCGCTCGTATTGCTCGACACAACGGGTAGGACACATGCGCGGATCCGCTCGGCGTGCGGAACGGCTACGCTCGAAACATTGTTAGAGGATCGCCAAGCGCGCTGACACGACGATCGCTGGCATGTCGATGACGCGCTCGAGGTCACGACCGTGGTGATGCCGACGGGGATGAGGGGACCGACAATCCAAAACTATCGGCCGCCGTCGTACGGAAATACGTGTAGCGCGATCGCGATCGTGATCGACGTATCGGCACGCTCGACCATGCTGGTGCCGAGCATCACGCCGGCGCTCCAGTGCGGCGACAAGAACACGCTCGCATGCACGCGCGCCTCGAGCGCGAGGTCGGCTTGGCTGAACAGCGCACCGGGTGCGCGATCGGTCGAGATCAGTGCGAGCCGTGGACCGAAGGCGAGCTCGCCCCCGAGCTGGAGGGGACCGGTGTTTGTGCGCAGGCCAGCGGCGAGCTCGAGCCCGGTCAACCAGCCGCGCTGCTGGCCTCCGATCGTGCTGCCGTCGCGCGCGACGACATCGATGAGGATGGTCGGCATCGACGACATCGAACCGAGCACGAGGTCGCTCGCGATGTAGAAGTGGTCGGTGAGGCCGTAGACGTTGCGCAAGCGGATCGCGTGGACCCGCAACGAGCCATTTGGCGCGGTCGCGTGTGCGTCGTTCGTCGTGACCATGCGATCGATCGGCTCGAACGGGAGCTCGAGCACCGCGCCACCGAGCTCCCACGACATCGAGCGCCCCGACCAACCCACGCCGAACCGAGAGCACTCCTGATAGCCAACGACCGAGCTGACCTCGTGGCACGTGCGATGCCCGGCAGATGCCGACCCCGAGAGCGCCACGACGATCGCGAGCGACTTCATACCCGGTCCTTCGCGATGCAGACCCAACGCTCGTCGACCAGCCGGGACGAGGCAGCGTCGCCGTAGGTGTCGTCGACCGCGACGCAGATCGCGGTCGATTGCACCGGTGCCCCGCGATACGCGATCTGCGCGTGCCCACTCCACAATGCATTCAACTCGGTCGGTCCGAGCTCGCCTCGCGGATCGAACGCGACCAGAGGTGTCGCGACGCCATGTGAATCGCGTGCGACCACGTGAAGCCGACCGAGATCGATATCGATCTTGTGGTCACAGCGATTGCCAACGCTGTACGCGATCACGGGGCTGCCGTCGATCACCTCGGTCGAGCTCACCGCGAGATCGAGACAACCACTCGACACCCGCGTGCCCGACCACGGCCCTTCGCGATCGCGAAACGACCCGGGGTGATACGAGCAACCTGCGATCGCGACCCACATCCATACGCTATGCACCTGCAAACGATATGTAGTTAAGGCGCCGATCGCAACAACGCGACCATTACGTTTCTCCAACGGGAGTGGCTCCCGACCCGGCGGAGTCACGTGCGATCCGGTCTACATCAGGTCCCTGACCACCACCGTGCCGGTGACGATCCAGTTCTGACGAGGCCGTCGCTAATTGCACGTCGTCGAGCCCGAGAGCTGGCACGTCTTCGCGACGCATCGTGCCGGGAATTCGCAGAACGGACCGTTGACCGCGTCGCACGCTGCGCCGTCGGGGCACTCAGCGACGGGATCACGACCCCGTGACATGTGTAGCATCATGAGAGCTAGCTATACTCGATGCCCGTGAGTTTCCTGCGCCGTGTGTTCTCCGCTGACTATCGCGCCGCGGTCGCGGCCGAAGCGGCGGGGAACGTCGACCTCGCGGCGGAGCGCTACGCCCTCGCCGGCGAGGCCGGGGGTGCGGTGCGCATGCACATCGCTCGCGCCGCGCGCGCAGGTACGCGGCAGGCGGAGATCGGCGCGCTGCGCGACGCGATCCGCTGGGCGGGCAACGAGCCGGCGCTGTTGCGCCAGGCGGCGAAGGCGCTCGGCCGCGCGCTGTGGGACAGCCTGCGCAGCGAAGGCGTCGCGACCGAACGCGATCGTGCGAAGGTCCGCGAGGCCGCCGAGCTGCTCGTGGTCGGCGACGATCATCAGACCGCAGGTGAGGCGCTCGAGATGATCGGCGATCTGCAGGGCGCCGCATCGGCGTATTCGGCGGGCGGCTTCGTCGAGAAGATGGAATCGACGCTCGCGAAGGACGACGCGGTCGCCGAGCAAGCGCGCGACGAGGCCGACGCGTTCGCGAACTACGAGACGCACATGCAGGTCGGCCGACGCGACGATGCGCGGACCGAGCTCGCGCGCGCCCTGCACAGCGCCGCGACCGCGGGCGAGTACCGCCGCATGCTCGATCAGCTCGACACCGCGCTGCTCACCGGCGGGCGCGTCGAGCTCAAGCGGCGCGGCAAGCCGGCGATCGTCGCGTGCGCCGCGCCGAAGATCGTGATCGGCCGCGATGCGCTGTGCGATCTCCCGCTGCGCGCGGGCGGGGTCTCGCGCCAGCACGCCGAGATCGATCGCGTGGCCGGCCCGAAGGGGCCGGTGTTTCACCTGCGCGACCTCGATTCGCGCAACGGCACGTCGCTCGCCGGGTTGCCGCTGGTCGGCAAGGTGCCGCTCGTCGGCCTCGGTAAGTTCGGCCTCGGCGACGAGTGCACGATCGACTTCGAGGTCGCCGACGGGATCTTGATCCTGCGGCTCGCGCATGGCCTCGATCGTGGCAACGCGCTGATCGCCGGCGACGACGGCGTCAGGCTCGTGCTCGCGCCGCTCGGGCTGGGCCTCGACGTGATCTTCCACAGAGGCCGGCCGTTGCTCGGGCGCGGCACGGCGGCCGAGGTCACGTTCAACGGCGAGCCGCTCGGCGAGCTCCGCGTCCAGCTGATCCGCGGCGATCGGATCGTCGCCGATGGCGACGAGATCGATGTCGGGTAAGCTCGACTCGTGGCGCAGCGCTCGTGGATTCGACGCTTGTTCGGTGGCCGGGAGGAACCGGCTGCCCTCACCGCGCCGCCTCCGCTGAGCCAACCGCAGACGCTCGGCAGCGAAGAAGAAGTATTCCTCGCGCAGCTCGTGCAGGACCTCGGCGATGGCAAGCGGCGCGACCAGGCCGGGACCCAAGAAGTCCTCGCGAAGCTCGAGGGCCTGTGGAAGTCCGGTCACGAGCGCCTCGCGATCGAGTGGATGGAGAAGCTGCTCGGCGTCCCCGAGGTGCCGGAGGGCCAGACCGCGCCGGTCCGCGCGATCCTCGTCGAACGCTACGAGCAACGCGGCGAGCTCGCGACCGCGGTCCCGCACCTCGAGCTGTTGATCGCGAGCGAGCTCTACGCGTTGCGCGCGCACTACCTGCTCGCCGAGCACGCGCGCCGGCGCGAGGATCACGAGCGCGCGTTGCGCCACTACGAAGCCGTGCTCGGCCGCGATGTCGACTATCCCAACGTGCGGGTTCGAGTCGAGCGGCTGCGCCAGCTCACCGGTCGCAGCGCACCCGTCGCGGGCGAGACGATCGCCGCCGGTGATGTCGTCGGAGTCCAAGCCGGCGCGCGCTACCGGCTGATCCGCGAGCTCGGCCGCGGCGCGACCGGCGTGGTCTACCTCGCGCGCGACGCCGAGCTCGATCGCGATGTCGCGATCAAGCTGCTCCACCCGCACCTCGCGGGCACCGACAAGCAAGACGCGCTCGATCGGTTCTTCCATGAAGCGCGCGTGATGGCCTCGCTACGCCACCCGAACGTCGTCGCCGTCCTCGATCTCGACGAAGCCTCGCGCCGGATCGTGATGGAGCTCGCCGCCGGTGGCACGCTGCGCGACCTGCTGCGCGAGCGTGGGCCCCGCACGCTGCGGCGCGCGATCGAGCGCCACACCCAGGTGTTGAGTGCGCTATCCGCCGCGCATCGCCGCGGCATCGTCCACTGCGATCTCAAGCCCGGCAACCTGATGTTCCGTCGCGACGCCGACAAGCCCGGCGTCGAGGTCATCCTCGGCGATTTCGGGGTCGCGCACCTCCCCGACGAGACCGGCGCCGTGGCCTCGGTCGAGCGGCGCGCCGAAGCGGTCGGCACGCTCGCGTACATGGCCCCCGAGCAGCGACGCGGCGAGGTCTCCGCCGCGAGTGACGTGTTCGCGAGTGCGGTGGTGCTCTACGAGATGTTCACCGGCCAGACCCCGTGGTCGCGCGAGGCCGTGATGGCGGGAACCCGCCGCCCGCAAGACTTCCAGTTGCCGCGCGCGATCTTCCAGGACGCGCCGTCGCTGAGCGACGTCGTGCAATCGCACCTCGATCGCCTCGCCGATCCCGATCCGGCGAAGCGCCCGACGACGACCCAGGCCCTCGCCGAAGCGCAGCGCTTGAAAGAGCGCATCATCGCCGCCGGCGCGGCGTAGCGGCTACTCGTCCTTGACCGGTGTGGCCTTGAGCGCGGCCTTGCCGTCCTTCACGTACACCGTGAAGCGAACCTCGCGACAACCGGTCTTGGCTTTCAGATCGTCGCGGTTCTTCACGAGCTTCTCGGCAAACTTCTGGAACGTCAGCCCCGACGTGTTCTCGCCGCAGCTCTTCTTGACCGAGACGAACTGGTCGTAGACCTGCTGGAAGTAGCCGTCCGGCTCGGGGGCCGGCGCGCCACCGCCGAGGATGTCGTCGTCGAGGCTGAGTGGTTGGGTCTGGTTGTGCGCGGCCGGCGGCGGCGGCGCCGGTTGACTACCGCGCGGCGGCGTGGCGTGCGGCGCGGGTGGACGCACGTGCGGCGGCGTCGACGGCCGAGCCTGGACCGGTGCCGGCGTCGGCGCGCGCATCTGGACCGGCGCCGGGGCCGGCGCCGGATCGTGGAACTTGAAGTCCGACGGCGGCGGCGATGCGGTCGCGGTCGCGGGACCACCGGGTCGCGACGGTGGCAGCGTACCGGCGAGGAGATCGATCGTGCCGAGGCTGCCTTCCGGTGCCGGCCCGAGCAGCTGATCGAGGTTCGTGCGTGCGGACTTCGCATCGCGGCCGAGCTTGTCGATGTGGATGTTGACCGAGCGCGCGATCGAGCCGTACTTGCCGCCGTGGGCATCCTCGGCGAGCCGTTCGCTCTCGTTCTTCGCGAGCTTCACGGCGTCGTTCGTCAGACCCCGCAGCGGCCGATCGGACTCGATCCACATGAAGCCAATGCCGAGGCCGAGCGCGAGCAAGAAGCCGATGCCGACGACGACGAGGGCCTTGGTCGAGAGGTCGCTCTTGCGCACGGCGTCGAGCGTGCCGCCGAAGCCGCGCGCCTGCACGGTCTTCGCGAACACGGCGTAGTAGGCGCCGTGCGCCATCGCCTCGCCCGGCATGCGCGCGATCATCGCGGTGTACGTGTCGGCGCCGGCGGTGACGGTGAGCTGGCTGTTCGCGGCGCAGTCCTTCGAGCGATCGCCGCCGGTGAGGCCGGCGAGCGCGTCGGTCATCGGTTTGTGATCGAGCGAGAGCGGCTTACTCGCCGCGACATCGTCGCCGCCGAGATAGAACGCGACCTGGGTGTCGACGGCGGACAGCCGGTGCGCGAGATCCGCGGCGAGCTCGTTCGTGACCTTGTGGCCGAGGATGACCGCACCGACGTAGTCGATCGGGGGGTTCGTGCGAATCACCGGTGCCCCGGAGACCAGGTACATCGTGCCCTTCTGCGTCCACAGATCGTCGCGCAGATAACCGGCGAGCGCGTCGTCGACGAGCGGTCGACCGGCGACGGTATCGCCGAACTCGCTCTCGTCGAGCTTGACCTGCGCGACCACGCGACCACGGTGGTCGATCAGGATCGCGAAGTCGGGCTTGCGCCCCTTGATGTTGTCGACGAGCTTTTGCGCCTCGAGCTGGACTTGCTTCATCCGGTTCGTGTCGAGCTCTTTCGCACCCGAAGCGGCGTCGAGCGCGCTGACGATGTCGGGGGAGCGCGCGAACGTCGACGTGAGCGCGACGCGATCGCGTGCGTCGTCGGCGAGCAAGATGTCGATCACGCTACACGCGGTCGTGAGTCGAGCGTGCTCTTCGACTTGGACCTGACGCTGCGCGGGGCGCGGCATCACGAACGCGATCGTGAACGCGATCGCAGCGGCGAGCGCGATCAGAAAGAACCAGATCTTCGAGAGAAACACCGGTTAATCCTTGTCCACGCCGAAAGCGCCTGCAGGAACCTTCGGGTTGAAGTCGGCCTTGCCCTTCGCCGTGATCTCGACGCGGTCGTCGGGGCGTTGGATCCAACCGTCGCCGTACCACAGCTTCAACTTGTAGCTGCCGGCCGGGATGTTCTCGATCTCGAAGTGTCCCGAGTCGTCGGGATACGCGATGAACTGCGTGTTGACGATCACGACCTTGCCGACGAGGTGCGGCGCGTCCTTGTCGACGATCGTGTAGATCTTGCCGACCTCCGTGCCGTGAAACGTCTTGTTGCCGGTCGGGTTGATCGGTCCGGCTTCGATCAGTTTCGGATCTTCCTTCGCGACGAGCGTGCGCGAGGACTTCGACTGATTGACGATCGTGACTTCGGCGCCGGCGGCCGCGGCGATCACCGGGTGCGCGAACGTCTCGCCGATCAGGTTCCACTGGACACGGGGCGGAGCGACCGGTGTGTCGCCCCCTTCGAGCACGACGATCATTCGCTGCGTCACGTTGATCGCCCGGACCGGCGTCACCGGATTCTCGGTGCGATCGAGGAAGCCTTTCGGTGCGCCATTCGCGCCCGGCGGCGGTCGATGGGGGAGCGAGCTCGGCAACTCGATCTTGCCGACGAGCGTGCCGGCGCTCGCGGTCGGAGTCACTGCCAACACGACGCCCGCGAAGGCGCCCACCAGCAGATTGGGCATGCGCATGCGGGGCGATCGTACGTGGGACGTGTGCGTTGCCGCAACCTACGTGGCCGAGATCGTTCACGGCTTTGGCAGGAAACCCGGGGCGACCTCGACCGATATCTCCCACATGCCGGTGCCTCGCCCGTTGACGATCGCGTTCGCACTCGCGGCCGGCCTCGCCACGCTGCGCGCCGTCCGCGGCCGACCGGTGAGCGACGCTCGTGCCGACGATCGCAAGGTCGACCGGATCACCGGCGTCGTCGATGGCTTGCCGATGACGACGCCGCTCGGCTTCGGCGCGCCACTGGCGACGCGCGACGGTGAAGTCTGGCTGTGGACGACCGAGCGCGTCGACCCCGGCGACCTGCTCTCCGCGACCGGCCGGCTGCGCACGCCGCGCGGCATGCTCGACCCGGGAGCGCCGCCGCCGCCGGATCGCGGTGTGCTCGAGATGACCGCGACCTCGATCGACCACGCCGGGCGCGCCCACACGCTACGCCTGAACGCCCTGCGCTGGGCCGCGGCGACCCAACGCGTGTGGGATGCGAGGATCGACGACGCGACCGAGCCGGGCGATGCCGGCGCCGGCGCGTTGCGCGGCATCGTCACTGGAGATCGCGGCACGGTGCCGCCGGCGCTCGACCAGCGCTGGCGCGCGTGCGGCATCTACCACGTGCTCAGCGTCTCCGGCTTGCACCTCGCGGTGATCGCCGGGCTCGCGTTCATGCTGCTGCGCCGGCTCGCCGCCGCGTCGCCGTGGGGCGGTCGGATCCGGCCGGGCCGGTGGGCCGCACCGCCCGCGTTGCTGCTCGCGATCGCGTACACGCTCGTCACCGGTGCGCAACTCGCGACGCTGCGCTCGCTCGTCGTGATCGCGATCATGTTGATCGCGCAGTTCCTCGCGCGGCCGATGCGCTTGATCGACGCGCTCGGGCTCGCCGCGATCGGCCTGTTGCTATGGCGTCCCGGCGATCTCACCGATCCGTCGTTCCAGCTGAGCTTCGCCGCCGCGCTCGCCCTCGCGTTGCGACCGCGCGCGGTGCCGGCGTTCGCGCGCGATCGCCGCGTCGTGCGGTGGCTGGTCGAAGGCATCGTCACGTCGGCGTGGGTCTCGCTCGTGACCGCACCGCTCACCGCGTATCACTTTCACCAGGTGCAACCGGGTGGCGTGCTCGGCAACTTGTTCCTCACGCCGGTGCTCGAGCTCGTCGCGCTGCCGCTCGGGCTCGCCGGCCTGCTCGTCGGCGCGGTGTGGTCCGCCGGCGGTGCGGTGATGCTGCGCGCCGCCGCGTGGGTGGTCGGTCGCGTCGACGATCTGGCCGGCGTGCTCGCGCGGCTGACGCCGGTCGGGACGATCACCGTCGCCTCGGTCGGCGCGATGATCGTGCTCGTCGCGCTCGCGCTGTGGCTGCTGTCGCGCGAGCGCCGCACGCGGCTCGATGCGTTGGCCTTCGGGGTGCTCGTCGCGACCTGGCTCGTCGCGCGCACGCCACCGCCGCCGGGGGCGTTGCGCGTGACGTTCCTCGATGTCGGCCAAGGCGATGCCGCGATCGTCGAGCTGCCGAACGGCGCGGCGTGGATCGTCGACGCCGGAGGTCTCGCGAGTCGGCACGACCTCACCTCGGCCGCGGCGCCGGGCCGCACGATCACGCGAGCGCTCGAAGCGTACGGCCACGCGAGCGTCGAGCTCGCGATCATCTCGCACCCGCATCCGGATCACTATCTCGGCCTGGCCTCGCTCGACATGCCGATCGCGGAGCTGTGGGCCGCCGAGGAGACCGAACCGGCGATCGAGAACGATCGCGTCGCCCGCGTGTCGTCGCGGATCCCGAGCTTCTCCGACCTCGCGCGCTCGCGAGCTTCGATCCACCATCCCCCGCTCGGGCTCGCGCGCAGCGAAGCCGGCGTCGAGCTGTGGGTGTGGGCGCCGCGGTTGCGCGAGCGCGAGGGCGCCCCCGAGCACGAGGCCGCCGATCCGGTGCGCACGGTCAACGACAACTCGCTGGTGATCGAGCTGCGGTTTGCCGGTCGATCGATCGTGTTCGCCGGCGACGTCGAAGCCGAAGGTGAAGCGGCCGTGGTCGCCGCCGGCCTCGGCGCCGCCGACATCGTGAAGGTCGCGCATCACGGCAGCCCGACCTCGTCGTCACCGGGCTTCGTCGCGGCGACCCATCCGAGCTACGCCGTGATCTCGTGCGGCGTCGCGAACTCGTTCGGGTTCCCATCGCCGCGCGTGGTCGCCGCGTGGCAAGCCGTCGGCGCCGAGGTCGACCGCACCGACACCGGTGGTGCGATCACCGCCACGGTGACCGCGGACGGTGACCTCAGCGTCGACCAATTCCAGAGCCCCGTGCCGTGACAGCGCGCGCGATGTCGTGTGATCATGCTGCTGGTGGCGACGCCGACAGCCGATAACCAGGCGACGAAAGAGGCGATCGAGCAGGCCGTCGCGCGCGGCAGCGAGCTGCTCAAGGCGGGCAAGCTCGAAGATGCGCAGAAGGCGTTCCGCGCCGCGCTGCTGCTCGACGGTGACAACCCGCGCGTGCTCGCGCTGCTCGGCCTCGCCCACTTTCGCGGCAACCAGTTCGAACAGGCGCGCGCGATCTACGAAGACCTCGTCGAACGCTCGCCGACCGATGCGTCGCATCGGCTCAACCTCGGCCTGGTGTATCTCAAGCTCGGCGACGGCGCGAAGGCGATCAACTCGCTCGAAGCGAGCCGTGCACTCGATCCGAGCCAGGGTCGTGCGGTCAGCTACCTCGGCCTCGCGTACGCGCGCGCCGGTCGCTACGCCGAGGCGTATCGCTCGTTCCTGCTCGCCGGTCAGACCGAGCTCGCGAGCGAGATCGAGAGCAACCTCACGACCTCCGAGCGCGACGGCATTCACTCGCAGTTGCAGCGCTCCGGCCTCGACGTCAAGCCGGCGCGCACGTCGTCACGCGATCTTCCCATCGTCACTCGCACGGCCTCGCCGGAGCTCTCCGCACCCGAAGCCGCGCCACCCGAGCCGGTCAACGACGCGGTCACCGCACCTGCCGCCGCAGCCACGTCCGATGCCGTGCCGCAACCACCGTCGACCGATGCGGACGCGCCGCGGCTCACCGAGTCGCTGCAGTTCGTGTTGCCGACCCGCGTCGGTCCGCCGCCTCCGACCGATGGTCGCTCGGCGCTGCGCGTCGCGCTCGATCAAGTCGCACCGTCGCACGCGGCCATGGTGCTGCCGCGCACCGGTGCCCAGGGCTCGCCGCCGATCCCACTGTCGCAGCTCGCGACCGACGAGCTGATCCGTCCCGACGACGGCGAAGACCGCTTCGAGCTGTCGAGCTCCGGTGCGCTGGTGATCCGGGTCTCCGGTCGGATGTTCACGCGGCTCGACGGTGTCCATGTCACCGGCGGTGACCTCACGTTCGAACCGGCGCTGCGGCGATCGCGCGGCCACAAGACCGAGGAGAAGTTCGATCACGGCGGCCCGCAGCTCCACGTCGTCAACGGTCAGGGCTATCTGATCGCGGTGCCGCAGGACAAGCAGCAGTTCACCGCGGTGGTCCTCGACGACGACATCTTCTATCTCCGCGAGGATCTCGTGTTCGCGTTCGAATCGACGCTGCGCTGGGAGAACGGCAACGTGCCGGGCCTGCGCGGGCGGCTGCCGGTCGTGCAGTTTCGCGGCAACGGTGCGGTCGCGCTGCGGAGCTCGCGCCCGCTCGTGCGCGTGAAGTTGCCGCCGAGCGGCATCTTGTTCGTCGACGCGGGACGGCTCGCGGGCTGGATCGGTCGCGTGATTCCACGCGCGGTGGTGCCGCCGGCCGGCTCGCCGATGGGGGATGTTTGTGTGGAGTGCACCGGCGAAGGGGTCGTGCTCGTCGATCCGACGAGTCCGCCGATCATCGCGGTCGAGGCCAAGAAGTTCCCGGATCCGGTCGCGCCGCCGGAGCGTCACACGCCACCACCGCCGCCCGCCGCCCCGGCTCCGCCGTCGCCTCCGATCGATCTCGATCTCGTGAAGACCGCCGACTGGTTGAACGATGATGACGACGAGCCCGGTCGCGACGAGATCTGAGTGACGAGATCGCCGCTCGATGGCGCGGCGCGACTCGCCGGCAAGCGCGGGCGCGTGCTGCTGCACTCCGCGCGCGATGACGATGGACTCGGGCGCTGCTCGTTCGCGACCGCGCTGCCGAGCGCGACGCTGATCGGCCGCGGGCGCTCGCTCGTGCGGCTCGACGCGCAGGGCCGCGCGATCCAGCGCTTCAGCGCCGATCCGTTCGACGCGACCGAACAATTTCTGGCCGAGCACGGCTGCACGCTGGCGGGCGTCTCCGCTGCCCTGCCCGCGCCGCGGGTGTTCGGCTATTTCGGCTACGACCTCGCGCGCGTCGTCGAGAGTCTGCCCGGCGGTCCGACGCTAGGTCAGGACACGCCGGATCTGTGGTTGTCGGCGTACGACGGCGTCGCGCGCTGGAGCCCGACCGGCGACTTCGAGCTCGTCGGTCCGAATCCGACCGCGCTCGCGGCGGCGCTCGCCGTGATCGCACCGCCTTCGCTCGCACCGCGGTTCGGCGTGCTCGTCGCCGACGACGATGGCGCGCACCACATGGCGCGGGTCGATCGAGTACGCGACTACCTCGCCGCCGGGGATGTCTATCAGGTCAACCTCGCGCGCCGGCACGTCGCGCGGATCACCACGCCGGGCGATCTGCTCGCGGTGTACTCGGCGCTCGTCGACACGGCCCCGGCACCGTACGGCGCGCTGATCGAGGCCGATGGCGTCGCGATCGTCTCGGGATCGCCCGAGCGGTTCCTCGCGAGCGTCGGTGATCGGATCGAGACCCGGCCGATCAAGGGCACGCGACCGCCGGGTCGCGATGGGGCTGCCGAGCTCGCGGCGTCGCCCAAGGATGCCGCCGAGCACCTGATGATCGTCGATCTCGAGCGCAACGACCTCGGCCGCGTCGCCGAGACCGGATCGGTGCGCGTCGACGAGCTCGGCTACGTCGTCGAGCTGCCGACGCTGTTCCACAAGGTCTCGCGGGTGAGTGCGCGGCCACGTCACGGCCTCGGCTACGCGGAGCTGTTGCGCGCGACGTTCCCCGGCGGCTCGATCACCGGCGCGCCGAAGGTCCGCGCGATGCAGCTGATCGACGAGCTCGAGCCCGCGCGCCGCGGCCCGTACTGTGGCGCGTTCGGCTACTTCGCACCGAGCGGCTTCGAGCTCGCGCTCGCGATCCGGATCGGCGTGATCAAGGGCTACGAGCTCCGCGTCCACGTCGGTGGCGGCATCGTCGCGGACTCCGACGCGGCGGCCGAGCTCGCCGAGACCGAGGTCAAGATCGCGGGCTGGCGCGCGGCGCTAGGGAAGCTGTAACGAGACCCACGTCAGCGTCTGATCGCCGACCGGGATATTCGGGACGGCGGTCGCGGTCCCACCTTGCGGTGTCAGCGTCGCTGCGACCGAGCCCTGCGCGAGGCCCGGCACCCACACCATGCCGAACGTGCCGGTGCCGACCTGCGTCCAGGTCGTCGGCGTGCCGCCGTCGAACAGCGTCGTGAAGGTCGCGACCGGTGTCGTCGTCGCGGCGACACCGGCGACGCTCGTGCCGGCGTGCGTGACATGGATGAAGACGTCGCCGAACCCCGGCGCCGCGAGCACGCTGTTCGAGTTCGCGAGGTCGAAATAGTCGGCCTGCTTCATCACCGGAATGCGGTGCACCGCCGAGTAGCTCATCAACGACGACACGATATCTGCACCGCTCACCGACCACATGAGGTTCGAGCTCGTCGGCGAATCGATCAGGAACGAGCCGTCGGGCTCGGTCAACGCGGAGTTGCCGTCGAGCGTGACGGTGTAGCCGCCGACGCCGGTCGTCGCGCACGAGCTCGGCTTCCGCGCGTCGGTCAGCAAGCACACCTGACCGGTGACGACATCACCGAGCCCGGCATCGCGCGGCACGAACGCGTCGACCCCACCTTGGCCACCACCACCGCCGCCGCCACCACCACCGCCGATCGAAAACTCCGGTCCATCCTTGGCCTGACACGCCGCGAGCAGGATCAGGATCAGCGCGGCTCTCATGTAGCAAGTCTACGCCGCTGGAGCGGGAAGCCTAGATTTTCGCCATCCCAGACTGCCCTCGACGAGGAGCAGTGCCACACCGATCAGCAGCGCGGCGTCCGCGACGTTGAAGATCGGCCACATGTGCTCGTGCCAGTGCCAGCGTACGAAGTCGGTCACATCGCCCGCGGCGATCCGGTCGATCATGTTGCCGAGCGCCCCACCGGCGATCAGCGCGTACGCGGTGCGCCGCAGCCGTTGCTCGGGGCGAGTCCGCGACGCTGCGATGCCGACGCCGATCAGTGCGATCGCCGCCACGATCGCGAACACGACGTGGAGCGCGGTGCGACCTCCGTCACTGGTCGGCGTCATGACCGAGAACGCAGCGCCGGGGTTCTTCGCGAGCTCCCAGTCCCAGAAGCCGGGAATCAGCTCGTGCGGCACGTTCGGCGGCAGCGTCTCGCGCGCCCACTCCTTCGACGCCTGGTCGAAGCCCGTCGACGTGGCGAGGATCGCGAGGAAGATCAGGATCCGTGCGCGCATGGCCCAGGGGACCAGCGCGCCGACCAGAATATTCCTCAGGCCTCGAGGTCTTTGACGAGGCCCGCGGCTTTGGCCTTCTTTTCCCGCTCGAGCTTGCGCTCGAGTTTTGCCGCTTTCACTACTTTGCCCTCGATCTGGATGTCGATGAACATCAGGATCACGCCGGCGACGAGCACGATGTCGGCGACGTTGAACGTCGGCCACACCATGAACTTCAGGTCCCACGAGATGAAGTCGGTGACCAGCCCGGTGTGGATGCGATCGATCAGGTTGCCGATCGCGCCACCGGCGACGAGCGCGAGCGCCCAGTGCAGGATCCTCTGGTTGTTGCGCGACTTCCACATCATCACGAACATGCCGATCACGGCGGCGACGCCGACGGCCGACAGCAGCACGCGACCGACCGCGAGACCGCCGAACAGGCCAAACGCCGAGCCCGGGTTCATCGACAGCCGCCACGTCCAGAACCCCTTGATGACGTTCACCGTGTCGCCGTAGCAGTGGACGTGATGGGTCGCATCGGGCAACCAATCGGCCGGCGTCGGCGGGAGGCAGCCGCCGCCGGTGCTCTGGCCGAGCGTCGGTAGCGACCCGCGCGCCCAGATCTTCGTCAACTGATCGGCGATCGTCGAGAGCACCCCGACGATCGCGAACAATCGCCACTTCGCGGCGTTAGAAACTTCGGCCATCGGTCAGGACTTTCTCGCCGCGACCGCGGCAGCGCAACGTTCACAGACGTCGTTCGGTGCGGCGGCGAGGTGATCGTAGTGTTTCCAGCAGCGCTCGCAGCGCGGTCCCGGATGGGCGGCGACGTCGACTTCGCCGTCGCCGGTGCCGCCGGTGCCCGTGCCGAACGTGACGCCCGACACGATGAACAGATCGGCGAGCTCGCCGAAGTGCTTGTCGAGGATCTGGCGATCCGCCGGCGTGGTCTTCAGCGTCACCGTCGCGTCGACCGACTTGTTCTTCAGCGCGCGGAACGGCTCCATCGCCTTGAGGACGCGCTCGCGCCACGCCTTCAGCACGGCGAAGTCGCTCGCGAGCCCGTCGTCGACGACCGCCGCAGCGGTCGGGAACAGCGCCATGTGCACGCTCGCTGGATCGCCGGTGCGCTTCGGCATGTACTTCCAGATGTCCTCGGCGGTGAAGCACAGGATCGGTGCGGCCAGCGTCGCGAGCGCGCGCAGACACTCGTACTGCACGACCTGCGCGGACCGGCGATGCTTCGCGTCGACCGGATCGAGGTACAGCCGGTCCTTGGTGACGTCGCCGTAGAACGCCGACAGCTCGACCGTCACGAAATCGACGAGCAGCCGATGCACGACGTGCAGCTCGTACGCCTCGTACGCCGCGCGCGCGCGCGTGACGAGCTCGTCGAGTCGCGCCAGCATGTAGCGATCGACCGCGAGCTCGACGATCGAACGATCGTGACGATCCGGTTCGAAGTCCTTCAGGTTGCCGAGCAGGAACCGCGTGGTGTTGCGGAACTTGCGATACCACTCGGCGAGCCCGCCCTTGCCGTCCTTGCCGTAGAGGATCGTCTGCGAGTACGGCATGTCGCCGCGGAACTCGACCGAGGCGACCCACAGCCGGAACATCTCGGCGCCGGACTTCTTGATGATGTCGTCGGGCTCGACGTAGTCGATCTTCTTGCCCTCGGCCTTGGCCTTCTGGATCGCGCTCTTGGAGTATTCCTTACCGTGCTCGTCGAGCACGAAGCCGTGCGTGATCACGGTCTTGTACGGCGCGCGGCCCATCACGCCGACGCCGGCGAGCAGCGAGCTGTGGAACCAGCCGCGGTGCTGATCGGAGCCTTCGAGATAGAGATCGATGTTGCGGTAGTCGGCGCCGTCGCGCGCGCGACCCTCCATCGCGAGCCACGACACGCCGGACTCGAACCACACGTCGACGATGTCCTTCTCGCGCTCGAGCTTGTCGGCGCCGGCACCGCACTTCTTGCAGGTGGTGCCCGGCGGCACGAGCTCGGCGACCGAGCGGGTCCACCACGCGTCGGCACCTTCGGTCTCGAAGATGTTCGCGATGAAATCCATCACGTCGCCGTCGGCGAGCTCGCCCTTGCACCCGGTGCAGTAGAACGCCGGGATCGGCGTGCCCCACAACCGCTGGCGCGACAGCACCCAGTCCGGACGCTTCTCGATCATCCCGTGGATCCGGCTCTCGCCCCACGCCGGGACCCAGGTCGTCTTCTCGATCTCGGCGAGCGCGCGCTGGCGGAGCTCGAGATGATCCATCTCGATGAACCACTGCGGCGTCGCGCGATACACGATCGGGTTCTTGCAGCGCCAGCAGTGCTGATACTGGTGCCGCAGCTTGTCGGTCGCCGGGTTCAGCAAGAAGCCGGTCTTCGCGAGGTGCGCGACGATGATCGGGTTCGCCTCGTGCGTGGTCTTGCCGGTCAGATCGACCGGTGCGCCATCGCCCTCGAGCGCGATGCCCGCGATGTAGCGCGCGCGATCGTCGATCGGCGCGTACGCCGGCAGACCGTGCGCCTCGCCGGTCTTGTAGTCGTCGGCGCCGTGCCCCGGTGCGGTGTGGACCAAGCCGGTGCCGGCTTCGTCGGTGACGTAGTCGGCGAACCACAACCGCCAGTCTTGCTCGCGGACCTGCTTGGTCAGGAACGGATGCGAGTAGCGCTTGCCGACGAGCGTCGCCATCTGCTCGGGCGAGATCTCGGTCGCCCCATCGAGCGCGATGCTGGTCGCCGCCGAGAACTTCTCGGCGAGGTCTTTGCCGACGATCAGCTGCTCGCCCTGATGAGGGATCGCGAGGTACGTGAACTTCGGGTTCGCGACGATCGCGAGGTTCGCCGGCAGCGTCCACGGGGTCGTCGTCCAGATCACGAGCGCGGCGGGCTTGCCAGCGTAGCCATCGACGAGCGGGAATCGCACGTACACCGACGGCGACGTGTGATCGTGATACTCGATCTCGGCCTCGGCGAGCGCCGTGCGATCGACCGGGCACCACGACACCGGCTTGTCCTTGCGATAGAGGTAGCCATCGCGGGTGAACTTCGCCAGCGCGCGCGCGATCGCCGCTTCGTACGACGCATCGAGCGTGAGGTACGGATGGTCCCAGTCGCCGAGGACGCCGAGCCGCTTGAACTCGGTGCGCTAGATGTCGACGAACTTCAGCGCGTACGCGCGGCACGCCTCGCGGATCTGCGCCGGCGTCATGCCGTCGCGCTTGCCCTTGAGCTCGCGCTCGACGGCGAGCTCGATGGGCAGGCCGTGGGTATCCCAGCCCGGCACGTAGGGCGTGCGAAAGCCGGCCATCGTCCTCGACTTGATGACGGTGTCCTTCAGGATCTTGTTGAGGATGTGCCCGTAGTGGATGTGCCCGTTCGAATAGGGAGGTCCGTCGTGCAGCACCCACAACGGCGCGGCCGCGCGCGAGGCTTGGATCTGCTCGTAGAGCTTGGCGTCATCCCACTCGCGGAGGATCTCGGGCTCCCGCACGGCGAGATCTCCTCGCATCGGGAACGCCGTCTCCGGCAAGATCACGGTCTCCTTGTACTTGGACTCGACCTTCGGCTCTGGCACGGGACGCGGACCATACAACGTCGTAGACTCGTGCGCATGGGTGAGGAGACGCCGCCGATGCGCGCATCGTGGGACGAGTACTTCATGAGCATCGCGCAGGTCGTCGCGACGCGATCGACCTGTCCCCGCAAGTACGTGGGAGCGGTGCTCGTTCGCAATCGCACGATCCTGTCGACCGGCTACAACGGGTCGATCCGCGGCATGCCGCATTGCTCGGATGTCGGCCACATGATGGAGGAGGGTCACTGCGTGGCCACGATCCACGCCGAGGCCAACGCGATCATCCAGGCCGCGCGCAACGGCGTGATGATCGAAGGCGCGACCAACTACGTCACGGCGAGTCCGTGCTGGTCGTGCTTCAAGCAACTCGCGAACGCGGGCGTCACGCGGATCTGCTACGGCGAGTTCTATCGAGACGAGCGGATCTTCGAGATCGCGAAGAAGATCCACATCGAGCTCGTACACGTCGGACTGCCAGGAGTGAACCTGGCGCCGCTACCCGTGCAAAGCCAGGGCTGACCATTACCGTTTGAGCCCCAACTACCTGAACGTTGGTTTAAGTGGGCGAAGGTACTTCAGTCGATTTATCGTCTCGATTCTTGAGATCGATCTCCCCCTCGGCCTAGCTTACGAGTCCATGCGACGGATCGGTGTAGTCGTCGCGGCAGTGCTCCTGTGCACTGGCGTGGTGGAAGCAGGCCCTCAGTCCGCGAAGACGACTTCAGCTCCGAAGTCGACTCACGCGAAGGCCAAGACCAAGACCAAGGCCAAGCATCGCGTCGCCGCGTTCAGTGGCCACAACGCGAACAAGACCACGCTCCGAGCCGAGCCGCTCGAGAAGCCGTCGGGTCACATCATGTTGCGCGCGGAGAACCTCGGCGAAGAGGTCGACGTCAACATCTACAAGCCCGACGGCAGCTTCGACGAAGGCTCGCTCGCGAAGCTCGACGACATGTTCCGCTGCGTGAAGACCGGCGAAGTGCGCGCGGTCCGCCGCGAGCTCTACGAGCAACTGTCTCGCATCAACGATCACTTCGCCGGCAAGCAGATCTTCTTGGTCTCGGGCTTCCGGTTCGCGGAGCGCAACTCGAGCCGGCACTTCCACGCGTCGGCGATGGACATCCGGATCCCGGGCGTGTCGATCAACGAGATGTACGCGTACGCCGAGTCGCTCGATGCCGGCGGCATGGGCCTCGGCATCTACCCGACCAGCCAGTTCATTCACGTCGACTTCCGCGCGCCCGGCGAGCCGAGCTATCGCTGGACCGACTACTCGGGTCACGGCGGTCCGGCCAAGAAGTCGACGCGGTCCAAGTCGCAGCACACGCAGCCGGCTCGCAAGCCGACCTCGTAGTCGTGAGCGACGTCGTGACAGACCTCGCGGAGCTGACGATCGATCAAGTCGCCGCGCGACTCGGTCAGCCCGACTTCTTCGTGTTCGACAACAACGGCCACGGTCGCTGGGCGCGCGGTCACGTTCCCGGCGCGAAGCACCTCAACGCGCACAACTACCCCGCCGGCGAGCTCCCCGCCGACAAGACCGCGACGCTCGCGTTCTACTGCTCCGGTCCCGGCTGACACAGTTGCCACACCGCCGCCGTGCGCGCGCGAGACGAGTTCGGATACCCCAACGTGGCCGTGATGCCGGCTGGGATCGCGGGATGGGAAAAGGCGAAGCAGCCGACCGAAGCCGGGCTGCCTCGTCCGTAGCCCGTCGCGGGAGGCTCGGTCGCATTCGCGATGGGTTCACCCGTCGCGCCGTCTGATCGGCGTTACTTGTCCATACTCACGACGCCGTCCGACGGCGCGCTCGGTCCGAACCGCAAGCTATCGCTGTCGGTGCCATCGAGGGTGATGTTCGGGCTCGCCGGATACGTGCTCGCACCGAACACGTGTGCACCGGATCGTGACGTCGATCGGTACGGCGTCGAAACACGGCGACGGGCCCGCGCTGTTGATCTCCGCGATGCGATCGTCGACCGCACCGATCAGCTGCATCACGTCGGTGGGACCGGCCCCGCTGAAGAACCGATCGTGGAGGTCGCTCGCCGACAACCCGTCGTCGACCGAGTGCACCGAACGCATGCGCGATGTCGACTGGAGCGCGGCCGGCGTCGCGGCGGCGACGATCGCAACTGCGCGACGATCGCAACTGCGCGACGTTCGCAACTGCGCGACGTTCGCGACGCTGCCGAACAGCGTGAGGTTCCCTGCGCGCGTGGAGGCCACCGCGAGGATGATGTAGCCCCACGTCGGTTCGGGCATGTGCGGCACCCACGCGACGGCGACCAACACGAGGGGCACGTTCGAGACGAGCTGAGATCCGATCACGATGATCGCGATGAACGCGAGGTCACCGACGGCATCACCGCGGTTGATCACCGGCTCGACTCGTTGAAACATCTTCTCGAGCAGGTTGACGATCGGATCGCGCTCGCAACCGATCGCGATCATGGACCGAGCCCGCAGCATTCGGACGCTGGACGGCGGCGAACCCGGAAGGTCCAACCCACCGGAAGCTGATCGAACGGCGTTGCCGAAACCAGGGAGTCCTTCACGGTAGTGTTGACTACCACTGACCAGGAGCCGTCATGCCCGCGAAGAAAGCACCCAAGAAATCAGCCAAGAAACGACCGAAGAAAGCACCCAGCAGAGTGCCATCGTTCAAGACGATTGCCGCTGGCACCGCCGTCTCCTGGCACTATCGCAGCGCGATCGGTCACGGCACCGTGACCGGCGTCCACAGGCTCGGCACGACGGCCGCCAACACGATGTACTCGATCAACGAACACGACCACCACCCTGGCGAACCGGATGTCGTGTTCCATTCTGGCCAAGCACTCACCCGTACGGCGAAGCAGAAATGACCGCTAGCGGGAGCCGGTTCCAAGCGATGCGCGCGACTTGCCCGCGCGAACTGATCACTCGAGTACGCCCGAGCTCGAGCCTCACCGGCCGGAGCGAACCGCGTGCTGCACCTGGCACGCGAACCGCGACAGGCCTTCGAGATGGCTCGCTGCTGCTTCTTGCCACCTGATCGCAACGAGGTCAGCGCGAGCATCCAACGGTCGCCTCGGCGAGGTCGCACTCGGCATCGTTCCAGGATCCCGAGCTGAACATCAAGGCGCAGTTCTCCTGACCGTTCTCCACCCCATCGGTGTCATTCGGCTCGCCCGATCGCCAGTTCGTGTAGGTCGCAGCCGTCCCGTCGGTCCAGGTCCAACCGAGGTCCGGCTGTACCGCCGTCGCGGCCTGTTCGTACGCGAGCCACACATCGTTGGTCAGCACGGGCTGTAAACAGCTCTGGTCCTGCGCGTCGCGGATGACCGCGAGTGTGCCGCCCCACGCTGCACAACGCATCGCGGCCTCGGGCTGAGTCAATGTCTCGCTGCAGGTCGCGAAGCACCGGCCGCTGCACGACACGATGCGACTCTCCCCAGCGCAGGGCATCGACGCGCACGACGCGACATCGTCAGGCGCGGACCCATCCGAGGTCATCGGCGGATCGAAGGCGATCCGCCCGCAGGCCGTGAGCGCGAGCACCCCAGCGACGAGACGACAAAACATCGCATCAATGTACCGTCTCGGCCAGGGCGAGGGCGATCTGCTCGTGGTGAAGCGGCGCACGACGTATCCGTGACCGTACGAGCCCTGAAACCTCGAAGGCTAGCGCCGGCCGCGTTCGGGCCGCACGTCGTTCGTCCGCCCGAACCGATGTCCGCGCTCGAACCGGCGATCACGCGCTTCGAACCTGTGATCGTGGCGGAGCTCGCGGTGATCGCTACGAAGCTCTGCGCGGTCGTGACGAAGCTCGCGCGGACCGGCACCGGCGCGCTCGTCGGTGCTGAGCTCTCTCCGATCCTGACGCAGCTCGGTACGATCACTGCCGACACGATGCTCGTCGCGTTGCTCGTGTTGGTACGGCCCCGCGAGCGCGAGCGACGAGGTTCCGAGGATGAGTGTCGCGATGATTGCTTTCAGTGCCATGGCTGCTCCCTGACGGACATCGTCGGTATTGCAGCGACCGAGCCACCGACAACCTCGCGAATTCGCGCCTGCTCGCGCCTGCTCGCAGAGGCGGCCTGCGGAATTCACCTGCGGAAATCGCAGCGCCACTGCGGGAACCGCAGCGAACCCGACCACCGTGTCACGTCGGCCGCGCGCGCTCGATCAAGGCTTCAGCAGGCGAAACAGCACGTCGATCGAGATCACCTTACCCTCGCACACCGACGCGCGCACGCGATCGATCGCACGACCCTCACGCGTCGCGAGCTCGCTCGGCTCGCGCTTCGGCACCAGCAAGCGGCGATGCGTGCGCGTGACCTTCGGACTTCGTCGCGCCTGCATGACTAGGCTCGCGCTCGCGACTTCTTCGGGACGTCACGCGCTTCGGTCCGCGCTTCGGTGCGCGCCGCTTCAGCCAGGAGCTCCGCCGCGTGCGCCTTGGCCTTCGTCGTCGCTTGACCGCCGAGCATGCGCGCGAGCTCGTCCTTGCGTGCGGTGCCGGTCAGCCGCTTGACGTGGGTCTCGGTGCGGCCGGCGATCTCGGCTTTCTCGACGTGGAAGTGATGGTCCGCGTAGGCCGCGATCTGCGGCAAGTGGGTCACGCACAGCACCTGCCGATGATCGGCGACCGCGCGGATCTGCGCACCGACGACCTGCGCGGTGGCGCCGCCGATGCCGGCATCGACCTCGTCGAACACGTACGTCGCGACTTCATCGGCGCTGCGCAACGCGAGCTTGAGCGCGAGCATGATCCGCGACAGCTCGCCGCCGGACGCGATCTTCGCGAGCGGCCGCTGGTCCTCACCTTTGTTCGAGGCGAGCACGAGCTCGATCCGATCCGAGCCGGTGGGACCGAGCGCGCGCGGCTCGACGACGACGAACAACTTCGCCGCGGCCATGCCGAGCTCGACGAGCGCGGCACCGACTTCCTTCTCGAGCTTCTTCGCCGCTCGGATGCGGAGCTTGGTCAACGAGGCCGCGACCGACATCGCCGCGGTTTCGGCGACGGTGCGTGCGGTCTGCGCTTCGACGAGCGAGATGTCGTGGCTCGCGAGCGTGGCGAGCTCGGCGCGCAGCTCGGCCGCCTTCGCGATCACTTCGTCGAGGCTCGCGGTGCCGGTGCCGTTCGGCCGCGCCGAGGATCCGGCGGTACCGTGCTTGCGGACGAGCCGGCGGATCAGCGCGATCCGCTCGTCGACCCAGGCGAGGCGCTCGGGATCGCCCTCGAGGCGATCGGCGTACGAGCGGAGCTGATCGGCGGCGTCGTCGAGCAGGGTCTCGATCTCGACGAGCTGCTTCGCGATCGGTTCGAGGCTCGGATCGCTGCGCAGGCCGCGCTCGATCTCGCGCGACGCGGACGCGACCAGATCGCGAGCCGCCGCATCGCCGGAATACAAACGCTCCTCGGCGCTGCGCGCGACCGATTGCAACAGATCGACCGAGGCCAAGCGCGCGCGCTCGAGCTCGAGCGTGGTGTCCTCGCCCGCGACCAAGCTGGCGCCATCGAGCTCGTCGAGCTGGAAGCGCAGGTAGTCGATCCGCGCGTCGCGCTCGCGCGCATCGCCGCCGAGGCCTTGCACCGCGGCATCGTTCGCGCGCAGCTCGTCCCACGCGCTCTGCATCGCGACGGCTTCACCGACCGAGCTGCCGAACAGATCCAAGATCTCGAGGTGGCGCGCGGGATCGACCAGGCCTTGATGCTGATGCTGGCCCGACAGATCGACGAGCAACGCACCGAGCTCGCCCAACCGCGCGGCAGTGGTCAGCGCGCCGTTGACGTAGCACCGCCCTCGCCCACCGCGCGCGATCACGCGGCGAATGAACACCTCGACGCCTTCGTTCGGCAGGCCCGCTCCTTCGAGCACGCCGGCGACCCGCGCGCGTAGATCGTCCGGAACCTCGACGGTGGCTTCGACCACCGCTTCATCGGCGCCGGCCCGCGGGATGTCCGCGGACGCGCGGCCACCGCGCAAGAGGTTCACGGCCTCGACGATCAGGGACTTGCCCGCACCGGTCTCACCGGTGAGCGCGTTCATGCCGGGACCGAGCTCGAGCTCGACGTCGGAGAGAATCGCGAAGTTGGTCGCGCGGAGATGCCTGAGCATGACGATTCCTAACGAGCACCTTTGTCGGTGCGGACGCCCCAATGCAGCTTGTCGCGCATGACGTCGAAGAAGCTCTGCTGCGACGCGAACAGCAGCAGCGGTTGTTGTGACTCGGTCATCTCGACGACGTCGCCCGGCAGGAACGACGTCGCCCATTGACCGTCCACGGTGAGGATCACGCCGCGTGCGTCCGCGGCGAGCTGCAGTTGCAAGATCGATCGCGCGCCCAACACCAGCGGCCGGTTGGTCAGCGCGTGCGCGCAGATCGGCGTGAGCGCCATCGCCGCTTGGCCGGGCACCACGATCGGTCCGCCGGCCGCCATGTTGTACGCGGTCGATCCGGTCGGCGTGGCGATGATCAGGCCGTCGGCGCGATATGCGGCGATCAACTGGCCATCGCAGAACGCTTCGACATCGATCAACCGCGCCATCGCGCCCTGGTGGATCACCGCATCGTTGAGCGCGTGGCGGACGACCGGCTCGGCACCGGTGCGCTTGTACGTGACGGCGAGCCGCATCCGCGGCGCGCACGGCAGTTGCCCCGCGAGCGCGGACGACAGCGCGACCTTCGCCTCGGCCGGCGAAAACCCCGCCAGGAACCCGAGTTGCCCGAGGTTGATCCCGAGCACCGGTCGACCTAAATCGGCGACCAGCCGGGCCGCTCGCAAGATCGTGCCATCGCCGCCCAACACCACGGCGATGTCGCATTCCGAGCCGAACTGGTCCTCGGGAACGATCTGAGCGCCCGCCGGCGAGACCTGATCTTCCGTCGTGACCACGGGGACATGGCCCTCGCGGACCACCCACGGGACGAGGTCCTCGAGCAAAACACCGGCCTGAGTCTTATCCGGCTTTAAGATGAAGCCAACGCGCACTCAAGGGTGGTACCACATGCCGGTGACACTGAACGAACCATCAGGTCACGCGCGAGCGCATCTTGACAGGCGTTTCGCAACCTTGTAGACGATCCGCTCTTTCTCGCGCTCTCTCGCTCTCTCGAAAGCCCCAGACATGACGATGATGCAGAAGAGCTTCTGGCTCACCAAGGAAGCGGGCGAAGCCCAACGCGAATGGTACGTGGTCGATGCCACCAACCAGACGCTCGGCCGCCTCGCCTCGAAGATCGCGATGGTCCTTCGTGGCAAGCACAAGCCCACCTTCACGCCGAACGTCGACATGGGCGACTTCGTGATCGTGTTGAACGCCGGCGCCGTGAAGCTCACGGGCACCAAGCCCGACAAGAAGCTCTACCGTCACCACACGCTGTTCCCGGGCGGAATTCGCACGCGGATCGCGAAGGAAGTTCTCGCGAACGACCCCGAGCACGCGATCTACGAAGCGGTCTGGGGAATGATGCCGAAGGGCCCCCTCGGCCGTCGCGTCATCAAGAAGATGAAGATCTACAAGGGCGACAAGCACGAGCACACCGCCCAGCAGCCTCGCGTTCTGGAGATCAAGCACTAATGGCAACCGCGCAGAAGACGTACGCCACTGGCCGCCGCAAGACCGCGATCGCTCG
>JBDTJY010000311.1:0-8120 GCA_039935615.1 Kofleriaceae bacterium
GGTCAGCGCGCGCTCGAAGCCCTTGGTCGCGGCAACCGTCAACTTCGTGAATGGCCGCGCTTCGACGACGACCTCCTTGGCTTTCTGCGTGCGCGCCCACGTGCCGACGACCTCACCGCGGACGACGATCGTCGACAGGAACACGCCATTGCCGCCGGGGACGACCCGTTCGGAGAACCGCGCAGGCAGCGAGCACGTGCGATCTTCGTAGCCGAGGATCAGCTCGTCGAACGCCGGCAGCGCGAGCACGGAGCTATCGTCGGCAATGACGGTGTGCTCGTCGAAGTAGTAGCCATCGTGATGGGCGAGCGCGGGCTTGGCGAGCTCGAGTGCCACACGCGCGTCGGGCATCGTGAGCTTCGCCCAGCGCGCGAGATCCTTCAGCGTCGCCGGGCCGTGCGACAGGAAGTACCGGCGGGCGAGCTCACCCAAGGATTCTTCGCGGAGCAGCTCGCGCGGCGCGGCGATCCATTCGTCGCACAGGACGTAGCTCTGGTCTTTGCCCTCGGAGGGCCCGAGGCAGATCGAGCCGGTCTGCGCGAGGTACCAGAGGATGTGATAGCCGCGGTGCGGTTCGGCGTCGAGCTTCGCCGCGTTGAACGCTGCGAGCAGCGCGCTGCGCGTGAGCTGCTTCTTGCCGGCGAGCACCTCGTGGGCGACATCGCGCGCCTTGCTGAAGGTCTTCGCATCGAGCTGGAGCGCTTGCTGGCGCTGCTTCGCACCGGCGAGGACGCGGGGCGTCGCGAGCGCGAGCATCCACTTGAGATCCTCGGCGGGCGTGAGGTGCAACGTGCCGCGCATCGGCCACGACCGCACGATCGATCCGTTGGCCAGCGCCGCGTCGACGTCGGCCACGGTGGTGCCCGGCGCGCGCATGCCGAGCGCCCACTTCGCGGCGGACAGATCCTGCGCCTGCACCGCGAGCATCCAGCGCGCGACCTCGAGCGGCGTCGCGAGCGTGCTGCCGACGAGGCGCTGGGCGACCAGCCGCAGCTTCGAGAGGTGCTTCATCAGTACATCGATCGATCGGGTGCGGGCGCGCCCGAGGATCGCTCGAGCTCGCCGTTGACGAAGCCGCCGATGATCAACGCGATCGTCGAGAGGTAGAACCACAGCATGATCACGATCAAGCTGCCGAACGTGCCATAGACCGAGTCGTACGACGCGACGTTATCGACCCACGCCGAGAGCCCCCACGACACGAGGACGAGCAACACCGTCGCGAGCCCGGCGCCCGGCCACACGTGGCGCACGGTGCCGAGCGGCCGCGGCGACGGCGCGAACCGATACATCCCGGCGAGCGTTCCCAGGACGAGCGCGAGCAACAACGGCCAGCGGAAGATCCGCACGAGGCCGTAGCCCTTGAGCCCCGCGGCCGCGACGAGCGTCGGTAGCGCGACCAGGATCGCGAACATCACGACGAGGCCGATCAGCGTGAACAAGCCCATCAGCAGCGTCATCGCGAACTTGCGCAGGCCCGACCGCAGCTCGCGTACGCGATACGCCCGATTGAGCGACACGATCAGCGACCGCGCGGAGCTCCGCGCCGAGATCATTGCGGCGACCAGGCTGCCCGCGATCTGAAACCCGAGGATGTCGTGATTCGACCGCGCCATGCGCTGGAGCTGGCCCGAGATGAACTCGATGACCTGCGCCGGCATCACGGTCTCGAGTCCCTTGAGGTGGCGCTCGATCTCGTTCGGATCGACCGCGATGCCGTAGATCGCGACGACCGCCGCGAGCGCCGGCACGGTCGCGATGATCGCAAACATCGCGGTGCCGGCCGCGAGCACCGGCATCTCGCCGAGCAGCGCCTCGCGCGCGGCACGTAGCCATCGCGCGAACACCGAGTCACTGGTGTTCAGCCAGTGTAGTAACCGCTTCCAGAACGCCACCTCACTGATACGTTACACGAGTTGATCGATAGCCATTGCCACCTCGATGTCCCGGCGTTCGATCGCGATCGCGAGGCGGTCCTCGCGCGCGCGGCGGCGCTGACCGGCATCTTGGTGCCGGCGATCCGCCCGAGCACCTGGGCGGCGCTGCGCGAGATCACCCATCCGCTGATCCGGCCGGTGATCCGGATCGCCCTGGGCATTCATCCGCAGATCGTGCCGGAGCTCACCGCGGACGAGGCGATCACGGTCGACGCGCTCGCCGAAGCGGCGCTGGCGGCCGGTGCGGTCGCGATCGGCGAGACCGGGCTCGACGGAGCGACCGGCGAGCGCGAGCGGCAGGAGGAGTTGTTGCGGTTGCACGTCCACGCGGCGCGGCTCGCGAAGCTGCCGCTGGTCGTCCACGTGCTGCGCGCGCACGATGCGGCGCCGCGGATCCTGCGCGAAGAGCGCGCCCACGAGGTCGGCGGGGTGATGCACAGCTACTCCGGTGGTGCCGACCTGGTCCCGATCTATCGCGACCTCGGATTCGCGTTCTCGTTCGCCGGGCCGGTGACCTATCCGAACGCGCGCCGGCCGCTCGAGGCGGTGCGCGCGGTCCCGCCCGAGCTGCTCCTCGTCGAGACCGATGCGCCGCATCAGGCGCCGGCGAGTCATCGCGGGGAGCGCAGCGAGCCGGCGTTCCTGCCCGAGATCCTCGCGGCGGTGGCGGCCGCGCGTGGCGACGACGTCGCCTGGATCACCGCGTTGACGACGGCGAATGCGCGACGGGTGTTTCGGGCGTGGACCAAGTAGGATTCCCCGGATGAAGCTCGCGTGGTTCGTGGTTCTCGCGCTCGGCTGTGGCGGCAGCACGCCGGCCCCTGCCCCGGCCCCGGCTTTGACCAGGTCCGACGACGCGGTCGCGCTCGACGCCGAAGGCCAGAAGCTGATGGCCGCCGGCAACTACGCCGACGCCGAGACCAAGTTCATCGCCGCGTACAACCAGGATCCACAGGCGCAGTACTGCTACGACCTGTGCACGTCCGAGCAGCAACTCGGCAAGTTCCAGCTCGCGCTCAACGCGTGCAAGAAGGTCGGGCTCCACCACCCGTCGCCCGAGCTCGCGGCGAAGGCCGAGCAGACGATGCAGAGCATCCGAGACACGGCGAAAGCCCAGAGCATCGACGTCGAGTAGAGTGTCGCGATGACCACCCACCGCCGCTTCGATCGCGCGGCTCGTCTGCTCGGCGACGCGGGCATCGCACGCCTGCAGGCGTCGACGGTGACGGTGTTCGGGGTCGGTGGCGTCGGCTCGTTCGCGGCGGAGGCGCTCGTGCGCACCGGGGTCGGCCGCGTGATCCTCGTCGACTTCGATCGGATCTGCGTCACCAACGTGAACCGGCAGCTCCACGCGATGAAGGGCACGCTCGGCAAATCGAAGGTCGAGGTGATGGCGGAGCGCCTGCGCGCGATCAACCCCGATGCGGTGATCGAAGCGCGCGCCGAGTTCTACGCCGCCGAGACCTCGGCGCGGTTGCTCGTGCCGGAGCCCGATCTCGTGATCGATGCGATCGACAACCAGGCGGCGAAGATGCACCTGATCGCGACGTGCCTGCGCGAGCGCATTCGCATCGTCTCGGCGATGGGCGCGGCCGCGCGGCTCGACCCGACGCAGGTTCGCACCGCGGATCTCAGCGCCACCAAGATCGATCCGTTCGCGCGCGCGCTGCGCCACAACCTGCGCAAGAAGTACGGCTTCGACTTCACCAGGCCGATCGGCGTGACCGCGATCTACAGCGAGGAGCCGCCGCTCGAGCCGATCGAGCTCGCGTACGACCACGGCGAGTTTCGCTGCGTCTGTCCCGGTGGCGAGAACGGGCTCAACGACTGTGCCCATCGCAACCGCGTCGAGGGCTCGAGCGCGTTCGTGCCGTCGGTGTTCGGGATGACGGCCGCGTCGGTCGCGGTGAGGTTGCTCGCGTCGTGAGGGCGCTGCTGTTGCTCGCGCTGGCCGCCTGTCACGACGCGCCGCAACGAGCGAAGGCCGGCACGCCCGACGAGCTCGCCGCGTACTTGAAGACCGTCGACGGCGCTGACGAGCAGACCCGCAAGCGCGAGGTCGCGACGTGGATCGTCGACGAGACCACGTGGTCGCGCGATGTCGTCGAGCCGTATCGTGCGCTCTACGACGAGTACGTCGCGGGCTTCGACGCGCAGGTCCCGGCGTTCGTCGCGCAGCTCGCAGCCGCCGGCACGATCACCGCGCGCCGTCACTTCGCGGGCGACCAGCGCCTGACGCTCGCCGAGGCGCGGCTGCGCTGGGCGGTCCCGGTGCAGTTCCCGAGCTCGGTCGCGGAGCTCGACGGGAAGCCGATCGATGCGGTGTTCGTCCACGATGGTGGGCGCTGGCGCGCGCTGATCGGGCTCGATCACCTGATGCTCGCGCACGTCGCGGCACTCGACCCCGCGTGCGAGAAGCTGATCGAACGCGCCGGCCCCTCCGGCCGCTGCACCGAGGTCGGCTGGCTCGTCGCAGATTCTGCGCTGCGCAACGATCGACAACGTTTTGCTCACGCGTGCCAGCTGGCGTCCACGCTCTGTGGTAACCCCGGTCCATGACGATCGCAGCCGGCTCCAAGATTCCTTCGGTCACCATCAAGCAAGCGACCCCCGAGGGTGGCGCGGACGTCGACCCCGCCGCGCTGTTCGCCGGCAAGAAGGTCATCATGTTCTCGCTGCCCGGCGCGTTCACGCCGACGTGCTCGCAGAAGCACCTCCCGGGCTACGTCAAGGAGCTCCCTGCGCTCAAGGCCAAGGGCATCGACATGGTCGCGTGCCTCTCGGTCAACGACGCGTGGGTGATGAAGGCGTGGGCGGAGCAGCACGACGCGCTCGGAAAGATCGTGATGCTCGCCGACGGCAGCGCGCTGTTCTCGAAGGCGCTCGGGATCGAGCTCGATCTCACGAAGGCACAGATGGGCATGCGCTGCGGCCGTGGCGTGTTCGTGATCGAGGACGGCGTCGTGAAGTCGGTCGACATGGAAGCGGCCGGCAAGTTCGAAGTCTCGAACGTCGAGTCGTGCCTGTTGAAGCTCGGCGCGTAGTGTTCCATCGCCTGTTCATCGCGAACCGCGGCGATGTCGCGGTCCGGGTCGCGCGTGCGTGCGATGCGCTGAAGATCGTCCCCGTGTTCGCGGTCAGCGAGGCCGATCGCGATGCGGGTTACGTGCGCGGCCGCGAGCATGTCGTACTCGGTCCCGGGCGCGCCGCGCAGAGTTATCTCGACGTCGAGCGCGTCGTCCAGGCCGCGGTCCAGAGCCGCTGCTCGGCGCTCCATCCCGGCTGGGGCTTTCTCTCGGAGAATCCGCTGCTCGCGACGCTGTGCGCGCAGCACGGCGTGACGTTCGTCGGGCCGCCGCCGCACGTCACCGCGATGATGGGCTCGAAGACCAAGGCCAAGGCCGCGATGCGCGCCGCCGGGCTCGCGGTGATTCCCGGCAGTCTCGGCGTGCTCGGCTCGCCGGCCGAGGCGCGGCGCATCGCCGACGAGCTTGGCTACCCGGTGCTGTTCAAGGCCGAGAACGGCGGCGGTGGTCGCGGCATGCGGATCGCGCGCGCCGCCGGTGAGGTCGAGACCGCGTACGGCGAGGCGCAAGCCGAAGCGCGCGCGGCGTTCGGTGGCGATCGCGTGTACGTCGAGAAGCTGATCGAAGGCGGCCGGCACGTCGAGATCCAGGTGTTCGCCGACCGCTACGGTCACGCCGTGCATTTCGGCGAGCGCGATTGCACGGTGCAGCGCAATCATCAGAAGTTGATCGAGGAGAGTCCGTCGCCCGCGATCACCGCCGACCAGCGCGCGATGACGTGCGAGGCCGCCGCGGCCGCCGCGGCGCGGATCGGCTACGTCGGTGCCGGCACGATGGAGATGCTGCTCGACCACGGCACGCTGCGGTTCATGGAGATGAACTGCCGCCTGCAGGTCGAGCACACCGTCAGCGAGATGCGCACCGGCAAGGATCTCGTGATCGCGCAACTGCAGATCGCCGCCGGCCAACCGCTCGCGTGGAAGCAGAGCGAGCTCGTCACATCGGGCCACGTGATCGAGTGCCGGATCAACGCCGAGGATCCCGCGCACGACTTCGCGCCGGCTCCGGGCACGATCACCGCGTGGCAACCGCCGAGCGGCGACGGGATCCGCGTCGACACCCACGTCGAGGCCGGCTACATCGTGCCGCCGTTCTACGATTCGCTGATCGCGAAGGTGATCGTGAAGGCGCCCGATCGCGACGCGGCGATCGCGAAGATGCTCGCCGCGCTCGCGACGTTCCGCGTCGAAGGCGTGCCGACCACGATCGCGATGCACCGCCAGATCCTCGCGAGCGAGCCGTTTCGGACCGGCCACTACGACACGCGATCGATCCCAGGCTGGCCGTAATTGCAGCGGATCTAGCACCTACATTGCGGCGCGTCATTTCATTGTTATCATGGTGACAACAAGGAGTCACCATGTTGCCCATCCTGACCTGGTTCACGATTCACGCCCTGCTGCTGGCCGGCGGCGCGGCCGTCATCGTCGCGCTCGAGCCCGAGCCCGAGCCCTAGTCTACAATCACCGAAGTGGCCGCACCGTTGACCCCATCGCAGTCGAAGAACTTCTGGGATGGCGTCGCGTTCGCAGAGAGGTTCTTCATGGGGCTCGATGAAGTTCACCAGGCGATGCGCAAGCTCTGCGCGACGCTCGAGGCCGACGGAATTCCGTACGCGATCGCAGGCGCGATGGCGCTCAACACGCACGGCTACGTGCGGACCACGACACATGTCGACGTGTTGATCACTCCGGCGGGGCTCGCGGCGTTCAAGGCCAAGCACCTCGGCCTCGGTTGGGTCGCGAGGTTTCCCGCGGGTCTTCGCGACACCGAATTCAACGTGAAGATCGACTTCCTGTTGACCGGTGACTATCCCGGCGACGGGAAGCCGAAGTCGGTCGCGTTTCCGGATCCTGCCGTTGCGATGCGCGGCCAGGACTTCATGGTGCTCTCGATCAAGACACTGGTCGAGCTCAAGCTCGCGTCGGGCATGACGAGCACCGATCGGCTGAAGGATCTCGCCGATGTTCAGGAGCTCATCCGCCACGCGCGACTTCCGCTCGGCCTCGGTGACGAGCTCGACCCGATGGTCCGGGACAAGTATGCCGAGATCTGGACCGGCACCACGACGTCCGAGGAGCCCTAGCGCTTATCCGAACCGCTCGGTCATCACGCGCGCGCGATAGTCGAAGATCTGCTCCAGCTGGCGCTTCACGAACAACGCATGCGCGATCTTACCGAGCGGACCGAGCGGCAGCTCGTACACGATGCGATCGCCGAGCTCGGTCCCGCCGTCCGGCGCGTCGGCGAACGAATGCGTGTGTCGCCACACGGCGTAGGGGCCCTTCAGCTGCACGTCGATGAAGCGCTGGTCGGGCTCGAGCTGCTCGATCAGGGTGTGCCACGTCATCGGGAGGCCGTGCAGCTTGATCCGGTAGTCGATCCGCGCGCCGGCGCGCATCACGATCGGCGGCCGCGTCAGGATCGTGAAGCCGAGCCCGCGCGGGGTCATCTGCTCGAGGTTCGCGGCGTCCGCGAAAAAGGCGAACACCTCGCGGCGCGGCGCGGCGACGTGCTGATGGCGCTCGAGGATGTACACGCGGCTTGGATGCTACGCGCTGGGCAGCGTTACATCACGAGCGTCGGGTCAAGACGGCAAATGTTCGATCAACGGGTGCGTGACCTCGACGCCGTTCGTGAAGCGCACGACCACCGTGGGCTCGACCTTGTCGGAGTGACATTGGTGATCCATGACGGCGTCGATGCGCAGCCACGTCGTGCCCTTCGCGAGCGCGCCTTTGTAGGGCGTGCCCTTGTCGGCGTCGAGCCGCATCAGCACGGTGCGATCCTGGATCTCCCGAATCGAGGCGATGCGCTCGAGCTTCGTCATCGTCGCGCACGTCTTGCCGTCGCGCGTGACCGAGACATCCTTGAACGCCAGCGTGTCGGCCTGGTCGCTCTCGACGCGGAGGAACGCGTAGAGCGGGCCGGCATCCTCACCGGCCTTCTGCACGCCGTACGAGCCGGCCGCGGTGTGAACGATCTCGAGCTTCGGTGCCGCCGCCGCCGTGGCACCCAACATCATCACCAAACCGAGGCTCTTCATTCCGCTAGAAACGCACGAACCGTCGCAACGATCTCGCTCCAAATACGCTAC
>JBDTJY010000312.1:0-26676 GCA_039935615.1 Kofleriaceae bacterium
CGAGCACGCGCCCGAGGATGGTCGACCGGTAGGGCCGTGGCTGCACCGCGTGGTGCTGAACCTGGTGCGAACGCGGCGGCGGCGCGAGGTGCGTCGCACGGCCCGCGAGCTGGCGAGCAGCGACGAGATCGCGACGCCGACGCCCGACGAGCTCCTCGCTCGGATCGAGACTCAACGGGTGCTTGCCGACGAGGTGATCACGCTACGCGAGCCGTATCGATCGACCATCCTGCTTCACTACGTCGAAGGGCTGACGAGCGCGGAGATCGCGCGGCGCCTCGGAGTCTCGAGTGCGACCGTGCGGCAGCGTCTGAAGCATGCCCTCGACGACTTGCGCGATCGGCTGCGCGCGCGTGCGGACGGTCCCAAGCGGGGCTGGCTCGCCGCGCTCGTACCGCTCGCGAAGGTGAACGCGTCACCCAAGCTCGCGGTCGGGATGCTGGCGATGAAGAAGGTGATCACGATGATCGTGGTGCTCGTGTTGCTGCTGCTGGTCGGCGGCGTGGTGTGGAACCACGCGCGCCATCACGATGACGGCGTGACGAGTGCGCTGGCACCGACGCGGCCCGGTGGTGTGCACGAGCGGTTGACCGCCTCGATCGCGGGCAAGCAGCTGTTGCTGCCGGCGTGGTTCACCCAGGAGGGCACGCATCCGCGGAGGGTCGCCGGCCACGTGATCTTCGACGGCAAGCCGATCGCCAATGCGACGGTGCGGATCGGCGTGATGATGAGCTCGCCGCGCCACTCGCCGGCCACGATGACGGCCGGGCCACCGTTCGTCGAGGTCGGCAAGGTGTTGACCAGCGCGACCGGCGAGTTCGATTTCGGCACGATGCCGGCGGCGAACTTCGTGGTGAGCGCCGAGGCCGAGGGCCATGCGCCTGCTTCGGTCGGGATCGCGGTCGCGGATCCGCGGGCGGCGCCAGACAAGATCGTGCTGGTGCTCGGTGGCTGCCAGACCCACGTCGCCGGGACGGTCCGCGATTCGGCGAGCCCGATCGCGCGCGCGCGGCTCCTGGTCGCCGGACTCGCGATGGTGGAGTCCGATGCCAAGGGCGTGTTCTCGGTGTGCATGCCGGTGTCGCAGTACCCGAACATCCGTGTCGAGGCCGATGGCTACGGCTCGATCAACGTCCAGGTGCCGGCGATGTACGGCGAGTTTCACCGCGACTTCCTGCTCGTGCCCGAGGCGACGATCGAGGGCGTCGTCGTCGACGAGCACGGTGCGCCGGTCGCGGCGGCGGTGGTGAGTGCACGACCGACCTTGAGCGACTCGCAGGACGAGGCCGCTTCGGTCGATACGGTCGCCGACGAGAGCGGTCACTTCCGGATCGCGGGGCTCGCACCGACGAGGTACGAGCTCGGCGCGTTCAGCGCGGGTGGACATTCGACCGACTACCCCGTCGTCGTCGCGGTCGCGGGGCATGCGACGCGCGACATCAAGCTCGTGATCTTGGCGCTCGCACAGCTGCGCGGCACCGTCGTGATGGCGGGCAAGCCAGTTGCCGGTGCGAAGGTCGGCGTCGACCTCGGGCTGTTCACCGCGAGCGAGAGTGCGTGGAGTGCGGTGAGCCAAGACGACGGCACCTTCGTGCTCGATGGCCTTGCGCCCGGCACGTTCGCGTTGAACGTCTTCCCGTACACGGTCGTGTCGCCGAAGCGGCTCGTCATCGGCCATGCGGATCTCTCCAACCTCACGATCGAGGTCGCAGCAAAGGCGACGGTGCGCGGCAAGGTGACCCGGCGCGGCGTGCCGGTCGCCGGGTCGAGGGTGCAGTGCCTGCCGGGCGATGCGATCACCCAGACCGCGGCGGACGGAACCTACGTGCTCGAAGGCCTCGCGGTCGGCAACTATCGGCTGTACGCGCAAACCGACAAGGCGTTCGCCGACGAGCCTCACGTGATCGCACCCGGTGATCAGACCGTGGATCTCGAGCTCGCGGGGGGCGGCGAGATCCTCGGCACGGTCGTCGACGAGGCGAATACGCCGGTCGTCGGCGTGACCGTCAACTTCGAGTCCTCCGACGGCAACGACTCGTGCAACTCGTTGACGGATGCAAAGGGTAGATTCGATTGCGCGACGCTCAGCGGGCATACCGACTACCAGCCGCGTGTATTTCGATCGGTCGGTCTGGAGCTTCATCCGGTGAGTGGCGACAAGTTTGCGAGCGTTCACGTCGAGGATGGTTCCACGGTCGTGCGTGACGTGCGACTCGCGCTCAAGGACACGCAGCTCTCGATTCGCGGCAAGGTGGTCGACGACACCGGTGCGACCATCCCCGACGCGCGGGTCACGCTCAGCGATATGAACGCGTGGGGTGATCCGAGCCGGACCCGCGCCGATGACGGCGGTGGATTCGTGATCGACGGCCTGACCCCGGGCCGCTATCACCTGCGCGCGCGACTCGCGGACGGCAGTGTCGGAGATGCGCTCAAGGTCGCGGCCGGTGCGACCGATGTCGTGATCACGCTCGTCCGACCCGGGTCGATCGACGGCACGCTCGTCGGTTTCACCGGTAGCCCGTGGGTGCTCGCGGCGACCGAGCTCCGCGCGGATCGCGACGTCCACCAAGCGGCGGTCGACGGCGACCACTTCTCGATCTCGGGCCTCACGCCGGGGAACTACACCGTTCAAGGACTCGTCGACGGCGTCCAGCTCGACGGGACCACGGCCCAGGTCAAGAGTGGCGCGAGCTCGACGGTCACGTTGCGCGCGCGGTCACGAGTCTCGATCGAGGGTCGCGTTCACGAGCTCGTGAGCGGTGCCCCGGTCGCGGGTGCGTCGTGTCGGGCCGCGCTGGAGATGGGTGGCCGCGAGGGTGCGTCGATCGCGACCGCTCCACACGCACCGCTCAGTGATGCGAATGGGCGCTTCACGGTCGAAGCACCGGTCGGACGCGTGCGGGTCACGTGCGACCCGAGCGATGGGGCGGTCAGCGAGGCGGCCGCCGACGTCGAGGTCAACGCCGAAGGTGCCACGCAAGCCGAGCTCGTCGCCGTGCGTGAAATCAAACCAGGGAGCAATCCCGGCATCGGGGTCGAGACCAGCGTGTTACCGCCGACCGTCTCGGCGCTCGCGAGCTGGGTTCCCGCCGGCGTCGCCATCGGTGATCAGATCGTGGCGGTCGATGGCGCGTCCGTCGCGAACCTCGGCGCGCTTGCGGCGGTGTATCTCATCTTGAATCATCGGATCGGCAGCCCGGTCGTGCTCCAGCTGTTGCACGCCGGGACGCCGGTGACGTTCCGGTACGACGTGCGGCCCGGGACGTAGGTCAGATTGCATCAGAGCCCACACGCGACGAGCGCTGCCCCGACCTTCGTGTGGTCGCGCGCGGTGCTGGGGCGGTAGTCGTCCAGATCGACGAGCGTGTCGGCCAGCGACCATCCGTGCTTCGCGCAGATGTGCACCGAGATACCGCCGCCGTAGACGACATGGAAGAAGCCAGCAGCGATCACGATCCCCGCGACGAAGATCAGGCTCAGCCAATAGCGGACCTTGCCGCCGCGAGAGCCCTTCGCTTTGCGTGTCGTCCGCTGTGCGCGCCGAGCTCGCTCCGCTGCGGCCTCGGCGGCGAGGCCCGTGCGCCGCGCTTCGACCACGGACCGCGCCGTGCCCACCGGGTTCGAGATCAGCTCTGCCGTTACGACGCTGGGCTTCCGCCGCCGCACCACCTTGTGATCGCGGCAGACGCCGTCGACGTGCACGGTCTTTTCGCCGCACGCCTCGCACCACTTCAGGACGCCGACGACCTGGGCGCATAATGCCTCGCCGGTCGTCAGCGCTGCTTTGCTGCGTCCGGTGTTGCCGATCTGATTGCCGAGCATCGCCGTCGGGATCGACGTCACGATGTCGAGGCCCGCTTGAAGATCGGCGAGCTCGGGCAACGGCGCGACTGCCCACGTTGCGGGAAAGCTTCCCATCGAGACGCCGATCAGCGCGACGCGCGAGTCGCCACCGAGCTGATCATGCGCGAGATGCGCCGCCGCGAGAAACGCGCGCGCGTCGAGGATGTAGTGGTCGCGTCCGCGGAGCTCACCGATCGCCGGAACCATCGCACCGCGGTTGCGATAGAAGATCGAGATCGTTAGATAGCCTCGTGCTGCGAGCGCGTCGGCGATGTGCTCGCCGGTGATCGCATCGCCGTCGTCGGGGGGGCGATCCGGCGTGCAGTTGACGACGTTGTCCGTGCCCTGACCGTGGCCGTAGATCACGACCGGATACGGACCGGGGCCGACCGGCGTCGCGACGTAGATCCATACGGGCTCGGTCCCACCAGACAGCGTCGGTACGTCGAGGATCGACGGCGGGGGCTTGACGACAGCGTCGTTGCCACTGGTGCCGGCGCCGTGAGTGCAGCCGATTCCTACAACGGCTGCCGCGAACCACGACATCGAACCGCGCATGCCGGCAATCGTGCAATGTCCGCGCCCATCACCAAGATCCCATCCATCTCATCGCTACCAGGCGCGACATCTCTGCCCCACCTGACACGGGAAGTCGGTGACCGCCGCGAGAAGTCTCGCGAGCATGCGAGCGGGCCACCGTTTGCAAATCACACCCACCATGCGTCGCCTTGCTTTTGTTCTGCTCTGCGTTGGCTGTGGCTCGGGCTCGAGTACGCCCCCCGACGCGGACGCGTTCACCGATACGTATCCCGACGAGATCCTCCGCAACGGCGGGTTCGAGACTCTCGATGGGTCAGGATTTGCCGCCGAGTGGAACAACATCGACACCAATCCCGACGGAGCGATCAGCGTCGTCACCGATCCCCACCGGTTCGGCACGCACGCACTCCAGTGGCAGATCGACGCCGTCGACGGCTGGGAGTACTTCATCATGCAAACCGCCATTCCAGGTACGGCGCTCGAGGCGGGGAAGACCTACGAGCTCTCGGGCGCGTACATGTTCGATCATCTCGGCGACATCAACTTCACCTACGCGGTTCGCGGCCAAGGCGGCACCGATCCTAGCTACGACGACCTCTCCGACGCGACCGTGATCGCCTCGCAGGTCAACACGTGGGAGCCGTTCCGCTACGAGATCGCGATCCCGCCCGGCACGACGCTGCCCGCGAACTGGGAAGTCGTGATCGACGTGTTGAAGTTCACCGCCGAGCCGCTCACCGTTTCGCTCGACGGGTTGAGTTTGCACGCCAAGCCGTAGAGCGGACCTCATGCGAGGCGGGGATAAGCGGGCCTGAAGCCGAGGTCTTCACGGATCCGACGGCTGTCCATGAGCGCGTCGAAGGACCGCGCGCGCTCGGAATCCGAGCCATCGGGGGGCGGCTCGCCGACCGAGGCGAACACCGTCGCCAGGTCGGGCGCTTCGTCGTCGGCCACGTTGTAGATCCGGTGGGCCGGCGACGCCGCATCGAGCACACGCGCGACGGCCTGCGCGATATCGACGTGGTGGCCAATCGACATGCGTTGCGCCGGCGGAAAGCTGCGCATCATCGGGATGGCCTCCGCGATGTGCGCGTCGCCGTCGCCGTAGACGAACGGTAGCCGGAGCACGCGCACGTCGAGACCTTCGACCGCGAGCAGGAAGCGCTCGGCGGCGAGCTTACTCACGGGGTAGGCAGCGACCGGCGCGCACAGATCATCCTCGCTCGCGAGGCGGCCGCCTGTCGGGCCGTAGACCAAGCCGGTGCTCGTGAAGACGAAGCGCTTCACGGACGCTTCGCGTGCCGCGTTCGCCAGATGCTGCGTGCCGAGATCGTTGACTGCGTGCGCTTGCTCGGCCGTTGCACCGCGGAAGAACGCGGCGCAGTGGACCACTGCATCGACGCCGCGGATCGCGGCCGGGAGGGACTCTGGCTGGAGGAGATCGCCGTCGACGAGATCGATGCCCGGTAACAGCTCGGCCGCACGCGCACGATCCCGCACGAGGGCACGCACGTGGTCTCCGCGCTCCGCGAGCCGCTTTGCGAGGCGACTTCCGACCTTGCCAGTTGCGCCCGTGACCAAAATCTTCATTCGAACAGGCTAGCCATCGCCGCAGGCCGCGGATTGGAAGAAACGGACGTGCTCAGCGCTTCACGAACGCGCCCGGAGTGAGCCCGACGAGCTCGCGGAATTCGCTGATCAGGTGCGCCTGATCGTAGTAGCCGACATCCGCGGCGATCCGGCCCCAGTCGTGGGTCATCGTCGCGCGCTGGACCGCCCGCGGCAGGCGCACCGCACGCGCGAAGTCTTTCGGCCCGATGCCGATGCTCTCGGTGAAGGCGCGGCGCAGGTGCCGCGACGACACGCCGAGTTGCTTCGCGACGCGGTCGACTCGAACCTCGTCCCCTTCGAGCAGGCGCACCGCGCGGCGTGCGAGTCGCCCCGAGGCCGGCTCGCGCGTGCCGCGACTGCGCAAGTCGATCGCGTGAGAGAGCCGATCGAGCATCTCGCCGGGACTCGCGGCAGCAAGCACCTCGTCGCGGAGTGCGGCGCCCGTGCCGCCCCACAGGTCTTCCACCTTGACGTAGCGATCGGTGAGCGCGCTCGCGGCGACGCCGAAGAGCGGCACCGCCCAGCCAGGCTTCAACGAGACGATCACCACGCTCGTCATTCCGGTCGTGCGTTTGAACACGGCGCGCGTCCGCGGTCCCGAGACGGAGACATCGCCGCCGCCGTCGAACACGCGCACGGCGAGTGTCGTCCTGCCGTCGGGCAGGCGCCGTGCCTCGAGAATGCCGTCCGCGGCCGGTTCGACGACGCGAACGTCCTCGATGAAGCGAGACAACCAGCGCATGTCGTCCACTGTGACCGAAGTGTTCGGCCTTTCCAATCGGCGAGTTACTGCGACGGATGCTTGAGCGCCGCCTGCGCGCGCTTCAGCGCTTCTTCGAGGGCGGCCTCGGACGTGGTAGGCACATCGGGGATGACGCCGGTGCCTTCCCAGTTGCCGTGGGTGATCGGGCTAATCGATTCCGCGAACGGCATCATGATCGCGAACGAATCGTCGAGCGAGACCAGCTTCACCGGATGCGCGCCACCGCCCGTGGTTTCACCGATCACGGTCGCGCGCTTGGTGGTCTGGAGGTCATATGCGAGCTCTTCGCCGCCGGAGAACGTGCGCTTGCTCGTGAGCACGAACACCGGCTTCTTGCCGCCGAAGCGGTTGCCGTGGACCTTCGCGTGCGTCCACGTATGCGTGGTCTTGTTGGCCTCGCGCTCGTACATATCGACGATGTGGACCGGCTTGTCGTCGAACACATAGCTCGCGACGAGCGCAACGGTGTCGGAGTCACCACCACCATTGGTACGCAGGTCGAGGATCAGCGCATCTGCGTCCGCGGCCTCGCCCATCAGGTCGCCGATCGCATTTTTTACAGACTCGAGCTTCGAGTCCGGGAACCCATTGATCACGACATGCGCGACGTTCCCGGCCACGCGCTCGATCGGCCCGAATCCGAAGTTCATCTCGTGTTGCTGCGCGAGCTGGTCCGCCTCGGGTGGAGGAGGCGGCTCCTCCTTCGGGTGTGGGCCGAACATCACCCGCATGTGGAGGTCGCGGGTGTCCGCATGAAGGTCATCGGTCAACTGCTGTGCGAACGCCCCGCCGTCGACGATCTTGTCGTAGTCGCCCTTCGCGAGGTGGGCGCGGATCGTGGCCGCCATCGACGCGGCCTTCTTGGCATCGATATACGTCTTCGCGAGGGCAGCGGCGATCTCGTTGACGACGGTGGCACGCTTCGGGCCGTCGATCGCATGCGCCTTGCGCTGCTCGGGCGTGAGGAATTCATCCGGCGTGGGACCCGCGAGGATCGTGAATTCGAGGACGTGGTTCGGATCCTTCGGATCGAGATCGATCTGCGCGCGCGCGTACTGCTCGGACTTCTGTTCCTTGACGATCGCCTCGGCGCTCGTCGGCGAGAGGTCTCTGAGCCGCTTGATCACGAATCCGCCCGTCATGGTGCGGAAGCCCTGGTTGCCGACGTCGGGCTTGCCCGGCATGTGCGCGACCGTGAAGGCATGCACCGCCTTGAAGTCGCTCGCATTGAACGCCTTGAACCATTCATTCATCGCGCGGATCGCGGGCGACTCCACGGCGGCATCGGCGACCGGGGCCGGTGGCGGCGGTGGCGGCGGTGGCGGCTTCGGATCAGAGCTCGAGCAGGCAGCGAGAAACACGGCGACGACCCATCGCTTCATCGGGCGAGCTTGCCAGAATTCTCCGTCTACAGTGTCATCGCGATCGCTCGAGCGACGCGATCAGAACGAGACTACGCGCGATGTACTTACTTCGTGGCGCAGCTACCGGTGCCCGCTCGCATCGACCGGACGCCATCGGCAACTTGCTTTGCGATCGTGACGAGCGCTCGCTGGTGAGCCTCCGCGAGGGCCGCGTACCCGGCGCCCGCTTCCTCGCTCGCGCGATGGGAGCACACCAGCGCGGGACCGGTACTCGCACGGATCGTCGAGATTGCTTCGATCATCGCGCGCTTGCCGATCAGCGATTCGAACCGCTGCACGGAGAGCTTGATACGGAAGGTCGGAACACCGTCGGCGGGCGTGAGGCCGGCGATATCTCGTGCCCCGAGCGCGTGCGTGAGGTCGTCGGAAAACGCATGGCGAATCTCGAGCGCGAGAGGTGCGATCCACGACCGCGTCTGGACCGGCGTGACCTCTCCCGCACTGGTGCGTACGACGATCTCGGCGCGATCGACATCGGCGGGCACGTCGACCGGCAGCACGTCGAGCTGGAGCTCGTTGGTTGCCGGGCTCGAATCGTCCGTTGCGGGTGGGAGCAGGGTGTAATAGCTCGAGCCCGCGGAGCGGCAGGCGACCATCGCGAGAATCAGCACGGCACGCGACATCACTTGCCCTTCGGTTCGGAGCCCGAGTCACGGCCGCGCACGAGCGACTCGGGATGATGGTTGAGATAGTCGGTGAGGGTTCGCAACGAGAACGCGGCGCGCTCGACCTGCTCGAGCGTGCTCCGCGTCGTTTGCTGGATCGCGGAGTCGGGTGCCGCAACATTGTCACGCAGCGCAACGAGGCTATCGCGCAACGCGCTCATCGCCGAGTCCGCGCGTGCGAGCACGCCTTGCATCACCGGCATCACGTTGTTGTCGAGATGGCCGAGCAACGAGCTCGCGGCGCGCGTCGCATCGTGGAGGTCTCCACCGATCTCCTCGAATGGGATCCGATCGACCTTCGCGAGGATACTCGCGACATGTTCCTGCATCTGCTCGCTTCCGCCGCGCTCGGTGGGGACGACCCACACGCCTTCTTTCGCGGTGACATGGCTCGGCTTCGCGCTCGGGAACCACGCGAGGTCGACGTAGTACGCGCCGGTCAAGATGTTGCTCGATTTGATCTGCGCTCGCAGACCGCGGTCGACGAGTGACTGCAGCGTCTGGGGTCCGCTCATGCCCGTGCGCGCGCCGGCTGCGACCAGCTTGGTGTAGGCCGGACCGAGCCGTTCGGGGAACACGTTCGCACGCGCATCGAAGTGAAACGTGCGCGTGGTCTCGTCGTAATCGGGGACGATGTCGATGATCTCGCCGATATGAATGCCCTCGAACTCGACGTTGACGCCGGCCGCGGTGCCCCGGATCGGCTGGTCGAACCGCATCTCGAGTGCGAGACCCACGGCGTCGGGCTGCGCGAACGCGTGACGAACGTCTGGGAACAAATGAAATCGCGTGTTCTCGGCCGCCGGTGGTGTGGCCGGCGCGCCGGGCCGGACGCCGAATTCGATCCCACCAGCGATGACGGTCGCGAGCGACTCCGTGTTGACGCGCAGGCCACTGGCATCGAGCGTGACGTCGAGTCCACTCGCGTTCCAGAACACGGTGCTCTGCGTGACCAGGTGATCGTAAGGAGCGGAGACGAAGATCTCCATGTCGACCCCCTTGCCGTCCTTGCCGAGATCGATCGAGAGGATGGTTCCCACACTCTGACGTTGCACGTAGACCGGCGACTGCGGCGCGAGGGAGCCGGCATCCGTGGTCGACAGCTTGTAGCGAGTGCCATGCTGATCGCTCGTGACGCCGGGAGGCTTCTCGAGCCCGACGAACGACTTCACTTCCTGGGTCGACGTGCCGACATCGACACCGATATAGGCGCCCGACAACAGCGTGCCGAGTCCCGAGACACCACCGACACCGATCCGCGGTCGTTCGACCCAGAACTGCGAGTCTTTCGTCGCGAGGCTCGCACCGCCGTGCGTTAGTTGCACGGTCGCGACGATGTGCTGGCGATCCGGGGTGAGGTCGACGCTGGTGACCTTACCGACCGGCACGTTCTTGTAGCGCACTTCGGATTTGCCGCCCTCGATCCCGTCGGCGGTGTTGAACGTGATGTGGATCGTCGGGCCGGTTTGAAGGTAGGTCCGCACGGCCAGCGCGCCGGCCGCAACGATCGCGATCACGGGCACGAGCCACACGGCGGACGGGCGCCCGCGCTTGCGATGGTGCAAGTGCGGTACTGCAATTTCATCATTCATTCGTCACCTCGATCCCAGATCGCGCGCGGGTCAAACGACGACGACGCGAGCATGGTCAGGATGACCACCCCCGCAAACGGCAAGATGGCTGGCCCCGGCTCGACGGTTGCGAACCGACCGAGCTGAACGACCGCGGTCAGCAAAGCGACGACAAACACGTCGAGCATCGACCAGTGCCCGGCGATCTCGAGCACGCGGTACAGGAGCGTGCGTCCGTGGGGATGCCAGGTCGAGTGCTGTCCGGTGGTCACGAGCAGCATGCCGAGCGCGAGGATCTTGAGGAGCGGGATCACGATGCTCGCAGTGAACACGAGCACCGCGAGACCCCACGCTCCCTCGGTCCACAGATACGCGATGCCGGACAGGATCGTGTCTGCGCGGTGTGACGGGAACTGCTCGGTTCGCATCATCACGAGCGTGTTGGCGGGGATGTAAAGGACCGCAGCTGCAGACAGGAACGCCCACGAGCGCGCCCTCGCGTTTTGCTTGCGGCTCCGCACCGGCTCACCGCATCGCGGACAAAGCCCGACGAGCGGATCGGACGCGTGGCTGACCAGCTCGCACGTCTCGCATGCGGCGAGACGTAGATCCACGCCGCGGGTCATGACGCGGCTCCGATCTCGTCGGCGCGACGCCACATCTCGCCGCGATCGAACGATGATAGAGAGGCGAGGGCGAGCGTCATTATCGCGACGCCGAACAACCCCCAGCCCGGGACCGCGGCCGCAAGCCCGGATAGCTTGACGACCGCGACGACCACACCCAAGAAGAACACTTCGACCATCCGCCATGGTCGCAGGATGTGCATCAGCCGCATGATCAGCGTGAAGCCCAACGGTCGCGTGCGTAAGCACAGCGGCACGAGCACCCACAGGAGCAGCCCGAGCTCGAGCAGCGGCGCGACGATCAGCGTCACCGCGAGCGAGACCGCCACGGCCGGTAGGTCCTGGACGTAGGAAGCCTCGATCGCGTGCCACAGCGTCGCCTCTGTCTGGAAACCACCCGAGGTCAACGTGATCAACGGGAACGTGTTCGCGATGATGAACGCAACCGTCGCCGTGATCGTGACCGCGAGCATCGCGCCGAGATCGGTATTGCTGTGGTAGAGCGGTCGATCGCAGTTCACGCAACGTGCGGCACGACGTGCAGGAAGCTCGACGCGTTCGTGCACGGTGTCGCAATACATGCAGAGCACGAGCTCTCGCACCGTCGACGCCGTGGGGGCCTCGGCGAGTAGCACGTTCGCCATCGCCTTACTTCAGGGTCAATTCGACGGCGTCGATCGACGTCTCGAGGGCGGCGATGTCGGCATCGGCCTGGGTTTTCGCCGCGATCAGATCAGTCGCCGCAGCGCTGTTGAGCTTCGCGAGGCTGGTCTTCGCCGCCGCTTCGCGCGTGTCGGCTTCAGCAGCGGCGGCTTCGGCGTTCTTGCGCTGCGTCCCTGTCGCTTTTGCCATCTTGTCTTTGAACGAAGCGAGCTTTCGATCGGCCGCGTCGAAGTTCTTTTGCCCCTTGTCGCGCGCATCGGCGAGTGCCTTCGCGTCGGCGGCATCGGCTTCCTGCTTGGCAGTCACGGCCTTGTCGGTCGCTTCCTGCTGCGCTTTCGTGGCTTCGATCGCCTTGTCGTCGGCCTTGGTTTGCGCTTTCGCCGCCTCTTCGTTCGCCTTGTCCTGCTTGTTACCGCAGGCAGCAAACGTGAGCAGGAGGACGAGAAGCGTACGCATACGTGCGCGCGACTTTTGCAACTTGCACGCCACTACGTAAAAGTTCGTACGGCTCCATCAGGTGCGACGGACCTCGGTTTGCAACCTGGTGCCGCGCAGACTACGACAAGATCGCACGAGCGTAGTCGCTCGGGTGAGCTGCCTCGCTTAGAGCGAAGCCGGCTATGCTCGTGAAACGATGGCTCCGCTGCCCTGGGGCCCGAGAAAGCCTGAGGCGCGGGCATCCGCATTGCAGCAGGCACCATCCGTCGATGAGCGGGACCAACGAGATCGTCGTGTTCTCGATCGGCGAGCGCACGATCGGAGTCCCGGCCTCGACCGTCCGAGAGCTGATTCGCGCGGTCGCTATCACGGGACTCCCCGGGGCGCCTCGGGGAGTGGACGGCGTGATCGACGTTCGCGGAACCCTCATCCCGGTCGTGGACTTGAGCGAGCGACTTGGAGTGGTCCCCCGTCCGATCCGGTCCTCCGATCAGCTACTGATCTGCGATGCCACGGTGGGTGCGCTCGCGGTGCGTGCGGACCGTGTGATCGAGCTCCGGGCGACCGGCACGGAGGCCGTGCCTGCCGGTGCCGAGGCCGACGCGATCGTGCGAAGTCTGATGCGGACCGCCGATGGAGTGATCGTGATCTGCGAGCTCTCGGCGTTCCTCGCGGAGACCGATGTCGCGGTGCTCGCAAGCGCGCTCGCTCGGCTTGAAGTGGTCGCATGAGCTCACACGATCAACTCGTGACGCGTGTGTTGGACGAGGTCAACCGTCATGCCGGATTGTTCTTCAAGGATGTGCGGCTCACCGGTGCGGTAGAAACGATCGAAGAGTGGATCACGGAGCACCACATCGCCAGCCCGCTCGAGATCGGGCCTGGTGTGGCGCTCGATGCGTTGCTCGAAGACCTGGTCGTCCACGAGAGCTACTTCGATCGCGATATCGAACAGCTGCGACTGGTCGACGAGCTCGTGCTCTCCGAGCTCGTGCGTACGACCGAAGCGATCCGAGTCTGGAGTGCGGGATGCGCGAGCGGTGAAGAGCCCTACACCCTCGCGTTCATGCTCGCGGCACGCGGCTTGTTGCCGCGCGCGATCATCACCGCGACTGATCTGTCACGCCCGGCGCTTTCCCGTGCGCGCGCTGGCCGCTACCGCGCATGGGCAGTTCGGACGGGCGCGACTAGCCCGGCGATGCGCTACCTGGTGCGGTCGGGCGACGAGTGGAGCGTGCCGGCGTCGATCAAGGCCACCGTCGAATTCGAGATGCTAAACCTGGTCGAGGATCCGTTCCCGACCGATCAGCGCCTGATCGTTTGCCGCAACGTTCTGATCTACCTCGACGCTCCGGCGGTCGCGGTGGTCGCGCGAAAGTTCGCGGCTGCGCTCGCGCCTGATGGTTGGCTGTTCGTCGCACCCTCGGATCCACGGCTCGATCCGCACGCGGCGCTCGAGGCGACGGTCACGGATCGCGGCGTGTACTATCGCCGCGCCGAGCATGCCAAGCCGGTCGCGCCGCCCGCGCGTACCCGCCCCGTAACTTCGCCGCTCGTGATCAAGCCCGCGCCGCCGCGAATTGTCCGCGCGCCGTCGATCGCGATTCCGCCGGCGCCCAAGCTCAACACGCAAGATGCTCGAGACCGTGCGCGCATGTTGGCAGATCGCGGCGACCACGAGGGAGCGCGTGCAGTGCTCGCAGCCGCGATCGCTGCCACGCCACTCGATGCCGAGCTGTACTTCCTCGAGGCCGTGCTCTCGGCGGCGGACGATGTCGAGGCGTCGCTCGCGTCGCTCGGGCGTGCGATCTATCTGAGCCCTGAAGCTCCGGTCAGCTATCTGTTCGCCGGCCGGCTACTCCAATCGAGAGGCGACCTCCGCGGCGCTCGCAGCTCGTACGCACGAGCGCTCGCGATCCTGGAGGCGTTGCCGCCCGACGAACGCGTGATGTGGTCCGACGAACCGGCGTGGATCATGGCCGATGCGTGCCGTCGCACACTGGCCGGCTTGTCATGACGACCGACGAAGACGTGCTCGCTGCGCGTGCGAAGCGGCTCGCGGTCCCGATCATCAAGGACGTGGCGAGCGACGGCCTGTCCGCGATCGTCGTCGAGATCGACGCGCAGCGCTACGCGTTCCCGCTCGCCGACGTGCGTCGCGCTCTGGTGATGGGGCCGTTGACCGAGTTGCCGCACGTCCCTCCGATCGTGCTGGGACTCGGGACCGCGGATGGCGACGTGCTTGCGGTGTTCGACGGCCGCGTGTGGGTCGGTGGTTCACGTCGGCCGAGCTCCGAGCGCACTCCGGTCCTGATCCTCGGTCCCGCGCAAGCGCCGCTCGCGCTCGCCGTCGATCGGTTCGGCGGATCACTCGCGCTCCCAGCCCCCACCGCAACCACGGGGTGGCTCCAACAAGTGACAGAGGAGGGCATCCTGATCGTTCGGGTCAGCGCTCTGCTCGAGGATCCTGCGTTTTCCGTTTCCAAAGGGGCCGTCGATGACCATCACTAAGAAAATTAGCCTCGGGTTCGCGATCCCGATCGTTCTCATCATCGTCGTGGGCGTGCTCGCGCGTCAGGTCTCGACGCGCCTCGCGAGCACGACCGACTGGGTCGACCACTCGATGGAGGTCGAGGTGACGATGCAGAAAGCGTTGACCCGCATGGTCGATGCCGAGACCGGTTGTCGCGGGTTCTTCATCACCGGGGTCGAGGTGTTCCTGCAGCCGTACGCCGGTGCGGCGGCCGATATCACGAAGCTGTTCGACCGTGCCTCCGAGCTCACGGCCGACAACGCAGTGCAACACTCGAAGATCGAATCGGCGCGAAACGCGGCGTCGCTTCGGCTGAGCGGACTCGCAGCCCACGTCGAGCAACGCCGCCACGGAGCGTTCGACGAAGCCACGGCGAACAAGGTGCTCGCGTCGGGCAAAGTAGAGATGGACCAGTTGCGTGACGCATTCACGGCGATCACCGAGGCCGAAGCCGCCTTGCTCACGCGCCGTCGTGTAGCTGCCAACGGTGCCGTAAATACGGGGGAGTTGCTGCTCCTTCTCGCCGTCGCCGGAGGCGTCCTGAGCGCGATACTCGCGAGCTTCTTGATCGCGCGATCGATCCTGTCGCCGATCCATCACCTGCGCGACGGAGTCGACCGCGTTGCGAGCGGCGATCTCTCGCATCGCATCGTCACGCGGTCGAAAGACGAGACCGGCGCGCTTGCGGCCGCGTTTAACGCGATGGTCGAGCGCCGCAAGGCGGCGGAAACCGAGGCGGCGAGACTCTCGGACCTGCGCGAAAAAACACTCGAGCGGGTGGGCGAGATCGCCTCGCAGCTCGCGACCGCGGCCGAAGAGCTCCACGCCACGACGAGTAGCCAGGCCTCGGGCGCGCAGCAGCAATCGGCGGCCGTTGCGGAGACCACGGCCATCGTCGAAGAAGTGGTTCAGACGTCGCAACAAGCTGCCGAACGAGCGCAGCAAGTCTCCGATATCGCCCGAGATGCATCGGAGGTCGGTACGTCCGGCCAAGAGTCGCTGGGCACGGCGACCACGACGATGGACAACGCGCGTGGCCAAGCGAATCGCGTCGCGGCGAGCATCCTCTCGCTGGCCGAACAAGCGCAGTCGATCGGCGAGATCATCACGAGCGTCGACGATATTGCCGAGCAGTCGAACCTGCTCGCACTCAACGCGGCGCTCGAAGCGGCACATGCGGGCGACCGCGGCCGCGGTTTCGCGGTCGTCGCGGCGGAGATGAAATCACTCGCCGAACAATCCAAGGCAGCGACCGTTCAGGTTCGCCGCATGCTCGGCGCGATCCAGAAGCAGTCCAACGAGGCCGTGTTGATGACCGAGGCCAGCACGCGAGGACTCGGCGAGGCTTCGACCGCGGCAGAGAGTGTCGGAGCAGCGCTGCGCACGTTGGCCGACGCGGTGTCTAGCGCCTCGCAAGCAGTCGCGCAGATCGCGGCATCGGCGCGGCAACAGTCAGGCGGTCTCCAACAGATCAACCAGGCGATGCGCGATGTCGCAGCGGTCGCGAACCAGAACCTCGCAACCACCCGGCAGGTCGGCCAGGCCGCGCGCGACCTCACCACACTCGGGACGACGCTGCGCGACGCGTTCGGCCAAAGGCCAAGTGGACGAAGCTGACCTAGCCGCACAGCTCTCGCTGCTACTCGGAGAGGAGCTCGCCGACCGGATCCCCGATCTTACCGGCGTGTTGCTCGCGATCGAGCGCGCCCCGAGCGATCTGGCGCTCGCTCGCGAGCTCCACCGCCTGATCCACGTCGTGAAGGGGGCGAGCCGATCCGCGGGCATGATCGAGATCGAGGCCGCATGTCACGAGCTCGAGACCTTGCTCGCCGCGGTCGAGCCTGGGACCGATATTCCTTCGTCGACGATCGCGCGCGGCATCACCTTCACCGATCAGCTCGAACAGGCGCGCAAGCAGCTGGTGGCCGGTCAACCCGTCTCGCTCGCAGCACAGTCGGTCGAGGTCAGTACCGAGACGCCCGAGCGCGAGACCACCGTGCGAGTCGCGGCCGATGACCTCGATCTGATGATGGGACACAGCGCGGCGGTGTTGATCGCGAGGCAGCGCCTGACCGATCCCATTCGCGTGCTCGGCGAGCTCGACGGCGAGCTCTCCCAACGACGAACGCTGTCCGCCGCGCAGCTCGCCAGCTCGAGTCGTAGGCTGTCGTCGGTTCATCGCGAGCTGTCTCGTGCGCTGACCCGACTCGATACGACCTCGGCGAGGCTCGACGAGCACGTGCGGCGAATTCGCCTGCGTTCGATCGGCGACGCATGCCGCGGCTGCGAGCGCATCGTCCATGACACGGCCGCTGCCACCGGAAAACGTGCCGAGTTGTTCGTTCACGGCGCCGAGGTCCGGGTCGATCGAGCGCAAGTCGACGTGTTGCGCGACGTGTTGATCCAGATCGTTCGCAACTCGGTTGCCCACGGGATCGAGCAGCCCGAGGTTCGCGCGCTTGCGGGAAAGCCCGAGCTCGGCCACATCACGATCGAAGCCCACATCGAGGGCGATGCGGTTCGGGTCACCGTCTCCGACGATGGCGGCGGTCTCGATCTCGACGCGATCGCAGCCCAGAGTGCGCGACGTGGCATGCGGATCGAATCGAACGCAGATGCCGAGCGAGCGATCTTTGCGCCGGGACTCTCCACAGCGGCCGCCGTGACCGAGCTTGCCGGCCGCGGTGTCGGGCTAGATGTCGCGAAGCAGCGGATCGAAGCGATGCACGGCTCGATCGCCGTGACTTCGGAGCGAGGGCGCCACACCACATTCACGATCGAGCTGCCCACCACCGTCGCGACGATCACGGCGATGGTGATCTCGTGCGGCGGCGTCGCCTACGCGGTGCCGTCGTCGAGCGTCGATCGCGCGGTCCGGATCGTGCGCGCGAACGTGCGCCACGCAGAGGGCAGGTCGCTCGTCCGGATCGACGAGACTTGGATGCCGCTCGGAATCCTCGCGACCGTGCTCGGTAAGCCATCAGCTGCGATGTCCGAGCGCGTCGCCGCGATCGTGCTGATCCAAAGTGGGCGTCGGGTCGCACTCGCCGTCGACGCGATCGTCGGCATTTTCGATCTCGTGGTCGGAGCGCTCGATCCTCGGCTCGGCCGCATCCGTCATCTCACTGGCCAAGCGCGGCTCGCCAGTGGCAACGTTGCACTCGTGGTCAACGCGAGCGACTTGATCGACGACGTGCTCGGTATGACCGTGATGTTGCCTGCGGCTACCGCTGCACCCACCAAGCGCCGCAAGATCTTGGTGGTCGATGATTCGGCGACGACCCGCGCGCTCGAGGCCAACATCCTGCGCACCGCGGGCTACGAGGTGATCGTCGCGGTCGATGGCGAGGCGGCGCTCCGCCAGCTCGCCGAGCATCCACAGGTCGACTTGATCGTCTCGGACATCGACATGCCAAACCTCGACGGGTTCGGGCTGACCCAGGCCGTGCGGGGCAACGACCGCATCGCGACGCTCCCGGTGGTCCTGGTCACGGCGCGCGGCACCGACGAGGACCGCGCGCGCGGCCTGCACGTCGGCGCGAATGCATATTTGGTGAAGAGCAGCTTCGACCAGACCGTGCTGCTACAAACCATCGCGAGGTTGCTCTAGATGCCGAGGCTTCGCGTACTCGTTGCCGAGGACTCGCCAACCGCGCGGAGCTTGCTGGTGGCGCTATTGAGCGCGGATCCCGACCTCGAGGTCGTCGGTGAGGCCCGCGACGGCGCCGAGGCGATCGAGAAATGTAAGAAGCTCCGGCCCGATCTGGTCACGATGGATATCCAGATGCCCGTGATGGATGGCGTCGAGGCGACCCGCCGGATCATGATCGAGGCGGCCACTCCTGTGGTGATGGTCTCGACCCTCGACCCGAACGATGTCCGGAGCTCGATGCTCGCGCTCAACGCGGGTGCGCTCGCGGTGCTCGCGAAGCCTGCAGGTCCAGGAGCTCCGCGTTTCGATCGCGATCGTCGCGAGCTGATCACCACGATCAAGGCGATGGCGCAGGTCAAGCTCGTGCGGCGCTGGCCGACCGTCCCGCCGTACCGCGCGGCCGCTGCGCCGCCGGATGCGTTCGACGCCCGCGAGATCGCGGTCGTGGGTCTGGTGTCGTCGACCGGCGGCCCGAATGCACTGCGCAGGGTACTGAGCGCATTGCCGGGCGACTTCGCGCCTCCGATCATGATCGTCCAGCACATCGCGGCGGGCTTCGCGCAAGGTCTCGCCGAGTGGCTAACGTCGACCACGAAGCGACGGGTGATTCTCGCCTCGGACGGCGAGAGCTTCGTCAGCGGCACGGCCTATCTCGCACCCGACGATCGGCACCTCGAGGTCTCGCGCGATCGACTCATCGTCGCGGCCTCACCCCCGGTCGACGGGTTCCGTCCTTCGGGCACACGCCTTTTCAGCTCCATGGCATCCGTGTTCGGGCCCCGCGCGATCGGCGTGATCATGACCGGCATGGGTCACGATGGCGTCGAGGGTCTGCTCGAGATGCGCGATGCCGGAAGCGCCGTGCTCGCGCAGGACGAAGCGAGTTGCGACATCTTCGGGATGCCAGGTGCAGCGGTCAAAGCGGGCGCAGTGAAGACGACCACGCCGCTATCAGAAATTCCGAGGCGGCTCGTCGAGCTCGTGGCGAAGGTCTAACCCGGGTTAGCGCGGGTTAGCGCTTCGACTCGGGCTTGCCGGCCACGAGGTTCGCGAGTCGATGCGGGATGTCAGCGAGCGCGGTGAGCTTCGCGACGATGCCTGCAGCGTGAGCGGCAAGTGGAGTCTCTGGCGTGGTGCAGCTCTCTTCGTCCTGCGCGTAAACCGCGCCGCCTGCGTCGCGGATTCCGCGCAGACCCTCGACGCCATCGACGCCTGTGCCGGTCAGTAACACCCCGGCCGCGGCGGCGCCGTAGTTCTTCGCGAGCGATGCGAGCATCACGGTGCCGGACGGTCGTGCACCGTCGACGGCTGGATCCGCGGCTACCGAGATCACGCCACCGGTGACGGTGAGCTGGTGATCATCGGGCGCGATGTAGACGGTACCTGCCACGACCTGCTCGCGATCTTCGGCAACCTTCACCGGACGATCGGTCACCGCGTGAAGCCACGCAGCAAACGCGACCGAGAACCCTGCTGCGATGTGCTGGACGATGAAGATCGGAGGCGCGCACTTTGCGGGCAAGGCCTTGAAGAATGCGCGCAGAGCAATCGGTCCACCGGTCGACGCGACGATCCCGATCGCTTCGATCTTCGGAGAGGAAGCTGACCTCTCGACCGCGGCTGGTGCGGGAGTGATCGCTGCCACCGGAGGTGCGGGCTGTGCAACCGTAGTGCGCTCGGAGAGTGCCTTGACCGTCGCGATCAGCTCTCGACAATCCTTCTCGAACCTCGGTGTCCCCGGGCCTGCTGGCTTCGCGAGGACGGCGAGGGCACCTGCGTTGAACGCGAGCATCGACTTGCTGACATCGGCAGGATCGAGGCTGGAGACCATGATCACCGGTGTCGCCGATGCAGCGACGATCTTGCGCGTTGCCTCGAGCCCGTCCATCACGGGCATCTGGATGTCCATCGTGATGACATCGGGGTGAAGCTGCGACGCGAGAGCAACCGCCTCCTCGCCATTTTTCGCTTGCCCGACGACCGTGATGTCAGGATCCGATGACAGCAACGAAACGATCAGCAGGCGCGCGGTTGCAGAGTCTTCGGCGACAAGAACGCGGAGCATCTCGATCTTTAGTACCAAGATCCGCGATCGAGAGCCACCGACGAGCGAAGGCACTCGCTGACTTCTCCAGCGCACGGTCCGTCGCGCCCACGTGCGCGTGCGCACGGTTCTGGCCCGGTGTCGCATGTCCGCCACCGCGAGTGCCAAAACCGTATAGTGTGCCGTGGCCAGTTCGGCGTTCGACGTGCGGCGCGGTGAGTACGCGCGCGTCGTGCGTGCGGGTGGCGCGATGTTCGCCATCCTCGCCGGCTTCACGATCTCGGAGACGGCGCGCGATTCCTTGTTCCTCGGCTCGAACGGCGCCGGGAAATTGGCAACCGCATATTTGCTACTGGCGGGGATCGCGGTGGTCGCGCTCGCGGCGAACGCACGGCTCGTGCGCCGAGTCGGACGGCGCGCCGCGCTCGTGGTCACGCTCGTCGCGGCGGCAATTGGAACCGCGCTATTTTACATGGCTCCTCGGGGCCCGAAGATCGCGCTCGCCCTCTACCTGTGGACCGGCCTGATCGGCACGGTCATCGTCGTCCAGTTCTGGTTACTGGCTGGCACGCGGTTCACGACGGCAGAGGCGAAGCGTCTATACGGACCGATCGCGGCAATTGGAGCGGTGGGAACACTCGCCGGTGCCATGACCGCGTGGGCCTTGTTGCAGGCGTTCGAGATCGAAGCGCTGCTCCTGGTCGGCGCTGGGTTCTATCTGATCGGTGCCGCACTTCTCGCTCGCGACAACGAGAGCGTCGAACCGCGATTGCGCGCGGCCCACACCAAGCGGAGGTTTGCGGCGGCGCCATCCAAGCTGCGCGGGCAGGGCTATGCCGCACGGCTGGCGGTGCTGACGGTGTGTGCAACCGCGGCGGCCCTGCTCGCCGATTACTTGTTGAAGTCGGCAGCCGCGGCGACGTATCACACCGATGATCTCGCGCGGTTCATCGCGCGCTACAACGGCACGGTGGCCGCGCTGTCGCTCGTGTTCCAGGTCGTCGGTACGGCGTGGTTGGTGCGCAAGATCGGCGTGCTCGGGATGATCATGGTGCTGCCGGCGCTGATGCTCGTCGGCGGAACTGCCTCGATCGTGACCGCAGGGTCATTTGTCGCGATCGGGTTTACCAAGGGTGCGGATGCTTCGCTGCGTTATTCGGTGACTCGCGTCGCGACGGAGCTCCTGTGGATGCCGGTCGCCGAGAATGTTCGGGTCGGGATCCGCGAGCCGCTCGAGAGCGTCGTCACGCGGCTCGTCCAGGCGCTCACGGCGGCGTTACTGCTCGCGTTGGTCGCGCTCCATCTCGCGCGCGCGACCGTCGTCGCGGTGATCCTGACCGCCATCGCGTTGGTGTGGACGCTCACGGCGGCAGGGCTTCGTAAACGCTATCTCGCACAGCTGCGAAGCTCGCTCGGCCGCAAGTTCTTCGATTCGAATCACGAGCTCGACAACGAGGCGGTCGCAACCGTCGTCGATGCGTTGTCGAGCGAAGACGATCGGCGTGTCATCGCGGCAATTCAGATCCTGGTATCACGCCAGCGCGCTCGCTCGATTCCAGCGTTGATCCTGCGTCACGATTCGATCGACGTGCTGACGGCGGCGCTCGCGGCGCTGGCAACACCCGAACGCACGGATTGGATCGTCATGACCAAACGGCTGCTCAAGAGCGTCGATCCACGCGCCCGGATCCTCGCGCTGAGGGCGCTCGGGAGAATCGGCGATCAGACTGCGATCTTCGACGGACTATGCGATGACGACCCGGGCGTGAGTGCGCACGGCGTGTTCTGGAGCTTGCAGAGCACGCCAGCCGTCGCAGTGCAGGACAACTCCGCCGTGGTCGCGCTACTTGCGGAACCGGGAGCCCGTGGCACGACAGCCCGCCGAGAACTGCTCGACGCGATTCGCACGGATGGCGACCAACGATGGGCGGACGTGCTGCTGCTGCTCGCATTCGCCGGCGATGACGAGACGTTCGAACCGCTCGCCCTCGCGATCGCGCACATCCCGGACGAGCGCTTCATTCCGTTCCTGGTGACTCGCCTCGGCGCACGTGGCGGACGCGCGAGTGTTAGAGCCGCCCTCGTCGCGATCGGTGATCCTGCGCTCGCGGCGCTCGAGGACGCGCTCGCGGATCCGAACACGCCTTCGCGGGTCCGCCTGCACGTGCCGAGCGCGATCGCAGTGTTCGGAACTTCTCGTGCGGCGAACGGGCTGGCTACCTCGCTCGCGAACGAACGTTCCGGTGCGGTTCGCTACCGCATTCTACGTGCGCTCGCGCGGATCGTGACGCGCGAGGAATTGATGGTCGATGCGGCGCTCCTACTCGCCGAGCTGCGCCTCCACCTGCGCGAACACACACGGTTGCTCGCCCTCGAGATTCCGTTGGCCGGCGAGCACGATCCGCAGGAGAGCGCAGTGCTGCTACGTGGCCTGTTGCGCGACAAGATCTCGCAAGCGCTCGATCGGGCATTTCTCGCGCTTCAAGCGCTTCACCCACGCGAGGACATTCGAGAGATCGAGCGCGCGATCAGCGGCGAAGACCAACGGGCCAGGGCCCATGCCGCCGAGTTTCTAGATACGCTGACACGCACCACGCTCTACAAGACCGTGGGTGCAGAAGAGATCCGGGCGTTGCTCCTCGTGATCGGCGAGGATCTCGACCACCGCGAGCGTCTGACGCGCAGCGGATGGGCGGAGCAGATCCCATCGAGTGTCGAAGCAGCGGTCACCCGGTTGATGCGCGAGAGAGACTCGTTGCTTGCTGCGTGTGCCGGCTACTACGCGCTCGAGCTCCGTACGCCAGAGCTCGCGCGTGTTGTCGATGAGGTCGTCGTCGAGCGCCCGCTGTTCTCGCCACTCGGCATCGTCCACGCGAGTTTGCGTGTCGCCTGATACCCAGGATGAAGGTGGCCGCGAGCTCGATGTTCGCGTCGGGTTCGGCCTGTTCGCCTCGGAGGATCAGCTTGGCTCGTTGCTCTCGATCGCGCGGCGTGTCGACGTCGAGGTCGGGCAAGTGCTGTACAGCCGTGGCGATCCGATGACGACGCTGTTCCAGGTGGTGGGCGGGAATGTCGAGCTCCAGGCGCCCGACGTGCCGACCTGGCGGGTCGATGATCGTGGTGCGGTGGGGTTGATCGACTTCGCGATCGGTCGGTCGTATACGCGCGCCGCGGTCGCGACCGCGCCCTCGCAATTGCTCGAGCTCGACGCGGCCGACTATCGCGACTACCTCGAGGACAACTACGAAGTAGGCCATCGGATCTTGTCGCAGATGAGCGGCAGGCTGATCGCGGACATGATCGCGAGCCCCGATCCGGCGCACTTTCTCGCGCGTACCGCCGATCACGAGCGTCGGTGGGTCGCGGAAGTCGAGATTCCCCTGGTCGAGCGGTTGATCATCTTCTCGCGGATGCCGGCGTTTCTCGGCACCTCGATGCAAGCGCTCGCGAATCTCGCCCAAAACGCGGTCGAGCGCCGGTTCACCCCAGGCGACGTGATCGCGACGGCGGGAACCGACCCGGGGACGGTCTCGCTGCTCGTGGAGGGCACGGTCGACCTCGGGCTACCGAATGGGCCGGTCCGGCGGGGTGGCCGTGACTTCGTCGCTCATCTCGAGGAGCTAGCACTCGGACCGCGGTTGACCACGGCGACCTGCGCGACTGACGCGATCGTGCTGCAGCTAGATCGCGACGATCTGATCGATCGGATCGAGGAGCACTTCGATCTCGCCATGACGCTGCTCGCGTTCGTTGCGATGGAGCAAGAACGCGTCAACGACGCGACCCCGACAGGCAGATGTCGAGTGGCATAGGTATCGCACCAGTGGCGGTATGATGAGCGACGGCTGGGTCCTCGTACTGGAAGACAATGAGGACTTGTGTGAGTTGCTCGTCGATCGGCTACGGCGCTCGGGGCTCGACGTGCGGTGTGCGGTCAATGGCGCGCTCGCGTTACGAATGTTCGAGGAACGTCAGGTCCCAGGAGTCGTCCTGAGTGACCTATTGATGCCGGGCGTCTTGGGCAAGAGCGTGCTCGAGTACATGCGTGGCGAGGCCGAGCTACGAGATATCCCGGTGGCGATCGTGACCGGGTCACCGCAACGCGCACCACAGGGCTACCGGGTGTTCACCAAGCCTGCACCATTCCCCGACGTGCTCGCCTTCGTCCTGTCGGCGCTCGGTCGAGGTCACGACCGCGACGCGACGCCTGGTTGATCACGAATGCACGGATCGCGTTTAGGCTGGATCCTGCTCGTGCTGTGTGCATGCACGGTCCGTCCAGGCCCGACCGTGGCGCAAGCACGAGAGCTCGACCGCTGTTTATCGATCGGGGCGTGGAACGATCTGCACGGGCAGATCGGCCCCGACGAGCCCGTCGTCGATACAGGCGCAGTCCCTGCGGGCGGTGTGGTCGCGCTCGCCGACGCGATCTCCGATCTGCGTTCGAGCCCGGATACGTTGGTCCTCCTCGACGCGGGTGACTTGTTCATGGGGCCGCTCGAGTCAACCTTGGCCGAGGGCGCGCCGATCATCGAAGCGTATCGAGTCATCGGTGTCGATGCAGTGTCGATCGGAAATCACGAGTTCGACTTCGGTCCTGTCGGATACGAAACGGTTTACGCGATCCCGGGCGTCGGTGATGGAGCGGGTGCGCAAGGACCTCGGGGTGCCCTACTCGCGCGCATGCGCTCCGCAAATTTTCCGTTTCTATCAGCCAATATTCACTTGGCCGGCGGTGCACGGCCTCGGTGGCCGCACTTTGCTGCATCGGTGCACATCCGACGCGGAACGTTTGACGTCGGGGTGGTCGGCTATACGACACAGGAGACCCCCAGCACGACATCCCGCGCCAACGTGGTCGACCTCGACTTCTCGACCAATGCCGCGGCTTCTGTCGCCGCCGAGATTCGCGCGCTTCGGGCGTCTGGAGCTTCACCTGTTGTCCTGCTCGCGCATGCCAGTCTCGACGGGGCCCTGCCGCAGCAGCTCGACGACCCGACAAGCCAGCAACACCATGGTGAGCTCGCCACGCTCGTGGCGGAGCTCGGAGCCGACCGTCCAGACGTGATCATTGCCGGTCATCGTCACGCGTGGATGCTAGGGCGAATCGACGGAATTCCGACTGTCTCCAGCGATCGACATGGAATCGGGCTCGCACGAATTCGATTCTGCCGCGTGAAGCGTTCACTAGAGCTCCGGTCGATCGAGCGCATGGCGGTGATTGCATCGTCACCTCCGCGAACATCGCTCGGCCGCGACGTGAATGCCGCAACGGCACCGTGGGTCGCGGCAGTAAAAGCAACGGGCGAAGCACCTGTGACGACGCTGCCGCGAGACTGTCCCGTACAAAACGTCAACGGCACCGCGGGAGCAGAGCAGGTCGCGATCGGAATGATGGCGCATGCTTCCGATGCGGCCGTGCACCCGGACGGCGTGCCCTTGGTCGCCATGGTCAACTCCGGCGGCATACGTGCGCCGCTACGACGAGGAGTCGTCCGTTATGCGGATCTGTTCCTGTCATTCCCATTCGAAACGACGGTCGCAATTTGTGCCACGACGCGGGCCGGATTCGCGCACGTGCTTCGAAATGCGCTGCGCGATCCATCCGCATGGAAAGAGTTTCCGTTTGCCCTGGCCGGTGCGAAAGCAACAGTCGAGATCCGTAAGGATGCGACGTTGTCGCTGATCGGATTTACGATCGACGGCGACAAAGGCGCTCCCGTTGACAACTCACCCGTCTGGCTCGTCGTTCCCGATTTCATCCTCGACGGAGGTGATGGCTTTCTAGAGGGGGTCGTGTGCGTCGCGTCTTCGAGGTCTTCGACGCGCATACGGGACGCGTGGCGCGAGGTGCTTGCTCGTGATCCGGAGGGATGCAGCGGCGCCCCTCACAACGTGGTCATTCGGTTGGCCAAGTAGCCGTTCGTAGCGCATGCGCATGCGCATAGCGCATAACAACAGGGTCGGTGGAGACGAGTCTTCGCGCGTCACGACCGGCGCGCCTCGTGCTCGTGGTGTCCGTCGCAACGATAATCGGTATGCTTTTCTTCTTCGGATATGTTCGCGCTCGTTCGGCCAGAGCTTCCTGATGGAAGCGTTGCGGTTCCGCAGGACGAGCATCCATGGATCGAGGAGCGGCGCAGCGACGAGCTACCGCGCGCTCCGGGCGCATAATCACGGGGAGGTCGATGCGACCCACATCATCGTCGACGTCAAGAATGGGGAGGTCACGTTGACCGGTACCGTCGAGGATCGGCGGACCAAGCGGCTCGCGGAGGACGCCGTCGAGACCGTCACCGG
>JBDTJY010000313.1:0-57780 GCA_039935615.1 Kofleriaceae bacterium
GCGCGAGAAGACCGCCAGTTCGCCGGCTTTGACCGACTTCAGAAAGCCCAGCTCGATCTCACGCGAGGCGTGCTTGTCGGCGATCTCCAGCACGATCATGCCGCGCTGCTTGAGCTGGTCGTTGACCGCCTGCTTGGACTCGGCCTCCAGCTCGCCGCGGGCCTTCACGCCCGCGAGATCCATCGCCTTGAAGACGTACGTGCTCATCGTTGCAACGCCCTAGGCGGCGAACCGCTGGCCGATGGTCAACGTCTCATCGCCGAGCAGAGTCGCTGCAGCTCGAGCGTCGCGGCCGGCTGGTCGCGGATCGCGCCGAGTACTTCAAGATCGTCGAAGGCAAGACGGCGTCGCTGTTTCGCTGGGCGATGCTCGCCGGCGCGCGCAGCACGAACCTCGGCGAGAAAGCCGAGGGCGCGCTCGATCGCTACGGGTTGCACCTCGGGGTCGCGTTCCAGTTGATCGACGACGAGCTCGACTTCCGGACCGGCACCGGCAAGGACCCACTCGTCGATCTGCGTGAAGGCAAGATGACGTATCCGCTGGTCGTCGCGATCGAGCGGCAGCCGGCGCTGCAAGCGCAGATGGAACAGGCGCTGCGCGAAGAGCAGCCGGACTTCGAGTCCATCGCGACCATCATTCGCGAGACCGGCGCCCTGGTCGCGACGCGCAAGCTCGCCGAGGAGCACGCGAACCGCGCGCTCGAGGCACTGACGGTGTTGCCCGAAGGCCCCGCGCGCGATGCGCTCGAGACCGTCGTGCTCGCATCGCTCGAGAGGAAGTCATGACCGAGATCGTCAAAGCGGAGTCGGTGCTGCCGAAGCTCGGCAGCGGCCAGATGTTCGATCAGATCGCGCCGCGCTACGACTTCGTCAACCGCGTGCTGTCGCTCGGCCTCGACCGCCGCTGGCGGCGCCGCGTGATCAAGGAACTGGCGCTCGCGCCGAGCGCACGCGTGCTCGACGTCGCGACCGGCACCGGCGATCTCGCGATCGAGCTCGCGAAGGCGGTGCCGACCGGCCACGTGATCGGGCTCGATCCGTCGGCGGAGATGCTGAAGATCGCGCAGCTCAAGCTGGTCAAGCGTGGGCTCGATGCCCGGGTCTCGCTCGTCGAGGGCGACGCGCAGGCGCTGCCGCAGGCGAACTGCGAGATCGATGCGGCGACGATCGCGTTCGGGATTCGCAACGTGCCGGATCGGCCGCGCGCGTTGCGCGAGCTCGCGCGGGTCGTGCGCCCCGGCGGCACGATCGCGGTGCTCGAGCTCGGCGAAGCGCGGCCCGGCTTGTTCGGGCGCGCGGCGCGGTTTCACACGCGCCACGTCGTGCCGCGGCTCGGCGCGTTGCTCAGCGGTCGTCGCGAGTATCGCTACCTCCAGACCTCGGTCGCCGCATTTCCGCCCGCCGCGGAGTTCGCGCAGATCATGCGCGACAGCGGCCTCGACGTGCAGAAGGTGATTCCGCTGACGTTCGGCGTGTGCACGCTGTTCATCGCGACGCCGCACGAGGTCGTGTAGTGCTGGCGCCGGAACGCCGCGACGCTCACGAACGGCCCCTCGACAATCATCTCCTCGATGCGGGCCTCGCGATCGCGCGCGCGAGCACGGGCCTGACGTGCATCGCGCTGCCGGTGCCGCACGTCGCCACCGCGGCGATCATCGCGGCATGGCGATCGGCGCCGGTCGTCGCATGGAGCTCGGGTGACACCGCGCTCGTCGGCGTCGGCATCGCGCGCGAGCTGCGCGGCATCGGCGACGACCGCTTCAGCGACGTGATCGCCGGCGCGAAGCAGATCGAGCTCAGTCACGTCGTCGGTCATCGCGGCTGGGTACCGCGGCTGTTCGGCGGCCTCGCGTTCGCACCGGGCGCGGCCGATCGCGCGCCGTGGACCGGGTTCGGCGATGCGTGGTTCGCGCTGCCCCGGTGGACGTACGGCGGCGGCTGGCTCGTGCTCGCCGTCGAGGCGCGCGAAGCGAAGCAAGACGCACGGTGGCATGAAGAGCTCGCGGCGTTTCGCGTCGCGATCGGCAACGGCTTCGCGGCGCGGCCGCAGCCCGCGATGTCGAAGATCGATCCGGGCGACACCGAGACCTGGCGCAGCTACGTGCGCGCGATCACCGATGCGATCTCGCGCGGCGAGTGCGAGAAGATCGTCGCCGCGCGCCACGCGGTCGTGACGTTGGCCGGCGAAGCGCGGCCGGCGGATCTATTCAGCGAGCTCGACGAGCGCCACGCCGACTGCGCGCGCGTGTTGGTGCGGCCCCCGAACGCGGGCACGCTCGTCGCCGCGACGCCGGAGCGGCTGATCCGCGTCGACGGGCTCCACGTCAGTTGCGATGCACTCGCCGGATCGATCGCGCGCGGCGCGCCCGATGCCGAGCGAACGTTGCTCGCGAGTGCGAAGGATCGCAACGAGCACGCGCTCGTCGTCGATGCGATCGCCTCGGCGCTGCGCGGCTTCGACGCGGACGTCCACGTGCCGATGGAGCCCGGGCTGCGCACGCTGCGCCACATCATCCATCTCCACACGCCGATCCGCGCAGAGCTCGGTCAGCGCCGTCACGTGCTCGAGCTCGCCGCGGCGCTGCATCCGACGCCCGCGATGGGCGGCACGCCGACCCGCGTCGCGACGCGATGGATCGCCGAGCGCGAGGCCGCGCGCGGTTGGTACGCCTCGCCGGTGGGCTGGTTCGATCTCGACGGCAACGGCGAGCTCGCGGTCGCGATCCGCAGCGGTGTCGTCGACGGCGAGCACGCGTATCTCTACGCGGGCTCGGGCATCGTCGCCGGATCGGATCCGGATCGCGAGCTGGCCGAGACCGACGTCAAGCTGCGCGCGATGCTGGGCGCGCTCGGAGTCTCCGCATGACCGACGGCGTCGTCCAGACCCTGTGGGCCGAGCTCGTCGTCGCGACGCTGGCAGAGGCCGGCGTCACGACGTGCGTGGTCAGCCCGGGGTCGCGGTCGACGCCCTTGGTGGCCGCGCTCGCGAGCGACGGGCGCCTGGAGCTGCCGACGATCATCGACGAGCGCGCCGCCGCGTTCTACGCGCTGGGCCTGGCCCGGGCGACGGGATCGCCGGTCGCGCTGGTGTGTACGAGCGGCAGTGCGGCCGCGCACTACCTGCCGGCGATCGTCGAGGCGAGCGAAGCCGGAGTGCCGCTGATCGCGATCACGGCGGATCGGCCACCGGAGCTACAGCACTGCGGCGCGGCGCAGACGATCGATCAGATCGGGATCTACGGCGGGTTCGTGCGCGCGGCGTTCGATCTGGGACCACCGCACGGCAGCGAGCTGGCACTGCGCGCGGTGCGCCGCACGATCGTGCAGGCGATCACCGCGAGTCGCGGGCCGCTGCCGGGACCGGTGCATGTCAACGTGCCGTTGCGCAAGCCGCTCGAACCGGCACGGCCGACGACGAGCGACGAGCGTGCGCTCGCCGCGATCGTGTACGACCGGATCGTGATCGCGCCGCCGAGGCTGACCGCGGATCGCACGGCGGTCGCGCAGCTCGCCGCCGCGATCGCCGCGGAGCCGAACGGCATCGTGATCGCCGGCGCCATGACCGCGGCGCGCCTCGACGTGCTCGCGCTGTGCGCGAAGGCCGGCTATCCGCTGCTCGCCGAGAGCGGCAGCCAGCTGCGGTTCGTCGCGCGGCCGGGGGTGACGGCGATCGATCACCTGGATTTCGTCCTCGCGGCGCGGCTCGCGCCGGCACCGAAGCTGATCCTCCAACTCGGGGCCGAGCCGGTCGCGGCCGGGTGGCCGGCGGCGAAGGCGGCGTTCGCGCACGCGCAGCGCTGGGTGCTCGCCGATCGGTGGCGCGATCCGGATGGTGGCGCGACCGTGATCGTCGGCGAGGTCGAGCTGGCGAACCTCGTCGAGCCGCGCGGCGACTCCGACTTCACGCGCGCGTGGCGCGAGGCCGAGGCGCGCGCCGCCGCGGCCGTCGAGCAAACGCTCGTCGAGCACGCGAGCAGTGAAGCCGCGACGATCCGCTCGGCGCTCGCGGCGATGCCGAGCGGTGCGACGGTGCAGATCGGCAACAGCTTGCCGATTCGCGTCGTCGATCAGGTCGCGAGCGGTGGCCCGCACGTGACGGTGCTCACCCAGCGCGGCGCGGCGGGGATCGACGGGCTGATCGCGTCGGCGACCGGCGCCAGCCGCGCGGGGGCTCCCGTGCTGCTGATCCTCGGCGACGTCAGCTTCGCGCATGACCTCGGCTCGCTGCTCGTCGCTCGGACGGCGACCCGGCCGCTCGCGATCCTCGTGGTCGACAACGGCGGTGGCCGGATCTTCGGTGGCTTGCCGATCGCGAGCTCGGGAGGCCGCGAGATGTTCGAAGCGCACTTCGTCACGCGCCCCGAGATCGACGTGCTCGCGGTCGCCGCCGCGCTCCACCTCCGCGCGGTCTCGGCGACGACGCCGACCGCGGTCGCACGCTGTGTCGCGACGGCGCTCGCCGAGCCGGGCACCACCATCATCCACGCCCCCGTTGCCGAGACCGGCGCACGCGAAGTTCGTGCGGCCGTGCTCGCCCACCTCACCGGAGCACGTCATGGCTGAGCAGCGCGTGACGGCCATCTGGATCGGAGCGGCTCGCTTGCGCACCCTGCCGGCGGCGGTCGTCCCCGTCGTCGTCGGGACCGCGGTCGCACGCGCGGCAGGCCAGGTCGCGTGGGGCCCTGCGCTCGCGGCCCTCGCCGGCTCGCTCGCGATCCAGATCGGCACGAACTTCGCGAACGACGTGTTCGACGCCGAGAAGGGCGCCGATGGTCCGGACCGGATCGGCCCGGTGCGCGCGGTCGCCGCCGGGTTGATCTCCGCCGCCGCGATGAAGCGCGCGATGATCCTCGCGTTCGCGATCGCGACGGCATTCGGCATCTATCTCGCGAGCGTCGGCGGTTGGCCGGTCATCGCGATCGGGCTCGCCTCGATCGCGTCGGGCATCGCGTACACCGGCGGTCCGTGGCCGCTCGGCTATCACGGGCTCGGCGACGTGTTCGTGTTCATCTTCTTCGGGCTCGTCGCGGTGTGCGGCACCGCCTACGTCCAGCTCGCCACGGTGCCGTGTCTCGCGATCTGGGCCGCGGTTCCGGTCGGCGCACTCGCGACCGCGATCATCGTGGTCAACAACCTGCGCGATCGCGGCACCGACGTGCGCGCCGGCAAACGCACGCTCGCCGTCCGCCTCGGCCGCGGCGGTGCGCTCGCGGAGTACGCGCTGCTGCTCGTCGCGAGCTATGCGGTCGCGATCGGCCTCGCGGTGGCCCATCGCAATGTGTGGTTGTTGCTGCCGCTCGGATCGTTGCCGCTCGCCGCGATCCGCATGCGTGCGCTGGTCCGCGCGGTCAGCGGTCCGGAGTTCAACGCGTGCCTCGCGGCGACCGGCAAGCTGTTGCTCGCGTACGGCGTCCTGTTTGCGATCGGGCTGTGCGTGTGATGCGGATCGTCGGCGTCGCGCAACGCACGCTGACCTGGCCGCTCGAACCGCGCGGCGCCGCACGCGGCAAGTGGACGGAGCGCACCGCGGTGATCCTCGGCGTCCGCGCCGAAGGTCGCGAGACCGGGCTCGGCGAGGCTGCGCCGCTGCCCGAGATGTCGATCGATTCGGTCGCCGACGCGGTGGCAGCCTTCGTCGACCTCGCGGCGGGTGTGCCGCTCGCGATCGATTCGCCCGCCCATGCGACGGGGATGGCCGATCGGCTCGCCGCGGCGCCGGCGGCGCGGTTCGCGCCCGCGGCGCGGTTCGCAATCGAGACCGCGTTGCTGTCGGCGCTCGCGCAGCACGCCGGCACGAGCATCGCCGCCCTGTGGTCACCGATCCCGCACGGCGAGCTGCGCAGCGCGATCGTCGTCGACGGTGTAGACGACGCGCGAGCCGCGGTCGCGCGCGGTGCCCGCTGCGTGAAGATCAAGGCGAGCGAACCGGAGCGCGTGTTGCGGATCGCGGCGGCGATCCCCGAGGTGCGGTTGCGCGTCGATGCCAACCGATCGTGGCCGCGCGCCGAGGTCGAGCGTTGGCTGGCGCTGCTCTGTCACCTGCCGATCGACTACGTCGAGGAGCCGTGCCTCGACGCGCACGAGCTCTTGGCGCGGCACCTGCCCTGCCGGATCGCGCTCGACGAGAGCCTGGTCGGACTCGACCCGGCGGACCTCGCGCGTGCGGTGACCTCGCCGGCGCTCGCCGCGTTGATCCTGAAGCCGACGCTGCTCGGCGGGTTCGCGCGCTGCCAGGAGCTCGCCGCGCTCGCGCATCGCCACGGGATCGCGCCGATCGTGTCGCACGCGCTCGAAGGACCGATCGGCTTCGCCGCCTGCATCGAGCTCGCGCGCACGATCGGGGCCGATGTCCCGGTCGGGCTCGCGCCGCATCCCGCGCTCGATCACTTCGGCGAGGCCGCGTGAAGCTCTCGATTCGCGCGGCGGCCGCGGAGCACGGCGAGCGCGCCGCGATCATCACGCGCGAGCGCACGTGGACGTTCGCGGAGTGTGCCGCGACGATCGTCGACGAGGATCACGTCGTCGCCGAACCGAGCGTCGCGACGATCCTCGCGATCTACAGCGCGCTCGAAGCGCAGCGACCGCTCGCGCTGATCCACGCGAAGCAACCCGCCGAGGCGCGCGCCGAACAGCAGCGGGCGTTCGCGGCCGCGGAGGTCCCTACCGACACCGCGTTCGTCCTGTTCACCTCGGGCACCACGGGCACGTCGCGAGGCGTCGTGTTGTCGCGCGCCGCGATCGTAGCCGCCGCGGCTGCGAGCGAAGCCCGGTTCGGCTGGCGCGACGACGATCGCTGGCTGCTCGCCCTGCCGATGGCCCACGCCGGCGGCCTGTCGATCGTCGTGCGCTGCTTGATCGCGCGCAAACCGGTCGTGCTCCACGAGGGCGACTTCGATCCGGCGCGGGTCGCCGAGCTGATCGCGATCGCACACACGACGCTGGCGTCCCTGGTCCCCGCGCAACTCACGGAGCTGGTCGGCATGCCCCATGCCTTGTTGCGCGCGGTCGTGCTCGGCGGTGCGGCGGCGATGCCCGCGCTCGTCGACGCCGCGGTGGCGGCGGGCTGGCCTGTCTATCCGTCGTACGGCCTGACCGAGACGTTCGGTCAGATCGCGACCGCGACCCGTCCCGGCGGTCCGCTCGTCGTGTTGCCGGGGGTGACGATCTCGACCGCCGACACGCTGACGATCCGCGCGCCGCAGCTCGCGACGAGCTATCTCGGCGGACCCGCGATCGCCCCGGAGCTCGTGACCTCGGATCTCGGCGAGCTCGACGACGATGGCACGTTGCGCGTGCTCGGACGCCGCGACGACCTGATCAACACCGGTGGCGAGAAGGTCCATCCGCTCGATGTCGAGCGCGTGTTGACGACCACGCCCGGCGTGCGCGCCGCCTGCGCGTTCGGGGTCGCCGACGAGCGTTTCGGTCGCGTCGTCGCGGCGGTGATCGTCGGCGACGAGCGCTTCGATCGAGCGAGCGCGCTCGAGCACTGGCGCCACGCCCTGCCCTCGTACGCACGGCCGCGCTGGCTCGCGCGTGTGGACAACTTGCCTCTGTTGCCCTCGGGCAAGCCCGATCGCCGCGCGATCGCCGCGCTGCCGATCGAAGTCGTCGCGTATCGCTCGTGGTAGGTTGCCTGCGTGGCAACGCAGTTTCTCGACGAGGCGGCGCGGGCTGCCTTCGCCCACGCGGTCACGACGATCGAGGACAACTCCGCCGTCGAGGTCGTGGTCGCGGTGCGCCGCGCGTCGGGCACGTATCGTCAGGCGAACGTCCTCGTCGGTGCGGCGCTCGCGTTCGGCGGGCTCGCCGCGACGCTGTTCGCCGACCATACGTTCGGGCTGGTCTCGATCCTGGTCGATCCGTTCGTCGTCGGGTTGCTCGGTGGCGCGATCGTCGAGCTGCTGCCGCCGGTCAAGCGCTGGCTGACGTCGACCGCGCACCTCCGCGCCTCGGTGCGGCAGGCGGCGCGCGCCACGTTCGTCGAGCGCGGCGTCCATGCGACGACGGGCCGGAGCGGCGTGCTGGTCTACATCTCGTGGCTCGAACAAGAGCTCGCGCTGATCCCGGATCTGATCCTCGCATCGTCGCTGCCCGAAGACGCGATCGAGAAGGCCGAGGCCGCGTTGCGCGCGATGATGGGCCGCGGCGGTGCGGCGGTCGCGGCGGAGCTCGAGCGGCTCGCCGATCAGATGGGGGTCGCGATGCCGCACCAGGCGGATGACGTCAACGAGCTACCCGACGCGATCGATAGCGATCTGGATCGTCGCAAATGACCGCCCGAGGTTCGAAGGCCACCCGGATCGCGCTGCTGACCGCGCTGATCGTGCTCGCGAGCTGCGCGCTCGCGTTCGCGCGGCCCGGCGGTGGCGAGAGCTTCTCCGGCGGTGGTGGCCACGGCGGCGGTGGCAGTGGTGGTGGCGGCGGTGGCTTCTTCGTCTTCGAGCTGCTGTGGTGGTTCTTCCAGTTGATCATCTACTACCCGGTGATCGGCCTGCCGCTGCTCGGCTTGATCATCTTCTTGATCGTCCGCTCCGCGTATCTGCGCAACAAGAACAAGGATTGGGACAGCGGCCCGCCGGCGACGCTGCACCGCGCGATTCCAATCAACGAGCTGCGCCGGATCGACCCCGACTTCTCGCAGGTCGTGTTCGAGGACTTCGCGTTTCGCCTGTTCTCGACGGCGCAGCGCGTGCGCGCGACCGCGGAGAGCCTCGCGACCGTCGCGCCGTACGTCAGCGAAGAGGCTCGCGGCCACCTCGCGGCGCGGCCGCCGGTCGGCACGCCGGTCGCGCAGGTCATCGTCGGCGCGTTGCGGCCGGTGCGCATCGATGTCCCGCCGCAGCCCGAGGGCGCGCGGGTGCGCATCGGCATCGAGTTCGAAGCGAACGTCGCGACGGCCGGGCATACGTACTACTCGGTCGAGACCTGGTGGTACAGCCGCGATGCGACGCGCCACTCGAAGCCTCCGAGCACGTCGCGCACGTTCCCGTGCCCGAACTGCGGCGCGCCGTGGCAGGCCGCCGCGACGGGCACGCAGGTGTGCGCGAACTGCAACCAGGTCGTCGACAACGGCCGCTTCGATTGGGTCGTCGACCAGATCTCGGTGAGCTCGCTCGAGGAGCGCGCGCCGTCGCTGACGACCGAGACGACCGAGCGCGGCACCGACCTCGACACCTACAAGGCGGCTGACCGTGACAACGTGTGGGAAGCGCTCGTCGCCGCGGATCCGGCGGTCACCGAGGAGACGCTCGAGCTCCGGCTCGCGATGATCTACGACCGCCTCAACAAGGCCTGGGCGAACAACGCGCTCGAGCCGGTGCGCGGGTTCGTCTCGGACGGCCTGTTCGACTATCTCGAGTACTGGGTCGATGCCTACAAGCGCGAGGGGCTGCGCAACCAGCTCACCGACATGCGGATCACGAAGGTCGAGTACGCGAAGGTCGTCCGCGACAAGTACTACGACGCGGTCACGATCCGGATCTGGGGCCTCGGCAAGGACTTCGTGATCAAGAGCGAGACCGGCAAGATCGTGCGCGGCTCGAAGCACATGGAGCGCCCGTACAGCGAGTACTGGACGCTGATCCGCAGCGCCGGCAAGAAGGGTGCGCCGAAGGCCGAGCCGACGTGCGGCAACTGCGGTGCGCCGCTCGTCGTCACCCAGTCGGGCGAGTGCACGCATTGCGGCGCGCACGTCACCGCTGGCGAGTTCGACTGGGTGCTCTCGAAGATCGAGCAAGACGACACGTATCGCGGCTAGTCAGAGCTTCTGGCGCAGCCAGTCCTCCGCGCGTTTCGCGACGAGCCCGGCCGCGAGATCCTCGCCGAGCTTCACGAGGGCCGCGATCTCGGCGTGCGCGTCGGCGTCCAGCGTCGCGACCGGGAGCTCGAGCGGGAGCTCGACCGGCTTCGATCCGAACAGCGCACCGGCCGCACCGAAGATGCCGTGGTCGTACGTGAGGTGAACGGTGAGGCCGGCCGGCAGATCGATCGAGGCGCGCAGCGTGGTCAGGCTGAAGATCCACGACATCGGCGTGACGAACGCGGTCGGGCCCGACTCCGCGTGATCGATCCGGATCACGATCTTGCCGAGGCTCGGCAAGAAGGCATTCGGGAACAACGTCAGCTCGGCGTCGTCGATCATCACCTGGTTCGCGTGGATCGGTCGTTGCTTGGGATGCTTGATCTGAAACAACGCGGCGGTCGAGACCTCGAGGCGCACGCCGCGCACGGCGAGCTCGCTGCAATCGCGGTCGACCAGCGCCCAGCCGAGCGGCGCGAGCTCGCAATCGACATCAGCGACGTCGAGCGCGAGATGGCCGATCACGTCGTCGCGATGGACCGCGAGCCGTTCGAGCACGAGGCGGCCGCGGATCAGCGCGACGTCGACCTCGCCGATCGTCGCGGCGCCCTGCAGCGATTCGCCGATGCGTTGCGCGGTCCCCGTCGCGGCGCGCGCCGTGACCACCACGTCGAGGACCAACAGCGCGATCGCCCACACGGCGATGACGGTCAGGCCGCCGACTGCGAGCCGTCGCTTTGCACTGGCCACTCGGCCGAGTCTACCAGGGTGTGTCGGCCCACCGCGATGATCGCCGGCACGAGGGCCAACGCGGTGATCACCGTCGTGACCTCGCCGATCAGCGACGCGAGGCCGAAGCCGCGAATCGCGAGGTTGCTCGACACCAACAGCGACGCGTAGCCGATCATCGTCGTCAGCGAGCACACCAGCACGGTGCCGCCCGTCGAGCGCAGCGCGACCCGCGGATCGTCGCGATCGGCGCGATGCGCGACGTTGATCGCGTAGTCGATGCCGAGGCCGAGGGCGATCGGCAGTGCGACGAAGTCGAGGAAGTTGATCTTGAGGCCGATCAGCGCGCACACCGCGATCATCACGAGGCTGCCGACCGCCGTGCCGGCGAGCACCGCGACCGCGCGACGGTTGCGCCCGACGAGCAACAGGACCATGACGACGAGGCCAGCCGCCGCGACGACGGTCACGACGACGCCGTCCTTGCGGATCGCGGTGATGATGTCCGCGAAGATCACGCTCGGGCCCGAGGTCGTGACCGTGCGACCACCCGGCAGGTGAAGCTCGCGGATCGCGGTCGAGAACCGCACGAGGTCGCGACCGTTCCACTCGTCGAACGACGCTCCGGGGGTGACCGCGACGAGATAGCCGATCCGGCCATCGCGTTCGGCGAGCTTCGCGTGCAGCGAGGCCGGCAGGTCCGCGATCGTGAACGCGTGCAGGTCGTCGGCCGGGCGGAGCTTCATCAGCTCGGCTCGGTCGGTCGGAGCGAGATCGTCGACGGATTCGTCGAGCTCCGCCCGGATCTTCGCGAGCACCACGAGCTTCTGCGCTTGATCGGGTGGCACGACATCGTCGATCGACTGCACGGCGCCGACCACCGGGTCACGTGCGTGTGCGGCCTGGAGCGCCGCGACCACCTCCGGGACCTGCGCGCGATCGTCGACGGCGATGTACGTGCTGCGCGACATGCCCGACAGGCCGCGGCCGAAAGTATCGTTGACGTACTGCATCCAGTTGCGCGTCGCGAGCGCCTCGGGCGCGTCGGAGCGGAGCTTCGTCATGTCGTACTCGAACGGATCATGCGCGACGTAGCGCACCGTGATCGCGACCGAGGCCAGTGCGAAGACGCCGCCAAACGCGCAGGCCACGGCGGGACGGCGAAACCCGAACAGCGTGATCGCGACGCGGCCGAAGATCGGCGATTCGCTGGCACGTGCGCGCGAGGCGAACCGCAGCACGAGCACCGGCAACAGCGCGAACGAGAACAGCCAACACACCAGCATGCCGACGCCGCCGATCATCGCGAAGTCGCCGAAGCCCTTGAAGTGGGTCGCGGCGAGCGCGCCGTAGGCGATCGCGGCGCCGAGCGAAGCGATCAACGTCGGCCGGATCGTGCCGGCGATCGCGCGCGCCATCGCCGCGGAGGGCTCGTGACTGCGGCGCTCTTCGAGGTAGCGCGCGACGAGTAGGATGCCGTAGTTGACGCCGTTGCCGGCGATGATCGCGCCGAGGAACGCCGTGGCCGCGTTGAGATGCCCGACCGTGAAGCTCGCGATCCCGAACGCGACGATCGTCGCGGCGATGATGTTCGCGGTCAGGAGCGCGAGCACGCGCGGCGAGCGCAGGTGCACGAACAGGACGAAGCCGACGAGCGCGGCGGTCGCGAGGCTCGACACGAGCATGCCCTTGACCAACGAATCGTGCTCGTCGAGCGTCTGCGTGACGCCGCCCGCGAACGCGAACGCGACCGCCGGGTGATGCATGCGGATGTCGGCGGCGGTGCGGTCGAGCGCGTCTTGCAGCGCGCGGTCGGCGGCGGTATCGGTCGCGCGGAACGCGGTCGAGATCACCATCACCGACGCCCGCCGGTCTCCGCTGAGGTAGCGCGAGTGATCGAGCTTCGCTTCGCCGTCGCGGCGCTTCGCGCGCAGGTCGTCGAGGTCCTTGGAAGCGGCCGGATGATCCTCGAGGTCGATGTACAAGGGATTTGCAGCGAGCTTGGCCGCCGCGATCTTGTTCGCGAGTGCGGTCTCCGTCGCGTGAAGATCCGCGAGCGGGATGTAGAGGCCTTCGTGGGCACGAACGAAGTCGCGAACGTCGCGATCGTCGAAGTCGACCCGAGCGACCAGGTGCGGATCGAGCGCGGCCACGCGCGTCGCGAGCTCGTTCGCCGCGAGGGCACGCTCTTGGGGATCGACCGCGATCGCGATCGCGACCATCGAGTCCTTCGCGTCGAGCCGCGCCTCGAGCCGGCGCAAGTCGCGAATCGCGGGCACGTCCGACGGCAACAGGTCCGAGAGATCCGCGTACACCGGCAGATGGAATGCCGCGAGGTAGACCGAAGCCGCGACCACCGCCGCGCTGATCGCGAGGAGCTTGCGCGCGTGCCGCTCGAGCCACGCGACGTAGCGCCTTGCCATCGCAGTTCGGTCCATCCGACCGCATTTCGCAAGCGCCGTACCGCACCGCGGCGTCATGCAGTTCCGCTAGTTACCGGCGCGTCGACCACCCATGGTCCGACCGTTGACGCGACACGTGTCAGCTATTCGACGTCGTCGCGCGTGCTCGGCAGGATGCCAGGATCTGCCTCGGTGTCGGCGCGCATCCGGGTTCCCAGATCTATCTGCGGCGTCCACCGCGGCTTGCGAATACGGACCACGTCCGGCGCTCGCTGCGCCGTCAGCGAAGTCGCCAACGAACCGAGCTCGGCGCGAACCTCCGCGGCACTCGGCCGATCCCACCGCTCGAACGCGAGCATCTGATCGATCAAGCCGGAGAGCTCGCGCGGCACCTCCGGACAATGCACCGCGGTCGGTACCAACGGCTCGCGCGGCAGCTCGCCGGTCAGCGCGCGATACGCGACCACGCCGAGTGCGAACACGTCCGCGCGATCATCGATCGTATCGCCGGCGATCAACTCGGGTGCCGTGAACGGCGTCGGCTCGCCGAGCGACATCGCTTCGGCATCGTGCGCGCGCGCCGCGCTCCAATCCGTGATGCACATCGGAAAACCGCGACCGCGCCCCGTGACGACGAGCCGCTCCGGCGTCACGCCGCCGTGGATCACGCCGCGCTGATGCGCGTACGCGAGGACCTCGGCGACATCGCGAATCATGCCGACCGCGATCGCCGCCTCGATCGCACCGAGCACGAACGTGCCGGCGAGCATCAGGCCCTCGACGATCTCGTACGCGAACCACGTGCGCAGATCCGCGAGTCGACCGGTCTCGTACACGCGCACGATGCCGGGATGCGGGAGCGCGGCGAGGATGCAAGCCTCGCGCAGCACCGCGACCGAATCGCCGGGCTCACGCGCGACCTTCAACAGGACGCGGCGCGGCAACACCGAGTGCACCGCCCGATAGATCGCGACCGACGGCCCCACAGCGAGCTCGTGCTCGATCTGATAATCACCAATCCGTACACCACGTGCCATCCGCGCCGAGGTGTACCCCCGGCGGAATCGCTCCACAAGACGGATCTAACGTCGATCGGTGCGCACGATGGTGCGCACCCGCTACACGTCGAGGTCGCCGATCTCGCCGGCGTTCTCGGTGATCATCTTGAACCGCGCCGCGACGTCCTTGCCCATCAGCTCGCTGATGGTCCGATCGGTCTGCAACTGCTCGCCGTTCTTGACGGTAATCCGCAGCGCCTGCCGGCTCTTGGGGTCGAGCGTCGTCATCTTCAGGGTCTCGGGGTTCATCTCACCGAGGCCCTTGAACCGCGTGATGCTCGGCTTGGAGCTCGCCTTCCCGTGCTCCTTGATCAGCCGATCGCGGTCGGCATCGTCGAGGGCCCAGAACGTCTGCTTGCCGATGTCGATGCGATAGAGCGGCGGCTGGCCGAGGTAGACATGGCCGTGATCGATCAGGCCGCGCATGTGACGGTAGAAGAACGTCATCAACAGCGTCGCGATGTGATGGCCATCGGCATCGGCGTCCATCAACAAGAAGATCTTGCCGTAGCGCAGCTTCGAGACATCGAGCGTGTCGCCGATCCCGCAGCCGAGCGCCGAGACGAGATCCTGGAGCTCCTTGTTCGCGAGGAGCTTCTGGCTGTTCGCTTGTTCGGTGTTCAGCACCTTGCCGCGCAACGGCAGGATCGCCTGCGTGCGGCGATCGCGCCCCTGCTTCGCGGAGCCGCCTGCCGATTCACCTTCGACGATGAACAGCTCGCTCTCCGACGGATCGGTCGATGCGCAGTCCGCCAGCTTGCCCGGCAGGTTGAGCCGATGGCTGATCGCGGTCTTGCGCGTGACCGCGTTGTGCGCCGCTCGCGACGCCTCTCGCGCGCGCGCCGCGATGGTCACGCGCGAGATCACCGCGTGCCCCCAGTTCGGATTCTCGTTGAGATAGTTCTCGAGCGCCGGGCGGATCAGTTGCTCGACCTGCGCCGCGACCTCGGGGTTGTTCAACCGGTTCTTGGTCTGGCTCTGGAACTGCGGGTCGTGGACGTAGGTCGACAACACCGCGACGAGCCCCTCGCGGATATCTTCCGCGGTGAGCGTGACGCCCTTGGCCTCGAGGTTGTGGGTCGAGATGTAGTTGCGGATCGCCTTGACGACCGCGGCGCGCAGGCCGGTGTCGTGGGTGCCACCGTCGGGGGTCGGCACCGAGTTGACGTAGGTCTTGATCAGGTCGTCGGTCGACTCGGTCCACTGCAGCGCGAGCTCGAGCCCGAGCTTCATGTCCTTGTCGTTCTTCTCCATGTAGAACACGGCGCCGCCGGGTGGCACCGGGAGCTTGTTGCGCCCGCCGACCAGCGTCGGCAGGTACTCCGCGATGCCCTGCGGATGGAGGTACGTGTGCTTCGCCGGTGGCGAGGCGGTCTCGTCGGTAAACACGATCTCGAGCCCACCGTGGAGGTAGCTCTTCGCTTCGAGCCGCTCGGCGATCAGCGCCGGATCGAAGTGCAGCTTGCCGCCGAACACCTCGTCGTCGGGATGGAACGTGACGAGCGTGCCGGTGCCGCGCGCCGCGCCGAGTTTCTTCAGCTTCGACTTGGTCTCGCCGCGCTCGAACCTGATCTCGTAGCGCTCGCCATCGCGCTTGACCTGGGCGATCAGCTCGCTCGACAGCGCGTTGACGACGGCCGCGCCGACGCCGTGCAGACCGCCCGATACCGCGTAGCTCTTGCCGCGCTCGAACTTACCGCCGGAGTGCAGCGTCGAGTAGATCACCTCGATGGCCGGCTTCTTCTGCTTCGTCATGATGTCGACGGGGATGCCGCGACCATTGTCTTCGACGGTCGCGGTCTTGCCGTTCTTGTGCAGCGTGACCTCGACCTTGGTCGCGTGCTTGTTGATGACCTCGTCGATCGAGTTGTCGACGACCTCCCAGAGTAGATGGTGATAGCCATCCTTGCCGGTGCCGCCGATGTACATGCCGGGGCGCTTGCGAACGGGATCGAGGCCCTCGAGGACCTGAATATCGTCGCCGGTGTATCCCTTGGACGCGTGCGCCATTAGTTGACTCCCTGCCCACCCTCGGCGTTCGCGAGGGGTTGGATCGTGACCGGCTGAGCCACCGCGACGAGCGTGGTCTTCTTGACGACCTGATGGCCTTTGCCGCCGCGCGCCGAGACTTGTTTCGGATCGGCCTTCTGCGAGTAGTCCTTGCCGCTCTTCTCGGTCTCGAGCTGGAGGATGTCGCCCTTGCCACCGGCGATGAAGCCGATGACGCTGTCGTCGTTGGTCACCTTGATCACGGTGACACCGCGACCGGGCCCTTCGAGCTTCGCGATCTCGTCGGCCTTGCAGTGCAAGACGTGACCGTCGCGCGTCGCCGTGACCACCACGTCGCCGTCGTTACACGGGATGACGCCGAGCACCTCGTCGCCATCCTTCGGACGAGAGTAACGCCGCCCGGCCTTGGTCGTGATCTCGGACACCGCCGCGGTCGCGAACCGGAGGCCGAAGCCTTGCTTCGTCACCGCGAGCAGCGTCTCCGGCACCAGTGCGCGCGCATCGAGCGTCATCGCCGCGATGATCCGTTCGCCATCGCCGAACTTGAAGTACTTCTGCGCCGGATCGCCGTACCCGGTGGTCGCGGCGATATCGTTGATCTTGATCACGTACGACGAGCCACGGTTCGTGAAGAAGATGACCTTCTCCTTGGTCGAGCCCGGGACGACGTAGATCACGGCATCGCCTTCGCGGGTGCGAGTCGCCGCCGGATCCTTGATCTCGCGCACGCGCTTGAGCCAACCGTCGCGTGTGATGATCACGTTCGCGTCTTCGTCGACGATGAACGCATCGGCATCGAACTCTTGCTCTTCGCCGACGCCGCCGACCTTGGTCTTGCGCGGCGTGCCGTACTGCTTCGAGATCTCCTCGAGCTCACCCCGCACGATCTCTTCGATCTTGTCTTCGCTCTTGAGGATCTTCTGGATCCGCTTGGCCTCGGTGGACTTCGTTTCGAGCTCCTCGCGGATCACGTTGATCTCGAGCTTCGCGAGCCGATACAGCTTGAGCTCGAGGATCGCGTCGGTCTGGATCTCGTCGAGCTTGAACCGCTTGATGATCTTGCCGGCCGCGTCCTCTTTACCGTCGCTCGCGCGGATGATCTTGATGATCTCGTCGAGCGCGTCGAAGACCGTCGCGTAGCCCTCGAGGATATGGATCCGCGCCTGGAGTGCATCGAGCTGATGCTGGAACCGGCGCTCGGTGACGATGACCCGGAAGTCGAGGAAGTACTCGAGCATCTCTTTGACGCCGCACTTCTTCGGTTGCGGTGGCGAGCCCTGCGGCGCGCTGCCGTCGGCGAGCAGCTCGGGCGGAACGAGGCACGTCATGTTGACGTGGAAGCTCGTCTGCAGCGGCGTGTTCTTGTAGAGGTACGCCATCACGAGCGTGGGGTCGGCGTCCTTCTTGATCTCGAGCACGATCCGCACGTCGTCGGTCGATTCGTCGGTGACGTTGATCAGGAACGGCAGCTTGCGCGAGATCACGACGTCCGCGATCTTCGTGACGAGGTCGGCCTTGTTCATCGCCCACGGCATCGACGTGATGATGATCTGCGGATTGCCCTTCTTCGGCGTCTCGAGCTTGTACTCGCCGCGCACGCGGATCGCGCCCGCGCCTTCTTTGTAGATCTGGCGCACCTCGACCTTGCTGTTGAGCATCTGGCCGCCGGTCGGGAAGTCCGGCCCGAGGATGTGCTTCATCAGCGTGACGTGCTCGATGTCGCGATTGTTCGACAGCGCGAGGATCGCGTCGATGATCTCGCGCAGGTTGTGCGGCGGGATGTTCGTCGCCATGCCGACCGCGATGCCGGTCGAGCCGTTGACGAGCAAGTTCGGATAGCGCGCCGGCAACACGACCGGCTCTTCGGTCGTGCCGTCGTAGTTCGCGCGCATGTCGACGGTGTTCTGGTCGAGCTCGCGCAGGAGCTCCATCGCGGGGCCCGCGAGCCGACACTCGGTGTAGCGATACGCGGCGGCTTCATCGCCATCGAGCGAGCCGAAGTTGCCGGAGCCATCGACGAGCGGCACGCGCAGCACCCAGTCTTGCGCCATCCGGACCATCGCCGAGTACACCGAGCTATCGCCGTGCGGGTGATAGCGACCGAGCACGGTACCGACGACCTTCGCCGACTTCTTGTGCTTCGCATCGGGTCGCAGATGCTCGTCGTTGAGCATCGCGTAGAGGATCCGGCGCTGGACCGGCTTCAGACCATCGCGCACGTCGGGCAACGCGCGCGACGTGATCACCGACAGCGCATAGTTGAGATACCGGCGACGCGCCTCGACCTCGAGCGACGTGTCGAACGTGCCGGGTCCTGCGCCACCACCACCACCAGCTCCACCACCACCGCCGCCGCCATCACCGCCGCGTTTTTTCTTCGGAGATGCTTTCTCCGGTTTGGCAGCCTCGGGTTTGGAAGACTTCTTCGCCATGTCTTGCGGCGCACCTTGCCCCGAGTTCGAGAAAAGTTCCAGCTGCTCGCGGGGCGGCAGCAGATCGCTGGAGGAATTGGCCATGGGATGGTCTGAGAAGCCCCAGCTCCGTCGCGAAGTGTGGAATGTTGGTCTGTTCCACACCGCGTGATAGTGCTGACTTCTCCAACGCATGGTCCGCAGACGCACGTCAGGGCGCAAGAAAAGGTCGACGGCCTACACCGGAATGGGCCGGATGACCGCCGCGCATCCCGCTCGCAAGAGTGGGCTCTGGGTGCTGCTCGTCCTCGGCGTGTTGGTCGTGATCAACCTCTACGTGTTCGTGTGGGACAAGAAGACCAGCGTCCGCGCGATCGCCGAACAAGCGCACAACGCGACGCCCGCGATGGCGATGCCCTCCGCGCCACTCGCGCAACCTGGATCGCCAGGTGCCGTCGTCCCGGCCGCACTTGCGACCTCGATCGTCGAGGGCAAGGTCGCAGCGAACGACACGCTCGGCAAGCTGCTCAAGCACCACGGCATGACCGCGACCGAGGCCGACGAGGTGATTCGATCACTTTCGGGCGTCCTCGATTTCAAGACCATCAAGCTCGGCGAGCCATTCAAGATCGAGCGCGGGAAGGACGGCCGCGTCTCGCGCTTCGAGCTGGACCTCGCAAAGGGCCATAAAGTTCACACCGACCGGCAACCATCGGGCGAACTGATCGCAAAGGCTGAATAATCCCGCAGCCGATCTGCCTTGCCGACGAGTCCAGGGACCGTCATGCTTGAGATGTGGTCAAGCTGCTCGTCGGTCTACTCAAGGGCGCGGTCATCGGTGGCGCGATCGGCTATGGCGCGTTCGCTCTGTCTCAGGCGACGGGCTTCGCGAACGGCTTTCTGACCTACGGCGTGGTGGGTCTGTTCGTCGGACTCCTCGTCGGGCGGCCGCTGTGGTCGCTGATCCGCGATAAGGCCTCGACCTCGTGGGTCGGGATTATCAAGGGGCTGGTCGGGTTTGGCATCGGTTGCGGCCTGTACGCGATCATCGCAAAGGCGTGGGCGCCGTCGGCGATGATGGTCGGCGGGCATGATCTATTTTCGTGGTCGCCGTTCCTCGGCGGCATGATCGGCGCGGTCTACGGCGCGTTCGTCGAGGTCGACGACGGCAGTGGTGATGACGCGCGAGCGCTCGCCGCGGCGCGCGACAAGTCTGCGCCGGCCAAGCAGCTGAAGAAGTAGATCGGCCTAGCTCCTCGACTTGCCAGGACGCACGAGCTGCCGGATGCGACAGGCGTAGTTTCAGGCAGTTACACCGGGCACGGCACCTGCTCGTAGTGCCTGCATGCGCGACATTCGACTGTTTATCGTCGGTCACGTCATGCTCGTGGCGATCGCGATCCTCGGTTCGATCTAACGTCGGGCTGACGATAGGCTGACGAATATCCGGCCGTCGACACGCGTTGCCGGAAGGGTTGATTCGCGTCCTCGTCGTCGTCGTCGCACTGGTCGGCTGCAGCAGTCCACCGTCGCCGCCTCCTTCGATCGCGCCCGTGGTCGTCGTCGCGCAGCCTGCGCCGCCCGTCGCGTCGACCGTCGACACCCGGCTCGCCGCGCTCGCGGTCACCGACGACGATTTCTATCGATCGACGCTCTACACCTGGACCACACCGGCCGCGGCGAGCACGGTGCGCACGACCCACACCCTGCTGGTCGCGACCACCACGAGTGGCGGCTTCGTCTCGCCGTTCAACCGCGCGCTCGGTGTGCTCGCGGTCACCGCGCGTCCCGGGGCGGACATCGCGCGCGTCCTTCGCGACGATCCGCGGCTGTCGCGCCGGCGCTACGCGTGGCCGGCACCGTTCGCGACGATGCTGGGCATCGGGCCGCGCACCTACGGCAACGCGTTGATCCGGATCGAGCTCCGCGGCGATGCGTGGATCGGTCGGTTCTCGCCGACGGATCCAACTCCGTTCACGTTCGTCGACGCCGGCGGCGATCGCATCGCGAACGCCGATGTCGTCGCGGCTCCCGAACGCATCGCCGCGATCTTTCACGTCCGTGCGGAGGCCGCCGTGCCATACCGCGAGTACGTGGTGTGCAATCCGGCGATGATCGCATCGTGGTCGATCGCGACGCCCGCCATCCGCGCCGAGGTCGACGCCGAGCGCGCGCTGGTCAGCGAGCTCGGCGCGCTCGACATCCCGCACGCCGGATCGCCCGCCGTCACCGCCTGGTCGACCAAGGCCACCGCGCTCACCACGCTGGCGCGCTGGCACGCGACGCTCGCCTTCGATAACGCGCGGTATCGCCCCCTGCCGGCGGCGCTCGCTCGACTCGCGAAGACGCTCGCCGCCTACGATCCCGCGGGCGCGGCGCTCTCCGTGCCGTGAGCCCACGCGTGCGCGTACTCCTCGCGTAGCGCCTCCCACTCGTCGTGCTCGGCGACGACGACCCCGGCTTGCCAACTGAACACGTCGGCCGGCCGATCGGTGTTGTCGTACAGCGGGATCACGTGAACATGGAGGTGCATCGACGTCTGGAGCAACTCGCCGGCGCTGCTCCCCGTCGACGTGATGTAGATCCGCAGCGGCGCGCGGATCCGCTCGAGCATCTTCGCGGCGTGGAGTGCGTCGGCGTTGATCCGATTCCACAGCGTGGCCGTGCAGCCGGTGTACGTCGTCACGTGCGCGCGCGGCATCACGACGACGTGGCCCCAGCGCCGGACGTAGCGCGGCAGCATCACGAGGATGTCGTCGTCCTCGTAGATCGCGTAGGTCGCGCCGACCTGACGATCGCGGACCGCACACATGAGGCAGGGCGGAGAGTTGCCTTCCTCGCGGATCTTCGCCAGCGCCTCGTCTCGGGAGATCACGTGGGGCACGAGAACGACGCAACGCACCGCGCGGCCCGCGCATTCCCGGTTGTACCCAAGGGCACTGCTCGCCTGGCGGCTCGCTGGCGTAGAGTCGGGCATGCGCTACGAGCTCTACTACTGGCCGGGCCTCCAGGGCCGCGGCGAGTTCGCGCGGTTGGTGCTCGAGGATGCCGGGGCCGACTACGTCGATGTCGCGCGCGAGCCGGGCGGCATGGCGAAGTTGCTCGCCGGCCTCGATCGCGGGCTCGGGGGCATGCTGCCGTTCGCACCGCCGTACCTGCGCGCGGGCAAGATCGTGGTGGCGCAGTCGGCGAACATCTCGCGGTTCCTCGGCGAGCGGCTCGGACTCGCGCCGAAGACCGAGCACGGCCGGCTGGCGGCGGCGACGATCGCGCTGACGCTCGCGGATCTGGTCGCCGAGGTCCACGACACCCACCACCCGGTCTCCGTCGACAAAGCCTACGAGACGCAGAAGCCCGCCGCGAAGCACAGGGCCGAGGCATTTCGCAACCAGCGGATCCCGAAGTTCACCCAGTGGCTCGAGGACACGCTCGCGCACAACGGCAAGCACCTGGTCGGCTCGGCGATCTCGTACGCGGATCTCTCGGCGTTTCAGGTCGTGATGGGCCTGCAGTACGCGTTTCCGAACACGATGAAGCGGCGCGCCGGCAAGCTGAAGCGCCTGCTCGCGCTGCGCGATCGCGTGGCCGCGCGGCCGAAGCTCGCCGCGTATCTCGCGTCGCCACGGAGGTTGCCGTTCAACGAGACCGGCATCTTTCGCCACTACCCCGAGCTCGATCCTTGATCGCCTTCGAGGACGTCTCGAAGCGGTTCCAGGCCGACACGTGGGCGGTGCGTCACGTCTCGCTCGAGATCGCAGCAGGCGAGCTCGTGTGCGTCCTCGGCGAATCGGGCAGCGGCAAGACCACGCTCGTGAAGATGGTCAATCGCTTGTACGACGCCGACGAGGGCGTCGTGACGGTCGACGGCAAGGACGTCAAGAGCACCGACGCGGTCACGCTGCGCCGCACGATCGGCTACGTGATCCAACACGTCGGCCTATTGCCGCACCTGACGATCGCCGACAACGTCGCGATGGTGCCGCGCTTGCTCGGCTGGGAGCCGGCCGCGAGGGCCGCCCGCGTCGACGAATTGCTCGCGCTGGTCGGGCTGCCGGAGATGCGCGAACGCTTTCCCGATCAACTCTCCGGCGGCCAGCGCCAGCGGATCGGCGTCGCGCGCGCGCTCGCGGCCAAGCCCCGCCTGATGTTGCTCGACGAGCCGTTCGGCGCGCTCGATCCGATCACGCGCGTCGCGCTCCAGGGCGAGCTTCGCCGGATCCACAAGGAGTTGAAGCTCACGACGGTGATGGTCACGCACGACATGATCGAGGCGCTGACGCTCGCCGATCGAATCGCGGTGATGTACCGCAGCGAGCTGCGCCAGGTCGGCACGCCCGCCGAGCTGATCGCGAAGCCCGCCGACGACTATGTCGCGAAGCTGATGAGCATGGCGACCGAGCAAGCCAAGCAACTGGCCGACCTCGCGTGACCAGCATCGGTGACCTGATCCGCGACTTGCCGCCGCTGCTCGCGGCGCACTTGAAGCTCACGCTCGTGGCGCTGATCGCCGCGAGCGCGATCAGCATGCCGCTCGCGATCGTCGTCGCGAATCGCCCGCGGCTCGCGTTTCCGGTCGTCACCGCCGCCGGCGTGATCCAGACGATTCCGGGACTCGCGCTGCTCGCGCTGATGGTCGCGGTGGTCGCCGGCACGCACGGCTTCGGCCTCGGCCTCTCGGCGTTCGGCTTTCCGCCGGCGGTGATCGCGCTGACGCTCTACGCGATCCTGCCGATCCTGCGCAACGCGATCACCGGCCTGCGCGGCGTCGATCCGGCGGTCGTCGAAGCGGCGCGTGGTATCGGCATGACCTCGGGCCAGTTGCTGCGCTACGTCCAGTTGCCACTCGCCGCGCCAGTGATCGCGGCAGGTGTTCGCACCGCGACCGTGTGGACCGTTGGTGCCGCGACGCTCGCGACGCCGGTCGGTCAGAGCTGTCTCGGCAACTACATCTTCGCCGGGCTGCAGACCCGCAACTGGGACATGTTGCTCGTCGGGGTCGGCGCGTCGGCCGGGCTCGCGATCCTGCTCGATCTGATCCTGGGGTCGATCGAGCACGCGCTCGCGAGTCGCAAGCGACCGTGGCCCGCGCTGGTCGCACTCGGTGCCGTGATCGTGCTCGGGCTCGTCGTGTTGCCGCTCGCGGAAGTACGCGAGACCTCGACCGTCGTGATCGCTTCGCACAGCGCGGCGCAGAAGGTCACGAAGGTCCGGGTCGGCGCGAAGACCTATACCGAGCAGTACATCCTCGTCGAGGTGTTGCGGCAGCGGCTCGCGAAGGTCGGGATCAGCGTCGAGGTAGCGGAGAGCCTGGGGTCGACCGTGGTGTTCGACGCGCTCGCGACTGGTCAGATCGATGCATATGTCGACTACTCCGGCACGCTGTGGACCAATCAGATGAAGCGCGGGCCCGGCACGCCGCGCTGGCGCGTCTTGCTCGAGGTCGAGGAGTGGCTCGCGCACGAGTACAAGATCCGCAGCCTCGGCTCGCTCGGGTTCGAGAACGCGTACGCGATCGTCGTCAAGCGCGAGCTCGCGGATCGGTTGCACTTGAAACAGATCGCGGACCTCGCGCCGGCGTCGTCGAAGCTGGCGATCGGTGGCGACTACGAGTGGTTCGGGCGCAGCGAGTGGGCGTCGGTGCGCGCCGCGTACGGCTTGCAGTTCCGCCGCACCGCGACGTTCGATCCATCGCTGCTCTACGACGCGGTCGCGAAGGGCGAGGTCGATGCGATCGCCGGGTTCTCGAGCGATGGCCGGATCGCCGCGAACGATCTGGTCACGCTCGACGATCCGCAGGGCGCGCTGCCGCCCTACGACGCGATGGTGCTGCTCGCGCCGCGGGTCGCCGATGATCCGATGGTGGCGTGCGCACTCGCGCCGCTGCGAGGCGCGATCACGGTCGAGGCGATGCGGCGTGCCAATCTCATGGTCGATCGCGAGGCCGACAAGCGATCGCCGGCCGCGGCGGCGACGTGGCTGCTGCAGCAGGCGAACGTTCGCGAAGACTGTCGCTAGACCACGGCGCGTGCGGCCGCGAGCGCCGACGCGATGAACTCGTTGGCATCGCCGCCAGCCTCCAGGGTCGACGCGGTGAGCACCGCGCCGGTCCAGCCGGAGGTCCGCCAGAACCCACCACCGGCAAGCGCTGGAACTTGCTTGGTGGTCAAAGGACTGGGCGTGACATAGACGTACGGCTCTGCGTAGTAGTCATCACCGGGTGAGAGGCCGACGCCGATCTGGCGCGTCTCGTCTCCCGGATCGAGGTAGATGATCGCGCCGAGATCGAAATGGTGGGGCCAGATCAAGATCTCCGTCGAACGCGTGTCTGCGACGGCGGTCTTCACGAGCTCGAGACCGAAGTCGTACCAGCGGGCGAGCTCGGCGAGCTCCGGCTCGTAGCCGACGAACCGTCCGCCGCTCGCGAGGAGGCTCGGCGGGAGATCGTAGTCGCGCATGCGCACACCCCGCGGCGGACCGAAGCGCGCATCGGCCCACGCCATCGCTTCGGCGAGCGTCTTGCCGGCGAGCGCGAACGTCTCGAGGGTGTCGTCGATCCATACAGCGACTGCAAAGTCGACAGCGCGAATACCAATCGTAACTTCGGTGGCCGAGACACCTCCAATCATGATTGGACTCTCCCAGCGCATCGCGGTATGGCCGTCATCTGCCCGTTCGGGCAGCCACGCATCGGCGCACGCAGCGACAATTTGTGCGGCATAGTGCAGTTCCAGCCGCGCAGCGACGAGCCCCGTCGGTTCGATCGTTTGCATGAGATTTGCTCCTTCTCCGGTATACCGCCGATATGAACGCGACGACCCTGACCAGGCGCTTCAAGGCGGTGCGCATGCGCACGGTCGAGCTGTGCGCGCCGCTCAGCGTCGAGGATCAGCTCGTGCAACCGATGGCGGATGCGAGCCCGACCAAGTGGCACCTCGCGCACACGACGTGGTTCTTCGAGACCCTCGTGCTCGGCGCGCCAGATCCGGAGTTCAATTTCCTGTTCAACAGCTACTACGAGGCGCTCGGCCCGCGGGTCGACCGCGCGCGGCGCGGGATGTTGAGCCGGCCGTCGCTCGAGCGCGTGCAGGCGTATCGGGTCGACGTCGATGCGCGCATGGACAGCGCGATCGCCGAGGGCCGCGTCGATCGCGACCTCGTCGAGCTCGGCCTCCATCACGAGCAACAGCATCAGGAGCTGATCCTGACCGACCTCAAGTACACGCTCGGGACGCAGCCGCTGCGACCGGCGTATCGCGCCGACCTACCGCGCGCGGCCCCGGCTGGAGCCGGTGACTGGCGCGTGTTCGACGGCGGCCTGATCGAGATCGGTGCCGCGGCCATTGGCTTCGCGTTCGACAACGAGCGTCCGCGCCATCGCGTGTTCGTCGAGCCGTTCCGGATCGCGACGCGTGCGCTCGCGAACCGCGACGTGCTCGAGTTCATCGCCGCCGGCGGCTATCGCGATCCCCAGTGGTGGCTGTCGGACGGCTGGAGCTTCATCACCGCCGAAGCGATCACCGCGCCGCTGTACTGGCGAGGTGACGAGCACTACACGCTCGGCGGTGTGCGCGCGATCGATCCCGACGAGACCGCGTGTCACCTGAGCTTCTACGAAGCCGATGCGATCGCGCGCTGGCGCGGGGCGCGGCTGCCGACCGAGGCCGAGTGGGAGCTCGCCGCGAGCTCGTTGGATCCCCAGCTCGGCAACTTCGCCGACGACAACGTGTTGCATCCCGGTACCGGCGCGATGTTCGGCGACGTCTGGGAATGGACGCGGTCGAGCTACCTGCCCTATCCGGGATTTCGGCAACTCGCGGGCGCGATCGGCGAATACAACGGCAAGTTCATGTCGGGGCAGCAGGTGTTGCGCGGAGGCTCGTGCTTCACGCCGCGCGATCACGTGCGCGCCTCGTATCGCAATTTCTTTCCACCGAGCGCGCGCTGGCAGATGAGCGGTGTGCGACTAGCTGAAGATGGAGGCCGGCGATGATCGAGCGTGCAGAGTGTCGGACCACGGTGATCAACGACGAGGTGATCGCGGGTCTGAGCGACCGGATCAAGCATCTGCCGTGCAAGCTGCTGTACGACGCGCGCGGCGCCGATCTGTTCGAGCGGATCACCGCCGTCGAAGATTACTATCTGACGCGCGCCGAGCTCGCGCTGCTCGAAGCGCAGCTACCGGCGATCGCGAAGCTCGTCGGTCCGAACGCGCGCGTGATCGAGCCGGGCAGCGGCGCCGGTCGCAAGACGCGAATGTTGCTCGCGGCGCTCGATCGCCCGGCGATCTACGTACCGATCGACGTCGCCGCGGATCAGCTCGCCGACACCGCGTCGACGCTCAACGCGGCGTTCCCGGACCTCGAAGTGTTGCCGGTGCTCGGCGACTACACCCAGCAGCTCGCGCTGCCGACCTCGACGCGACCCGTCGGTACGACCGTCGTGTTCTTCCCGGGCTCGACGATCGGCACCTTCGAGCCCGACGAGGCGCGGCGCTTTCTCACCGAGCTCGCGCAGCTCGCCGGTCCCGGCGCGATGATCCTCGTCGGTGCCGATGGCAACGCGAACCGCGACGAGTTGCTCCGCGCGTACGACGACCGCGAGGGCGTGACCGCCGAGTTCGATCTCAACGTGCTATCGCACATCAACACCACGCATCAGGCGAACTTCGACGTCGCGCAGTTCATGCACCGCGCGGTATGGAACACGGCGAAGTCGCGGATCGAGATGCACCTCGTGAGCCGCCGGCCGCAGACCGTGACGGTCGCCGGCCAGCGCTTCACGTTCGCGCGCGGCGAGCACATCGTGACCGAGCACTGCTACAAGCACACGCCCGCGATGCTCGAGACGATCCTGCGCGAGAGCGGTTGGCACGTCGCCGAGACCTACGTCGATCCCGATCAGCGGATGCGGTTGTGGCTCGGCAGCACACCGCCGACCGCGAGCTACGCGCGCAGGGTTCGCGCCACCATCGCGACGTGAGTGACGACGCGCCACCGTACCGAGAGTTGTTCGTCGAAGTCAGGGTGGCTCCGTGCCCGTGGTGCAAGACGCCGATGCGCGAGATCGACGAGGACGGCGGCGTGCAGTGCGAGCGGTGTGGAGCACGCAGCCTGCCCGTCGTCGCGCGCAAGGCGATCGCTCGGCGACCGTAGGCGCTACCGCATGATGCGAGCGGTCGCCGTGCGCGCCGCGTCCGCCAGGATCGGGAGCACCACCGCAGCGACGTGAGCCGGCATCGCGTGGCGCTCGCCGACACCGAGCAGCGGCTGCGCGAGCGCTCTGACGTCGATCGCACCGACCTCCGCTGCGAGCGCTGCCAACCGCGGTCCCAGGCGCGGCAACAGGCCCAACGCGAGGCGCGCCTCGCTCGGACTGCCGACGCACTCGAACGGCGAGTGCTCCGCGAGCCCGAGCAATTCGCGAAACCATCTCTCGTTCGCGGCGAGCTCGCCGAGATCGCGACCGAACGTGGCCTCGACGATCGCGGGCGGGAGATGCGCCGACATCTGCAGCCAGACGTACGCGCACTTCGCGCACGTGCCACACCACGGCTTCGCGATGTTGCACGAGTGCGTGAGCGGTGCGAGCTCGGCATCGCGCGACAGCAATTCGAAGATCACCTCGTCGTGGATCGGCTGCAGCACGCTCCAGTAGCCGACGTCGACCAGCTCCTGCTGCACGTACTGATCGAGCATGCGCTCGGCTTCGAAGCTCTTGCCCCACTGGTGGTTGACCTCCTCGCCGGTCGCGCCCCACGTGAGGTTGCCGCTGTTCGCGCTCGCTTCGTGGGCGAGGACGAGATGGCGATAGCCGCGCGCGAGAGCGATCGGCAGCGCCGCGAACACCGAGGCCGGCGTCTCGGCCGCGGTGATCGAATGGACGCCGAGCTCGGGGCGCAGCCGGGTGACCGGTGCGTCGAGGAAGTCGTCGATGATCCACTGGCGTTCGGCGCGGACGCGCGCGGTGCGATCGGCGACGCGATCGAGCAGCGCGTGCTGCGGTGCCGACACGCCGTAGATCGAGTGCGAGTAGCCGAGCGTCGCGAACGGCAGTCCGGCGCGCTCGAGGAGCTTCAGCGCGACGAGGCTGTCCTTGCCGCCGCCACAGAACGCGAGCAGCTCGACCGGGCCGGCCGGCACGTGGGTCGGCGCGACCGACACGCCGGCGGCGTCGACGAAGTCCGGCACGTAGTCGGGCAACTGGTGCTCCCAGCGCCACTGCGCCCACACGTTCTTGAACACCGTCCGCCACAGCTCGACGAACGCTGGCGTCGCGAAGCGAGCGTACGGGCCCAAGGCGATCGCGTCGGGCCTCAGGCTCGCGACCGCGTTCAACTGGAACATCGCGATGTGGAACGCGAGCCGATCCACGAGCTCCGGGTAGCGCCGCGCGAGCTCGTCGAAGTCGACGTCCTCGTACCAGATCGAGACGCTGAACGTCAGGTCATCGATCGCGCAGGTCGCCGCGATCCGGTCTTTCGCGCGCGAGATCTCGACGAGCTTCAACAGCCGCACGCCCATGGCGTAGCACGCTACGGCGTCGAGCCGAGCTCGGCATCGATCGAAAGTCCGACGAGGTCGCTCGACGCATCGTAGGTGCCGCTCGGGACCTGCGCGTCGCCGGTGCCGAACGGATTGTCGAGTCGCCAGATACTGGTCTGCTCGGGCCGCTTCGTCGACCACGTCCGCGCCCAGCCGAGGTTGAACGTGAAGCCGCCGGCGCTCGCCTCGAGGCCGAGGCCGAGCGTGTGACCCGAGAGCTCGCCGAACGTCGTCGAGCGGCGTTCGCGACCGGTGCCCGCGGTGGTGTACGCATAGCCCGCCGTCGCCCACAGGAAGCCGGCGATCAACTCGACGTCGAACGCGCCGCGCAGCGCACCGTGGGTGCGCTCGCTGATCCGCGACGGCAACGACGACAGCCCGACGCCGGCGCCACTCTCGTCGACGATCGTCAAGCCGGTCAGGTTCCACGTCTCGTTCTGCGCGGCATCCGGAAAGATCCACAGGTCGGCGTTCGCCTCCGCGATCCAGCGGTCGGCGAGCCAGCGCACGCCGGTACGCACCGTGATCGGCTCTGCGAGATCGAGCTTTGCCGACGGCGACGCCAACTGCGCGCGCGCACCGGTCCCCACGCCGACCGCTCCGAGATCGCCGGCGACATGCGCGGTCGCTTCCCAGCCGACCGACGCCGCGAGCTCGAGGTGCGTCTCCGGTGGTGCGACCAACACGCCCGCGACCGCGCTCGGCGACAAGCTGTCCTCGGCATCCATCGCGATCTCGACATCGTGCTCGGGATCGCCGATCACGTCCTTGCGATCGACGAAGCCGGCCCAGATCGCGCGCCGCTCCGACACCGAGACCCGCGAGCCCGCGACCGAAACGCCGACCGCGAGCCAGTCGCCGAACCGGCGCGCCGCACCGATCGTGACGGTGTCGCGACGCACGCCGCCCGCGATCCCGACGTAGCGATACTCGAACGCGGTGCCGTAGTGCGCGGCGTCGAGCGAGCCCGGTGATCGCAGCTCGCGCTCCGACACCGCGCTCGTCATCGCACCGGCGCCGAGGATCCACTCGCCCCACGATCCTTCGACCGCGATCATCGGGATCGTGCTCGACCCCGATTGATCACGCGCTAGCGGCGAGCTCGCCGCGTGCAACCACTCGATCGAATCGTCGACGAAGGCGATGCCGACCTGGACGCGCGTGCTGTCGCGGCGAGCGAGCACCGCGGGATCGAGCAGCAGCGCGCCACCACCGTCGTCGGAGACGGTGCCGACGCCAGCGCGCCCGATCGAGCGAGGCGAACCACCCGCGATCACCAAACCGTCCGCACGTGCCGTCCCACCCCAAACGCAGGCGAGCGTCACGAAGAGCGAGGCGCGCTGGAGCAGCAACTGGGGAACGATAGCTCTTCGCTGTTGCGTAGTGTTTCCACGGCGACCCGCTTTGAAAGTTCCGGCGGCACCGTCCCGCTCGAGAGCCAGTCGCCGAACCTCCCGATCCCCCGAGACCGCGCGCTTCGCTACGCGGCGACGGGCAGCGTGATCGTCACGGTCGTGCCCTTGCCGACTTCGCTCGTGATCGACATCCGACCACCGGCGGTGCCGACCAAGCGCTGACACTGCGCGACGCCGAGCCCGGTGCCCTGCGCGCGCGTCGTGAAGAACGGCGTGCCGACGCGCTTCAACACTTCGGGCGCCATGCCGGTGCCGCTGTCGCGAACCTCGAGCACGAGCATGCCGGTGACCTCGGTCGCCTTGATCGAGACCCGGCCGTGGGGCTCGCCGCGCGCCGCGACCGCTTGCGCACCGTTCGCGACGAGGTTGATCAACACCTGCGTGAGCTCGGTCGCCGGCATCCGCACGCGCGGTAGCTCGCGCGGCCCATCGTAGGCGATCTGCGCCTGCGCCTTCACGGTCAGCTCCTGACACACCGACATCGCGTGGCGCAGGATCGGCAGTGGATCGGTCGCGACGGTCGTGAGATCGCGACGCTGCTCGTTGAAGCCGCGCAGGCTCGTGATCAGCTCGTTCAAGTGCTCGATCGACGTCTTGATGTCCTCGGTCATCTGCGGTAGCTCGTCGAGCATCTCGACCGCACGGCGCTTGGCCTTGGAATCGACGACGCCGACCCCGGCGCGCAACATCGGCGACAGATCCGCGAGCTCGCGCAGCAGCTCGACGTTGACCGCGAGCGACATCAGCGGCTGCTTGAGATCGTGGACGAGCATGCCGCTGACGCTGCCGAGCGTCGCGAGCCGCTCGGTCTCGAGCAGCCGGCGATGGATCTCGTGCGAGTTGCGGCTCAACAACCAGAACTCGGTCGCCCAGCGCAGGACCTGCGCGAGCTCGGCGCGCACCCACGGCTTGATGATGTAGCGAGCGACGAGACCTTCGTTGATCGCGCGCAAGATCGGATCGATATCCGCATACGCGGTGACGACCATGCGGATCGTCTGCGGCCAGCGCTCCTTGACGATGCGCAGCAGCTCTTCGCCGCTCATCGTGGGCATCCGCATATCGGTCACGAGGACCGCGACCTCTTCGGCCTCCAGCATCTCGAGCGCGGTCTGCGGATCCGCCGCGGTCTTGACGTGGAAATCGGCGTGGAGTGACTGCTCGAACACCACGCGGTTGCCGCGCTCGTCGTCGACGTACAGCACGAGAGGATCGGTGCGCGGCGTGTCGCTCAAGGGAACCCGAGATCATAGCGGTAAGCCACCGGACTGTGTATTGAATCCGCCATGACCGACGCTTGGACACCGCCGTCGCACGGCGCACTCGACGAGACGGCCTGGCCCGAGCGCTTGGTCGCCAAGGCCGTCTCGCGCGGCGATTCGGACGATCGGCTCCATGGCTACGCGCTCCTGGGGGACCTCGCTCGCCACTACTCGTTCAGCGATGTCCTGTTTTCGGGACTGACCGGAGAGCTGCCCGACCGCGCGGCCTCGCGCCGGTTCGCGCTCGCGCTGCTCGCGTCGGCGCCGACCTCGGTGGCGGAAGCACCGACCCATGTCGCCCTGCTGGGCCGGATCGCAGGGGGAGCGTTCAGCGCGGCGCTCGGCGCGGGACTGTTGTCCCTCGCCGACCAAGCACGCTCGAAGACCGAGCACCACGCCGCGCTCGTCGCATGGTTCGCAGATCCGAGTGGCGAGCTGCCGGCGTGCGCCTGCGATGCTACCGGGGCCGATCGCGCGTGGATCGCATCGCTCCAGGCAACGCTCGGGGGCGAGGCGACCCTCGTGCGCGCCGGGATGTCCCGCGACGCCGCGAAGCTCGCGCTGTTCGCTGACGCGGGGATCCGCGAACCGGAACGCGTGCAGGCCGCGCTGACCGTCGCGGGCTCGCTCGGCGTGATCGCCGAGGCGCTGCTCGCGGGGCCGTCCGGCCTCGGGGCGTATCCGGTGACGCTTCCACCGTTCCACTACATCGAGCCGGACCACTCGTGACGGTCGATCCGATCGAGACCCGCGTCGCGCACACCGGTGGCGACGAGCTCCGGTTCCGCGGCTACCGCGTGTTCGGTCAGTTGCTCGGCGAGACCTCGGCCGCGCAGATCCTGATCCTCGGCATGACCGGCACGCTGCTCGATCGCGACGCCGCGCTCGTCGTCGACGACATCCTCGTCGCGATGTCGAGCGCCGACCCTCGGCTGTGGCCGTTCAAGGTCACCCGGCTCGCGTCCGCACACGGCAGCGTCGCCGCGGGCGTGGCGGCCACGCTCCTCGCCGGCGAAGGCGGGATGTACGGGTCGAACCGGTTGGCGAGCGCCACGAGCTGGCTCACCGGGCTCGCCGATCGCGGTCCGCTCGACGATGCCGCGATGCTCGCGATCGTCCGCGAAGGCGCCCAGGGCTTCGGCGTCCTGTACCGCGCACGAGATGAACGGTTTGTGGCGCTGGCCGCCCAGATCGCGAAGCGCGGCCGCCACGAGCTGCGGTACTGGCGGTTGTGCATGCAGGCCGTGCGCGTCGCTCGCAGCGAGCTCCAGCTCGAGGCGCACGTGTACCTGGGCCTCGCCGCGTTGTGCTTGGACCTCCGTCTTGCCCCACAGACCGTGGCGGCGCTGAGCTTCATCCTGCTGTTTCACGATGGGCTCGCGAACGCCACCGAGGGAGCGGACCAGCAACCACCGGTCCTGCGCGAGCTACCCTGGTCGGCGGTGGACGACCGGTCCATGCCGCTCAGGCAATCTCCACATGCCCGAGGTCAATGATTGCGTGCGCCGGCGCTCGGTTGATATGGTGCATTTTGCAGCACCCCCCTAGCGATGGATATTCACCAGGAAACTGCAGCCGACCCCACGTTGCGCGTCCTCGAGGCGACCGAGGGTTGGGCCATGGGGGTCATCGATCACTGCCTGTTGGTGATCTGGCGAACGCAACCGACGCCGGACGCCTTCCGATTTCGCAACACCGCGTTAGCGGCGGTCGTCGCCAAATATCCGACCCGCGCTGCCTTGGTCGAGGTCGTCGAGGCCAACTCCACGCCTCCACAAGATGACGCACGCCGGGTCGCGATGAGCGTCTACAAAGATCTCGGCGACGACCTGACCGCGATCGCGATGTTGATCGAGGGCAGCTACATTCGCTCGACGTTGGTCCGCGCGATCCTCACGACGATGATGTTCTTCGTCAAGCAGCTCCAGCCGACCAAGGTGTTCAGGAGCGTCAGCGACACCGCCGAGTGGATCGGACCGGCGGTGCGCGCAGGCTCGGGGTTCGAACAACGGCTGAACCGAGCGATCACCGAGCTACGCGCGCAGATCAAGCCGCGTTAGTGTGGGCCTGTGAACGACGAGAAGACGCCGTCACTCGAGCGTCAGACCCGGCTGCTCGAGACTGCGATCAGCGTGATCCAGGCCGTTCACGACGACATGAATCTCGAGCGCGTCGCCGATGGCATCGTGAAGAGTCTCGTCGAGGTCGCCGGCTTCGGCGGTGCACGGCTCGCGATCGATGCGTCGCTCGACATGCTCAGCATCGCGCAACAGTCGCACGCCGGCACCCTGACCGAAGCGCTGACCCGTCACACGCCGATCTTCATCCGCGGCACCGAGATCGGCGCGATCTCGGTCAGTTTCGGATCGACCGATGCCGTCGAGGAGCAGACCGATCTGCTCGAGTTCGTGTTGCCGACGCTGTTCCTCGCGATCGACCACGCGGTGTCGTTCGCGGAGGTGCTCGACTATCGCGCGACGCTCGAGGCCCGCGTCATCGATCGCACCGCGGAGCTCGCGCAAGCGCGCGAAGAGCTCGAGCACAGCCTCGACGAGCTGCGCGAGGCCAAGAGTGCGCGTGATCGCTTGTTCGCGAACATCAACCACGAGATCCGCACGCCGCTGACGATGATCAAGCTCGCGACCGATGCGCTCGCCCACCAGCAGCATCAGCTCGGCAGCGTCGAGCGGCAACACCTCGACGAGATCAACGCCGCGACCCGCCGGTTGTTGCACCTCGTCGATAGTCTGTTGCAACTGTCCGCCGGCGACGAGGGTAAGCTGCAGATCCGGCCGAGCACGATCGACCTCGCGGCTACTCTCCAGCACCTGCTCGCGAGCTGGACCACGAGCGCCGCGCGCGCGGGGATCGAGCTGCGCTATGTCGGTCCCGATCGTTGTCGCGCCACCGTCGACGACGCGGCGATCGATACGGTGATCGGCAACTTCATCTCGAACGCGATGAAGTTCACGCCTCGCGCCGGACGGATCGTGTTGACGATGAGCGAGACGCCCGAGCACGTCATGGTCTCGGTTCGCGACACCGGCCCCGGCATCGACCCCGAGTACATCCCGAGGCTGTTCACGCGGTTCGAGCGGTCGCGCAGCGCGATCGAAAACGGCGTGGGCGGCACCGGCATCGGTCTGTCGCTCGCGAAGGAGCTCGTCGATCTGCAAGGTGGAACGATCGAGGTCACGCGCCACGACGATCCGCCGGGCACCAGCTTCGCCGTCACCATCCCGCGCTATCAGCGCATCGTCGGCGTCGCGCCCGAGGTCGACGAACGGCCACTCGCGATCGGGCGCTACGAGGACTCCGAACCGGTGCGGACACCGACCGAGCGTCCGGCGAGCGCACCCGAGGCGACGATCCTGCTCGCCGAGGACGACGAAGCGCTATCGCATCACATCACCCAGATCCTGTCGAAGCACTATCGCGTGATCACCGCGCAGAACGGCCGGGTCGCGCTCGAGCTCGCGGCGATCCACGTGCCCGATCTGCTCGTCACCGATCTCGAGATGCCCGAGATGAACGGGCTCGAGCTGACCAGGCGGTTCCTCGAACAACAGAGCACGCTGTCGCCGGTGTTGATCGTCAGCGCACACTCGCGGCTCGCCGAGCGCCTCGCCGGGTTCGAGGCGGGTGCGGTCGACTACGTGCTCAAGCCGTTCTCCGCCGACGAGCTACTCGCGCGCATTCGCTCGCAGCTCGCGCTGCGCAAGCTCGCGCTGAAGCTCCACGAGACCCAGAAGCTCGCCGCGATGGGGATGTTGTCCTCGGGGCTCGCGCACGAGCTGCGCAATCCGGCGAACGCCCTCGTCAACGCGCTCGAGCCGTTCTACGAGTTGCTGCCGGTGATCCAACGCGGCGAGAATTCGGTCGGCACGGCGCTGTACGAGGTCATGGATGCGGCGGCGACGCAGATCCGCGACCTGTGCAAGAACATCCTCGAGTTCTCGCGCTCGGGTGCGGTGTTCAAGCGTCCCGAGGAGTTTGCCGCGCTGCTGCGGCGCGCGACCCTGGTGTTGAAAGATCGGTTCGTCGACGTCGAGTTGGTGACCACGCTGGAGCTCGCCGAGCCGGTGCCCTGCGCGGGCCCGTTGATCGAACAGATCCTGATCAACCTGCTCGACAACGCGGCGTTCGCCGCAGGGCCGGCGGGCAAGGTGTTCGTGACCGCACGGCGCGAACCGACGGTCGTCGCGATCGAGGTCGGCGATACCGGAGCCGGCGTGCCGCTCGAGCTCGTCGAGCGGATCTTCGATCCGTTCTTCACGACCAAGCCGCTCGGCCAAGGCACCGGACTCGGGCTCAGCGTGTCGCGACGGATCGCGCTCAATCACGGCGGCGATCTGCGCGTGGTGCGCCGCGACGCCGGGACCGTGTTCAGGCTCGAGCTACCGGTGTAGCGCGCACCAACAGGCCCTTGGTCGGCGTCAAGAACCGACCTCGCCACATCGGCTTGACGTCGTGCTGCACGATCTCGAGATCGAACCGCGCGAGGATGCTCGCGAGCACGAGCCCGAGCTCGAGCATCGCGAACGGCATGCCGAGGCAGCGCCGGGTGCCGCCGCCGAACGGAATCGCCTCGTACGGCGAGTACTTCGCGTCGAGAAAGCGCTCCGGCCGGAACGTCTCGGCGTCCGCGAACACGTCGAGCGTGCGATGCACCGCGTGGAACGCGACCGTGACCATCGCGCCCTTCGGGACGTCGAACCCGCCGAGCTGAAACGTGCGCTTCGCGATCCGGCCGCTGCCGTTCGGGATCACCGAGTACATGCGCAGCGATTCGCGGATCGTCGCTTCGAGGTAACGACGCTCGGCCAGCGCACCGGTCTCGGCGCGGAGCTTCGCGAGGACGTCCGGGCGGGTGAACACCGCGTAGCACAGCCAGGTCAGCGCCATGCTCGTGGTCTCGTGGCCGGCGGCGACCATCGTCAGGATCTCGTCGACGATCTCGCGGTCGGTCAGCGCCACGCCGTCGTCGTTCGTCGCGTCGAGCAGGACCCCGAGGAGGTCCTCCGACGCGACCGACATCGTGCGGCGCATGTGGATCTCGGCGAGCACTTCGCGGCGCGCGCGCGCGACCACGCGCACGACGTGGCCCCACGGGCTGTACGGTCCGAAGTCGCGCTGCAGCGCGGGGAACATCAACAACCGCGAGGTCACGGCGTCGTGCGCGAAGTCGCGCAGCGCGGCCTCGAGCTTCGCGATCCGGGCGGACGCGGTCGCCGCGAACAACGAGCTCGAGATCACCTTGAACGCGATCCGATGCATGTAGCCGTGCAGCGCGAACGTGCGATCGATCGGGAGCTCGGCGAGCGTGCTCGCACACGCCTCGGCCATCGCCGGCGCGAGTTGCTGCGCGAGCTCGCCGCGAAACCGCGGCAGCAGCAGGCGGCGGCGCTCGAGGTGGTCGGCGCCGTCGAGCAGCAGCGTCGACGATCGGCCGAGGATCTTGCCGAACACCGCGATCTTCGCCTCGCCCGCGACGAGGTCGTCCTCGCTCGCGGTGTAGACCTGCTTCGCGAGCGCGGGCGTGGTCACGAACACCATCCCCGGGCCGACGAGCTTGATCAGGTACATGTCGCCGAGCTCGCGCTGACAACGATCCATGTAGCCGATCGGATCGCGGAGGTAACGCACGCGCTGGCTCAGCGCGGACTCCTTCGGGCTCGGTGGGAGCACGCTAGTTCATCGCGCGTGGTTGCGCCGGCGGGCGAACCACGATCGGCGGGGTCGCCGGCGTCATCGCGGACACGCGGTCCTTCGACTGCATCATGATCGCTCGATCGATCCGAACGTCGACGATGACCGGCCCCGGGAAGTCATGCAGCACCGCTTCGGCAGCGGCGAGCTGGCCGAGATTGTCGACGAGCAACGTGTGCGCTCCCATGCCGCGCGCGATCGCGCAGACATCGAGCGGCCCCGTCGGACCGGTCGGATACGCGGCGCGGCGGCCGTAGACTTTTTGATGGCCCTTCTCGACCATGCCGAGTACGCCGTCGTTGAACACGAACACGCGGATCGGGAGATCCTCGGCGACCGCGGTCGCGATCTCGAACGCGTTCATCGCGAAGCAGCCATCGCCGCAGATCGCCGCGACGGTGCGCCCGGGGTTCGCGAGCTGGGCGCCGATCGCGGCGCCGATCGACTGGCCCATCGAGCCGAGGCCGGTCATCACGACGAAGCCGTCGGGGTGCCGGGTCTCGAGGTACTGCACCGCGAACATGAAGTGCTCGCCCGAATCGACCGTGAAGATCGTGTCGCTCGGCAGCGCGCGCTGGATCGCGCGCACCGCGTCCTGCGATGCGATCCGGTTCGGCGTCGTCGACGACTCGAGCTCGAGGCGCTCGACCCCGCCGACGATCGCGCGCAGCGGGCCGTGCGACGGAAGCGTCTCGAGCCGCTCGGCGAGGCCGCCCAACAGCTCGGCCGCCGACGCGACGACCGCGTGGGTCGGCTCGTAGCTCTTGCCGATCTGACGCGAATCGATGTCGACGTGGATCAGCGCGCGCGAGCCCTGCAGCGCGGGCGTGAAGCCGTCGGTCGCGATGTCACCGAGGCTCGTGCCGATCGCGAGCACGACATCGACGCCACTCTCGAGGTACGCGCGCGTCGATTGATGACCACCCATCCCGAGGACACCGAGCGAGAGCGGATGGTTCTCCGGGAACACGCCCTTGCCCTTCGGCGTGGTCGCGACCGGGCACCGCAACAGCTCGGCGACGGTACACAACCGCGCCGGTGCGCCGGTCGAGCGAAGGCCACTCCCCGCGAGGATCAGCGGGCGCTCGGCGCTGCGCAGCAGGTCGACGAGCTCGTCGAGTATCTCCGGCGCCATCGTCTCGCCGACGGTGACCGCACCACCGACACGCGGCGGAACGACCATCGCGGTCGTGACATCGAGCGGCAGCGTGAGCATCACCGGGCCCTTCTTGCCCGACAATGCGGTCGCGATCGCGCGCCGCACGATATGTGCGAGGGCGCTCGGCCGCGGAATCTCCGCCGCCATCTTCGTCACGTGGCGCGCCATCTCGACGAGCTGGAGCCCGTGCGCGGAACCGTCCTGGAGGACGCCCTTACCGTGCGCCGAGCGCGGGACTTCGCCGACGAGGAGCAGCACCGGCAGACCATCGCACCACGCGGAGGCGAGGCCGGTCATCGAGTTGAGTGCGCCGGGTCCCGAGGTCACGGCGACGACCGCGAGCTTGCCGGTCGCGTGCGCGTAGCCGGCCGCCGCGAACATCGCACCGCTCTCGTGGCGCGTCGTGATCGAGCGGATCGAGCTGTCGAGGAGCGCGTCGTGGATCGGGGAGATCGCGCCGCCTGGAAGGCCGAACACGCACTCGACGCCGGCATCCGCGAGCATCGAGACCAGGAGGTCCGCGCCGCGCACCGCTGCCGCCGGTTCGTAGAGATACACCTCGGAGACCGCGACCATCTCGGCGGTGGTCGTCCGTGGTGCGGGCACGTCGGTGAACACGATCTCGAGATCGATCGGCTTGGTGATCGCGTGGGTCGCGCCGGCGAGCCGCGCGGCGTCGGCGAGCTCGGGATCCATCATCGCGCTCGCGAGCACGACCTGGATGTCGAAGGTCTCGGGGTTCGCCTTGATCCGGCGACAGACCTCGAAGCCATCCATGCCGGGCATGAACACGTCGAGGATCACGACGTCGGGTCGTTGCGCTCCGACCATCAACAACGCTTCGATCGGATTCGAGGCAAGGAGGAGCTCGATCCGCGGATCGCGACGCGCGAGCCGGGTCACGGCGCGGAGCTGTAGCGCATCGTCGTCGACGATCAGGACGCGTCGTTGATAGTTCTCGACTGGTTCCTGCATGAGGCTTCCTACGGGGTCGCTTATAGCCTCAGGTTCGACGGAGGTCGGCGAATATGTAGGGCTAAAGACGCTTTTACCCGACGAGTCGGCGGATCGTCGCGCGCAGGGCATCGAGATCACAGGGTTTGTCGAACCAGGGGTTGGTGACGCGCGCCAACAGGTCGGTCGCACCGGTCGAACCGGCGCTGACGAACACGAAGCGCTGCGCCTGCTCGATCGCGAGCTCGCTGACCGCATCGAACAGGGCAACGCCGCCCAGCCCCGGCATCATGAGGTCACTGACGACCGCGTCGAAGCGCTCGCCCGCGCGAAACCTCGCGAGCGCCTCGTGGCCATCGCGGGCGACCGCGACATCGTGCTCGCGGCCGAGCAGCCGGCGCAACGAGCTCGCGAAGATCGGCTCGTCATCGACGATCAACACGCTGCCCCGCCGCGTGGCCTCGGATGCGGCTGGTTCGGGCCCCACCGGCATGCGATCGGTCGACGGCAACACGACGCGAAACACGGTCTTGCCCGGCTCGCTCTCGAACGTGATGTCACCACCTGCGGCGTGCACGAGGTTGCGGCACACGCTGAGTCCCAGGCCGGGGCCCGCGCCCGCCGGTTTGGTCGTGACGAACGCTTCGAACACCTTCGCGGCGACCGCGCGTGGAATCCCGCGCCCGGTATCGCGCACTTCGATCACGACGTTCGAGCCCACGTCGACGCGTGTGGTGATCGTGATCTCGTGCGCGACGTCGCCACCGATCGGAATCGCCTGCGCGGCGTTGAGGAGGAGATTGACGAACACCTGACCGAGCGCCGCCGCGTTGCCCTCGACCATCGGCAGCGGGCTGAAGTTGCGTACCAGCTTCGCGCGCGTCCGGATCTCGTTGTGCGCGATGTGGATCGCGACATCGAGCACGCGATTGAGATCGAGCGGCTCGCGATGCGTGGGCTCGATCCGCGAGAACGTCATCAGGCCGCGCACGACCGTGTGGATCCGCTGGATGCCGTGACGCGCTTCGCGCAGCAGCGTCTCGAGCTCGGTGCCCTCGAGCTCGCTCCCGATCAGCTCGAGGTTCGCCGACAGGAACCCGAGCGGGTTGTTGATCTCGTGGGCGACTCCCGCGGCGAACGCACTGACCGAGGCCAGCCGCTCGCTGACCGGCGACCGCTGCGTGATGTCCTCGACGAGCGCATGCATGCGACGCGCGTCGGTCGAGCGCCACGCGCGCATCCGGACGAACCGCAGGGCCTTGTTCGTCAGGCGCACGCGATGCTCGAGCTCGACGCGCGCACCGTCGCGACGCACGCGATCGAGCGCCACCGCGACGCGCGCGATGTCGTCGGGATGCAACGCGCTCGCGTACGCGCCTTGCCCCGGCAGCGCGGTCTCCGGCGACAGCGCGAGGATCGCGTAGAGCTCGTCGGACCACGCCGATTCGTCGGTCGCGAGGTCCCACTCCCAGGTCCCGTACGTGGCGCGGAGGTCGAGCTGATACAACGACGCTCGACTCACGCAGAGCCACTACAACAGATCGTGCGAGTCAGCTCAAGCGCGAACGAGCCCGGCTCCGCTTGGCCCGGCTCCGCTTGGCCCGGCTACGCTTGGCCCGGCTCCGCTTGGCCCGGCTACGGCGTGCACTCGCAGCACTGCGTCTTCGCGGTCTCGCAGGTTGCTTTGTTGTCCTTGCATTTCGTCGCGGCCCAGTCGTCACCCGACAGCTTGTCCGCGAGCTCGCAGATCTTCGCCGAGTTCGTGCAGATCGAGTCCGAGAGCTCACAGGTCTGCGTGCACACCGCACTCGCATTGCGCACGCACGTGGGATTCGATCCCACGCCCATCGAGGTGGTGGACCGCTGCGGGAGCTTCGCGTGCTCGTCCGCGATCTGACGCTCGAGGTCCTCGATCTGTTGGTGCTCCGGCGACGCGTTCGGCATCGTCTGCACCGCCGAGGGCGACGTCTGTGGCCGAGCCTGCATCGCTGCAGAGCCACACGCGACGACCAGCGCCGTGCTCGCCGCCGCGGCGATCAACGCGCGCGTGCTCATGGCACCGTCTCCGGCGCGGGGTCGGCACTACAGCCGCAGCACTTCTGCTTCGCCTCGCGGCACGAGGCCTTCGCGTCGGTGCATTTGCCCTGCGCGTAGTCGTCGTCCTTGCCGAGCTCGTCGGCGATGTTGCAGATCGTCTCGGCGTTGTCGCAGATCGCGTCCGACAGATCGCAAACATCGCTGCACGTCCTCGGCACCTTGTGGTTGTCGACGCACACGCGCTGGGCATCCTTGACGCTCTTCATGCGGATCTGCATCAGCGTGCTGGGCGACGGATCGAGCTCCATCTTCGCCTCACGCCGCCAATCGCGGATCTGCGTCCACAGCGCGGTGATCTCGTTGCGCTTGTCGACCGAATGATCTGGCTTCTGCGTCCCACCGCACGCAAATGCGATCGTCATCGCCACGAGCGACGCGGCGAATAGCGCCTTCACCGGTTCTCCAGCAGTTCGTCCTGCAGCTTCTTGTCGATCTTGTTCGACGCGTCGAACGCATCGATCGCCGCGTGACGCTCGACGATCGCCTTGTCCTTCTGCGCCGGATCGGCGTCCATCACCTGCGCGCGCGCCTCGTGGATCTCGCCCTCGACCGTGTGGAGGTTCGCGGTGAAGAAGCTCTCGCGCGTCGCCGAGCCGAGGCCTTCGCGCACGACGTTCATCGCTTCCTCGAGGTTGCCCTCGCCGACCAGCAAGCGCGCGAGCAACGCGCGCGCATCGTTGCGCACGTCCTCGGCCTCGGGAGCATTCGCGGGGAAGCGCAGCGAGAGGATCTCGCGGACCGAGGCAGTGGCGGCGACGGTGTTGCCATCGCTCATGTAGACCTTCGCCTTGTGGTGAAAATTCTTCGCCTGCGAGAGCGCGAGCATCAATTTCTGATCGATCACGTCACTCGGTTCGGCGACCTGAGTCACCGACGAGCCTTGGCCGGCGGGCTCGGCCGACCGGTTGGTGCACGAGCAACTCGCAACCGCGAGCAAGAGTAAACCGCAGATGTACTTCATGGCGTGTGGCCTCCCCGCAGGCGGATCTCGCGATAGCCGTCGAGACGATCCGCGAAGATCGTATCGATGCGCGCGCTGGCATCACCAGCGTGCACGCGCTCGATCGGACCGATCAACGAATCGGTCGGGCGCGATCTCCAATTGTCCGGCAGCGTCGCCGTGGCCGGCACGCGCTCGATCACGTTCACGTGGCGCGGCGCACCCAACCACAGCACGATCGCCGCGGCCGCGACCGCCATCGACGTGCCGGCGACGATCCACGGGGCGAACCGCTTCGCACGTGCGTGCGCGATCGGCGTGACCTTGGCCGCCGCCGCCGCCTTGCCCCCGATCGCCTGGCGCAACGCGCCCTCGACGAGCGCGCTGCGCTTCGCCGCCGCGAGCTCGGCATTGCCCGAGGCCGCGCGGATCACGGTGGCGACCTCGAGCAGGGCGCGATCATCCGCGGACATCGCGGCGGGTGGCGTGCGACCGGCGAGCGTCTTGTCGATCAGGTCGGCAAACGTCTTCGCGTGCGTGCGCTCGGACGGCGTTGCCTCGGCTCCCGGGTCGGGGACGCGGCCGTTCAAGATGTCGTTGTCGTCGCTATTCGCCATCGTGGTTCTCGCCGCCTTCGCTCGCGTCCGGTCCGAAGTGTTTGCGAAACGCTCGCACCGCACGAAACAGCAGCACGTCGAACGTGCCGATCGTGATGTTCAGTCGTTTGGCGCATTCCTCGCGCGGCAACTCCTGGACCAGCCGCAACTCGATCGCGACGCGGTAGCGCTCCGCGATCGACCCCATGCAGTCATCGATCTTCTCGCGATGCGCGGCGCGCTCTTGTTCGAGCATCAGTTGCGCATCGGCGTGCGATTCCGGATCGGTCTCGGTCGGGACCTCGTGCGCCATCGCATCGGCGAGCCGGCGCGAGCGCTTCGACTGGCGATGGACGTCGAACACCTTGTTGATCGCGATCTGGCGCAACCACGGATAGATCGTCTTGCCCTGCCACGTGAAGCGGCCGATCTTTTCGACCGCAGTCGCCAGCGTGTCGCGGAGGACATCCTCGGCCGACGCGACATCGCCGAGGCGCGGCAAGATCACGGTGCCGTACAGCGGTTGCGCGTAGCGTTCGAGGATCGGTCGCATCGAGTCGAGGTTCCCTGCTTGGGCCTCCTCGACCAGACGCTGCTCTTCTTCTAGTTCGACAGCAGTGGCTGGTTCGGAGGCCACGGACACCCCATCAACGCGAGTCGCGACCGCAGCTTACACGCTGACCCCGCAGTCAGGGCCGCGGGCCGTCGTATCGGACCTCCATCAGCTCCAAACCCTGCGGCGGTGCGGTCAGACCGGCCAACGTTCGGTCGCGAGCCGCAAGGATCTCGGCCACTTGGGTCGGGAGACGGTCACCGGTTCCGACCTCGGTGAGCGTCCCGACGATGATCCGCACCATGTTGCGTAAGAACGCATTGCCGCGCAGATCGACCGTCAGGAGGTCCGGAGTGGCCGTGATCGTGATCTCGTCGATCCGCCGCACCGTGGTCTTGGCCGCGCAGCCGGAGGCGCGAAACGCGGCGAAGTCGTGCTGGCCCACCAGGTGAGCCGCGCCCGCGCGCATCCGATCGAGATCGATCGCATCCGAGAAATGCCACGCGCGATCGCGCCACCGCGGCGAGCGATCGGCGCGGGTCAACAGCGTGTAGCGGTAGTGCTTGCTGGTCGCGGAGAACCGCGGATGAAACGTGTCGTCGACCTCGGTCGCTTCGCGCACCGCGATCTGCGGCGGCAGCTTGCTGTTGAGGCCGCGCCGAACGCCGTGCAGTGGGATCGTGCGCTCGGTCCGGAACATCGCGACCTGCCCTCGCGCGTGCACGCCGGCATCGGTGCGCGATGCGCCGACGACCTTGACCTCGTGCGTGAGCAATTGCGCGAGGCCTTCTTCGAGGTGCTGCTGCACCGTCGCGCCGTTGAGTTGGCGCTGCCAGCCGTGCAGGCCGGTACCGTCGTACTCGACGACGAGGCGGATGTTGCGCACGCCTGGGTGTATCAGAAGTGCGCTTCGATGCCGACCGTGCCGGTGTTCTGACCGTCGCGGACGCCATCGTGGAACAACAGAGCGCCGTCGTAGCGGAGGTACAGCCACAGCGGCTGGACCGGCAGCCGGGTCCGGATCAGCAGGTCGAACGCCGGGCCGATGCCCGCGTCGCTGCCGAGGTGGAGCCCGAGGCCCGCGCCGAGCTCGAAGCGGCGGCCGACGCCGTAGCGCGTGACCGTGGCGAGCAGCGTGCCCTCGACATCGGTGCCCGGCACGACCCACAGCGAGGCATCCACGCCGGCCAACAGCGACGACGAGCCGACGCTGCGCTCGACGCCGAGGTGGCCCATCGTGACGAACGAGCCGATGCCGTTGACGACCGCGACGCCGCCCGCGAGCGAGGCTTCGATCCGGAGATAGTGGCCCTCGGGCGACATCGCCTGGATCCGGATCTCTTCGCCGGTGTCGGTCGCGCCCGCCATCGCGGTCGTCGGCTCGGGCGCCTGGGCCTTGGCCGCGTCGTCGCTCTCGACGTCCTCGTGGACCGGCTTACGATGCTGGTGCACGGGCGCGTCGCTGTCGCGCTCGTCGCTGACGCCGTCGCCATCTTCGTCGCGATTGCGGCCGCCCGGCGGCGATGGCGGTGATGCCGGCGGCGTCTTCGCGCGCGGCTCCTCGTCGCCGCCGGACTTCTTGGTCGGGTGGCGGCGATCCGGCTTCTTGTCGTCCTGGTCCCGGGCGTTCTTGTCGGCCTTCTCTGCCTTGTCCTTCTCGGTCGTGCCTGTCGTCGTGGTCTGGTCGAGCTCGACCGTGGTCTCGTGCTTGACCGGCTGCCATTGCATGCCGGCCGGCAGCGACACCGGCACGCCGCGCGTATGCTTGACGCCGCCCGAGACCACGACCTCGTCGCCGAGCGCGACCATCGCGGTGTACGGCGACAGCAGGCCCCACGCGAGCGCGTGATCGATGATCGCGCGCGGGTTGCCGACCGCGATCAGATCGTCGAGCCGCAAGCGCGCCCATCGGCGAGCGATCGCGCCGCGCGGTGTGGTCGCACCGGCGGGTGCGGCCGGTGCGGTGAACGCCGCGAGTGCGAATACGTCGCCGCGGGCACGCGCGTTCGCGGCGCGAGCTTGAGCGACGCGCGCGACGACGAGCTGCGCTTGCCCGGCGCCGACGCGCGGCACTTGCGCGGGGACGATCTCGGTCGCGGTGAGTGCGCCCCACGACACGCCGAGCGCGGCCGGTGGATTCGCCGCGTCGGAGATCACGTCGCGCGCGAGCGCGGGAAGATCGTCGCCGGCGATCGCGAACCGCACGGTGCCGCCGGTCGCGACCGCGAGCGCCGCGAGCAGGCTGCGGTTCGGCGCCGGCCCGATGCCGATCACGTGGAGCGGAACGGCGAGCTTCTTCGCCGCGGCGATCGCAGCGCCATCGTCGGAGATCAGGCCATCGGTGATGAGGACGATCGGCGCGCCATCGGGCCGGCTATCGCCGAGCACGCGCGTGAGATCGAACACCGCGTTCGCCTTGCCCCAGTTGTCGGCGAGGTCGCGCTGCAGGTCCGCGGGTGCGCGCAGCTCGCCGATCGACAGGCCCGCGCGATCCTTCGCATCGAGCGCGCCGAGCAGGGCACGCACGAGCGCGCGCTCGACGGTGTCGCCGTCACCGCGCGTGGTCGCCGCGCGATCGAGGACGAACCGGCAGCGCGTCGCGGTGTGGGGTGCCGCCGCCGGTCCGGTGATCAGCGCGGCCGCGTAGCCGTCGGACTCGACCCAGCCTTGCGCCGGTAGCTTCGCGTGCCAGCGCACGATCAGATCGTGATCGCTCGTCGGATCGGTGACGAGGTAACGCTTCGCCGCGTGATCGAGTGCATGGGTCGGGCTGGTGACGGCCTCGACCGCGGTCGCAAACTCGATCGCGATCACCGACGAGCCGCCCGCACCGGGCGACGCGTGTGGCGTCACGCGCGAGGCATCGGGTGACCGCTCGGTGTCGGGATTGCGACCGCTGCCGGTGGTCGGACGACCGCTCGCGGTGCCCGGCGTGTAGCGCGGCGCGACGACGAGCGGCAGCGCGAGCTCCCACGTGCCATCGGCGTAGCGCGCGGTCGCGTCGTAGCGCAGCGTCACCACGATCGTGCCGCGGCCCGGAATCGCCGAGACCGTTTGCGTGAACACGTCGGGGCGCTCTTGTTCGAGCAGCCCCGCGCCCAACCCGTGCGCGACCGCTTCTTCGTAGCGCGCCTGGGCCTTCTCGCGGCGCTCGACGGCCGCGCGGATCGTGCGGGTCCCGAGATCGATCGACATCGCGCTGACCGCGGCGTCGGCCGGCAACGGAAAGATGTACGTCGCCTCGGTCGCGTCGTCGGTCGGGTTCTTGAACGTCTGTACGACCGTGGTCTCGACGATCGGGCCGCGGATCGACACGTCGATCTTGCTGTCCAGCAGCGGCAGCGCCGCGTTGCCGGCCGCGGTCGCGTACATCCCCGGCACGCGTGGCAAGCTGCCGCCGGTCGCGGTCGGCGCGAGCCCAACGAGCCAAACGAAGGCGCCCAACAGCCGCAGCACGTCCCTCTTGTACACGTTCGGCACGGTCGGACGGTCTGTCTGCCGTAAGTCATTGATCTGCTACGGTGCCTGCGTGGATTGGTTGATCTACGGGATTGTTGCCGGCGGTGGTGCGGCGCTCGCGGGGGCTGCGATGTTTCGTCGCTCGCGCCAGACCGCCATCGCGTCGGCGTCGGGGCTCGATCCGACCAACGACATCTCGCATCTGCCGGAGAGCCTCCAGCGCACGGCGCTGTGGTCGATCGCGGACGGCGGGTTCGAGCGGCGCGCCGTTCACGGCACGGTCCGCCGCGAGGGCGGCGATCGCGACGTCACCGCGTTCGATCTCGAGACCCTGCGTTCGCGGCGCGGCGAATGGGCGTACCTGCCGGTCGAGCCGCCGTTTCGGCTCGGCGATGTTGTCAGCGTCGTCGCCTGCGACCTCGATCGCCCGTTGCCGCACCTGTTGCTCAAGCGCACCGGGCGCGGCGACAAGTTGCACGAGGACGACCTCGGCGAGATCGCGACCAGCCTCACGCGCATCGCGCGCGGTGCGCTGCGCGTCGGTCACAGTCAGGCGGCGGACCTGCCGGCGACGCTGCCCGCGACACCGCTCGACGTCGAGCTCCCCGAACAATGGCGCGCGTACGGCCGCGATGCCGATGCGCTGCTCCGCCACACCACGTTTCGCGCCGCGCTCGCCGCGACGCATCGCCGCGATCTCGTGATCGAGCTGATCGATTCGCTGATGATCGTGTACCCGGCCGCGCGCGCGATCACGGGCGCCGATCCGTTCGCCGATCTGATCTCGAGTGCGCTCGCGCTCGGCGATGCGATTCGCGTCGCCGTGACCTCGCCGCGCGGCGTCGAACCCGCCGCCTAGGTCGCGAGAGGGAGGCCGAGCTGCGCGGTCGGATGATGCGCGCGCTCGTGCGCGAGCAAGAACTGCTTCATCGGCAAGCCGCCGCCGAAGCCGGTGAGCGCACCGGTCGAGCCGATCACGCGATGACACGGCACGATGATCGCGATCGGGTTGCGACCGTTCGCGGCACCGACCGCACGGCTCGCGGCGGGGCGACCGATCGCCTGGGCGATCGCACCGTACGACGTCGTGGTGCCGAACGGAATCGTCACGAGCTCGTCCCACACGCGGCGTTGAAACGCGGTGCCGACGGCGGCGAGATCGAGCTCGAACGACGTGCGCTTGCCGGCGAAGTACTCGGCGAGCTGCTTCGCCGTGCGCTTCAGGATCGGCGTGAGGCGCTCGGTCCCGACCGGCGGTGCATCGGCGCTCTCCGGCAGGTGGAGCTGCACGAGCTGATCGTCGTGCGCGGCGAGGACGAGAGGGCCGCACGGCGACACGAACGTGTGGAGAGCGAGGGTCATGACGAAGCTCCTTCCGAAAGCTGAGTCCACAGATGCAGGACGGCGTACGAGCGATACGGTCGCCACGCCTCGGCGCGCGCTTCGGCCGGTTTGACGCCGCTGCGCTCGAGCGCCTTTTGAATTCCCAGATCCGATGCAGGGAACGCGTCGGGGAGGTGCAGCGCGCGCATCGCGAGGTAGTTCGCGGTCCATGGCCCGATGCCCGGGAGCTCGACGAGCCGCTCGACGAAGGCGTCGAGATCTGCGCCGTGATCGAGCACGAGCTCGCCGCGATCGAGCACGCGCGCGAAGTTGTGGATCGCGTTCGCGCGGGCCATCGGCATGCCGATCTTGACGACGCGCACGGCGCCGGCCTTCGCGACCTCGCCCGGCGTCGGGAACCGGAAGCCGAGGTCGCCGTCGCCGATCTTGGTCCCGAGCTGCGCCGCGAACCGACCGGCGAGCGTCGTGGCCGCGGCGACCGAGACTTGCTGTCCGAGCAGCGCACGGATCGCCGCCTCGAACGGATCGATCGCACCGGGGACGCGCAGGCCGGGCCGCGCCGCCACCATCGGCGCGAGCAGGACGTCACGCGCGAGCGCGCGATCGATCAGATCGGGACGCGCATCGAGATCGAACATCCGGCGCACGCGCACGACGAGCGGCAGCACGAGCGGCAACAGCGCCGGTGCGAGCTCGAGCGCGAGCGCGTTGCGATCGGGGAGCTGCGTGATCCGGATCTCGCCGACCCGACCGCCGAGGTGCACGACGCGCCGGTAGTCGCGCTCGCCGACGTGCTCGACGCCTGGAATCGCGCGACCGCGCAAGAAGCCGAGCAAGCGCGCCCAGTCGTATGGCGGTCGATAGTCGAGGCGCAGCGTGATCGCCTCGCCCGCCGGCGCCGCGTGCTTGCGGCGGATCGCGGATGGAGCGCTGCCCATCTTCGCGGCGAACATCGCGTTGAAGCGGCGCACGCTGCCGAACCCGGCGGCGAACGCGATCGCCGTGACCGGCAAGCCGGTGTCCTGGAGCAGCTGCTTCGCGAGCGCGAGGCGGCGGGTCTGCGCGAGCTCGACCGGCGAGACACCGAGCCGCGCTTCGGTCGCGCGCCGGAGGTGCCGTGCGGTGACGCCGAGCTCGCGCGCGAGCTCATCGATCGAACCGTCGTTGAGCGCACCCTCGTTGATCCGCCGGGTCGCGGTCGCGACCAGCACGTCGATCGCATCGACCGAGGTCTCGATGCTGGACGCCGGCGCGAGCTCCGGACGGCAGCGAAAGCACGCTCGAAACCCGGCGGCTTCGGCTTGGACCGGCGTCGCGAAGAATGCACATCGTGTGCGGCCCGGTGTCCGAGCTGGACAGATCGGGCGGCAGTACACGCCGGTCGTCGACACGCCGACGAAGAACACGCCATCGAACCGCGAATCGCGGGCGAGGATCGCTTCGTAGCGAGCGTCATCGGTCAGCACAGTCACGAGGTAACACTCGCGCGGGTCGGCGGCTGGCCGTTTCCGGACCGAGCAACGACAAACCTGACAACATGCGTTCTTGAAGATTGCTCAGCGCTGTCCAGATCTGGTCAATCGTGGCGCGAGTCCCAGCAATCACGCGACTTACATCTTCGTACACGACTTGCACTGACGCGCGCGTGATGCGGGCTTTGTGGATCTCGATCGTCGCGGTGTTCGGCTGCAGCACGTCGTCGCACGGCACGACCGGAACGGATGGTCATCCCGCCGTTCCGGACGGTCCGGTTTCGATGATGCAACCGGACGCGCCGGTGTCGATCAAACCGGACGCGACGACCTATCGCTACCTCTGCGATGCGCCGCCTCCCGAAGGCGCGGCGATGCCGGCGATCCCCGCCGCGCCGGTCGCCGGTTGTCCGGTGCTGACGTCCGGCACGAACACGTTCACGTCCGGCGGCAACAGCCGCCAGTTCATCGTCGTGCTGCCGGCGAACTTCGCCCCGGACGAGCACCTGCCCGTGCTGTTCCTGTGGCACTGGATCGGCGGCGACGCGAACGACTTCCTGGTGCGCGGCGACGTCCAGGCGGCCGCGGACGAGCAGCGCTTCATCGCGGTCATCCCGTGGAGCAAGGGCGCGACCGTGTTCGGCACGTCGCTGAATACGAAGTGGCCGTTCGATATCACGCAGACCCAGGCGCGCATGGACGAGGAGTTCCTGTTCTTCGACGACATGTTGTCGTGTGTCGAGCAACAGCTTCACGTCAACACGAGCTGCGTCTCGACGATCGGCGTCAGCGCCGGCGCGTTGTTCACCGACCAGCTCGCGCAAGCGCGGGCGACCGAGCTCGCATCGTTCGTCTCGCTCTCGGGCGGCGTCAACGACACGATCATCAAGCCGTGGGTCGGCACCGGTACGCACAAGTTGCCCGCCGTCGTGCTGTGGGGCGGCGACGGTCCGCCGAACATGGATGGCAACAAGGACATCCTCGGCTGCTTCGGCATCGGCATGGACTTCTCGGTCGCATCGCGCGATATGGAGACCGGGCTCGTCGCGGATGGTCACTTCCTCGTCGAGTGTCGCCACAACTGCGGTCACGTCGAGCCGCCGCTCGAGACACCGGTCGGCGAGACCAAGTACGCCTCGATGTGGCAGTTCGCGATGAACCATCCGTTCTGGATCGGGACCGGCGACTCGCCGTATCTCCAGAGTGGCCTACCGCCGACGATGCCGGCGTGGTGCGCGATCGGTGCCGGCAACTCCATGCCGCGCTCCGGTAGCGGTTGTCCCGCCGCCGAGAACCCCTGCCAGTTTTAGAGTAGGCCGTAGCGGCGCAGCTTGTTGATGAACGTCGTGCGCGGCATGCCGAGCGCCTTCGCGGCCGTCGACTGATTGCCGGCGGCGTCGCGCAACGCGTTCGTCAGACGGCGGCGCTCGATGTCCTCCATCACCGCGCCGTGCGGCGTGCTGGGATCGCGGGCTTCGAGCATCTCCGGCGGTAGTGGGCGATCCGAGAGCTCGAGGTCGTCTGCGGTGAGGTCCGGACCGTCGCCGAGGACGAGCGCGCGTTCGAGCACGTTCTCGAGCTCGCGCACGTTGCCCGGCCACGCATACGCGGCCATCCGTTCGAGCGCGCTGTTCGCGAGCGGCTTGAGCTCGCGCCCGCAGCGCCGGGCCGCCCGCGGCAACAGCGAGGCGCACAGCGCCGGCAGGTCGACGAGCCGATCGCGCAGCGGCGGCACCACGATCTCGACGACGCGCAGCCGGAAGTAGAGGTCCTCGCGAAACTCGCCGCGATCGACCATCTCAGCGAGGTTGCGATTGGTCGCCGCGATGATCCGCACGTCGACCTTCACCGGTGTGGCCGACCCGACCCGGATCACGGCACGCTCCTCGAACACGCGCAGCAGCTTCGGCTGGAGCTCGAGCGGCAGCTCGCCGATCTCGTCGAGGACGAGCGTGCCGCCATCGGCGAGCTCGATCGGCCCGCGGCGCATCCGCGTGGCACCGGTGAACGCGCCGCGCTCGTGCCCGAACAGCTCGCTCTCGAACACCGAGCTCGCGATCGCGCCGCAGTCGACCCGCATGAACGGACCCTCGGCGCGCGACGACGCCGCGTGGACGAGCCGCGACAGCAGGCCCTTGCCGGTGCCGCTCTCGCCGAGCAGCAACACGCTCGAGCCACTGCGCGCGACGAGCTCGACGGTGCGCGCCAGCTCGCGGATCGCGCGCGAATCGCCGACCAGCGTCGCGCCCTCGGTCGCGGCCTCGGCGCGTTGCCGGAGCAAGCGGTTCTCGTCCTCGAGCCGCTCGCGCAGGTTCTGGATCTCGACGTTCTGCGCGACGAGCTCGCGCTCGTGCAGCTCGAGCGTGGCGGTCTGTGACTGCAGGACCAGCGTCTGACCTTCGAGCGTGCGCGACAGGTCGGCGATCGTTCCGAACGCGTGCGCATTCGCGAACGCGACGGCGAGCTGGCTCGCGAGCGCGGCCAACATGTCGCGATCCTGCGACGAGTACAGATCGCCGCTCTTGCGCGGCCCGAGCACCAGCTTCGCGTCGCTGCCGACCGGAATCGTCAGGCCGTCGCCGTCGGTCTCGACGCCCGACGTATACGCGAGCTGCCACCCGCTCGCAGCGCGCACGTACAGCGTGCCGCGCTCGGCGCGCACCGCCTCGATGATCTGCAGCACCGCCTCGCGCGCGAGCTCCGCGGGTTCGCGCAGCGTCGCGAGGCTCTCGCCGGCGCGGCGCAGCGCGACCACGTAGTGATGGCGATCGCGAAAGAACCTGCGATCGAGCCAGCCGCCGACCCGCGCTCGCAACGGACCGAAGATGATCGCCGCGGTGACCCCGGCGACGAGGTGCGGCCACGGTCCGGCATCGCCGACCAGCCAACCGGTCACCGAGCCCGCGGCGAGCACGACGCAGAGGTAGACCACCGCCGCAGCGCCGGTCGTGATCGTGTAGCCGAGCGAGCTCTCGATCAACGCATCGGCATCGGCGAGCCGGACCTGGAGCACCGCGACGCCGCACGACACGAACCAGATCACCGCGATCGCGATCACGAACGGCTGATAGCCACCGACGAGGAACCAGCTCAAGCCGCCGAGCGCCGCCGGAATCGCCGCGAGCGCCGGGATCACGCCGACCGCTTGACCGAAGATCAGCCAGCGCAGTTGCGCACGCCGCGCGCCGACCGCGACGCGATGCTCGCGAATCTGAAACACCAACGCGATCGTCGTGTACAGCGGCACGCTCGCGATCTGGATCGCGATCGCCGCGACCATCACGCGGAGGCCACGGTCGCCACCGCCGACGGAGTAGTCGCGCACGGCGATCGCGAGCCCGATCGCGCACGTCACGCCGAGCACGATCGACAGCACGCTGGTCGCCCTGGCCCACCAGCGCGCGGACGGCCGAGCGGGCGTGAGCTCGAGTGCCAGATCGAGTGCCAGATCGAGGGCGAGCTTGGGCCCGACGAACAACGAGCCCAAGAACACGATCGCGAGCACCGGATGGATCACGAGGTGCGGCCACGACAGCGAGCCGACGTAGACCACCGCGTACACGATCGACGCGCGGTAGAACTTTCGCGCCAGCGCGTCGGTCGGACGGCCGACCCGCGCGACCACCCCGAGCGCGAGCAACACAGCCGCCAGCAGCGTCGCGATCAGCGCCGCCCACGGTGGTGGCGACGCCGCGAGCTCGAGCTCGACCGTGCGCGGCGGTGCGGCCGTCGTGATCGTCACGACCTCGCCGGGTGCTCGCCCGAGCACGCGCTTCGCGTAGTCGAACGTGCTCGTGACCGGCGTGCCGTCGACCGCGACGATCACATCGCCCGCGATCAGGCCGGCATGATCGGCGATGCCGCCGACCTCGACGTGCGCGATGCGATGCCCCGTGAACGCGAGGAAGCCCTTTTGCGGTGCGCTCCACGCTGCGACCACGACCGCGATCGCATACGCGATGGCGAGCACCGCGGGCGCGACGATCCACGGGATAGCCTTCCACGTCCGCAACGAGGCCGGGCGTAACGCAGATCGCGCGAGACTGGATGTGAAAATGATCGGTGCGCGACGATTGCGCGGGTTGCGCATCGTTCCGCACGAGTGTGCCGGTGCGCTTACTCGCGATCGTTCAGCGGCATCCGGATCGGACCCGACAGCGCGCCGGTCGCCGGGGCCATCACCCACGGATCGGCGGCGGACGACGCGGCCTGCATGAGCTCGGCCCGATGCGTCGGCTCGTAGCCGATCCACTCGTCGGCCGAGAACGAGATACCGGCCAACGTGACGTCGCCACCCTTCATGGTCCCCAGCTTCGACGCGCTCGGGCATGGCGGCAAGTTTTCGTGCTAGACGCTGTGCGTGGTCCGCGAGGTAACCGCTCGCTATGTCGACCCGCTGGCCCATGTCTGGCTCGCGGCCGCGCGTCGCATCGGCCTGAAGGTGGTCCGCACGCCGGACGCCTACGCGGCGACCGATGGCCGCGGCACGCTCGCGATCGGGAGCAGCGAGACCCTCGACGCCGACGACAGCCTCGCGCAGATGATCTTTCACGAGCTGTGTCACTCGCTCGTCGAGGGCGAGGAGTCGTTCGCGCGCGCCGATTGGGGGATGGACAACACCGGCCCCGATCACGATTGGCGCGAGCACGCCTGCTTGCGCGTGCAGTGGGTGCTGAGCGGGCGCCACGGCCTGCGCGCGGTGTTCGCTCCGACCACGGATTTTCGCACCGCGTTCTGGGATCAGCTGTCGGGCGATGTGCTCGCAGATCGCACCGAGCGATCGGTGGTCGCCGCGATCACAGCCCTGCGCCGCGCCGCGCAGCCACCGTGGGCTCCCGCATTGGGTGCTGCACTCGCGGCGAGCGCGCAGATCGCGAGTGCCGCCGCACCATTCGGCGACCGCGGCACGCTGTGGCACGGCGTCGCGTCACAACCCGCGCTCCATCCAACCGGGTTGTTCGCCGGCGAAGGCGCCGGGTGCGCGACCTGCGCGTGGCGCTACGAACAACGCGGAGTCTCGCGGTGCCGCCAGGCGAACGCGAAGATCGATCCGGCGTGGCCCGCCTGCGAGCGCTTCGAACCTGCCCTGGATTGCCAGACCTGCGGGGCGTGCTGCCGCGCGGCGTATCACTCCGTCGAGGTCAGCCCGCGCGACCCGGTCGTCAAGAAGCAGCCGACCTATGTGGTCGATCGAACCACCTATCTCGAGATCGTGCGCAACGGCGATCGGTGCGGCGCGCTCGACGGTGGTCACGACGACGGGACCGGCCACGCGACACGCTACGGCTGCGTGATCTACGATGATCGTCCGAAGACGTGCCGCGACTTTACGTTGGGCTCCGAGCATTGTTTGACCGCGCGCCGGCGCGTCGGTCTGTCGTCGTAATGTTTTTGGTCGTACGTTTTTTGGCCGCGTGCGCTCCGGGACCGAAGCCCAACCAGGTGATGGGGCGGCTGCCGCAGCACTCGTGGCATGGACCGATCGGACGGGCGTCGTACTCGAACGGCGGGGTGATCACCGTCGAGCTCGGCGGTCACACGGAGCTCACGACGACGACCTGCTTCAAGCATGCGAAGGCGAAGATCGGGATCATGCAGGACGACGCGAGAGTCCAGGTCGAAGCCGGCGGCACCGAAGTGATCGCGACCGACGGCCGGCTCGAGATCGACGACTGCACTCCCGGTCACCTCAAGGCCACGATGTGGGCTAGCTTCGCCGATGGTGGCCGCGTCGAGGCCTCGATCGATTCGAACATGACGGCGACCAGCGACCCATGAGGTGGTTGCTCCTACTGCTCGTTGCGTGCGCCGGTCATCCCGGCCGCAATGAAGTGATCGCGAGCCACGGCCGCAGCCAAGACTTCAAAGCGGCGATCACGAAGTCGACGTTCGACGGCAAGCTCGTCGTGCTCGAGCTCGGCCCACGCGTCCGCGTGACGATCGCGACGTGCTACGCGCACGCGCAGCAGAAGATCGGCGATCACGATCACGTCGTGATCCAGCTCGATCACGAGGATGCGACCGCGGGCGAGCTCGACATCGCCGATTGCACGACGAAGCACGTGGTCGCGTCGCTGTGGGCGGAGTTTGCCGACGGCACGAAGCTCGAAGCCTCGATCGACGCGAACCTCACACGCACGCCGTAGCCAGCTCGTGCGTCAGGCGTAGAGTCGCGGCGCCATCCCGGCGAGTGCCGCGGCGCGCTAGCGCGTGGGCTCGTGGTACGAGCTCGCGATCCATTCGGACAGCACCGCGATCCCAACTTATCCGGCGCTAACGGCCGTGTCCTAGGTCGATTTGCGGCACCACGATGTCGTCGCGTTACTTACCGCCGGGACCGGGCTGCGTCGGCGGGCGAGGACGCGGCGGCACCACCTGCGGTGGCAACCCACCGACGGCGGGCAGCGCACGTTGTGCGAGCGCCGCGAGATCGACGCCGAGCAGTTGCTTGAGCTGCTCGTTCGTGATCGCCGCCTTGGTCGCGAAGTTGCCGCCGTTCGCGGCGAGGTCCTTGTCGATCACGGTGACCTTGTTGATCGGCAGGTCGCCGACGGTCTGCATCATCGTCGCGACCAGCCCCTGCAACTTCTGCGCGACGAAGATCTGGCGCGCGCTGTCGCCCGCCTTGGCCCACGTATCGCCGAGCGAGCGAATCGCCGCGGCGGTCGCCTTGCCGTCCTCGATGATCTTCGACGCGGCGCCCTTGGCCTGCTGGACCATCTGCGCCTTCTTCGCTTCGGCCGGCCGGACCTTGTCGGCGATCAGCTGGAACCGGACCTGCGCGAGTCGCGCGCGCTGCACGTCGACATCGGCGCTCGCCTTCGCGAGGTTCGCGAGCACCTGGCCCTTGGACTCGGCGACGAGCGCGCCCTTGCGGGTCTGCGCCTCCGCGATCCGGCGCTGGCCCTCGGCACGCGCGGTGCGAATCTCGGCCTCGACCTTCGCGATCTCCTGATTCATCAAGTTCGAGGCGCTGTTCTCCGCCGACAGTGCGTGGTTCTCGGCCTCCGAGATCCGCGACCGCTTGAACAGCTCCGCCGTCGAGCGCCGGCCGATCGAGGCGAGGTAGCCCTTGTCGTCGCTGACGTGCTGGATCTTCAGCGTGTCGAGCTCGAGGCCGAGGCGCGCGAGGTCGTGATCGGCCTCGTGCAGCAGCTCGCCCGCGAACTTCTCGCGGTCCTGATTGACCTCCTCGGGCGTCAGCGTCGACAGCACACCACGGAGGTTGCCTTCGAGCGTCTCGCGCGCGACCGCCATGATCTGTTCGCGCGTGTTGCCGAGGAAGCGTTCGACCGCGTTCGCGAGCTGTTCGCTCTTACTCGAGACCTTGACGTTCGCGACGCCCTGGACGTTGAGCGGAATCCCGCCCTTCGAGTACGCGCCCGCGACCCGCAGCTCGATCATCATGTTCGTGAGGTCCATGCGATCGACGACCTCGATCAGCGGGATCCGCACGCCGCGTCCGCCTTGAACGACGCGGTAGCCGATCGTGCGGTTGTCGGCGATCTTGCGATGGCCACCGGAGAAGATCAGCACTTCGTTCGGCGGGCAGATGTAGATGATGCGCTTGAGGATCAGCGCGAGCACGATGAGCGATCCGAGGATCGCGATGACTGCGACCATGGCGACGTTTTGCATCTACGTCCTCCCGTTGGTGTTGCCGGTGATGACCCGCGCGACGTCGACGCCGAGCGTCTTGGAGACCTGCTCGAGCAGCGCCGCCATGGTGGCGGGCCGCGACGCGGCGTACGCGGCGATCGTCTTGCCATCGCCACCATCGATCAGGTTGACCTCGTTGACCGACAGGCGCTGCGCGGCCTTCGCCACGTCGCCGAAGATCGCATCGAGGTGCTGGAGCACGAACATGT